>JAGCMF010000016.1 GCA_017646625.1 Alistipes sp. | reverse complement strand
TTTGAAATTATCTCATAGGAGATAGATAAAACTTTAGCTGCTCAAAATCTTCAAAGAACCATATTCTAATTTTCATCAGAACTTCCATCACCAACCTCTCATTTTATAGAAAGGAAAAGCGGTGCAAAGGTAAGAACTATTTTTGAAACCTCCAAATATTTTGGAAACTTTTTTCAAAAAATTTTTCAAGAACCTTTTTTCGCGTCTCGCCGTTTTAAAGGCGAAAGCGGGTGCAAAGGTAAGAACTATTTTTGAAACCTCCAAATATTTTGGAAACTTTTTTTCAAAAAATTTTCTCCAAGAACCTTTTTCGCATATCGCCGTTTTAAAGGCGAAAGCGGATGCAAAGATAAGTCATCTTTTTTAAACCACCAAATTTTTGGAGAACTTTTTTTGCAAAAATATCTTCAAGAACCTCTGCGCACCTCAAGAACACTGCGTATCCTCTCGATTGCGGGTGCAAAGGTAAGTATTATTTCTTATTTTCCAAACATTTTCTTAAATATTTTTAAGAATTTATAATATTTTTTAAATATTACCAGCTATACCTATATTAATATATATATAGCGTGAGGCTCAATTTTCATCTCACATAGCCTCAATTGACAATATTTTACTACCTTTGTAGCATTGACAGATAGTTAAAAGATGGATTTACGACACATAATAAGGCACACGATGATGCTCATAGTGGCAACACTGGGGCTAATAGCGTGTACAGAGGAGCCAAAACCTCCGGTAGTGGTGGTAGTACCCGAGCAGGAGGAGCTACCCACATACACCATAATCTACCTGGCGGTAGGTGGTGACACGCTTGACGAGGCGATAGAGAGGTCGTTAGCCAACATCAGCAAGTCGGCACTTGCGCCCAACATAAATCTCGCAGCGCAGATAAAGTGGACAAAGGGTTACGCATCGAATTGGAGCAATGGCAAGGGGGAGGTGTGTCGCATGGTGATAAAGGGAGGAGAGAGCAGCACAGACTTCACGACAGTTGGCGACAACAACTACCCGCTATACGACCCCGACAACATTGCCGACTTTATAACATGGAGCAAGAGGGTGGCGCCAGCAGACAACTACATACTTCTGCTTGCGGGACATGGTAACGGCTGGCATCCAGAGGTGGGCATAGAGGCGACACGTGGCACGCTACGTGACACCGACCTACAGAGGTATGTTAGTCTTGAAGAGCTATGTACTGGAATAGAGCTCTCGGGAACGCACTTTAGGATGATACAGATGATATCGTGCCTGATGAACACCATGGAGTATATCACCCCACTATCTCTATATGCCGACCACATTATGGGATCGTGCCACGTATCACTGATGTTATGCTCCGAGATTCATTGGCTACACATGGCGCTACGCAGCATTAAAAGCGACAAGGAGAGTGAGTTTGTGGAGGCACTCGGCGAGTACATGGGGTATATAAAGATGGAGATGGGCCTACAAGACCTACTGCTCGAGAAGGTAGACTTCAGCATCACCGACAGCAGATATGTTGCGAGCCTGAACGAGTCGATAAGGAGTTTTGCGGATGTTGTGGATGGACTATACGACGAGCAGGAGAGTATTGGCAAGGAGGCCTTCGAGGCGAGGTATGGGGCGACGATGGAGGAGGTGGAGAGTGCTGTGGCAGGCGCATACTACTACATCACAGCATATCTCGATGCCGAGGCTATGGAGACAACAGAGTACCTACGCATGGCTTTCACCTACGACCTTGTGGACATAGTGAGGCGAGCCTCGAGAGCCATCAGATGTGAGGCACTCGCCACTGCAGCTGCGGAGGTTGAGCAGGCGGCACGCAGTGCAAGGAGGATAAACTACACCACACAGCTTGAGGAGATAGGCGAGGTGTTCTATGGTGTTACACTGACAAATGGCGAGCAGTGGGAAGCACGTGGCTACGAAAGCGCAGGGTATGAAGATACACTCTTCGACAAAACGACAGGCTGGAGCAGACTACTCAAGAGGAACAACATAACGCTGCGATACTAACAAAAGAGGAGAGTGTCTGCTGACTGCGGACACTCTCCTCTTTTGTAGAGATAACGAGACTATCTCTCCCCATGTGGGCACTCCTTATACTTGCAATCACGCTTGCATAGGAACTTACGCCTAATCCACAGGTAGTAGCCCGTCAGCGGCAGTGTAGCACCTATGAGTGCTGCTAAAAACCACATTACGCGTGTAAGGATACCACCCCAATTGCCGACATGTACGGCATATATCCAGCCACGGAGTTTACTACGTCTATCTATGTCGTCATATCTCTCAACAGACAACATCTCACCGGAGGAATTGTCAAACAGATAGTTATCGGCGGCACGTGGGTTACCCCAGCCAGCAAGTTTAACAGAGGCCTTGCCATGAGAGAGGGTTATGTTAGCAGGATGCTCTAACTCATCGGCAACGCTATTATAGACAGCATCCCAATGAGCATAAGGCGATATATCTACACTATGCTTACCTCTGTCGCCACCACTCTTTGCAGCTGAAGCTGTAACATCAACGCCAAAGAGACGGCTAAAGCCCTTATTGTACCACTTGAAAGACCATGTCAGTCCTGTCAGTGACATGGCGAGGAGCAGGAGCACAGCGTATATACCTCCAGCGACATGTAGGTCATACCAGAAGCGACGCCAGCCCTTACGCACAGCAATGGTCGACCTATTACGCCACATCTTTATGCTCTTGGGTACCCAGATGAAGATACCTGTGATGAGCACCACGACCATGGCGAGGGTGCTTATGCCAACAATAACCTTACCCCAATATATGCCGTCATCGGCTGGGCGCGTATCCATAAGCCACCTGTGCAGGCGGAACATGACCCTGAAGAAAGGCAGACGTTCAGGCTGACCCTTAACCTCGCCACTATACTGATCAACATATATTGCAGCGTGCTTTGGTTCAGAGAGGTTTACCTTATAACACCTACTGGGGTCTGCCGGGATAACGACACCTGTTATACGCTGCCCATCAGCAAGATGACTCTCGGCAAGGGCGACAACCTCTGCCACGGGTAGCCTTTCGTCACCCACGCTATCAACATAGTAGTAGTCACGCTGTACGGACTCTGTAATCTCTGGCTCGAAGATGAGCAATGCACCTGTGAAGCACGTCAGCGACATGACTACACCCAGAGGTAACGACAGCCATATATGTATCTGCTTAAAAAATCGTCTCATAATGCCTCTATAACACGTCAAATATACAAATTATTTTGCTTTGCAGGGTGCTTCACAGAATAAATTACTCTATGGGAGATAGTCTGCCCACGCCACCTATCTGCGTAGCCTCAACGGTAAGGCCCTTTGTTGCCACAGCCGTAGCGCCATCTATGACATATATCGAGGGGTAACTATCCGTAGTGGTAACGGCGATATAGACCCTACCACCCTCAACATATGGTGCAGTACCAAATCCCGAGATTGTCTCTGGCGCAGGAAGACCCTCGACCATCTGTAGCTGCTGGCTCTCAACATCGAAGATAGCAAGCCTATTTGCCACCATCGTCTTGCCAGGCTCCAGAGGGCTATCATACATGAGCATAAGGAACTTTGTGCCACCAATAGGCCATGTGCGCACGAAGGCACATCCATCAGCCAGCGCCTCGAAGTTTACATAGTAGTCATCATCGAAGCTCGCCGCGCCAGCCTTAATGCGTACCACACCCGCGGGAAGAGTTGTCTGCTGACGAGCATCACTCATAGTCTTGGCATATGAGGGTGAGAAGATATATACATCACCATTATCCACCTCCCATATCATCTGGTAGTACTGCGACTTATTACGGCCACAAGCATAGCTTATCTTATCCGTCTTTATGAGCTTGCGCTGCTGGAGTGTCTCATCCTCGAAGATGACAACCCAGCACTCATTGGGGTACTGCGTGCCTGGCAACTCACCCTCCTTGTAGGCACCACTTCCCGAGCCACCAGCCTCACTCTTCACAAGATCCTCGTAGCCATCACGCACCCATGCTCCACCATCGGCCTTCACACCATACTGGCTCAAGCCCATAGGCACAGCCGCCGAGAAGATACGTCCATCCACATCCTCGATACCCGCAAGGGTGATATACTCACCATTGCCGAGGAAGTTCTCGGCGAGATAGTGCTCCTCGAGGGTGTTATTTGTGGTATATGTCTCCGCCTCGACATCGAGTAGCGAGACGAGGATAGACTTCGGAATAAAGCCATTCTCATCGGCCCACTCCGCAGGACCATCGCCCGTAGAGGTGGTCATGACATATTTGTCGTAGACACCCACATTATTAAAACGGCGCACTGCATACTCCGCTGAACGTGCAGTGAGGGTGTAGTCACCATTCATGACATAGGAACGCGTGGTGCCAGCATTACCCTGATTATATGTGAGACCATATAGATACTTATCGCCCCAGAATACCCAGTACGATGCACCATCATTCACCAAACCATGCTCCATGCCTATCGTACCACCGGCAAGACTCTCGGCGGTGAGGAGTGCATTTGTTGTTGTGTTAGAGAATGTGCCCTGCGAGGCGATGACATATGGGCGCACGTCACCCTGCTGCGGATGGTTCTCAACACCACCCTGCTCACACGCCACAAGGCCTACAACAGCCACCATAACGATGGCAAACTTTGACAAAAACTTCTTCATATTCTTAATTTTTAAATTACAATCATACCATTTATCTGCTACCAAAGGCTATGCGCACCTTACCATAGAATGCTCTGCCCGCCCTCTGTAGGCTGAAGTTATCATATAGTTTCTCGTTGGTGATGTTACGACACTCGACAGAGAAGTTATACTTACCACCCTTAATCGAGTAGCTCAACGAGATGTTATGCGAGAACTGCGTGGGCACCATATAGTCATCCCTATTTGCTCCTATGCGCGATGAGTAGTAGTAGAAGCGATTGAGGAACTGGTTGTCGTAGGTGACAGAGAGCACATCGTCACGCATTATAGAGTCATGCCACGAGAAGGTAACATCCATATCAGCAAAGAGATATGGTATGTTGGGCATACGGTCGCCATAGCCGAGGTTAGGCATAGAGGTCGTGCCTATGGCTATAGGCATATTATCGCGCACATCCATATAGGTGATGTTGCCACCCATAGATAGCCATCTGCCGAGGCTATAGCGCAGCGATAGCGTGGCACCCCATGTGCGCACCTTGCCGTAGTTTATATAGCTCGCTGCCGACTTACCGCCACTCATATCAACAATATTGCGCTGTATATAGTCCTTCGTATCACGCCATATAAAGCCACCCTCGAGATAGAGACCATGCATATCCTCTGCACCATAACTATCCGAATAACTGATGCTTACATTTATGTTATCGCTATTCTCGGGGCGTATACCAACATCACCAATCTCAAGGTCCTCATCGCCAAACATCTCCTCGATAGTGGGCAGACGGTAGGCATTCTCGTACGACACCTTTGCCTGCACACCCTCGGTGATGAAGTATGTGGCAGCAACACCATAGCCCACGGCATCCTCCCTGCGTGTTGTGCGCACAAACTCCGCCTGGTTAGCATCCACGGCTATAGGACCCGCAACATGCTGCGCATAGTACTTGGCAAAAAGCGATACGTTCCAGCGGCGTGATGGCATTAAGCGATACTGAAAGCCTGTGATATTCTTAACCGTTTGTTTATCTATAGCATCCCTCTGTGCCTCTGCAGCAAGCAACGATGTATTTGTGCGTCTGAAGGTGCTGAAGAGGTGGTTGAGAGTGAAGCTGTGAGCACGACCCAGACGGTAACTCAATGTCGCCGTGGCACTCCACGTATCGTTATCAGAACGCATATGCTGATATGACTGCTCGCCAGGCGAATTTAGGCGCTTCGTCTCACCACGCCAGTTATATTTATACTGCGCAGTGTCGATGTTGTATACCACATCACGGTTATAGTTTGCCGTGAGTGTAAGGTCGAGACCTCGTGTGAAGAGGTTATGGTTTACATACTCCAATGAGGGCATCAGCGAGTGACCATGGCGCAGCTTCTCGCCATATACAATCTCCTGGCGCACACCCGTCTGTATCTCCTTATACATCTGTGAGTAGTTCATGCTGAATACGAGGCGGTCAGCCCACTCCTTACCCACAACACCCACCTTTGCCACAACACTCTCGTTGTGGTAGGTGTCGTGGAAGCGTTCCACAGTGTGCAGCACACCCCTATCTATGCGTCCTGTCTCGAAGTCTTCGATGGGGACATCTACCTTATAGTTGTTATCCGAGTAGTTCTGGTAGGCATATACCTCCCACATAACTCCATTATCCAACGTCTGCCCCGCAGTCACCGACGAACGGTGTGTGTTGAACGAGCCATAGGAGTATGACGCATCGGCAAACCATCTTCTACGCGACTTGTTGGTCACGATGTTTATCACACCACCGAGGGCATCAGCACCGAAGCCTACGGGCACAACACCACGATACACCTCTATACGGTCAGCATAGCCCGCAGGGATGTTGTTTAGCGACATTACGCCAGCACCCTCCTGGGGCACGCCATCTATAAATATCTTAACATGCTTACCCGAGAAGCCATCAACCATGAGCTGCATATCCGACCCCACGCCTCCCGACTCGCGCAACTTGAGACCCGGAGCACGCGATAGCGCATCAGCAAGATTCTTGGTGGTATTACGCAGCTCGCGCGTATCTACTGCCACAGCATTAAACGCAGAACGCTTGACACGCCCCACTCCCGATGCCGAGACCACCACCTCATCTATATCTGTAGCCTCAACATCGAGACTAACATCGAGGTTAAGTATCTCACCCTCCGCAAGGCTTACAGCATGACGTTCAGTGCGGTAGCCCAGCATCTGGACCACAACCTCGGCATCACCCTCCTCGACATGCAACATATAGCGTCCCTGGTCATCTGTCGTCGTGCCACGTGTTGTGCCATCGACATATAGTGTGGTATATGGCATAGGCCTACCCTCGCCATCAACAACGACACCCGATATGGTTGCACCGGCACGAAGACCCACAGGAGGCTCTGTTGCCGAGGCTATCGTTGTGGTGAGCAGTGCACATATTATATATATGGTATATATCACCAATCTCTTCAATCTCCTAACCATAGTTCACAGTTTAAGTTTACGATGGCAAAGGTATATCTTGTTGCGGGCATGGGCAATCGCATATTTTTGGTAAATAACACCGCTTGACACCCCCACATGTTGGGATTGCGCTACGCCAAGCATGATATATGACGAAAAAAGCCAGGGTTTTACCCTGGCTCCTCTCCCCACACACAGGGGAACACCCAATAAAAACTAAAAAGATATCTATCTACAAAACCCACTCAATCATCACATTACTCAATCACACCGTGGGCTATTTTTCATGATGCAAAGATATGGCAACATCTCGGGCTGTACAATCGCATGATTTAGGTATATTGTAGCGTAGAATATCCCCAATTATGGGGATTTGTGCGTTTTGGAAATTATGCGTATATTTGCATTATAATATATATAGTTAGGTTAATGATAATATAACACGCTGATAATTAATGAATAGAAAGCATGAAACACCATATTTGTCGGTCTTTTCTCCCGACATGAAGATCTTCGAGCTTGTGGAGACAGCGCCATCGCTACTCTCCATCTTCTCGCGCCTGGATATCACACTACCCTTTGGCGACATCTCTGTTGCCCAGATGTGTGAACGCGATGGCCGCAATGTAGATCTCTTCCTCATCATATGCTCAATGCATGTGGATAGCAGCTACCGACCCACCAGAGAGTCGTTGCATATCGATATGCTCCAGGATGTTGTTGCCTACCTACGTGCCTCACACCGCTACTATGCCGAGCATATGCTCCCCCACACATCACAGCACCTCGAGAAGATTCTCCAGCACTGCGATGAGCTGTCGCGTAACCTTCTGCGACGCTTCTACGACGACTACTCACGCTACATCGTCGAGCACTTCGAGGAGGAGGAACGCTGCATCTTTGCCTTTGCGGATAGCCGTGCGGGGGGTGTTGCAGACTGCAGCATACTCGACATGCCCCATGCCGACATCGACGACAGGTCGAACGACATAGCGTCGCTAATCTTCAAGAGCCTCCCTGCGGCAGCACCTACACAGTTGAGGTGCAACACGCTGGAGCATATATATGCCCTGCGTGACGACCTACGCCGCCACACAAAGGTGGAGTCTATGGTGTTACGCCCATTGGTTGAGATGTATATAAAATCTGGTGATGATGAAACGTTGTAGGGTTGTTATCGTCGATGCTGCCACGGTCATTGCCGAGGGTGTAGCATCGCTACTAACACGTAGCACACGCTGCGAGGTGATAGGGGCATACTCCACTATTGCCGACATACACACGCTGCTCGCCGCGGGCAGAGTGGATGTCGTCGTTGCCTCCGTGTCGTTGCTTCACCGCATCGAGGAGTGTGCCGAGTTGAACAATATGCCTGTCGTGGGCATAGTGAGTACACTGCATGAGGAGGAGGTGCTGCGTAAGTTCACCGCAACCATAAGTATATATAACAGCGCAGAGGATATAGAGAGAGTGGTGTGCGATGCTGTTGCCACGCCTACGGAGAATAACTTCACCGACAGCCATGAGCTCTCCGACCGCGAACGCGATGTCCTCGTACTTGTTGCTCGTGGCTACACGAATAAGGAGATTGCCTCGGAGCTAAACATCTCACCCCACACGGTCATCTCGCACCGCAAGAACATAGTACATAAGACAGGCATACGATCTGTTGCTGGTCTGACAGTATATGCTGTGCTTAACAAACTCATTGACAGCGAACAACTTTAGAATATGAAGAGAGATATTAAGACAGAACTATGCGCCTACTCTGTTGAGGCATGCCGCACGGCTGCGCGCCTCGGCGTAAATCGTGTTGAGCTATGCTCATCGCCAGCTGATGGAGGCGTTACGCCCTCTGTTGCCACCATCGAGATGGTGTCACGCATACAGGGCATAGATGTAAGCGTTATGATTCGACCACGCGGAGGTGACTTCCTCTACTCCGACGATGAGTTCGAGACCATGCTCCTCGATATTGAGAGGGCACGCACGGCAGGAGCTACAGGTGTCGTATTTGGCATCCTCACTGCCGAGGGTGACGTAGATGTTGTACGCACACGCCGCCTTGTAGAGGCCGCGGGGGAGATGGAGACTACATTCCACAGGGCCGTAGACATGACCCGTGACTATGTCGCTGCCGTGGAGGCCATCATCGCCACAGGCTGCACACGCATCCTCACGTCGGGAGGCTACGACAAGGCACTTGATGGCATAGATAACATCTGGGCTGCTGTTACCACTGCGGCAGGCAGAATCGAGATTATGGCGGGCAGCGGCGTGACGGCAGCAAATGCCGAGGCACTCGCAGCTACGGGTGTCGATGCTCTGCACTTCAGTGCAAAGAGGATGGTTGCCGGTGGCATGGAGTACCGCAACCCACGCATCTCGATGGGTGGCAGCGCTGCTGTAGACGAGTATGCACTACGCAGTGTCGACGAGGATGAAGTTACTGAAATACTAAAACTTATAAGACTATGAAGGTAAAACTACTACTCGGCCTTATGGCCATGGTGTGCCTTGTCGTGGCAGCTCTTGTGTGGCCTCGTGGTGGCGCATCGTATGACATCTCGACAGATGAGGCACTGCAGGAGGCCTTGGCGCGTTCGGGTCGCGAGTCGGCACTACGCATGATGCTCGAGAGCACCCCCGATGCTCATAAGCGCGACATGGCGTTTCTGTTGGCTAACATGCCACAGTCGGACCTCGAGACCATGGATACAGCACTCCTTTTAGAGAATGTTGAGTATGCCAACATCGCCAAGGAGAAGTATGCATGGACACAGAGCCTCCCCGAGGAGATATATATGTGTGACGTGCTCCCCTACCACGTTGTGGATGAGGTTAGAGACTCATGGCGTAAGGAGCTATACGAGCTATTTGCCCCCGCTGTCGACACATGTAAGACTATGTACGATGCTGTATGTGCCGTAAATGCCAATATCCCACGCCTTACGGGTGTAGACTATAATACAAAAAGGGAGAAGACCAACCAGAGTCCGAAGGAGTCAATGCGCCAGGGCATGGCATCGTGCACAGGTCTCTCCATCTTGCTTGTCGACGCCTTCAGGGCTGTAGGTATCCCAGCACGCTTTGCGGGCACCGCCTCATGGCACGACAACCGTGGTAACCACAGCTGGACAGAGGTATGGCTCGATGGCGAGTGGAGGGTTACGGAGTACTACTTCCCCTCGAAGCTCGACCACCTATGGTTTATGGCTGATGCGTCGAAGGCTAATGCCGAGGATAGGGAGTATGCCATCTACGCCACACGCTTCACAGGTGCTGACGACTGGTTCCCTATGGTATGGGCAGGCGAGGATTGCGATGTTGAGGATCTACCACATAGCGTTGGTGCTGTGAATGTTACGGAGCACTACCAGAGATTGGCATACGAGCAGTATACCCGCCATATGGAGGCTGGCACGCACACCTTCATCAAGATTCGTGGTTGGAAGGATGCGGCACACCGCGAGCACTCTGACGACAGGGTGGCTATGGGTGTCGATATATTTTGTGGCACAGAGCAGATGGGTGGTGGTCTCACCGCTGATCCATTGCGCGACATGAACGACACCTTCTCGGTGCTTGTTGAGAAGGGCAGAGACTACGAGTTGCGCTACTACGACACTGCCGGCGAGCTACAGAGAGTGAGTGTAAGCCTCGGCGAGGAGCCTATAACAGTCGATATATTCCTTAAGTAGAGACTCTGTAGGAGTAGAACCTAAAGGGTCATAAGAGGTAAAAGCCACGCAGCTTCCAACCTCTTATGACCCTTTACCTTTTATGCCCTTTTATGCCCTTTTACACGAAGACAACCCCTTATCACAAGAGCAAATTTCTCGTCAGAAGGGGTTAGATTTGGCTATGACATGAAAATGCCGTCGATGGGTAGTACTTGGCATACATCCCATTGGTGGCGTTGATTGAAGAGCTCAAATAGTCCCTACCTAACCAGCGTGAGACCCAATTTCTTGTCAGAAGGGGTCAGGCTTGGCCTCGATAAAGAAATTCGGCTGGATGGGACATACTATGCGTATTTCCCATTCAGCCGAATGATTGAGAGGTCGAGAATGCCCCCTTATCACAAGAAATTACGGGACTGGATCGTACCCTGATCCACCCCATGGATGACAGCGCAGCAGACGACGCACGGTGAGGTATAGCCCACGTATGGGGCCATGCTTGCGTAGTGCCTCGATAGCATACTGCGAGCAGGTGGGTGTGAAACGACATGATGGTGGCTTCAGCGGCGAGATGCCGAGCTGATAGATGCGCACAAGCCATATTAGTGGCAGGGCAAGGATGCGCTTAATTGTGCGCAGCAACCTCACGAAGAATCCTGCTGATGGCATTGTTGATACTCTTATAGGGAAGTAGCTCCTTGGAGCTATATATGAGGGCGAGGTCTATGACGACACCCCTATCCTCTGCTGCCAATAGGCTCTTATTCAGGCGGTATGCCTCCTTCATCCTGCGACGCAGCAGGTTACGCTTATTAGCACGCTTATGGTTACGCTTTGGCACAGAGAAGAGCACCTCGACACTTGGCTGGGTGCTCTGCTCGGTGATGACCATATATCTGAAGGGATAGACGAAACCCGCCGTGCCCTCGTCAAAGAGACGACGCACAGCGCCGAGAGACCTCAAGCGTTCGGCCTTGGGCAAGGCATACGTCTTTTCCATAATATACTAAAGCGTCTTCTTGGCTACACGTGTACGTGTCTTCTTCTGCAACTTCGACTGCTGGGCGCGGATGAACTCCTCCTTATCGGGGTTATCCTTAACCTCGGCATCGGCGACCTCCACACCCTCGGCAACCTGATTGCAGTATATATCGAGGGCCTTGACCATAGATGGAGCCTGTGGCGTTGGTGCCGAGGCCTTGACCTTCAATCCCGCCTCCTTGGCGGCACGCAACGTAGCCTCACCAAAGGTTGCAACAACAGGTAGGCTGTTAACATCGAAGTTATCTATGAGTGCCTTAACATCGTTTGGCGAGTATAGCGCTATGATGTCGTAGTCCATAGGCTTCATATCCGACATGTCGGCAGAGACAGTACGGGCAAAGACTACGGGTGACACCTTAAGCTTCAACTTGGCAAGGGCATCGGGGAGCTCGGGCTTGAACGGCTCTGTGAGTGCAAGCATGAACTTCTCCTCCTTATGCTTCACAATAAGCTCCAACAACGAGTTGAACGTGCCATCAGCAAACGATATCTTACGCTTGCGGTAGACGATATACTTCTGCAAGTAGAGGGCTACAGCCTCGGTATTACAGATATACTTCATCGTCTCGGGTACGGTGATACGAGCCTCCTCGCATATGCGGAAGAAGCTGTCGATGGTGGTGCGTGACGAGAATATCATCGTCGTGTGATCGAGGATCTCTGTGCGCTGCGCACGGAACTCCTTGAGGGTTACACCTACAACACGTATCAGAGGCTTGTAGTCGATAGCAAGTGAATGCTTATTCGAAAAATCATAGAAGGGGGACTTTTCAATTATAGCCGGTGTCGGCTGCGATACCAAAATCTTACTAACTTTCAACTTCTTATCGTTTATTATTACACACTTTTGCTCATTGCTCCTTTCACTCCATAGCAGCCTACCAACGGGCCTCATATACCACGCTTCACGCCATCACTCGCATGCCCGCTACGCTAGGTAGGTGGGTAGTAGATGCAGTAGAAAACTGACAGGTAGCAAAATTGCGGTGCAAAGATACAAAATGAAATACAAAATCGAGATTTTTTTTGCGACAAAGAACAAAAAAGTATCTTTTAGATATAACAATAGCAGCAACGAGACGCTAATAATGACAACAATACCCATATAAAAAGCCCTATCACCCGTGGCAAGGAGCCACACCATGACGAGTGGGTATAGCAGCGTCACACAACGCACAAAGTTCATATAGCCGATGGAGGCCAACGTCATTGCCACATCGCTATATGCAACCCACCCCACAACCTTATGTAGGGCGTAGCACCACGCCACAAATACCCCTATGAAGAGCAACGAGAATAGCGTGGCATAGGGGGCAAAGCCTGCGGTATAGAGTGCCGAGTGAGTAGGTATGACACCCTCTGACAGACGTACAGCGACGAGTGACATGACCACTACGCCGAGCAGTGCTGCCACCTGCTTGAAGCGCTGAAGGGGCAATACACCACCCTCGGCACCCATGCGTCGTTCGCTGGGTCGTGTGAAGGCACCAACCCATATCGAGCCTATAAAGTTCCAGGAACGCAGCAACATGAACAGGTATCCTATGATTGTCAGCGCCGCAACACCGTGGTATAGCGGCTCTGCGGTCATACGCTGCGTATAGTGGTAGATACCCTCTGCGGGAACAACAACAGATGCTGCGCCATATAGCTCCTCTGCCGCAGCCTCGCTATAGCCCACACCCTCCTCAACATATCCTGTCTGGAGGGTGGCACTACGCCCATAGAGAGCCTTGGCCTCGACTACACGGTAGCCAGCACCCTCAAACTCATATAGTGTATGTGCATCATTCATCTCCCTCACGACGTTTTAGTGTTACACGAATCGTTGTTCCCTTGCCCGCCTCGGAACGTACTACGGCAATCTTACCTCCGTGGTACTCCTCGATTATGCGGCGCGAGAGTGATAGTCCGAGGCCCCAGCCACGGGTCTTGGTGGTGAAGCCAGGCTCGAAGATACGTTCCCAGTTACCCTTCGATATACCCTTGCCCGTGTCGCTAACCTCAACATATACCACAGCACCATTATCCACAACCTCAACATCTATGGCACCCTGACCCTGCAGCGCATCCAACGAGTTCTTCATTAGGTTCTCGATAACCCACTCGAAGAGTGCAGCATTTATCGACACGCGTATAGGAGCCATGGCAAGGCCGTTGTACGACAGTGTCACATTGCGGGGTATGCGGCGACGGAAGTACATAACAGTGTCGCCTATAACCTCGTTTATGTTCATCGGCGTGAGCTGCGTCTCGGAGCCTATCTTCGAGAAGCGGTCCACAATCTTCATCAGGTGTGCAAGATCCTTCGACATCTCATCCACAGCCATCTGGTCCACAGGCTGGCTGCGCAGATACTCTATCCAACCCAAGAGTGAGGATGTGGGCGTGCCCAGCTGGTGCGCCGTCTCCTTCGCAAGACCCACCCACACACGATTCTGCTCATTCTGCCTCGTCGAGGAGAAGGCTATATAGGCAAATATTGCGAATATTATGATTATTATAAGCTGCACATATGGAAACAGCGTCAGCGCATCACGATGTGCACTCGAGACCAGGGCATCGTAGTCGGTAGTGCCGAAGTAGATGGTTATGGTGGTCTGGTGCATGATGCCATACGAGACAGATATAGGCTTATTTGTCTCACTCATGCGCATAATCTCGGCACGCAGGCGCTGCGGGTCGAGGACAACCTCTTCCGGGAGGTTGGTGACCCACACATTCAGACGTTCGTCGGCAACGATGAGTGGCACATTGGTATGCTCGGCAAGCTCCTTGAGAAGCTCGGGGTTATACATCATCTGACCGCCGAAGTTCGTGGAACGAAGGATATCCTCCCACATCTCCACAGCATTACGTTCATCCTCGCGTAACTTCTCAATGGCCATCTGATCCTCATGCTTCATATCTACAGAGACACGCCATGTGTAGAATACCGATAGTGCCGCCAGCGCAAGACCCACCACGATGACGATGTTACGTCGGCGTGCCACAACGAAGCGTCTACCTATATTCAGCGGGTTGAGTGTCATCTGCCTAAAAGCATTATGTTAGCGTCTGTTGAGGTGCTGCTCCTCAAGGATACGGCGATACTCCGCCTCGTCGAGCAACAGCTCCACGGCACGCTGCACCATCTCGTCATTTGCCGCGGCACGTTCCGCAACACCCTCGCTATAGGCGTAGCGCATGACAATGTCGGCATTCAGAGCATCCATAATCTCGGCCTTATATGTCTCCATGTTCGACATCTTATCATCCTTGATGAGACCCTTTAGCTGCTCCACGGCACCTCCCAATGCCTCATCGTAGAGGTCGTTATCCACGGCACGTTCAAGGGCTGCCAGCGCACGTCGAGTCTCCGACTCATAAGGCACATCCCTCTGGGCTATGAAGGCGCAGAAGTCGGCATAATCCTCATCGCTGATGCTGAAGCTACGCACATCGATAGCCTCATCGTGGTGCTCGCGCATATACTCATCTGCCCAATCCTCCATATATCCCATGGCATACAGAGTGAGGGCAAAGCGGCTGACATACTGCGGCTCAATCTTTATGTCGGGGACTATACCGCCACCATCATATACCCTGCGGCCATTGCGCGTATGAAACTCCGATATTAGCGAGTCGGGGAGACTCTGCGCGCCACCCTCGCCACGCATAGAGGCGTAGTCGCGCGACTGTATGCAGCGACCCGAAGGTATGTAGTACTTCGCTGTGGTATACTTTAGGTAGCTGTTGTAGCCGAGGTATAGGGTGCCCTGCACAAGACCCTTGCCAAATGTGCGGCTACCCATAATCACAGCACGATCCATATCTTGAAGCGAGCCAGCGAGAATCTCGGATGCCGAGGCTGACGAGCCATTAACAAGCACGACGATAGGCACATCCTCGGCCATGGGAGCATAGCGCGTATCGTGGTGATGTAGAGATGATGAGTCACGACCCATGAGTGATACTATGCGCTGGCCACGGGGCACGAAGAGTGATGCTATGTCGACAGCCTCCTGCATGACACCACCTCCATTAGAACGGTAGTCGAGGATGAGACCCTTGAGGCTATCACCCTCAAGCAGCGTACCGAGGGCTCTGCGCATCTCGTCATAGCTGCCATCTATAAAGTCGCCATGCATGATGTAGCCTATGCCGTCACCCACCATGCCGGCATAGTTGACACTCGGGATGGAGACCCTACGGCGACATAGCGTAAGTGTATCTACACTGCTGTCAATATTTCTCTCCACCACAACCTCCACCTCGGTCTCGGGCTCTCCCTTAAGACGCGAGCTGATATCAGATGGTGTCTTATACTTCATATCCTCGCCATTGATAGCCAGAATCTTATCTCCAATCTTCACTCCCGCCTCATCTGCTGGCGAGTCCTTATATGGTTGTGCGAAGATTATGTAGTCGCCCTTCTTGCGTATCAGCGAGCCTACACCGCCATAGCGTCCTGTTGTCATAACCTCGAAGTCGGCCATGGCAGACTCCGAGAGATACTCCGTATATGGGTCTGTGGCCGATATCATGCCGTTGCTTGCTGCTGTGAGTAGCTCCTCGGCAGTTACAGGGTCAACAAAGCCCATCTCCAACTCACGCATCATATTGGCAAGAATCTCTGTCGCCTTGCCAAGTTCGAAATCGCGCGCCACATCGCTGCTCTGCGCACACAACGACGGCGGCATCATCGTGCCAAGCACAACGACACACAACACACTACGCCACATCTTTGTCAACCACATAACACTCAATCTATCTACTCGTTACCCTCAAAACGCTTTTGCGAGATATATGCATGTAGCTGGTAGATAATACGTGCCACAGCACGACGTATACCAGCAATCTCTATACCACTGCCCACCTGGCGCACAAGCACCTCATCCTCAAACAAGAAGGATAGGCGGCGTATGAAGCCCTTCGCACGGAACACCGTATACTCACCCCTCTGTCCCACAACCTCGAAGCCGAAGCACTGCATGGCGTTGTGTATGCGCACAGCATCCTCCACCATGTCGCAGTTATCCACCGTGCGCTTCATGAAGCCGAAGCGTGGATATATAGCAGCAAGGAGCATGAATGCCGAGATGAGCATCGCGCCATGCTGCGAATAGAGCTGCGCCTTGAGTACGTCGAGGAATGATACTCCCTCAACAGCGACATTAAGACTCTCATACCACACAATTCCCAAATAGAGAACGCATATTAGTAAAAAATATTTCAACGATCGAACTACGTATCTCATAATCTATCATCTATTTATTCGTTATCCAACTCACCCGCCATACTACGCACCGCCGCCGCCACATCCTCCATCAGCCAGCGGGGTGTCGATGTAGCGCCACATATTCCGACGCTTGCGGCACCCTCAAACCATGCCATATCTATCTCTGCAGCCTCTTCGATGTTGTAGCAACGACTATTTGCCTTGCGGCACACCTCCGAGAGTACACGACCATTCGACGACTTACGACCACACACAAAGAGCACCACATCTACACTCGCCGAGAAGGTAGCAAGGAGTGTCTCGCGCCCCGCAACACGACGACATATGGTGTCGTCGACGGTGACACTTACACCCTCCTTAACATGAGACCTAATATGCTCTGCCATGGCGTTGAAGAGCTCTATGCTCTGTGTCGTCTGCGACAGCAGGTATATGGGGCGTGTGTAGTCGAGACCCTCAAGGTCGGCGATGCTCTCCGCCACCATCACATCATCCTCCACCTGTCCTGTGAGGCCTATAACCTCTGCATGACCATGCTTGCCGAGGAGCACCACGCTGCCACCCACCTCGCGCATCTTGTCGTACGCCTCGCGCACACGGCGTTGTAGGCGTGCCACAACAGGACATGTGGCGTCGATGACCTCTATGCCGAGACTCTCGGCAAGACGGTATGTTGCTGGTGGCTCACCATGAGCACGTATCAGCAGCGTACGGCCTCCCAACGACGGCATATCGGCATGCGTGACTGTCGCCATGCCCATATTCTCAAGCCTCTGCACCTCAACACGGTTGTGCACGATGTCGCCAAGACAGCACACCTCACCTGTGCGCTGCAGTGCACTCTCGGCCTCGCCGATGGCCCTAACAACACCGAAGCAGAAGCCCGAATTATCATCTATAACAACACGCATGACTGACTCCTACTTTGATGTCACCCTCTGAAACTCGGCATCGAACCACGCCATCTGCTCCTCAACACTCATGTGCGAGTTATCGAGGACTATGGCATCGTCGGCCTTGCGTAGTGGCGATATAGCACGCGACATATCTGCCTTATCGCGCGACACCACATTCTCATATACCTCCTCGAGGGTTACATTATCGCCCTTCTGCGTAAGCTCCTTGAAGCGTCTCTCGGCACGCACCATGGCATCTGCCGTCATATATATCTTGAGCTCGGCATCGGGGAAGACAACAGTGCCTATATCCCTACCATCCATCACCACGCCACCCTTGTGACCCATCTGCTGCTGCATGGCAACAAGCTTCTGGCGCACAGCACCAAACGAGCTCACAGCACTCACGCAGTTACTAACCTCGATGGTACGAATCTTACCCTCAACAAGGTCGCCGTTGACATATATGTCGCTGGCACCACGCTGCGGGTTGAAGCGGAAGTCTATGTCTATGTCATCGAGCATATCACACACCCTCTGTTCGTCGACCATGCCCGAGGTGATTGCACCATTCTCCAGAGCATAGAGTGTCACGGCGCGATACATGGCACCCGTGTCGATGAATATATAACCGAGACGTGCCGCGATGGCCTTTGCAAAGGTGCTCTTACCGCACGACGAATGGCCATCAATGGCAATGATTATCTTATTACGCATAGTTTTATTCGATAAATTGTGAGACAAGTGTAACGAGGCCAAGCACCGCAATCACAACACCCGCCACACGGTTTATTGTGAGCATATGACGTGGTTTGAAGCCCCTACGGAAGAGGTTTATAAGCGAGGTGAGTGCCAACCACCAGAGCACAGCACCAAGCATAAAACCACCAAGCACAAGGAGGTTGCGGCCATGACGACTGATGGCGGGTTCTGCATACTCCACCACTTCGTTCATGGCGAGCTCCACGTTGAACATGGCAAAGAATGCCAAGATATAGGGTATCACGACGACAAAGTTGGCCAGCGTGAAGCCGAACATAGAGGCGAAATCCTGCCATAGGGCGCTATGTCCAGCACGGTTTTTACGTATCTGTGGCACAGGGTTCTTAAAGAAGATTCTCACACCCACGATGACGACGAAGATGCCACCACATATCTGTATAATTGTGCTATACTCATCAATATAGCTCTTCAATAACGCATATACCGAGAAGGCGAGGATGGCCATGATGGTGTCGGCACACGCCACACCAAGACCCGACAGCAGACCCGCGAGGTGTCCCTTGCTCAACGTACGCTGTATGCACAACACAGCAACAGGACCCACAGTGACAGATGACGCCACACCCACACACAGGCCACTAAACAATATCTCTAATACATCAATAATCATACTCGTAAGGTTCGTCGCCACTCGCATAAACTCAAATCACAAGGGCATATAATCGGTGCAAAGATACAAAAAATAGATGATATTATACACCTTTTACCACATAAAAACCACCACCACAAAAAATAATATCTCGTGGTCAAGGTAGACCCCTCATATCGACCGCAGTACCCTCCCCACGGCACTATTCTCGTGCCACGGCGCATCACCACAACACCCCATTATTACGCACACATTTTGCAATTAGCAAAATAATGCATATCTTTACGCACTAAAATAGACTACAAATAGTATACGACTATGACTGAAAACAAAAAGGCGGGCATCGAGATACAGCTCGACGAGCAGGTTGCCCAGGGTAACTACTGCAATCTTGCAATAATAGCACACTCTACATCGGAGTTTATCCTTGACTTTGCTACGATGCTTCCAGGACTACCAAAGGCGCGTGTTAAGAGCCGCGTGGTACTCACCCCAGAGCATGCTAAACGTCTTCTCCTATCGCTTCAGGAGAACATCACACGCTATGAGAGCAGCGTGGGACACATCAACATCCCCACAAAGCAGCACATAATAGACCCATTCGGTCACAAGGGAAATGCATAACGGATGATTATAATTACTAAATAATAACCTAAAATTTTTTAAATCTATGAGAACGATCAACGGTCTATTGGCCGCAATGATGGTCTTCGCACTATCGTTTGTGGCATGTACGGAGCCTGCGCCAGAGGAGCCTACACCTACACCACAAGAGAAACTAACTCTCGAAGTATTCATCGGCGAGACAACAACGACAACTGTTGCCTACCAGGTGACACCTTCTGACCTCGAGGCCGAGTATCTTGTATTGGCATGCCCTTCAGCAACGGTGGATAACTGCGCCAACGATGCTGCCATCATCGAGCTTGTATACGGCGACATGAAGAAGTACGCCGAGGCTAACGACAAAACCTTCGAGCAGTATGTCGCAGAGGTTGTTAAGAAGGGTGCTATCGAGGATGGCCTTATCCAGGGTCTATCTTCTAACACATCATACACACTCCTCGTATTCGGTGTTGACGCCACACAGAGCTATGCTGCAACTACTGACATTGTGAAGAATCGCTTCAGAACAGAGGCGCCAACAACCAACGACTGCACATTCACACTCAAGGTTGAGGCATACCTCACAAATGCTGCCTTCGACGTTACACCTACAGACAACAACCAGACATGGACTATCGCCACTATCGAGGAGTCTGTATACAAGTCATACATCGACGAGGATGGTGAGTATGGCTGGACACGTGCCGAGTTCTTCCAGAACTACGTTACCACAGCTATCGCAGAGCTTAAGGAGGATGGTCTGACAGCGACAGAGATATCTAACAAGTTGCTCCACACAGGTGCAAAGACCCTCAACGTAAGCAACCTTAAGCCTTCAACAAAGTATGTAGCATTCGTTGGTGGTGTTAAGATTGAGGGTGAGAGTGTAATTGTTGAGACACAGGTACGCGAGGTATACTACAAGAGTGGTGAGGCTGCCACTACAGACCTATCTTTCGACATCGAGGTATCTAACATCGACTTCTACTCTGCCGACATCCGCATCACACCTTCAGACCTCAATGCAAACTACTACTATGCAGTACTTCCTTACGATGGTAAGCTTAAGGATGCAAAGGCTATAGACCTTGTTGCCAACTACGTAAACTCACAGATTTACTACTGGAATGATGAGGGTGAGCTTGCTCACATCGACCCTGTTAAGGGCATCCAGGACTTCACTGGCGAGAACAAGTTTGAGCTCAACATCGCCAACATGGAGTACTACATCTTGGTATTTGGCTATGAGCTAAATCCTAACTACGGCAAGCAGATTGAGGGTACCGACGGCACAGAGGAGAGCCACTTCGACACTAACCCTGGTACTTTGACATCGGCACCTGCGCTTGTAACATTCACAACACCCGAGGGTGGCAATGCAATGGATGCTACATTCACCATGACAGCTACAAACGTAGGTCCTTATAGCTTCACCATCGACATTAAGACTGACGATCCTACAATCTACTACCAGCCAGGCCTCACTCTTCCTGGTCAGTTCAACGCCTCAGAGTTGATTTCAAAGGCTAATAGCAACCTCAGCACATATCTCCAGATGTCACGCGATAAGGAGCCAAACATCTCTATTCAGCGCGCTTTGGAGGAGGATTGGTCTATCTACTACCGCAATGGTGATGCAGCCTTCGGCGTAACTAACATCATGCCATTGAGCTCATACGACGGTTACCTTCTTGTCATCGACGCTGTTCAGGGCGCTGTGGTTAACGCCATAGAGTTCAAGGACTTCGTTACTACTACAGAGGTAGGTAGCGTGACTCCAGAGATTGAGATCTTGGGCATCTACGATGGTAACGAGGAGGCAGGTACTATCTTCGGCGACGAGGATATGACAACAGGTTGCTTCATCGCAGCTGTTACACACAAAAACATCGAGAATGCCACATCTCTCTACGGTGCTATCACCATGGGTGATGTTACAGACACCACATCTTCAGACCACAAGCTCTCTGACACATACATCTATTCAGAGTTTATGGGCTACTGGTGGGGCATCAACCTCACTGTGCCATACGAGTTCTACATCGCCGAGTGGGATGACATCTACACCATCCTTGCATACACTACTGATAGCGATGGTCGTGTAGGTCACATAGCACGTTGTCTTGTTGACACTACAGGTGCTATTGAGACAGGCGACATCGACGAGCTTAAGGAGTATGTTGCCGAGGCTCAAGCAGCACGTCCAGCACAGGCTCTCAAGTCACTCGTAATTGCAGAGAGCAACGAGCCACAGATGACATGCACATGGAATGAGGATATCGCAGCACCACGTGATGTAGAGGTTATCTACCACGACGTGGAGCCTCTCAAGGTAGAGAGTGACGTCGTTATGGTTAACAGCATCATGGGCATACGCATCTAACGATTTAATATCGGTCATTAACAATAGGGGTTGTCCAATAGACCATTTGGATGACCCCTATTTTTTAAGTTTGGTTAACATGAGACTACGAAACATTGCTATTATTGTGCTTGCCATCGTCACCCTTGTCGGTTGCAAGCCTACGCTTAACGAGAATATAATCACCCCTGCACCCCAGAGTGTCACATGGGGTGATGAGCATGTAGAGGTGAGTGACGGTCTATACCTCAACCTACATGTTGATGATGAGCATAAGCCACGCATCATGGCTGCACTCCACAACACAGGCATTAAACTCGCCAGTGAATACCACGACGGCAAGAGTATGTCATTAGACATCTCTGTAATCGCAAAGCCAGAGAGTGACGAGCAGAGGGGTATCGACGAGTCATACACCTTGGATATCACACGCCAGGGTGTCACCATCACCGCCACGACAGATGCGGGCATCTTCTACGCTATTCAGACCCTGGGACAGATATACTCATCGTTGGGCATGCTCTGGGAGTGCCACATTGAGGATGCGCCACGCTTCGCCTACCGAGGCATCCTCATCGACATATCGCGTCACTTCCGCACCAAGGAGTTCCTCATGCGCCAGATAGACATCATGGCGGAGCATAAGATGAACCGCCTGCACCTACACCTCACAGATGCTGCGGGCTGGCGCTTGGAGGTCGAGAGCTACCCACGCCTGACGTCGTATGCCGCATGGCGCACACCCGCCACATGGAAGGAGTGGTGGAATGGTGATAGGCAGCATGTCGAGGAGGGCACGGAGGGTGCCTATGGTGGTTATCTGACGAAGGAGGAGGCACGCGAGCTTGTCGCCTATGCCGCAGATAGGTATATCACCATCATCCCCGAGATAGAGATGCCTGGTCACTCCGACGAGGTACTCGCCGCCTACCCCGAGCTACGCTGCACACAGCACCCCGACCGCCAGGGCGACCTCTGCATAGGCAAGGAGGCGACCTTCGAGATGATGCAGTCAATCCTCGACGAGGTGATAGAGATATTTCCCTCGGAGTATATACATATAGGAGGCGATGAGGCTGGCAAGTCGAGCTGGATGGAGTGTGAGGATTGTCAGCGCAGGATGCGCGAGGAGGGTCTTGAGAGTGTTGATGAGTTGCAGAGCTACATGATACACCGCATCGAGGAGTACCTCAACGCACGCGGCCGCAACATCATCGGCTGGGATGAGATTCTCGAGGGCGGTCTTGCACCTAATGCCACCGTCATGTCATGGCGTGGCGAGGAGGGAGGCCTTGCCGCTGCCGCGGCGGGTCACGATGTTGTGATGTCGCCACACGGCTACTGCTATATCGACGCACCACAGGATGCACCACACACGCAGCCCGAGAGCATCGGCGGCTATCTACCTCTGGAGAAGGTATACTCCTACGACCCAGCTCCCGCGACCATGGCGGAGGATGTCGCCAAGCATATCCTCGGTGTGCAGGCCAACCTATGGGCGGAGTTCATCGTCACCGACGAGCACTACGAGCATATGTTGTGGCCCCGCGCCCTTGCTGTTGCCGAGATTGGCTGGAGTATGCCCGAGAATAGAGACTATGATATGTTCAGGGAACGTGCCGTGCGCATCGTTGACGGCATGATTGAGAGAGGCTATAGCCCCTTCGACCTCAAGAATGAGGTGGGCAACCGCCCCGAGTCGTTGGAACCTGTCGAGCACCTCGCCCTGGGTAAGAGTGTCACCTACCTCGAGCCCTCGCGCTACTACGCACCTAAATATGCTGCTGCATGGGATGCTACACTCACCGATGGTCTGCGCGGCACATGGACATATGCCGACGAGAGGTGGCAGGGTTTCCTTGGCCGCGGTGGCGTGGATGTAGTCATCGACATGGAGGAGGTTACGCATATAGAGAGCATAAGTGCCGACTTCATGCAGATATGCGGTCCTGGCGTCTTCATGCCCTGCAGGGTCGAGATATGGCTATCGCAGGATGGCGAGGAGTACGAGCAGGTTGCCGATATCGAGTGGGAGGTCATCCTCGACGAGCTACCCTCATTCAAGAGCTTCGGCTGGGAGGGCAGTGCCGAGGCACGCTACATACGCTATAAGGCGCACCGCAGCAAGTATACTGGCTTCCTCTTCGTCGACGAGATTATCGTGCGATAGGTCGACACATATATATATAAAATATGGGGCTGACTAAATAGTAACAAGCCAGCCCCATAACTTAAGAGAGTGAATAAAAAGATGTAGTTTTAGGCTTGCGAAGCCCGAGAAAGCGGAGTTTACTAATCGTAAATGAGCATTTTGAGGGCAAGCGTAACGACAAAATACACTTTTTATTCACTCTCATTATTTATTTAGGTAAAGGCCCACTATCTAACCACTGGCATACACACCTTCTCGGCAGGGAGTCCTATCACAAGGCTCTCGATAGATGCCTGTGATGGAGATGATGATATGTAGTTGAGGAAGTCCTGCGCCTCGCCACGTGTCTCATATGTCACAGATATAGGCTCTGTGCGATATAGATCGCTTACGTTGCCATTCTCATCCACAGCAACAGCACAACATACATACTCTGTATCATAAGCCACGAAGTTAACCACACGTGCAGACTTTGGCTGTCCTGCGAGGAGGGTCTGCTTAAGCGACTCGTCATCCACATTTGCCGCTGCAGCACTCTTATATGCAGCACGGTATACCGCCGCTGCCTTTGGCTCTGTCACAACCTCCCATGTCAACATTGCGTCATAACCCTCACGGTCGGCATAGTCGGCACTTAGGGCTATCACCTCGTTAACGTCAAAGTGACCTATGTAGTTAATCTTCACTGACATATCAGACTTTATCTCCTCGGGTGTTGCGAACTCATGAGTATATAGCTGTGTTGTCACCACGCCACCCTGATAGCCGAATGCAACCATCAGATACTCTGTATTTGGCTCGATGCCTGTCATAGGGAACTCAAGGTCGCCACTTATAACCATATCGCCACCGTAGTTTGTGAGGTAGTAGTCTATTATCTCCTCGTCTGTCATATCCACGAAGTACTGCTTGGTAAGGAGGGCAACGAGATATGGGTCTTCAGTTGTTGTCTCCACAACCATTGTCACAGAACGAGGCTTAATATCTCTTACAGAGAGAGTGAGGACATTCTCCGACATCTCGACATCATCTGTTGTGAATGTCTTGATTGTAGGATAGCCATATATCACGCCATTTTCTGCTACGGGCACCGCCACAGCCATATATGTAGTTTTAGCATCGAGGCTCTCTGACGATGTCTGCTCGCCCTCATAGGTAAAGTCGCGCATCACTGCATCGAGGCTAAATCCAAATCGTAGGTATGTGCTTAAAAGGGTGTACCACACATCCATTGCCGCCGCCTCGAGCTCCTCCTCTGTGGGGTTCTCCGACTGCACGAGTGACGATACAGGCTCAAGGAATGCGAAGTAACGACCTGTGTAATCCAATGGGTCGAAGAGCAGATCTACGTTTGTGCCCTTCACATCTACGGTGATGGCCATAGGCTGCTCCACAGGCGTAGAGGCAACCGTTGTGTCGCGCAACATCACCAACTCTGTTATTGGCTTTGGCATGCCCTCAACCATCTCTACACCATAGGCATATACTACGAATTCTTCACCGGGAGGTATACCCTGAATTGTGAGGGCGTAGATGTCGCCTACGTTGATGTAGTAATCTGTCACAAGCTCCTCAACGGTCACTTCATACGCTTCAGCCTCAGCAATGATCATCTGAAGATCGTATGCGATTATATCCTCTGGCGTCTCAAGGCCGAGGTCCGCAAGATTCTTACCAGTCTCTGTGAGGTAGAAGTATGTCATATCCTTATCTGCAGGGATGATGTCTATCGTATACGACAACTCTGTCTTGTCTGTAACGGTAATCTCAAACGCAGCCTCTGGCTTTGGATCTGGGTCTGGCTCTGGATCTGGATCTGGGTCTGGGTCTGGGTCTGGTGTAGGCTGCTCCTGGGGATCATCTACGGGCTTCTCTGTGCACGATGGCACGACGATGGCAACCGCCAAGAGAAGTAACAATAGGTAGTAAACTTTTCTCATGACTCTTATTTATTAGGTTATTAGTATCTGTTTATGTTACAAAGATATAAAAATATTTTAAATATACAAAAGGGAGTGCAGGGATAGGTTTTTAGTTTTTAGTTTTTCGTGCGCGGGTACCAAAGGGCATAAAACGTCATAAAAGGGCATAAAAGGTTTTTATTTTTTGCTGCTGACCTTTTTAACCCTTGTGACCTTTCTGACCTTTCTGACCTTTTTGACCCTTCTGCCCCTTTTGACCCTTGTGACCTTTTGTGACCTTTTGCAGACCTTTCGTGCGCGGGTACCAAGGGGCATAAGACGTCATAAAAGGGCATAAAAGGTTTTTATTTTTCTGCTGACCTTTGTGACCTTTTTTGACCTTTCTGACCTTTTGTGACCTTTTGCAGACCTTTCGTGCGCGGGTACCAAAGGGCATAAAACGTCATAAAATGGCATAAAATGTTTAATTTTTTGCAGACCCTTGTGACCTTTTTGACCTTTTGTGACCTTTCTGCCCTTTTGCCATTACCACAAAAAAATCGGAGCCTCCCGATTGGAAGGCTCCGAAGAGTTATATTAGTTCTTTTAGACTACGCTATCGCACCAGTGTATACACCTGAGTATACCTGATCATTAGTAAGAACTAGATCAAATGTAATAGTGTAAGTACCGTCACCGTTAACCTCAACATCTACAGAACCGCTTTTTAGGTAAGCAGATGTAGCAGTCTGGTAACCATCATACGCTACAAAACAACCATTAAGATACATTGTACCTGGGTTCGTACTAGTTGCAGAAGATGACTCAACTGTATAAGTGCAGTCAACCAATGGACAATCGTTTAGTGAAACAACGATAACATTCTTTTGCTCTGAATCACAGAATACAACGTCACAATAGCCTGATGAAGGCGAATATTTTAGCAAAGATAGAGTTAGGTCCTCTGTATTTGGAAGCTCTTTCTGCTTGAAACAATCACAAGCCTCAGGAGCAATCAAACCCTCGATAGCACCTGTATAAGTGTAGTTAAGAGTATTGTAATTAGTATACTCAAATACTGACATTGTTACAGTGTAAGTATCGTTCTCGTAAGCTACATTACAAGCTGATATATAAGCATTCTCGCCATTATACTTAACAACGCTGATGTAATGTGGATTCTGCCAGTCGTCATTCTGCCAATTACCCAAATGTAGGTACTGAGCACCGTTAGTGTTGAAACGAACAACAACCTTATCACCATTCTCAAAACCGAATGTTACATCATAAGGATTGAAACCGTTGAAAGTAGTGTCAGTTACCAACGCAGCTGAAGCAGAAACCTCGAATACCTCTGGCTGCTCTGGATCCTCGCCACCCTCTGAACCGATTGTGTATACGTACTCAACCTGACCTGGAATCTTCCAAGTGATAGTCTCTGCAGTTACAGTCAAAGTAGAATCATAGTAGTAAGTATCAGACACTATAGCAAAGCCCTCCCAACCTGTATACATATAATTAAGGTTGTTTGTACAGTAGGTATAAGTACCGTTCTTAATAGAGCCATCTGCATTTGCATAGCCATAGAACAGACCCATTCTGTATGATGTACCATCTGCGCATGTGAAGTCGTAAACAAAGTCACCACCGCCAGTCTCTGGGTTGTCATCAAGCTCATAAGAACGACCTACATACTCGAATGAAGTGATAGCTACCTGCTCAAGAGTAGGCTCAACATACAAGAACTCCTTCTCTACGTATACATACTGACCAGCTGCATTGATTGCAAGGATGCCCAAGTATACAGGATATGTAGGATCACTCATATATGCCTCACATGGACCCCATGCTGTAGGATATAATTCACCCTCAGCGATAATTTCATCTATACGATTCTGTGGATCTAATAGCTCTGAAACTGGAGTATCGAACCACATAGATGCGTACGTTACTACAACATCGCTGAATGTTGCACGGATACTAATAAGCTCCTCAGTCTTCTCAAGTTCCTCATACTCTACACCAGCATCAAATGTACCTGGGGCATAGGCTGTTGTAGTGAATGTGCCGAAATAAGAGATATTCTCTGGAATACAAGTGTGACCGTTATAAATAGCTTCAGACAAATCACCATTGAATGGGTAGATATAGAAGTAGTACTCAGTCTCTGAAAGAATCTCTGGAGCCCATTCAATTGGAGACATTGAAGCAAGATCTGCAAGGTTGATATCCTCATCAATATGAGTACCAGTGATAACTGTACCATGATCGAAAATACCCATAGCTGCCATATACTGTGGCAAGAACTCCTCAAAGCTTGCAGCACCCAAGCCCATGTTAAACATCTGATACTCCATTACAGACATCCAACCAAAGAGGTAGTTATCGTAACCAGCCAATGAAACATTGTAAGTAGCACCAGTTGGAGTCTCTGAACCCTCTACCAAACTAGCGTCAACAAAAGCCTTCTTGTATGGTTTCAAAATAGCATTCTCCAATACTGGGATAGAGGCACCATATACAGTCTCATAGTCAAAAGCAATGAAGATAACATATTCACCACCGTACTCGAAACCGAATTTAGGATACATAGAATTACCAAGCTGATCAACTGTCAACTCAATAACCTCCCTCTCATATACACCTTCCTCATATGGCAAAAGATCGATAACATTGCCAAGACCACTGTTACGGCTTGTCCAGTTAGCGTCACCCCACATCTCTATATAATCAGTCTTCAAAGCCTCATTGCCATACTCATCGTAGAGTGACTTAGGCATTGCACCGATAATGAAATCTGCGAAGTTAGTGAATACACCAATTGGGTTAGAGACTGTCTCTACAATAGAGTTAGTGATAGTGATGTTACCAGTAGCATCAATCTCCATAGTAATCTCAGCAAGACCTACATTTACGCTGAGAACCTTGCATGCACCAGAAGCTGTGTTGAAGTGTACTGATACAACACCCTCCTTTGCAGCATAACCTGCATTAACAAGAGCCTGTGATGGACCTGTAATCTTCAAAGCGTAATCTGTGCCACCTGCTGCCAAAGGTGCAGGAGCAGCACCACCGCCGTTCTCCTCCTCTACAGTAGGCTCACCAACAGTTGCTGACCAACCGAAAGGCTGGTTCATAATGTTCATATCAACAACTGCATCGTTTACAGTGAAGACGATCTCCTTGGTAGCACCTGGGAGTACGTATACACCTGTACGTGCAGCCTCGCACTCGATAAGCTCTGCCAAAGCAACTGTGAACTCTGAACCGTCAGCCAATGTGAAGGTAACAGTGTTATCATCATTCACAACAACAGCTGTGATAACGCAATCTGCAGTCTGCTCAACAGCAACCCAGTTCTGGCCATCAGCGCTAACCTCCAATACACCTTCGTTAACACGATACTGCAATGTATCGCACTCACCGTAAACTGTAATCTTTGTACCGTCAGACAAAGTAACAGTAGTCTTGTCACCGTCAACAGTTACGTCAGTAACAACAACGAGCTCATCGATAAGCTTATCGACAGCTGAAGCGTGATCCTCCAACGCCTTAACACGGTCCTCCAAAGCCTTGATGGCCTCCTCAACCTTTTCGACGCGATTATTGATGGCTGAATCGTCATAAGAACATGACGCAGCCAATGTCATAGATGCTACAAGAGCAGCAGCCACAACAGCTTTGAGGGATGCAAAAATTTTCCTCATAACGCAAAATTTTAAAGTTGGTTAATAATAATAAATTAGTGTCTATTTTCTCTTGATAGGTGCGATAAAAATCGAAGTCGGTTGCACTTATCAATGCAAATATAGGAAAATTTTTCTAATTCATGCTATATATATAAAAAATTTATGCATAAAAATGGAAATATGTAGGAATTTATGCATAGTATCGTGGCTCGAAAAGGGCATAAAACGTCATAAAAGGGCATAAAAGGTTTTATTTTTCTGCTGACCTTTTTGACCTTTGTGACCTTTGTGACCCTTCTGACCCTTCTGACCTTTCTGACCCTTCTGCAAAAAAAAGTGTGTACCCAGCAACAGGCCGGGTACACACCAAACACTATATTCTCGCGCGACTACTTGCGGTAGTGGATACGTGAGATATTATCAAGGATAGTGACGTGTGAAATGCCACACTCCTCCTCAACAACGGCATCAACAGCCAATGGTGCAGCGACAGCCTCCACCTCGGACATATCCTCGAAGACTGGAGCACTGAGGGTTGGCTTAACATCAGCAACAGCATCACCGATAACGAGTGATGATGGAACAGCGATGCTTGCCTGCTCCTTACCGTTAGCCAAATCGTAGAGTTCCTTAAGCTCTGACACAGGCTTCTTATCCATGGCAGTAGCCTTAAACCATGCACGGCCGATACGACCAGGAGTACCTGTATTATCTGTAGCATATGCAAGAGCTGTCATATCCTCATTCCAGTTACACAAGTAGAATGAGTATGGAGAGGTCTGCTTACATGCCACCCACTCGCCAATGCTTAAACCCCAAAGAACGGTATCACTCATCTCTGCTGGGTTGCTAACATCACTCTCAACACTATAAGTCTGGAGCTTACGTGCACCCTCGAAGTTATCGTACTTGATAACAGCGATAGCACGACCCTGGGTTGCAGACTTACTACCGAAGATAGTACCTGCCTCCTCATCACCAGAGAAGCATCCCAACCACTCTACAGTTGGCGACACGCTACCCAACGCTGTTGTAGTAACAAGGTTAGGGAACTCGATAATACGTACTGGATAACCAGTCTTTGGATCGAAAGTAACGGCATAGCCCATATACTCTGTTTCTGGAGTAAGACCAGAGGCAGTAAATGGCTGTGACGGTGTGCCACGGCTATAATATGTACTCAAGATCTTCGCAGGAGTCATCGTAGGATCAACCTCCTTATATGCCTCAATCATATATTCCATAGCCGCCTTCTCCTCCTCCAAAACAGTCTCTGCATCGAAGAGGTCGGGCTCAACGATATTCACTGTGTAGTATACGTTGTCTGAAGCTGCGCTAACAGCTACATTCGCAGTATAAGGAGTTGGGTGGCTACCCTCCATAGTGAAGGCAGCAGTAGCTGGATCATCACCCTCGGGAGCCTCAAAAGTAATCATCGTAGGTGCTGTAGTAACACCCATGTTATAACCGAAGGCGATAAGATAGTACTTCAAACCGGGGGCATCGAGCTTAACGGTGAACGACTGGTTGTCGCTGTAGAGCATATAGCCCTGATTCATGAAGTTACCGTAGTTCTTAACAACCTCGGCCATAACCTCCTCGGCAGTGCTCTCGCCATCATACACATCGAGCAACACGCAGAATGGATCCTTATTAGTTGTAGTAACAACAGTGTCTACCTTGAGGGCTGTGATATTTGAGACTGACAACTCAAATTTGTTAGTCGATGGAACAACATCGCCAGCAGTGAACGAGCCTCGTGAAACCTCTGTTGACACCCATGCGCCGTCGCCATCCAAAGTGATACCTGCGATGAGGTATGAATACTCCTCATTAGCAACAAGACGTTCTACCTTAACAGTCTGTGAGCCCATAGGCATAAGCTGTGCGATAACCTGATCCTCGGGATAGCCACTAGCAAGGTAGTTGTTAATCTCATTGTTGAAGTACAACTGATAGAAATAGTCAAGGCTCATGGCATTCTCGCCTGTGAGGTATGAGTCCAAGCCCTCTGTTGGATAGACGATAAGGTGCCAACGAAGTGTAGCATCTGTAGGGATAACCTTGATTGTAGCTACAGTATTTGTCACAGTAGGCGTAACCTCGAACTCGCAATCAACCATCTGTGGCACGCCAGTAGTAAATGGAGTCTTAACAACCTCACCTACCAAACGGAAATCCTTGGCAGAGTCCACAGCAAAGACAATAAGATAGTAGTCTGTGCCGGCAGCAAGACCCTTGAACTTACCCTCAACAACACCCTTATCCAACATCAAAGGCATATACTCGTCAAAACGTTCACCTACAGCGGCACCCTCCTCTGTGATATCCTGATAGATAGAAGATACCAAGTACTGATCCATAGGGAACTCTTCAACCATGGCCTTATCCATAACAGTACAGAAGTAGTCCGCCTCCAAGTTTGAAGGTGTGATGGTGAAGTCCATAGTAGTCTTCGTTGTAGAGTTAATCTCAACATCGAAGGTAACATCACCCACTGGCTCTGGGCCTGGACCTGGACCTGGACCTGGGCCTGGACCTGGACCTGGCTCGGGCTGATCATTACATGATACTGACAACATAGCAATAGCTGCTACGAGTGTCATCAACCATTTCAAGTTTTTCATAATTGTAGTTTATATAAAATTAAGTTTAAAGTATCCTCCGTTTTAAAGTATCCTCCGTTGGCATATATCAAGAGAGGCAAATCACACAAAAACACCCGCGTAGCGATATGCACACTCCTACCAATATACAAAAGTATATTATTTTTATCATTACACCAAATTTTTCTGCATATTGTACAAAAAAAGAGTAGAGGAGTGACCTATCACCTCACTCCTCTACCATCTAACAATATGCCGCCTAATATATAATGCCTGTCCAATTAAGTGTCAACCTATTTGGCCTCACAGCATCATCATAGGCATCAATAGTGACACTATGTGTACCATCAGCATTGTAGTTGATGACGACAGTGCCCTTGAACAATGGCGCCTGCGCAATGGCCCTATTATCACTATACACCATATACAACGAGCCTAACAGCAAATCGGCATCATCAGCAACACGGAAACCAGGAATAAAGACTCCACCACGGAAGTTTGGCTTCGTGGGGTCATCCTCACAGAAACCCGAGTCTATATAGTTACCGAGATAGTTATTAGGCGCCAACGACAAAAAGTCGATAACAAGGTAGGTGCCATAACGCATGCCATCATTGCAGACAAACTCAAGTCCCCAATTCTCATATCCACAACCCCAATAGTCACCATAACTTTTTAGGCTAGCTGTGCAGTTCGAGACATCTATAACAGTGTCGCTTACAAGGTTCGAAATGGTGTCAGATATCTGGTTGTTAGTAACGCTATACTCACCCTCAAAGGTAACATGATAATCTGCCTCCTCGAGGCTCACCCTCAAATCGAAACTATTACCCTCGACAGTCAACGTAGCATCGATAAATGTCAATACCCACGCTGTACCCTCCTCATCTACATACGTGTAGTCCGTATTACCAATATTGAGGATAGTGAAGGAGGTAAGGCTATTAAGAGCATCAAACCTATACTCGCCATCGGGAATCTTTATATTATCCAAGTCTGTAGCGGGCGGAGCAAGTAGGTCGAGACGGAAGAATGTAGAGCCCGCAGCAGCCTCACCATCAACAAAACCATCCTTCGAGAGGATAATCCAATAGTGGCCGAGACCAGACTGAAGACGTTCACCATAGTATGAGCCCAAGAGCTGATTAGCAACAACCTCCCTGGCAGGTGCCACATAGCCCTCCTGACGTACCGCAACATTGCGTACTATGCCAGCATAGCTGATGGCGATGTGTGACGCACGAACATCAACAGAGGTGTTGGGCGCAACAACAAAACGAACCTCACCATACACAGAGGTATCTACATCCGTAATCCAATCCGCAGCAGCAGTTGCAGTAACAGCCTCACCCTCAACAGCATTAGCGATAGTGTAGGTAATCACAGCATTGCCACCATCGGCAGAAAATGGAGGAAACGTAGCAGAGGTGACGGTAAGCTCCACTACCGGCTCATCACCAGGCAACTCAACAGTTGGCTCGCACGATGCACATAGGCACACGAGAGCCAAAAGGCAATAAATAAAACTCTTCTTCATTATAGTTGTGAAATTTAAGTCATTAACCAACTGCAATATTACACCTTTTTTTCGACATATCAAAATCATAAACAACGAAAACGCGCGACATCACCTCGCATCTACACCCAGCACCACACTTTTCCTCCCCCCTCTCCACACACAAAAAAAAAGATCCGCGAGGCATAAACCTCGCGGAATCTCTATATGAGGGCTAACCCTCTGTAGGTGTAATAATAGTTTTACCGGCATCCTCCACACTCGACATAGCGCCATAGAGCAACTAATCGCCGCGGTGAGGAGAGCCCCGCAAAACGGGTTATTACATCTTCTTACCTACGTTAGTCTTCTTTGCGCCCTTCGCAGCTGAAGCCTTTGCAGTAGCCTTTGGAGCAGCGTTCTTCGCACTCTTCTTCTCTACTACAGTAGCATCCTCGGCAGCATCTGTTGCCTTCTTGCGTGAACGACGTGTCTTTGGCTTCGCCTCTGCAGCAGGAGCAGCAGCCTCACGACCGAATGTGTAAGTCTCGTTGAAGTCAACGAACTCGATGATACACATGTCAGCACCGTCACCGAGACGGAAACCTGTCTTGAGGATACGTGTGTAACCACCAGGACGTTCCATAATCTTTGGAGCAATTGTGCGGAACAACTCTGTAACCGCCTCCTTCTGCTTCAAGTATGAGAATACTACACGACGTGAGTGAGTAGTGTCCTCCTTCGACTTTGTTACCAAAGGCTCGATGAACTTCTGAACAGCCTTCGCCTTTGCGATAGTAGTCTGAATGCGCTTGTGCAGAATAAGCGACGTTGCCATGTTAGAGAGCATAGCCTTACGGTGGCCCGCCTGTCTGCCAAGATGATTAAAATTCTTATTGTGTCTCATAATTAATCTTTATCAAGTTTGTAGATAGATACGTCCATACCGAACTTAAGGTTGAGAGTTGCCAACAACTCATCAAGCTCCGTGAGTGACTTCTTACCGAAGTTACGGAACTTCAAAAGCTCGTTGCGGTGCAACTTCACAAGGTCGCCAACAGTGTCGACATCAGCAGCCTTCAAGCAGTTGAGTGCACGAACACTCAAATCCTGGTCTGCCAACTTTGTCTTGAGCAATTGACGCATGTGCAAAATGCCCTCATCGAACTCCTCAACACCCTGCTGCTCCTCCTCGTCGAGAGTAATCTTCTCATCAGAGAAGAGCATGAAGTGCTGAATAAGAATCTTGGCTGCCTCCTTCAAAGCATCCTTCGGATGGATCGAGCCGTCGGTAGTAATCTCCAAATTCAACTTCTCGTAGTCGGTCTTCTGCTCGACACGGTAGTCCTCGATAGAGTACTTGACGTTCTTGATAGGTGTGAAGATAGAGTCGATAGGAAGTGTATCTACATCCTTCTCGATGCCTCTATTCTCCTCCGAAGGCACATAACCACGACCCTTACCAATGGTAATAGTCATCTGCATCTTTGTGCCAGGCGCGAGATGGCATATAACCAACTCGGGATTCAAAACCTTGAAGAACGACAGGTAGTTAGAGATGTATCCTGCTGTAAGCTCTGTAACACCAGCAACATTAATCGATACCTTCTCGAAATCCTCGTTGTCTACAGTGCGTACAAAACGTACCTGCTTGAGATTGAGGATAATCTCTATCATACCCTCCATCACTCCGGGAACTGCGGCGAACTCATTGTTCACGCCGGCAACCTTCACGGTCGTGATGGCATAGCCCTCCAACGAAGAGAGCAACACACGGCGCAAAGCGTTTCCGACAGTCATACCGTAACCAGGCTCCAACGGACGAAACTCAAACTTGCCGAACGAAGAAGTCGACTCCAGCATGATGACCTTTTCAGGCTTTTGGAATGCTAATATTGCCATAATATTGAATTTGTTTGTGAATTACTACTTTGAGTACAACTCGACGATAAGCTGCTCCTTGATGTTCTCAGGAATCTCCTCACGCTCTGGGGCCTGGAGGAACTTGCCACTCATTGAGGCACCATCCCACTCCAACCATGCGTAGCGGCTGCGTGACGCACCCGACAAAGCATCTACGATAACCTCCAAAGTCTTTGACTTCTCGCGAACTGATACAACATCACCTGCCTTGAGTGCGTATGATGGAATGTTTACTACATTACCGTTAACGCAGATGTGACGGTGTGATACGAGCTGACGAGCCGCTGCACGTGTAGGAGCAATGCCCAAACGGTAAACAACGTTGTCCAAACGGCACTCCAAAAGCTTCAACAAGTTCTCACCTGTGATACCACCCATACGTGCTGCTGCCTCGTATGTGCGTGCAAACTGCTTCTCCAAAATACCGTATGTGTACTTTGCCTTCTGCTTCTCTGTAAGCTGCTCGCCGTACTCTGAATTCTTCTTACGCTTGCGAGCAAGACCGTGCTGTCCAGGAGGGAAGTTACGCTTCTCAAGAACTTTGTCATCACCGTAAATAGCCTCGCCAAAACGACGGGCAATCTTCGACTTGGGTCCTATATATCTTGCCATAATTGTTTTTAATTTATTATTGTAAAATCAAGTTTTATGCTACTGCAATGCTACTAACAATGTGTCGTATAAAAAACTCACAATAGAGCTAAATTATACACGACGACGGTTAGGAGCACGGCAGCCGTTGTGTGGCAATGGAGTAACGTCGATGATCTCCATTACCTCGATACCAGCACCATGGATGGTACGAACTGCAG
>JAGCMF010000015.1 GCA_017646625.1 Alistipes sp. | reverse complement strand
GACCTGCACAAAAACACGTGGTCATTCGACATATCCTTGAATGCCACTAAACGATAATTCTCTGGATGAATACCCTTTTTCATTTTCGTCTTTTTGTTATAATTAAGTACTTAATTCGGGCGCAAAGGTAACACTTTTTTTTGAACCACCAAATATATGTAGACTTTTTATCGCTAAAATAGTAGTTTATAGGGTGTAATGTCGCTGTGATGTCTCTGTGCTGTGTTGCGGTTTAACATTGTGCCTCTCTCTTCTGATGTCGTTATTAGAGGTGTGAGGGGCGCTGCGGGTCTGAATAATTTTGAAATATTTAAATTTTGCAGATATTTTTCAAAAAAATTTATTATCTTTGTATAAAGAATTAAACAAAGCGAGCAGAAATGACATCTTTGGCGCAGTTTTTTAATATTGATGCCAGTGGCAATCTCAAGGGCATCACACATAAGAATAATATCATCAAGCGAAATATTATCGCTTATATGGCTATTAATGGTGAGTCGACACTCTCGGAGCTCACGCGCGAGTTACATATAAGTGTACCCACGATGACCAAGCTTGTTCAGGAGCTTGTCGACGAACATATCGTCATAGACCTTGGTAAGGTTGAGACTCCTGGTGGTCGACGTCCCAATGTCTTTGGTCTTGCTAACTCGGCTATATATTTTATAGGTATCAATGTAGCACGCGACCATATGGTCTACGTTGTTACAGACCTACAGAATAATGTCATCAGTGAGAAGACGGATAACACCTTCGAGCTTGTTGACCGTCCCCAGTGTCTTGAACGTATATGCCAGAATATAGAGTCTTTTGTTGCCGACTGTGGCGTAGATAGAGAGAAGATATTGGGTGTTGGAGTCTCTATTGTGGGCCGTGTTAACCCCGAGACCGGCCGTTCGTATAAGTACTTCACGTCGTGTGAGGAGTCGCTTACCGATATTATATCTTCGCGTATAGGCATACGTGTTATGCTTGAGAACGATACCCGTGCACGCTGCTATGCGGAGTATACTACGGGCAAGTCGAAGAGTGAGAGCAATGTGATATATCTGCATATGGGCCGTGGTGTCGCCATCGGTATCGTCATCGAGGGTAAGCTCTACTACGGTAAGAATGGCTTTGCTGGCGAGTTTGGTCATATACCATTCTTCGATAATGAGATTATATGTGCCTGTGGCAAGAAGGGATGCCTTGAGACCGAGGTGTCGGGTATCGCTATCGAGAATAAGATTGTGCAACTCATACAGAGTGGTGTGAATACGCACTTAAGGGATATGTATGATCGTGGTGAGTCGATACATATCAACGACATCATTGCTGCGGCGCGTAATGACGATAACCTCGCTATTGAGCTTATCGAGGAGGCGGGAGAGAAGGTTGGCAAGGCTGTTGCCTTCTTGATTAATACGTTTAACCCCGAGACTGTTATTGTTGGAGGTAATCTCGCACAGGCGGGTGAATACCTCATGCTGCCACTCAAGTCATCCACAAGCAAGTACTCACTAAATCTTGTATATAAGGATACGAAGTTTAGGGTGTCGAAGATGACAGATAGTGCAAATGCGTGGGGTGTTGCAATGCTTATTCGTAATAAGATTATAGGTCTGTAGTATGGTTGATGGTGCTTGCTGCTGCCGCTTGAGGGCTGTCGAGGCGTCAGATGTCGATGTCATGTACCTTTGGGAGAATGATCCCGATGTGTGGTGTGTCAGTGGTGCTGCTTCACCCATCTCACGCGATGCTCTTGTGCGCTTTGTTAGCGGTGCTGCTGGTGACTTGTATGCCGAACGCCAGATGCGCCTTATGGTGGATGTCGAGGGTGTCACTGTTGGTGCTGTCGACATCTTCGATTTCGACCCGCAGCATATGCGCTTCGGTATAGGCATCCTTATATATGCTCCCGAGCATCGTCGCAGGGGCTATGCTCGTGCTGCTGTTGAGGCTGTCGTGGAGTATGCACAGAGTGGCCTCGGCTTGAAGCAGGTGTGGGCTATGGTTGCAGCTGATAATTATGGTAGTGTTGCTCTCTTCGAGTCTTGTGGGTTTGTTAGGTGTGGCACACGTAAGTCGTGGTTGCGTCGTGGTGCCGATTATGTCGATGTTTACGACTATCAACGAATCTTGATGTAGAGTATAGTCAAAAATATAGGAATTTATTGCCGTGCAAGAGAAATTTATCAATAAACTCTTGTGCGGTAATATTTTTTTTGTACCTTTGCTATTGATTAACAAACTGAAAGCAAGAATAATGAGTGATTTGAGGGTATATTGTACCATCATGTCTGGTGGCGTTATATGTCATCGGGGGGGGTATTTTGCTCATTATCAACGACTTACGAATTAGTCGATAATCATTTTTACGATATTAACTTTTGTATCTCGCCAATGAATGTTGGTGAGACGTGCGTGTATTGTCCGTAGTCTGTTTTCGCTTCGGATGGTACACTGTTTGTTTATGTGCCTATGTTTGGATAATAAAGAATTAAACACTTATAAACATTTATTAATTTATTAACTATCTATTATGAAAAGATTTTTAGCTTTAGCGGCATTGGTACTTGGCGTGGTATCATGTCAGACAGAGCCTGAAGGCTTCGACGTTATCGTCGGCGGCGAGCAGGAGGTCATGGTCAACGTGGCACTCCCCGAGGGCACACGTGCAAGCAGTGCTGATGGTTTTGACCTTAACACTCTTGCTACAACTGATTATAGCTTGCGCTATATCCTTGAGATTTATCTTAAGAATGACGCGGGTGAGGTTCTTTACGACAAATGTCAGCGTCATGTTAAGGTTAGTGACGATACATCTGTAGCATTCCCAGTACGTCTTGCTCAGGGTCGTGACTACCAGGTGACTGTATGGGCAGATATCGTTGAGGGTGGTAGCGAGGCAGACCGCTACTACTATACTGCAGATGGTTTGGATGCTATCTCTATTATCACATGGAATGCAATGGATGAGACTCGTGATGCATATACAGGTTCGCAGTCCATTGATGATTTCTCAAGTGCAACGCCTATCGACCTCATTCTTAAGCGTCCTTTTGCAAAGGTTCGCGTTGTAGCTACAGATATCGACGATATCCGTGCCGTAGGTCTTGAGCCAACAAAGGCAGTTGTTGAATATCAGGATATGTACCATAACTTCAATGCTGTAAGCGGTGTTGCTTCTGAAGCTGCTGATAAGAGCCACAATTACGCATATGCTACTACAGCAACAAAGTATACAGATGTATCTGGTGAGATGACCCTCTTTGCGGACTACATCTTCGTGCCACAGTCAGGAACAGTACAGTTTACTCTCGATGTAATGGATCAGGCTGATCGTAGCATTAAGTTCAATAACTTTAACACTGCAATCTATGTTGAGGCTAATAAGCTCACAACTATTAAGGGTGATGTTCTTACTGTAGGCGGTAATGTTAAGGTAACAGTTGATAATGAGCTTGGCGTAAAGGATGTTATCAATATTGTAGATACACCTAATTCGCTAATTGATGCTATTGAGGATGCACAGCCCGGCGAGGAGACAAATATCGAGCTTGGTGGCGATATCGACCTCGGTGACCTTTTTGGTACAGGTATCCTCTCAACACGTGCTACAGCTGCACTCCCAATCGTTATCCCCGAGGGCAAGACTCTTGTATTGGATCTAAATGGTTTCAATATCACTGCTCCTTTTGTAGAGGGCTCAACAACAAAGCACTTCTACGCATTTGACAACAAAGGTGAATTTACTATCAAGGATACTAAGGGCGGTGGTAAGATTATCTCACGCGGTAACTACAACTATGGTACTATGACCCTTGAGTCAGGTGAGCTTGTTGCATGTGATGGCGATGGTGGTTATGCTGTAAAGCAGTGTGCTGGTGAGTTTGTAATGAACGGTGGTTCTATTTATACATCTCTTGAGGATGATAATCAGGTAGATAATGGTGGTTATGACGCTACAACACTCCGTATTGACGAGGGCGCAACTGCAACTATCAATGGTGGTACTATCAACAATATTTGTGACTTTACATCTGCAATTGACAACAGAGGTGAGCTTGTAATCAATGGCGGTAACATCACATCTATCCACACTACTATCTACAGCACTGCATCTGTAATTATCAACGATGCTACTGTTACTTGTAACGGCTTGGCTGGCGTTACCACTCACACTATTTATACCGTGGGAACCGGCAAAGTGACTATCAATGGCGGTACTTTTGCACACACAGCAGTTGATCAGAACGCAACAGGTGCATCTGTAATCAATGGTAATGTTGAGGTAAACGCAGGTACATTCTCTGGTCGCATTGAGAACTATTACGGTACTCCAGTACTAAAGGGTGGTAACTATAGCGAGAAGCCCGCAGATAAGTATATCGATGACGACTACACTGCAGTTGAGGCAGAAAACGGTCGTTGGAATGTAGTGCGTAAGCCTGATGTTGCAAAGATTGGTGAGGTAGGTTATACATCATTGGCTAAGGCTGTAGCAGCAATTCAGGATGGTGAGACTATCACCCTTGTTGCAAATGAGGTATTTACCGAGAATAACTATTACGACAACGGTGGTTGGAAGGATGGTCTTGGCTACGCTGGCGATAAGAGCTTCACTATTGATCTTGGTGGTAATACCGTTTCACAGAATGGTGCATTGAACGACTACCTTCTATGGTTTAAGAATGTTGGTAGCAAGGCTAATACCATCACTATCAAGAACGGTACTCTCGATGCTGGTACTACAGCTTTCTGCGCACTTTGCACAGCAAGTAGCCACGAGAATGAATTGACAATCAACCTTGAGAATATCACTCTTATCAATAAGAATTCTAATGGTTCGACTATTAAAGTTCGTGCAGGTTCAACTCTAAATGTAAAGGCTGGTACAAAGATTATCGGTCAGGATAGCTACTTGGGTATCGAGAACTGGAACGCTACAGTAAATGTATACGAGGGCGCAGAGATCTACATGAACGGCACTACAAGCTACAACGGCTGTCTTATTGGTGTGGGTGGCAATGGCGTTGTCAATGTATACGGTGGTTATGGCAAGGGTGTTAGCGGTGGTCTTATCGCTATGACATCTGGTGGTACTATTAATGTTAATGGTGGTGAGTGGATTGCTAATACAGATGGTGCATACGCTAATAGCAACAAGTCAGTTTTGATTGCTCAGAGCGATAAGCAGTACAACGCTGGTGCAGGCAACGCTGTAGTAAATGTTACTGGCGGTACATTCAAGGGTGGTTACAACTGCTATGGTAACGCTGTAGGTGATGCTCAGATCAATATCACTGGTGGTAACTTCAACTCTAACCCTGCAAACTATGTAGTCGCTGGCTACGAGGTAAATGAGGAGAATGGTATTTATACAGTTCGTAAGCCACAGGCTCTTGTAGACTTTGAGGCAGCTATAGCTCAGGGTGGCGATGTTACCTTGACTGATGATATCACACTTTCGGAGACTGTAGTTATTGAGGAGGGTAAGACTGTAAACCTCAACCTCAATGGTAAGACTATCACTGGCGCATTTGCAAAGGGTAGTGGTGCTATTATCGAGAACAATGGTACTCTTACAATCGTCGGTGGTACTATCAAGAATACCGAGATAAACGGTGACGCTGTAATCAACAATACAGGCGAGCTTGTATTGGAGGATGTTAATATTGAGGGTGCACCTATTGGTACTACCGGTTATCCTAGTTATGCTGTCTATACATATGGAAAACTTACTGTCGAGAACGAGACACAAATCATCTCTGATCGCGGCGCTCTCTACATGTCCGGTAACGCAGATGTTACTATCAATGGAGGTGAATTTGTTGTAACCAATAACATTGGCACACGCACTCTTACTGCACACGTTATCTATGCATATAGTTATTCCTCTAAATTGACTATTAACGATGGCAACTTCGAAATGAACATTGGAAATGGTGGTGGCACAAGCGTAATTTGCCCTGCTGGCGCTACAATCAATGTTTATGGTGGTAATTTCTACCACGTACCTGTAACAGATGCTCAAAGCGGTTGTTTCCAGAACTATATGGGCTATGGTGCTCCAGTTGATGTTTACGGTGGTACTTTCAACGACAATACTGTAACTAAGAGTGGCAACCTTGCTACTGGTTACAAGGCAGTAGAGGAGAATGGTCTTTGGATAGTAGTTGCGGAGTAGTCAGCATATACAGCACTATGCAACACTAATTTCTTTATTGCTTTATAGATTTGTTAGTTAGTGTTGCTATTGGGAGCACCCGTCTGCAGTTGGGTGCTCCCATCTTTTTATCTCATGACGGGTGGCTTAAGTGCCATATCTACGCATTGACATTGGGGTGTAGGTTAGGCATCATAGATATCCCTTAAACTCCTTAAGTTCCCTAAATTCCTTAAATTCTCTAATCTGCTGTCGTTTATTTGCAACTTTTTGCTACCTTTGTATAAATGTTTGTTATGCAAAGGGCTCATCTATATGTAATATTGCTATTGGCGCTTGGTGTGTGGATGCTTGGCAGCTGCACGCCGAGGAGCACTATGCGCGATGTGGAACGTGCCGAGTCGCTGATGGAGCATAGCCCCGAGGAGGCGCTTGCGCTGGTGTCGGAGGTGGATGCCTCGCTGATACGTGGCGTGCAGGATAGGGCGTACTATGCCCTTGTATACTGCGAGGCGCTGTACTACAACTATGTGGAGTGTGAGGATGAGGCTCTTGCGCACAACATGGTGGAGTACTACATGGCGTGTGACGATCATGCTCAACGTGCCCGCGCCCTCTATCAATATGCCCTCATTGCGCACGCCAGAGGCGAGGATGCCGAGGCTATGATTATGCTCCTCGAGGCGCAGAAGTCGTTAAAGGAGGCCCCCAACATGAAGCTCGAGGGTCTTGTGCACCGCACGATGGCAGATATATATGGCGAGGGATGTCTCTTTGCAAATGCTCTCGACTCATATGCCAAGGCCAAGGCATGCTTCGATGCCCTCGGCTTGGGTTATCACAGCGCCTCGGCGCTATACGACATGGGTGGCACACTCATCCAGCTACGCAACTTTGAGGAGGCACACGTAGCACTCCACGAGGCTCTCGACTATGCCATAGCAGCGGAGAATAGGGAGTTTACATGTGCGGTGCTGCACGAGCTCCTCGACCTATCCATCTATTGTAACGACTATGACGCCTGCAATGCTCTGCTCGCGCGCTTCGATGAGCTCGACGTGTTGCTATATGGTCATGCTCACCATGCTGCTGCCGTGGCTATGGCACTCTCGCATGAGGGAGATGGTGCGGAGGCCCTCGCACTCCTCGACAGCGCAGCGTCGATGGAGGATACCGAGTGGGCAGACCTTGAGTATGCGCGTTACATCATATATCGTAACATTGGCGACACTGACAATGCGCTCATATGGCAGGAGAAGAGTAAGAATGCCCAGGATAGGCTCATGATAGAGGTCCTCGAGCAACCTGTGCTCAACATTCAGATAGATATGCTCCGCGAGAGGCTCGAGGCGCAGAGACGCGAACGTGAGCTAACGCGTCAGCGCAATATACTACTATCCCTTGCCATAGCGGTTATCATCATCTCTGCGGCACTCATCATCGTGCGTTATATGCGTAGGAAGCGTGATGAGTTAAGCCGTTACATAGAGATGGTGGGCGAGTTGCAGGATGCTCTTAAGGCGTTGCCTCGCGAGACGGCAGCCTCCGTAGGTGCTCTCTACCGTGATAGGTTTAGCGAACTAAATGAGCTGTGTGACATATACTATGACCATGGTGGCTCATCGCGCCATAAGAGCATGGTATTCAACAAGCTCACCGAGACCATCGAGGCCATCAAGAGTGATGAACGCCGCCTCAAGGAGCTCGAGCAGGCGGTTAACAAGTATCGTGACGACATTATGCGACGTCTGCGTGAGCAGATGCCCAAGCTCAGCGAACGTGACGTGCGTGTGGCGTTATATGTATTCGCTGGCTTCTCAAACCGTGCTATCGCTATATTCATAGATAGCGACCCTGTGGCGGTGTCGAAAATACGATATAACATCAAACAGAAGATTAAGAATAGTGAGGTTGCTGATGGTGATATGCTAATAGCAGCCCTAACAGACAAATAGAGTTACTATGATAAGACTATTTCGCATATGCCTCTATACGCTTATTGTGGCGTTTTCTCTATCCTGCGCTGCAGAGCATGCCGGGGATATTGGACCCGCCAATCCGCCACCGACAAGTAAGCCTACAGTGCCCATAAAGCGTCGTCCCATAACGCCCACGACAAAGCTGCCTCGTCCACGTGTCATCGAGACCATCGACTGGCTGCGCGACAACGGCATACACCTGTCGCTATGTGAGGCGGTGCCAGGAGCAGAGGTTATAGTGCGTGACATTGAGGCTGGCACATGGGAGAGCTATGCCATAGTTGGCACCTCTATAGATATCCCACTGCCCGATGCCACTGCCGAGGTGGTGATATATCTGGCAGAGGAAGAATATACCATTATGATAGAGTAATAAAAGGGTGCTCATGGCACCCTTTTACTTTATATATGTATGCTGTTGCTACAGCCACTTCATATACTTGAAGAACCAGTATGTCAGGCCCGAGACTATGAGCATCAGGGCTATGGCCCACACGTAGCCGTACTCCCACTCCAACTCGGGCATAAACTTAAAGTTCATACCATACATGCTTGCAACAAGTGTCGCGGGCATGAAGATTACGGCTGCCACGGAGAAGATCTTAACAATCTCATTCTGCTCTATATTAATAAGACCCAGCGCAGCATCCTGTATATAGTCGAGACGCTGGAAGCTGAAGTCGGCATGGCTGATGAGTGAGTTAACGTCCTTGAGCATGAGCTGCAGGCGTGGGTATATATCGTTAGGGAAGCGTTCCGAACGAAGGATTGAGGATAGCACACGCTGGCGGTCAAAGATGTTCTCGCGGAGCAACATGGTGTTCTCCTGCAGAGCATTTATGCGGTACAATACCTCCTTGTCAATCTTCGAACCACTGCTTATCTCCTTGCTCACGGCAGCAACCTGCTTACCCACCATCTCCACAAGGTCGGCATCGTAGTCGATGCGCACCTCCAGTAGCGAGATGAGGATGTGGTAACCTGTAGAGTAGCTGCGGTAGTTCATCTGCAGACGCTTCTCCGCCTCGCGGAATGTGCGGAACTCGGCATTACGCATAGACACGAGGACACCCTCGTTTGAGATGATGAACGACACGGGCTCCACGGTGAACGACTCACCCTGCGGTACGAAGAAGTGCGAGTTCGAGATTATGGCATTCTCCGTCTCGGAGTACTTTGATGTAGACTCAATCTCCTCAACCTGCTGCTTTGTCTGCAGACTCAACTCCATGAAGTTCTCAACGGCCTTCTGCTCCTTGATTGAGGGCTCGAGAAGGTCTATCCATAGTATGTCGTCGAAGCCGAGCTCGTCGAAGAGGTCGGTGTCGGCATTACGAATAATCTTGTTGTATTGCTTAAGATAGATAGTAATCATATCTCCTCCTTAAGTTTTATTCCGTCTATTACGTTTTATTCAACTCTACCCCTCTGTGGGGCGTCACATGGGGCGGAATACAATAAACGCCCCTCGGGTCGGAGGTAAGAAGTCGCACGACGACCGTCGCACGGCTTCTTTAGTAGGATCGTGGCACTATGCGTATGCCAGCGTCCCAGAACTTCTTGAGTGCTCGGTGCTTCTCCTCGTCGAGGATGAAGTCTATGTTACGTGTTAGATACTCATATGCTGTTATGCCGTTGTCAGAGCCCATGTATGGCGACTCCACAACAGCCTCCCATATATGCTCTACGCCAAATGTAAGTGCCTGCTGCAGAGCATCTATAGTCTCGTTGGGCACCCCCTTACGCGCTACCCATACGGCAAAGGCAAAGGGTAGCTTTGTAACCTCGTGCCACTCCACGGCAAGGTCATAGACATAGGGGAAGCGACCCTCATAATCGAATACCTTGTCGCCAATAAGTAGGAAGGCATCCTCTTCAGGTGCATCCTCCGTGCGGCTGTAGTCGTCTAACTTTAGCCACTCGGGCTCTATATGCCACTTATGCTTTGCGAGGTAGCCGCATAGCTGTACCGATGTTCGTGAGTGACCATCGAGCCATATGCGCTTGACTTTCGATATGGGGAGATGCGACATCACCGTCACTGTGCGCACAGGACCCACAGCGCCGATACAGTAGTCCGTGATGACGTTTGTGTCAACGAGTTCGGGGACAACGGCTGCGGGGAGCAAGGCTATGTCTGCCTTTCCCTCAATGTAGTTACGTGCACATTCTGCGGGAGGTGCTAATGTGATGTCGGCACGCAGGATATCGGCGTGCTTCAGTCCATAGACGAAGGGTATCGTATTCAGATACGATACAGCTGTTATTTTTGGAATGATAGCCATCGTCCATAGTTACTTACCCTTTGTTAGCGACTGCGTGGTGCTTATTCGCATCCACAATATCAGTGCAAAGATAGCATAAAAAATTGTTTCTGCAAAGAAAAAGTTGATAAAAGAGAGGTGCGAGGATATATATAATATATGTTATTATGACCGTTGTCGTGCGTCTCGGATGGTCCATAATGGGCTGTTTGATGGTGGCTGGTGATGGGGTAGTGTTGTTTGTTGTACTATAATATTTATATTAATAAAATGCCTTTTAATGGGCATATGCATCGCGATGAAGCGCGCCATTTTGCAGTTTCGGAAATTATCGTTACCTTTGCCCACGTTATGGTTTTAACTAATTGAGTGATATACTCATATAAATTTATTGAAAATGAAACACGCATATGTTTTTCCAGGCCAGGGATCACAGGCCGTAGGTATGGGTAAGGATATCTATGAGAATGTGCCAGCAGCGAAGGAGTTGTTCGAGAAGGCTAACGAGATCCTCGGCTTCCGTATCACTGATATAATGTTTGAGGGTACACCCGAGGAGCTTAAGCAGACAAAGGTTACGCAGCCCGCTGTATTCCTTCACTCTGTAATCCTCGCCAAGGCTCTCGGTGTTAAGCCCGATGCTGTCGCTGGTCACTCTCTTGGTGAGTTCTCTGCACTCGTTGTAGCTGGTGCTCTGTCGTTTGAGGATGGCTTGCGTCTTGTGTCGAAGCGTGCTTTGGCTATGCAGAAGTGTTGCGAGCAGCAGCCTGGTGGTATGGCGGCAGTCCTCGGCCTTGACGATAAGAGTGTTGAGGATATATGCGCCTCTATAGATGGTGTCGTTGTGGGTGCTAACTACAACTGTCCTGGTCAGCTTGTTATCTCTGGTGCAGATGCTGCTGTCGACGAGGCTTGCGAGAAGCTTAAGGCTGCAGGCGCACGTCGTGCATTGCGTCTCCCTGTTGGTGGTGCCTTCCACTCGCCACTTATGGAGCCAGCACGTCAGGAACTTGAGGCGGCAATCGCCGAGGCAGTGTTTATGACTCCTACATGTCCTGTATACCAGAATGTTGACGCCTTGCCATATACTGATGCCGAGGCTATCAAGCGTAACCTCATCGCACAGCTCACAGCCCCTGTTCGTTGGACACAGATTGTCGAGAAGATGCTCGCTGATGGCGTTACAGAGTTCACCGAGGTGGGCCCTGGCACTGTGCTTCAGGGTCTTGTGTCGAAGGTTAGCCGCGAGGTTAAGGCGGAGTCAGTTTCGACGCTTTAAAGCAGCTCAAAGCATCTGCCTTTAAGTGCTAAATCGATAAATGATGTGGGGTAGTCGAGTCTCTTCGACTACCCTGTATCACTCTATTAGACCACATTTTTTACCATATGACCAAGTGACTTCGTTGTTATAACGCCTCCTTTTGGTTCGATATTTGTAGCCGTTTCGTGTTGCATAACAATGCTGAAAATAAGTATTAAAAAGTTTGCGGTTTAAGAAAAAATTTCTATCTTTGCAATGTATAATCTGCATCTTCGGATGTGTTAGATGGTAACATTGTGACTGTCTGCATATTAAGGAGTGCGCAATGGTTATGGTATTACGTCGTTGAAACACCAAAATGTGGGTGTTAGTTTTAATTTTTTAGATTTTCATCCGAGGATGATTCGTTTAAAGAACATATTTGTATTACTAATTTCGCTTATCGCGGCATCATTAGTGCCGGTTGTTGCGTATGCCCAGGATGATCGCCTTGAGGATCATTGGCAGACGGATGACCGACATGGTATATGCGTCGATTTCCGTGTTAATAGTACAACCATTGACCGTACATACCGAAACAATGCTGATGTCCTTGATCGTATCGACTCGTTGTTCCACGCCATATCTGCCGACACTCTTGTTGAGGTTGTATCTGTGGAGTTCTGTGGTACAGCATCACCCGAGGGTAACGCTGCCGTTAACCGCCGTTTGAGTCATGCGCGTATGCTCTCCCTCGAAGAGATGGTCAGCCAGCGCCTCGACATCCCAAAGGATATCATCGTACATAACGACAGATACATTGCGTGGGATCACCTCATCGAGCTTGTTGAGGAGGATGAGACACTTCTGCAGCGTGATAGAGTGCTTGAGATTCTTCGTACGCACTACCCCGAGGCGAAGGATTGGAATGGCGCAACTATTGATGGTCGTATCCCCGAGCTTAAGAAGTTGCAGGGTGGAGCCGTTTGGCAGCAGCTCTTGAGTCGCTACTTCGTGCAGATGCGTAATGCATGGTTTATCATGGTTGTTGTGCGTAAGACACTTCCCGAGCCCGAGCCTATGCCAGAACCAGAGCCAGAGCCCGAACCAGAACCTATGCCCGAGCCAGAGCCAGAGCCAGAACCTATGCCCGAGCCAGAGCCTGCTCCCGAGCCCCAGCGACCAACACCTCTCATGAGCATCAAGACGAATGCCTTGGAGGATGCCGTGCTTATCGCTAACCTCGGCTTCGAGTTCCGCATCACGCCACGTTTGTCATTCGATGTTATCGGTCACTACTCGCCATATAACTACTTTGTTCATGACCGTAAGTCGCGTGTCTTCGCCATACAGCCCGAGGTGCGCTATTGGTTTGGCGAGTCGTTGGTAAAGGGTCACTTCATTGGCGTTCATGTCCCTGTTGCAGGCTTCAACATTCAGTTGGGTGATAACTTCCGTTACCAGGATCCTAACCGTGCTCTTTGGGGTGTCGGTGTTAGTTACGGCTATGCTATGCCTTTGGGAAAGAAGCAGAAGTGGGGTGTTGAGTTTACAATCGGTGTCGGTTATATGAATATCGTATACGATGTATATGAGGGTGTGTACAATGGTAAGTACCTCCGCACAGAGAAGATGAACTACTTTGGCCCTACACGCCTTGGTATCAACTTCTCATACCGTATCGATCTTGACAAAAATAAGAATAAGTAGAAACGAGCTTTAGGATAACGATGTTGAGCAGAGTGAAACATATTGTGTTGATGATGTTGTCGGTGCTTGCCCTTGCGAGCTGCGACAAGACCATCCACGAGTATCCTGGTGAGAATAATATCCTTCTCACCGTGCGCTGCTCTGTCGACCTATCACACCCTGAACACTTTGTTACTGTGGAGTGTGACGCAGAGAAGGGTACATCGTATGTCGTGCGTACACAGTCGGTAGATAAGCCCGACACACGTTTCAACGAGCCTGTATGCCTACGTTATGTTATGGACTTGTATCGTGTGCGCCCATCAACCACCGAGTTTGTGGAACGTAAGGTGCTCTTTGCCGATGTAGACGATCCTAACCCACAGGCAATCGCTACATACCATGTAGATGCTGCAGAGTATAAGGTCCTTGTGTGGTGTGACTATGTTCAGGATGATGTTCGTGAGGCGTGGTACTACCAGACTGATGACTTGCGTAAGATTCTCTACTCTGATGTTGAGGTGTTGGATAATAACGATAAGGATGCCTTCTCTAACGTCTTGGAGGTCGACTTACGTGACTACTACTACCTCGAGGGAGAGTTTGAGCTTGTCTACGATTTGCAGCTAAATCGCCCAAAGGGTCGCTATAAGTGTATCACAACCGATATGCGAGATTATGAGAATGGTGGTGGTAGCGTAGATGACATTACGGCTGTTGTCACATATACGATGTATGTATCTGCCGGTTTCAATGTTGAGGAGCAGAAGCCAAACTACTTTGAGGAGACACGTACATATGTTACGAAGGCGAAGGTTGATAAGGATGGCGTTCTTGAGTTGTGCTACGACTATATCTTCGTTAACGGTAAGCAGACAAACGTCAAGATTAATTTCAACTTCTACAATGGCGACATCGACATTAATAGTAAGGGTGAGGTCATTGGTGAGGAGATTAGCCACTGGTCTAATATCGTCGTTCCTTTGAAGCGAAATATGGAGACAGTCATCGAGGGCCGTATGCTTACAACATCTTTCGGTACTGGTGGTATCGGTATCGACCCAGGCTTCGAGGGCGAGATTGTGGTGCCTGTTGGTGACTAATGTGCTGCTCCACGACGATACCTGTTGACGGGCAAATGCGCGAGTATAGCAGCTGAGTATATATGAAGGGGTGTCATGGACGCCCCTTTTATGTTGCTTGGTGTGAGTGAGGAGTCTATTATTTATATTGACGTGTACGTTTTTTGCTCGTGTTACGTTATATTATAAAGATCTATCCTATGAAGTACTTGTTGGGTCTTATATCACTTTTTAGTGCTGTTGCACTCTCTGCGCAGCAGCCCGAGGAGCATGTAGATGTTGGCGCCGAGCAGCGTGCTCTTCTTATCCTTGCGGACTATGGAGATATGTTTCTTGTTGAGTCTATGGCGCCAGAGTCGTGGCTGATAAGGGCCTGGCATCCCGATATGGGGCTTATGCCTAATCGTCTTATTGGCACTAATCATCAGTTGTGGATGGCGTCGGAGATGCTTCCTACTATGCATGTTTCACCTCCGCGTTTTACAGACTATAACACGTTGGTGCTTCGTGTTGGTGATGGCAGTGCGAGGCTCTCCATCTCTAATGGCTCTGCCTACAACTATATGCCGTGGAACAATTGCCCTGCGGCATATCGTGATGCACGTACGCTATCATTCCCACTGCCACGCTGATAATTATAGTGATGGGGATGACTAATCAATATAGCCATCCCCATCTATTTAATAATAATGTTGTTATCTATATGCTAGAACATAGCTTTTAGCTCCTCGTTTGAGTATGCATCAGCGTCGTAGCATGTCTTTAGGTATGCCAGGCCATTTATGTAATCCTCCTCTGTGAAGGAGTCTGTTGCCTCCTTTGCCACCACGACATTGTATCCGAGGCAGTAGGCATCTGCCGATGTGTGACGCACACACATGTGTGTGTGAAGTCCTGTCATCACCACTGTCTCCACGCCCAACTCTTTGAGGAGTATGTCGAGGTCTGTCTGGAAGAAACCGCTGTATCTGCGCTTGGGTACTACATAGTCCTTCTCTGACAACTTTAGCTCGGGTATCACCT
>JAGCMF010000014.1 GCA_017646625.1 Alistipes sp. | reverse complement strand
TTGAGAGGTCGAGAATGACCCCTTATCACAGGAAATTTCTTGTCAGAAGGGTGCCGAGTGCTACACTCGGCAAAAATGCCGTCGATGGGTAGTACTTGTCGTACGTCCCATTGACGGCATTTTAGTTAGGGGCCGCAATCGACCCCTTATCACAAGAAATTATATTACTTTGTGCGGTTGATATATGAGTTATAACGCCACTTTGCGTTCTCCTCGGCCGCCTGGAAGAGCTGCTCCGCCTCGGCAGGGAATGCCTTCTTGAGAGATGTGTAGCGCACCTCCTTCATAAGGAAGTCACGGAACTTGCTCCAATCAGGCTCCTTTGAGTCCATAACGAATGGATTCTTGCCAGCGGCCTCGAGCTCTGGGTTGTAGTGCCATAGGTGCCAGTAGCCACACTCAACAGCCTGCTTACCGACAGTCTGTGTACGTGTCATGCCTCCCTTGATACCATGGTTGATACATGGTGCGTAGGCGATGATGAGTGATGGACCAGGATATGCCTCTGCCTCCTTAAGGACATTGAAGAGCTGCTGCTGTGATGCACCTATAGATACCTGTGCAACATATACATAGCCATATGTCATGGCGATAGCACCTATGTCCTTCTTACGGATACGCTTACCAGCAGATGCGAACTTCGCAACAGCACCTACAGGCGTAGACTTTGATGACTGACCACCAGTGTTAGAGTATACCTCTGTATCGACAATAAGGATGTTAACATCCTCACCAGATGCCAAGACATGGTCTACACCACCGAAACCGATATCGTAGCCCCAACCGTCACCACCGATGATCCACTGTGACTTCTTGACGAGCCAATCCTTATACTCGATGATTGTGCGGCATGCCTCGCAGTTGCAAGCCTCAGCCATAGGGATAAGGCGCGCAGCAACATCGCGAGATGCAGCAGCGAGGTGACGTGAGTCGATCCACTCCTGCATTGTAGCCTTAAGCTCGTCGCTGCAGCAGTTACACTCCGCAATAGCCCTCTTCATAACATCCTCCAACGCCTGGCGTATCTTCTCGACACCCACACGCATACCGAGACCGAACTCTGCATTATCCTCGAAGAGTGAGTTAGCCCATGCTGGTCCCTGACCCTTGTCGTTTGTGCAGTATGGCGTAGATGGCGCAGAACCAGAGTAGATAGATGTACAACCTGTGGCGTTAGCAACCATCATGCGGTCACCAAAGAGCTGTGTGATAGCCTTGATGTATGGAGTCTCACCGCAACCAGCACATGCACCAGAGAACTCGAAGAGTGGCTGTGCAAACTGGAGGTTCTTGACAGACTTTGTCTTATCTACATACTCCTTGTAGCCAATCTCCTTTGTAACCTTTGTCCAGTTCTCGGCCTGTGGCAACTGCTCGGCCAAAGGACGCATTACAAGAGCCTTATCCTTGGCTGGACATACGTCAACACAGTTGTTACAGCCAGTACAGTCGAGTGGTGATACCTGGATGCGGAACTTGAGAGCCTTTGTCTCACCCAAGCCCTGCTTCCACTCGAGACCCGAAGCTGCAGCCTCCTCCTCGGTAGCGAGGAATGGACGGATGGCAGCGTGAGGACAAACATAGGCACACTGGTTACACTGTATACAGTTCTCAATCTTCCACATAGGAACGCTGGTAGCGATACCACGCTTCTCGTACGCTGCAGTACCATTATCCCAAGTACCATCCTCACGGCCATTAAATGCCGATACAGGGAGGAGGTCACCCTTAAGCGCATCGATAGGCTCACATACGTTGCGAACGAAGGCTGGGATACTCTCATCAACAACGTGTGTCGCCTCGTGGCACTTGATGTTTGCCCACTCTGCAGGAACATCTACCTTAACGACAGCCTCGCAACCAGCATCTACAGCAGCATAGTTCATGTTAACGATATCCTCACCCTTGTTGCCGTATGACTTGTAGATAGCCTTCTTCATCTCCTCGACAGCCTTCTCGATAGGAATGATGTCGGCAATCTTAAAGAAGGCAGCCTGCATGATGGTGTTGGTACGTGAACCAAGACCGAGCTCCGTAGCAATCTTTGTGGCATTGATGATATAGAAGTTAATACCATTCTTTGCGAGGTACTGCTTCATGTGTGCTGGCAATGTAGCGCATGTAGTCTCCGCATCGTTAACAGAGTTAAGGAGGAACGAGCCACCACGCTTAAGACCCTTCAACACGTCATACTTATCGACATAAGATGGCACGTGGCATGCCACGAAGTCGGGAGTAGTAACGAGGTAAGGAGAGGTGATTGGGTTATCACCGAAGCGCAAGTGCGACGATGTGTAACCACCTGACTTCTTTGAGTCATATGAGAAGTAAGCCTGACAATACTTGTTTGTCGAGCCACCGATAATCTTAATCGAGTTCTTGTTAGCACCCACAGTACCGTCAGAGCCGAGACCGAAGAACAACGCCTCGAAAGTACCCTCCTTGGCCATAGATATCTCATTGCCAACAGGGAGTGAGAGCATAGTAACATCGTCGTTGATACCCACAGTGAAGTGGTTCTTGGGCTGCTCCGCCTCGAGGTTAGCAAAGACTGCCAACATCTGCGCTGGTGTAGTATCCTTTGATGAGAGACCATAGCGGCCACCAACAATCATAGGACGATTCTCGCACTCGTAGAAGGCGTCGCGGATGTCGAGCAACAAAGGCTCACCATTAGATCCTGGCTCCTTTGTGCGGTCGAGAACGCAGATGCGCTTAACAGTTGCAGGCAACACGTTGAAGAGATACTTCGCAGAGAATGGGCGATAGAGGTGCACAGTGATAACACCCACCTTCTTGCCCTGCGTACGGAGATAGTCAACACACTCCTTGATAGTCTCTGTGACAGAACCCATGGCGACAATGATATTCTCCGCCTCGGCATCACCATAGTATGTGAATGGCTTGTACTCACGACCAGTGATTGCAGAGATCTTCTCCATAGCCTCTGCAACCATGTCAGGCACTGCATCGTAGAACTTGTTAGAGGCCTCACGTGTCTGGAAGTAGATGTCTGGGTTCTGCGCAGTACCGCGTGTTACAGGGTGCTCGGGGCTGAGAGCTCGCTTGCGGAACTCCTTGAGAGCCTCACGGTCAAACATCGCAGTAAGCGATGCCTCATCTATAAGCTCAATCTTCTGAATCTCGTGTGACGTACGGAAGCCATCGAAGAAGTGAACGAAAGGAATACGTGCCTTGAGTGCCACGATGTGTGCCACACCAGCAAGGTCCATAACCTCCTGTACAGATGATGTTGCAAGCATCGCAAAGCCTGTCTGGCGTACAGCCATCACATCCTGGTGGTCGCCAAAGATAGAGAGTGACTGCGCAGCAAGCGCACGTGCTGACACATGGAATACGCCAGGGAGAAGCTCACCAGCAATCTTGTACATATTGGGCACCATCAACAACAAGCCCTGTGATGCTGTGAATGTAGTTGTTAGAGCACCACTCTGCAATGAGCCGTGAACAGCACCTGCAGCACCTGCCTCTGACTGCATCTCTACAACCTTTACGGTGTCACCAAAAATGTTCTTTTTACCCTGTGCCGACCACTCATCAACAAGCTCTGCCATTGTTGACGATGGGGTAATGGGATAGATGGCTGCCACCTCCGAGAACATATACGCGATATGTGCTGCGGCGTAGTTACCATCACATGTGATAAATCTCTTCTCTGCCATATTTTCTACTTTTGATATTTGTTATCATTTTAATCTTTATAGCACTCTCCAAAAACTACCCCAAAGGGGTATTATCGAGCACCATCATTTGTCATGCTCCGCAATATGCCACGCATTACTACGAACACATCTGACAAAAATCGGTACAAAGGTATACATTTACAACGAGAAATCATAGCTTTTTCGCTGTTATCTTTCTAACACACCGCATTATAGTTAAATGCCACACCGACAGAGAATCCTTTATTGTTCTATATTTCCCATCACAGGTGGTCGTTTATAGGCAAAAAGCGACCCTTTAATTGAAAAGTTTTCTCTATTAAGTTTTTTTTCGCTATCTTTGTAGTATGAAGCTCACATTCTTGGGTACAGGAACATCACAAGGCGTACCCGTAATAGGTTGCCGATGCGATGTATGCAGGTCGGCAGATAGGCGTGATAGGCGTCTTCGTACCTCGGCAATGGTCGAGGTTGCTGGCATGCGCATAATAATTGACGCTGGTCCCGACTTCCGCTACCAGATGCTCCGCGAGGGGGTAACACACATTGACGCAATACTCCTGACACACCAACATAAGGATCATACAGCAGGTATAGACGATGTGCGAGCCTTCAACTTCGTGGACTACCCCACGATACATACAACACACATTTACAGCAATAGCACCACAATAGCGCGTGTGATGCACGAGTTCGACTACGCCTTTGCCCAAAATAAGTATCGTGGCGTTCCCGTCATAGAGCTTCACACCATAGATGAGAATATGCCATTTACCATTGGCAGCATAGAGGTAGTACCCATTGTTGGTCACCACTCATCACGCTTCCGTTCCATAGGCTACCGCATAGGCGACATGGCCTATATCACAGACTTCAGCCACATAGAGCCCGCAGAAGAGGCTAAACTACAAGGCGTTACAATATTAGTAATCAACGCACTGCGCTGGAAGAAACACGACTCACACTTCTCCGTAGACGAAGCACTCGAGGTTATAGAACGCATAAGACCGAAGAGGTCATATCTAACACATATGTCACACGACATAGGTCTTTATGCCGAGGCAATAGGTCGACTACCCGAGGGCGTCACATTCGCCTATGATGGCCTCGTAGTGGAGATAGAGGATAACAATAAATAGATATAAGTATGGGAAAATTTCTTAATGATAAGGTTGTTGTCATCACAGGCACCTCATCAGGCATCGGCGAGGCAATGGCACGCGAGTATGCAAAGATGGGCGCAAAGGTTGTGATGGCGGCACGCCGCGAGGAGGAGCTAAAGCGCATAGCTCAAGAGATAGAGGCCGCAGGCGGCAAGGTGACATACGCCGTATGCGACGTTGTAAACGAGGAGGATTGCAAGAGACTCATAGACGCCGCCGTGGCAGCATTTGGAGGTGTAGATGTGTTGATATGCAACGCAGGCCTATCAATGAGAGCTCTCTTCGACGACTGCGACCTTAAGGTGTTGCACCGCCTTATGGATGTAAACTTCTGGGGCACGGTGAACTGTACAAAGTATGCGCTGCCATGGCTACAAAAGTCAAAAGGATCACTTGTGGGCATATCGTCTGTTGCTGGCATACATGGCCTACCAGGCCGTACAGGATACTCGGCATCGAAGTATGCCATGACAGGCTTCCTCGACACAATACGTGTTGAGAACCTTAAGAAGGGTGTTCATGTGATGACAGCATGCCCGGGCTTCACAGCATCCAACGTGCGCTTCTCGGCACTCACCGCCGATGGCACACAGCAGGGCGAGACACCACGTAACGAGGCGAAGATGATGACTCCCGAGGAGGTTGCACATATCGTGGCACGCGGCATACGTCGTCGTAAACGCCTATGCCTGATGGAGTGGGAGGGTCGTGGCACACACCTGCTAAAGAAGTTCTTCCCTGGCCTTGTCGACAAACTATTCTATGCTGTGATGGCCAAGGAGCCAGACTCACCACTAAAGTAAACAAAGGAAAGAGAGAGAGGCAGTGAGGCAAAGAGACAATGTGAGGTCGGGTATCACAACTATTATCCGCATAGTCGCAATGTCCCTTTGCCCCTAACCTTTCTGACCCTTGTGACCCTTTCTGTCATTTTTCATTCTCGGGTACCAAAGGGCATAAAGCGTCATAAAAGGGCATAAAAGGTAGGGCGTTGTCGCGGACTTTTGTTTTTACCTTTTCTGACCCTTCTGCCCTTTTATGCCCTTTGGTACCCGACAATGAAAAAGCCACCGATGGGTAGTACTTGACGTACGTCCCATTGGTGGCTTTGATTGAAGAGCTCAAATAGTCCCTACCTAACCATCGTGATACCCAATTTCTTGTTAGAAGGGCGTCAGGCTTGGCCTCGATAAAGAAATTCGGCTGGATGGGACATACTAAACGTATTTCCCATTCAGCCGAATGATTGAGAGGTCGAGAATGACCCCTTATCACAGGAAATTTCTTGTCAGAAGGGTGCCGAGTGCTACACTCGGCAAAAATGCCGTCGATGGGTAGTACTTGTCGTACGTCCC
>JAGCMF010000013.1 GCA_017646625.1 Alistipes sp. | reverse complement strand
TTGAGAGGTCGAGAATGACCCCTTATCACAGGAAATTTCTTGTCAGAAGGGTGCCGAGTGCTACACTCGGCAAAAATGCCGTCGATGGGTAGTACTTGTCGTACGTCCCATTGACGGCATTTTAGTTAGGGGCCGCAATCGGCCCCTTATCACAAGAAATTAGAAGTGGTAAGTACAAGTAATACCTGTATTCCAAAGACCTGCACCGAAGAAACCTACAGAAGTTCTTCTGCCACCAGCACGTGTTACTACGCCAGCCTCACCGTCGTAGATGTCACCGCCACCACCATAGATGAAGTCGAGACCGAGTACTGGTGAGTAGTCAATAGATAGAGATACTGGAGCTTTACGGAACTTGATGCCGAAGCGTACCATACCTGTTGCACCGAGGTATGCGTAGCCACGTGCACCACCTACGCTAGCACCGACACCAGCATCAAGGAACCAGTTACCAGCCTTTGGAGTCCAGTTAGTCCACTTGCACAAACGCCAGTTGTACAAACCTGTAAGATCTGCTGCTGCACCAGGCACTAAATTAAGACCAAAACGTGCCTCGATATAATTCTCCTGATTCAATGAATACTGACCAACAGCCTGTACACCTGCACCTACTCGACCACCAACTGCCCAATCCTGAGCAAATGCACCTGTCACAAATAGTGACGCCACAATCAAAAGTAAAAATTTCTTCATAGTTATTAGATTTAGTGTTAAGATTTTTTGCTTACACAAATATACATCTTTTTTCTATACTACACAATCATCACTCTATTTTTTTTACATGAATATGCATATTTACATAATAAATAAGCATATATACTAGTTATGTAGTGCTCGATAAAAAGTTCCATCAGTGCAGACATGGCAAGAAAAAATGCCACCGATGGGTAGTACCTGGCGCACGTCCCATTGGTAGCATTGATTGAAGAGCTCAAATATTTTCAACCTCGCCATCGTGAGACCAATTTCTTGTCAGAAGGGGTCAGATTTGGCTATGACATGAAAATGCCACCGATGGGTAGTACTTGACGTACGTCCCATTGGTGGCATTGATTGAAGAGTCAAAGATGACCCCTTATCACAAGAAATTAGAAGTTGTAGGTACAAGTAAGACCCAAGTTAGCAAAACCTATATCACGGAAACCTGCTACAGAGCCACCCTTCCAGTAGAGGATTGCTGGGCCAATAACTGGTGAGTAGTCAACAGAGAGTGATAGAGGAACCTTGTTAAAGGTGAAGCCGAGACGAGCCATACCTGTAACACCTACATATGCGTAGTTCTCACGACCACCGACGTTAACGCCGACACCCGCATCGAAGAACCATATACCAGCGCTTGGAGTCCAGTCCATTGTGAGGACCTTCCAGTTGTGAAGAACTGTGAAGTCAGCTGTCACAGCGCTATCTAACCACGCGGCACCAAAGCGAGCCTCAACGTAGTGCTTATTGCTATAACCATACTGACCAACAGCCTGAAAACCAGAACCAACACGCGCACCCACTGACCAATCCTGAGCAAACGCACCTGTCACAAAGAGTGACGCAACGATCAAAAGTAAAAACTTCTTCATAGTGGTAATTTTTAGTTAGACGTTTTCTTTCTCGAATACAAATATACAATTTAAATTTCAGTTTTCAAAACTTTTTCAACAGAAAACCAAACTAAATAAGCATAAATTGTATACTTATATTTATGGCATGTATGGTGCTTCTATGCCGAAGTTACTTCGTTGTGAAGGGTTCGAGCTCGATGAATGTGGCACCATTATTCATGTCCACAACCTTGATGCATGGCGTGTACGAAGTGCCATACTTTAGGCCATCCCACTTGTAGTCGTACTGCGACTCGAGGAACTGACGCATGAAGTCGTGACTGAGACCTGGCACAAGCGAGAGCATACACTCCTCATAGCTATCGTAGCCCGCCATAGCATACTTGCCGTCCTTAATCTCCTGGAGGTTAGATGTCTCCATCATAGCCACATAGCAGCACCACACGTTGTCACCAAAGATACAGTCCAAGGTTATCTCGTTTACGCCCACCTCCTTGATGGTCATATCCACGCTGCCCGTACCCTCAGCCTCGGCATTTGTGCGAATCTGCACGATCTCAACGCCACCAAGAAGGCTTGTCTCCGAACCCTCGCTATAGTCCATAAGAGCTGCGATAATAAGGTAGTCAGTAGAGGATGTAACTCTCATCTCCAGACCTGGCACATACTCACATATCTTGCCATTCTCCCAATTAAATGTAAGCGGTCCCTCAAGCATAAAACCATAAGTCACAACCCACGCACCAGGATTAGACTGCGCCTGATCGTAAGTACGCTTGTCAACAACAGAGCAACGCCAATACTCTCCCTCCTCGGCATTGATACGGAACTGGAAAGATGTAGAGCCTACATCCAAGACCTCAATAAGTTTCTTGGCGCCTTCATTGTCACCCTCGGGCACAGAGGCACCAGAGAGTATGCCATTATAGTATCCCTGAATACTCTTTGATTCACCATCCACAACGTATGTAAGCATCATATATATGGCATAGTAACCATTCACTACGTCAACAGATACATAACCATCCGTAAAGTTATATCCCTCACCATCAGCACTCTTACCCGCAGGGACAAAACCTGATGTTTCGGGATCAATTGTATATGGACTGTAGTCTGAAGCAAACGAATACTGACCATATGGGAAATACTGACTCATAGTCTCATCGAGAGTATAGAAGTCCAAGATGATGCGGTCGTCGTTGTCGCACACGAAGGTAACGTAGTAGTTGTAGGGCTTATACCAACGACCATCCTGCGACTTCACAATATTGACATTCTCTACGCCCTCTATCTCTGGCAACTCAAAATCATCATCATTATCATCATTGCCACCATTACCGCCGCCTGAACCCTTGGTTGTCACAACGAGGGTGTTTGACATGACACCACCTGTAGCATTGCGTGCCGCAGCAATGATGTAGTATGTCGTATTGCGCGTTAGGTTATCTATGGTGTATAGACCGCCATTGCCATCTACTACAGTACCCTTGCTGAATATCTCCTCAACAGAGGTTACATCACCATCATAGAGCATATATGCACACTCTTTAGCCTCGTCTACACCCATGACAAATGATATAGAGGTCTCCGTTACTGTACCCTCAATAAGCTTGATTGTTGGCGCCACGCCAGAGTTTTCTGCCTGCTCACAACCAACAAACGCAAATGCAGCGCATATGGTTGCGACAAAAAGTTTAATAATACGATTCATTTTGTAATAATTGTTTGGTTGAACACACTTTAATAGTACAAAGTTACAACTATTTCCCTATTCATCCAAATATAACACAACATTTTTTACTGACCATCTATCAACTATTAACCAACGATAAAGAGTATATTTGGCATTGACATGAAAAAGCCGTCGATGGGTAGTACTTGGCGTACATCCAATTGGTGGCGTTGATTGAAGAGCTCAAATATTTTCAACCTCGCCAGCGTGAGACAAAATTTCTTGTTAGAGTGGTGCAGATGTGGCGCTGACATGAAAAAAGCCAGGATGGGTAGTACTTGACGTACGTCCCATTGGTGGCATTGATAGAAGAGTCAAACAGTCTACCTCACCAGCGTGAGACAAAATTTCTTGTCAGAAGGGGTCAGATTTGGCTATGACATGAAAATGCCACCGATTGGTAGTACTTGGCGTACGTCCCATTGGTGGCATTGATTGAAGAGTCAAAGATGACCCCTTATCACAAGAAATTTAGCGTTTGGTCTTATACGCAGCACGGTAAGATCCACGCGCCATCTTCTGCAACTTATTCTTTATGAGGTTACGACGAAGGGGTGCAAGGTGATCAGTGAAGACCTTACCTTCAATATGGTCGTACTCATGCTGTATAACACGTGCAGGCTTGCCTGTGAACTCCTCATCATGCTCTACGAAGTTCTCATCGAGGTAGCGCATGCGAATAGATACTGGGCGACGTACATTCTCATGAAGTCCTGGCAACGAGAGGCATCCCTCCTCGAAGAGTGATGTCTCCTCTGACGTCTCATATATCTCGGCATTGATGAATACACGCTTGAAGTCGGCAAGTGTAGGATCATCCTCACCCCATGGCGTACAGTCGACAATGAAGAGGCGTATGTTCTTGCCTATCTGTGGAGCCGCAAGACCCACACCCTCAGCCTCACCGAGGGTAATCCACATATCCTCGATGAGCTTCTTGAGCTCTGGGTAGTCAGGAGTGATATCCTCCGACTCGTTACGCAGCACCTGCGAGCCGTATATAACAATAGGATAAATCATAATTTCTATATTTTCAGGGTTTTACATTCCAACCGACGCCATATAGTCCTGCAAGATTATCGCCGCAGAGACCTTATCAACAAGGCTCTTATCACGACGTGCCATCTTGCCTATGCCACTCTCGCGTATGGTGCGCTGCGCCAATACCGAGGTGAAACGTTCGTCATATGTCACCACAGCCTTGTCGGGGTAGGCGTGACGCAGACGACCCACAAGAGGCTGTATGAAGCGCATCGTCGCCGAGGGCTCACCATTCATCTGGCGGGGATAGCCAACAACAATGGTTGACACCTCCTCCCTCTGGAAGTAGTCGGCGAGGTAGCGTTCCAGCTGCTTCGTCTCCACAGTCTCGAGGGGCGAGGCGAAGATGCCCATAGGGTCGGTGACGGCCAACCCTGTGCGCTTCGTGCCGTAATCTATGGCTATCAGTCGTGGCATACTACAAAATAGAACCTATAAGGTAACCTATGCCATAGCCAACAACGAAACATGTAGCAATAATAGCGATTACCACAGACCACTTACGGGTAGATGATGGCTTACTTGTCATATATTACGCCTCCTTAATCTTCTTGAAGAGCTCGCGGAACGATACCTCCTTCTCGATCAACGCACGGAGATCCTCAATCTTAACGCGCTCCTGGAGCATAGTGTCGCGGTGACGAACGGTAACCATGCCGTCGTTAAGCGTATCGTGGTCGATAGTCACACAGAATGGTGTACCAATAGCATCCTGACGACGGTAACGCTTACCGATAGAGTCCTTCTCGTCGTATACCACGTTGTAGTCGAACTTGAGGTCGTCGATAATCTGGCGTGCCACCTCTGGCAGACCATCCTTCTTAACGAGTGGCATGACAGCAACCTTCGTAGGAGCAAGGGCTGCAGGGATGCGCAATACCACGCGCTCCTCGCCATTCTCGAGTTTCTCCTCGGTATATGCTGCCGACATGATCTGGAGGAACATGCGGTCAACACCGATAGATGTCTCGACAACGTATGGCACATAGCTCTCACCACGTTCTGGATCGAAGTACTGAATCTTCTTACCAGAGAACTCCTGGTGACGACCAAGGTCAAAGTCGGTACGTGAGTGGATACCCTCAACCTCCTTGAAACCAAATGGGAAGTTAAACTCTACGTCAGTAGCGGCATTTGCATAGTGAGCAAGCTTATCATGGTCGTGGAAACGGTAGTTCTGGTCGCCGAAGCCGAGGGCACGGTGCCATGCCATACGTGTATCCTTCCACTTTGCCCACCACTCCATCTCTGTGCCTGGCTGCACGAAGAACTGCATCTCCATCTGCTCGAACTCACGCATACGGAAGATAAACTGACGGGCAACGATCTCGTTACGGAAAGCCTTACCTATCTGCGCAATACCGAAGGGAAGCTTCATGCGGCCCGTCTTCTGCACGTTGAGGTAGTTAACAAAGATACCCTGTGCTGTCTCGGGACGGAGGTATACGGTGTTAGCACCATCAGCCGTAGAACCCATCTGTGTAGAGAACATAAGGTTGAACTGACGTACATCTGTCCAGTTGCGTGTACCAGAGATAGGGCAGACAATCTCGCAGTCGAGGATTATCTGGCGTAACTCCACAAGGTCGTTGTTGTTCAACGCCTCGGCAAAGCGCGTATGCACAGCATCCATCTTGGCCTTAACCTCCAACACTCGTGGCGATGTAGCAAGGTACTGCGCCTCGTCGAACTGCTCACCGAAACGCTTACGTGCCTTCTCCACCTCCTTCTGTATCTTCTCCTCCTGCTTTGCCATCCAATCCTCGATGAGGACATCGGCACGGTAACGCTTCTTCGAGTCCTTATTGTCGATAAGTGGATCGTTGAAGGCACCAACGTGACCTGACGCCTCCCATGTCTTTGGGTGCATGAAGATGGCGGCATCGATACCTACGATATTCTCGTTGAGCTTAACCATTGAGTCCCACCAATAACGCTTGATGTTATTCTTGAGCTCAACACCATTCTGGCCATAATCGTAGACAGCACCGAGACCGTCATAAATCTCACTCGAAGGGAATATAAATCCATACTCCTTACAGTGAGCAATAAGCTTCTTAAACAATTCTTCCTGTGTCATAATCTATATCTTTTTGTTACTACTTACTCGCATAGATATCCCCCGCGGATAATCAACCCGCAAAGATAGTAATTTTTGGTGAAATATACACCTATTTCAGCATATTATGTCCCCTGAAACTAAAGTGCGCACCACGCGCCACGATGACATGGTCCAAAAGACGAATGTCGAAGAGCTTCGCAGCCTCGGCAACACGTTCAGTGAGTGCCACATCCTGACCACTCGGCTCGGCACTACCCGAAGGATGGTTGTGCACAAGAACAATCTGCACGGCAAGCAACTCCAGCGCACGCTTGATGATGAGGCGGAGGTCTACAACAGTAGCCTGCACACCACCCTGGCTTATACGCATACGTTCGAGAACCTTGCCCGACGATGCAAGGTACAACGCCCAGCACTCCTCATGTTGCAGGCCTCCGAGGTGCGGCTCCATGATACGCACAACATCGCTATCCGAAGTCACGACATCCTGTCCTGTGGCCTCGGCGACAGCGAGCCTACGACCAAGCTCCATAGCTCCCTTGAGGCGGGCGGCACGAACCATGCCTATGCCACCAAGCATCCTCAAGCGCATGATGTCGACATCGGCAAGTGCGAGTAGACTACCACCCACGCTACGCATAAGCTCTGCGGCAACACCTCTTGTATCACCTCCCGACATCTCGGCAAGTACAAGAGATATAAGTTCCTCGTCTGTTAGTGACCCAGCACCACGCGACTGAAGTTTGCCTGTGATATTCTTCATCTCCTTAAAGTATTAAATTACCTCACACGTACAACCTGACCCTCGGTGAGTCTATCGGGATTAACACCTGGGTTGAGTTCGATAATCCTATCGCGCGTTGTGCTATGCATAACCGCAATACGACCGAAGTTATCGACCTTGGTGGCTGTATAGTAGAGTGTATCAGTACAATTGACCATCGCCCTTGAGTTGTATATTGTAGGGGCTACATAGCGTAGGGGCACAACAAAGGTTCCCTTAACCACAATGTTATCGCCTGGAGTCAAGGCTTCAGGGTCGACACCAGGGTTTAGCACCTCTATATTTTTACGTGTGGTGCCATACTTAACGGCGAGTGATAGATATGTATCGCCCTCCTCAACGACATGGGTTACATTATCTTGCATAACAACAACCAGAGGCATAGCATCAAACCAACCGAGACCACGCATAAGATTATTATTTAGCACATACTCTTCGTGCAGTATCTCGCATCTGCCATCTGCCGCCATATCCCTTATCGATGTCTCGATAATCACTGGCATACCCTCGTATGCCAGAGGTCGCAGCTTATCGAGATTCTCGCTATGCAGACATATGCAACCTTCAGATGCTCGCTGGCCGATAGATGGTCGGCGTATCGAGGCATGGATGCCAATACCGCGGTGTGGTGGCGTCTTAAGGCGCATAAACCAATTACCATAGCAGCTTGATACATAGCCATTACCATCATTCGAGTCGTGACCCCAGTCCGACGCATCATGAATCATCTCGATGGAGAAGACACCCTCGGGAGTCTTTAGGTCGCCAGCACACTGTTTGTTACCGAAGTTACGGCCCACAGAGACTAAATAGGAACATATGGTACCACCCTTCGAGTCGCACATTGTGATTGTCTGACTCTGCTTCGAGATGACAATCTGGCAAGCATCCTCGGGGTCGCCCCAGAAGTCCTCAACAGCACCATTATCAGCTGGACTATATAGTGTAACATAATCGACATGACACCTTGTTGACACCACCCTACTACCATTAGAGCCATCAGACATCAGTGCCACCACAAGAAACGATGCGCCAATGAGCAATACAACACACGCGACAAGAAGCCGCCATCTGCGAACAGGGCTTTTACACCTCATTTTATTTATACAGTTTAGGTTATGATATATTGATAAATCAACACAAAACAAAAGTAGCAAATATTTTATCGACAGACAAATATTTGCTACTAAATCTTATGGCTACAAACTAATTGGCCAATCTATCTATGCGATCGAGCATTGCTGCGCTACTCTCATCCGTGATTGTCGCCGTTGAGTTCTGCGACACAGAGAAGGCAGCATTCTGCTCCGCCTGCTTCTTCGAGTCACCTGTGCCATGACCCGCCGCGATACCTCCTATATACACCGTAGAGTGGAAGACAGGGTGCGACGATAGCGCCGCAGTGTCGTGTCCCGTGCGGAACTCGATAGCAAGATGATTCTTCTGGCACCACTCTATAAGGCGACTCTTGAAGTCAGTCTCCGACATCATGACATCATCAATGGAGAGGTAACGACCAAAGATGTCGTTGATGAGCAATCTATTAGCAAAGTCGTAACCCTGATCGAGGTATATAGCACCTATCATCGCCTCGAAGGCATCGCCATATATATGTTTCTGCGTAGAGTTACCCGCAGCGTGAGATATGACATGCTTGTCAAGACCTATCTCCGAGGCTATGCGGTTTAGGGACTGTCGAGAGACAATCTTCGAACGTAGCTGCGTCATGAAGCCCTCGTCATGCTCCGGGAACTCAATAAACAAGAAGTCCGAGGTGATGCTCTCGATGACAGCATCGCCCAAAAACTCGAGACGTTCATTGTTTATATGACTACCATCCTCAAGCTGCACAGATGCCGACTTATGTATAAGCGCCAACTTATAGAGTTCTATGTTGTGTGGCATGAAGCCAAACATATCATCGATGACTGCATAGTACTCCTTATCGCGGCCAAAACGACGACGTAGGGGACGAAGCAAAAAGTCAAACATAGGATTAATCTTAATAGATTATAGTAGTTTTTTTCATAGACAAAGAATGGACTATACCGAGGGATAAATCCCTTGGCATAGTCCATAACTCTCATTAAAGATCTTGATACTACTACGCCAGAGCCAGATACATGAGTAAGTCTCCGCGGTCGTAGTATCACGACCATCATAACTCTTTATGCTGTAAGCACTACCACCATTCGGCACACCACAAGGATAGCCCAGCGGGTGGGAAATGCTACATGTGCTTAAGAATTATCTATTACTTGTGAGACTCGATATAGCTGATAGCATCGCCCACAGTCTGGATCTTCTCTGCGTCACCATCAGGAATCTGAAGATCGAAAGCCTTCTCGAACTCCATGATAAGCTCTACCTGATCCAAAGAATCTGCACCAAGGTGTGCTGTGAAGCTAGCCTCTGCAACTACCTCTGACTCCTTTACGCCCAACTTGTCAACGATGATCTCGACAACCTTTGACTTAATTTCTGACATAATAAATAAGTTTTAGTTAAACATTATAGTAGTAAATATTTTTCTACTGTAACTTGTTCGATAATATTTTTTTCATCGAACGGTGCAAAAATAACACTTTTTTTATTATCTTTGACATTATGACGCAAAAAAATATTTACAATTTTACGAAAACATATATTAATTAACTAATATTCAAGGATTTATGAATCTTCTATTAATTTCCAATTCCACCAATGCAGGTGAGCCTTATTTGCAGTATCCCATCAAAGAGATAGCAAAAACACTCGAAGGTGTTAGCGAAGTAGTATTCGTGCCATATGCTGCCGTGACATTCTCCTACGACGAGTATGAGGCGAAGGTGCAGCAGCGATTCAACGAGATTGGAATTAAGGTGACATCTATACATCGCGCACTAAACAAGCGTAACTTCATTCGCCACGCACAGGCAATTGTGATAGGTGGCGGTAACACCTTTGCACTGCTCAAGAAGATGCAGGAGGAGGATCTCTTGGACTTGATATTCCGCCGCGTGAAGGCTGGAGTGCCATATATAGGCTGGTCAGCAGGTAGCAACGTGACATGCCCTACAATATGCACAACAAACGATATGCCTATCGTGCAGCCAGAGTCATTCCGTGCAATAGGCCTCGTGTCGTTCCAGATTAACCCACACTACCTCGATGCTAACCCCGTAGGTCATGCTGGCGAGACACGCGAGCAGCGTATCATGGAGTACCTCGAGGCTAACCGCAGCCGCTATGTTGTGGGCTTGCGCGAGGGTTGCATGCTCCGCATCGACAACAACGGCATTGAGCTTATCGGCTCGCGACCAATGCGCATATTTAAGAAGGGCATAGCACCATACGAGGTTAACCCCGGCGACAACATCGACTTCCTAATGCGTCGCGGAAAGTAGCAGATGGATATATCGACTATCGAGATAGGCACACGGGGTGAGGATGCCGCCGTGGCATGGCTACGTGAACGTGGATACCTCATCGTGGAACGTAACTGGCGCATAGGACACTACGAGATAGACATCATTGCGCAGCGCTACGACACCCTCCACTTCGTAGAGGTTAAGACACGTAAACTCGGCGGTTGGCAGTCGGCATACGACAGCATAAACGACCAGAAGATACGTACGCTACGTCGTGGAGCACAGGCATACCGCACGATATACCGCACACCCCTCGAGATAGAGTTCGACCTTGTTGCTGTGACCATCGACGACCACAATAACACCGTCATAGAACTCACGGAGAATATCCTGTAGCAAAGAGTGTAATACATTGGGGGCTGTCCAACAACGATGTTGCGACACCCCCTTTTATATTTGACACGTAGATGTTACTATACAACATTGGCATACGCCTCTATGAGTGTAGCGCCGCAATGGCAGGGCTGTGGAGCAGCAAGGCACGCAAGTGGCGCATGGGACGACAAGGGCTGCTCGAGACTATAACACAGAGCATGAAGCCTCACGAACGACGTGTGTGGATACACGCCGCCTCCCTCGGCGAGTTCGAGCAGGGACGACCCGTCATAGAGCAGCTTAAGAGAGCATATCCCGACATAAAGGTTGTGCTAACCTTCTTCTCGCCCTCGGGTTACGAGATACGTAAGGACTACCCCAATGCCGACTATGTATTCTACCTACCTACAGACACACCTCGCAACGTAGCGCACTTCCTCGATGCCATAAAGCCAGAGGTTGCCATCATCATAAAGTATGAGTTTTGGCTCGGATACCTCAAGGCGCTACGCCAGCGCAACATACCCACATACCTCATATCTTCAATCTTCCGCCGCAACTCCATCTTCTTTAGCCCTTGGGGAGGAGCATGGCGCAAGGCACTCACCACCTATCGCGGCATATATGTCCAGGATGAGGCATCGCAAGGTCTACTTAAGGAGTTAGGCGTAGATAGCATCGTGGCGGGCGACACACGCTTCGACCGTGTGCGAGATATTGCACGCGCAGCAAAGGTACTGCCACTTGTTGAGAGGTTTAGAGGTAAGAGTCCTCTCTTTGTTGCCGGCTCCACATGGGGGCGTGATGAGGAGCTGATAATAGACCTCGCAAATAGGCACCCCGACATAAAGTTCATCATAGCGCCGCACGAGATTTGCGAGGCACGAATGTGCCATATAGAGACACATATAGCTGGTGGCGTCACACGCTACACCACACATAACGACGATAGCCTCGCATCATCGCAGTGCCTAATACTCGACACCATAGGCCTTCTATCATCCGTCTATCGCTACGCCACATGGGCCTATATTGGCGGTGGCTTCGGCCGTGGCATACACAACACTCTGGAGGCTGCGACATTTGCCATACCTATAGCCTTTGGACCACGATACCAGAAGTTTAAGGAGGCGCGTGACATGATAGCACTGGGTGCTGCACATAGTGTAAGCGAGACGAAGGAGCTCGAGGCGTGGTTCGCACCTCTAACACCCAACAGCGCGGCGTGGCACGAGGCAAGTAGTGCCGCAGGCGACTACACCGCCAAGAACTGCGGTGCCACAGCACGCATAGTAGAGGCATTAGGCGAGCATTTAACAAGCAAATGACCACCACAACGCCATAAGCACTTATAACAACTAAAAATGGGGTTATCCAACTTATTGTCGGATAACCCCATTTTCTATAGGTATAATATTAAAGGAATCTAACTACCTCCTCTGAACGTGTCTGTGCAGCCTCCGCCTTGATCTCCTCGGGGATAGTAGTATTAGAATAGACACTTGAGATGCTCTGATCCTCCTGGCTGAAGAGTGTCATCGTTTTAGCACCATCATTGTCAACAGATATATCTACCTTATAGCCGCATGCCCATGACTGACCATCAGAGTACTTGCCTGTAAGAATGTCGTCAGAGAGACTATAAGTACCCTCGTATAGTACATAATCCAACGAGTACACCTGCTGATACATAGAGAATGTACCATCCTCGTTAAAGTCAATATAGACATTGAATGCCACCTCTGCATTGCTCCATGTAGCGAGTGCCCACTCGTCGACGATGCCTTTGAGGTCGCCAGGGATAGGGGGCTGAACAGGACCATCTGGCTCCTTTTCGCATGATGTCAACGCCAAGATAAACATCATGGCGAGTGACCATATCTTAAGATTCTTCATATCTTTGTTTAAATTTAAATTATACAACGACTACAACCATCCGCCAGGATTCTGTGGCTGACCATTCGCATCAACAGCAACACCTGGACGCGCAATGAGGATAAACTCCTTCTCGAACTTCAAACCAGCAGTAATCTGACCACCACCCTGTGTGGTACCACCAGCGATGAAGTTAACCTTGATAGAACCAACGCCAGACTTTGTACACTCAATAACAATCTTGCCACCGAAATTCTGGTGATATGTTATGCCAAGGGCATCGATTGTCTCCTGTGGGATCTTGTAATCAGAACACAACTTCAATGACACCTTGCCATCACCCATGAATGCATTGAAATCAATGGTATTGCTCTCTGTAGTCGATATAGGCACACAGATATCGCCACGAACAGCCATAAGCAAACGGTAAGCATCAATCTTACCTGTACCCATCTTACCCTTGTAACTTGCAAGGTTAAGAGCTGGACCTTCTGGAGAATCCTTGAAGCCAACAAAACGTGAATTATCGAAGGCATTAACAGAAGTAAGGACCATCTCCTTATACTCACTCAATGTAAACGTCTTACCAATTTTTAGGGCATATGACAAACCAAGAGCAGCAACACCTGAAACATGAGGACATGCCATAGATGTACCCTGCATGTAACCATAAGCCTCACCTCTATACAAGCTTGGTGGAAGAGTTGATAGAACACATCCAGACTCTGATTCATCAAGGTCATACTGACCACCTGGAGCAGAGATATTACAACCGCGGTCGTAACAAGTGTAGTATGCTGGAAGGCCATCTGGAGAGAATGCTGTCACGCAGATGAACTCATTGTAAGCACCTGGGTAGCATGCCACAGGCTTCGACTCGTTACCTGCAGCAAAGACAGCAAGACCACCCATGAGGGCATCACAGTTCTGTGTCTGCATGAAGTACTTGAAAGCGAGATACTCTACCTCGTAGTCACCTGTGATGAATGCATTATCGTTAGGAATAGCACCGGGCTCACCACCCCATGAGCACTGAAGGATACATGCGCCATTGTCAGCAGCATACTCTACACCTTCAGCTGTAGCACTTGGGCCAGCAACATTTTTACCAGAGAAGATCTGAATAGACATGATGCGTACACCATCATTGTTACCTGTACCACCAGCTACACCAGCTACACCTTTACCATTGTTGTTAACAGCAGCTATAGTACCTGCAACGTGTGTACCATGACCCGAGTCATGCTGACGATCCCAAGAGATGGTAGCGGTATTACCTACGAAGTTGTAACCATGGATATCATCAATATAACCATTCTTATCGTCATCAACACCTGAAGTACCGTTCAACTCTGCATCGTTAGTCCACATGTTATCCTTAAGGTCAACATGCGTATGATCCACACCCTCGTCAACGACAGCTACGATAACATTAGGGTCACCCGCTGTGAGCTCCCATGCTGGGAAGAGGTTTACATCCTCACCCTCAACACTTGTAGCGAAGATTGCAGTGTTACCAGTGTTATTATAGTGCCACTGAAGTGGAAGATTAGGGTCGTTGAAAGGCATCTCCTCGGCACGTGTCATAGCAGCATCCGATACGAGTACCACAGGCTGTACTGAAGGACGGTTTATAGGCTTTGAGAACTGAATACGTTCTACATAGTCCACAGCAGCGAGCTTCTGTGCAGCATCCACGACATTTACATTCTCCGCAAACTCAACAACGAACCAACGGTCCATAGCCATCTCACGCTTACGATCACCATTTACCGCCATGTTAAATACAGGGCGTACAGAGGCAGCGTTAAGCTCCTGTGCCCACGCGTCGAACTCCGACATACCTGTGCGAGTAACCTCGGCACCTGTCAACGACTCAACACACTCTGACGACACGAAGATGATGAGCTCATGCTCCAACGCACCTACAGAGTTGTTTACAAACTTCTTGGCATACATTAGATCCTGCTCCATAGATAGGGGCTGATCTACATTGTCGGCCACACACGATGTGGCAAACATTGCAACCAAGGCAAACAATAAAAATTTAGCCTTATTCATAGTTAGTTAAAGTTAAAAGTTTCATTCATAGTCTACGCCATGTGAATCGTTGCCATGCCATTGCGACATTATAAGCACTTCCTCAACTTGCAAAGATAGTATTTTTTTTGCAAAACAAGCGACTTACATCATATTTTTAGAAAATAACGAAGGGTCTGCCCAACAATTAGATGGACAGACCCCAACATTTGATTTATATTCTATTATAAGAATGGCACTACGTCAAGAGCACGTGTTACAGCCCACTGCTTAACATCCTCTGGGATTGTAGTAGCTTCATATACACATGTGATGCTCTGATCCTCAACGCTAATCATGGTGAGGCGCTGCTCATCCTCCGAGATGCCAACAATATAGTCGCACTTCCACATATTACCGCCGAGGTAGCTACCAGTGAAGAGCTGATCATTGAGTTCGTATGTACCCTTGTATAGGTAGTACTGGTTAGAGTAAACCATCTGGTACAACTCGAAGCTCGCGTCATCCTTGATGTCGATATATACATCAAACTCCGCCTCTACGCCATTTACCGTAGCCAGGCGCCACTGGTTAACAATCTTCTCTATAGGGCCTGCGGGGAGCTCATTGTTTGGGCCTGTAGGCTCGTCGTTAGTCTCACCGCATGATGTGAAGGACACAAGAGCAACGGCCAAGAGTGACAATATCTTAAAAATCTTCATACTATTCTATGCTTTAAAAGTTTACAACCAACCATTTGTATCGTTGTTCTCACGAACGATAAGCACTATATCCTTCTCGATGAGCTTACCACCGACAGTGTTACCGCCACCCACACTTGTGCCACCAGCGATATACTTAACCGTGATAACTCCAATGCCTGTCTGGCGGCATGTGATGTACAACTTACCACCAAATATCTGGTCGCCATTGATATCGAGTCTCTCGCGCACCTCATCCGAGATAACATAGTCACCGAACATAGTCACACCATTCTTACCATCACCAACGAAGCGGTTGATATCAATAGTCGCCTCCTGGCCCACGATAAGATCGCAACATGGCGTAGCAAGTAGGTTCATGATAGCAAGCGTAGCATCAATCTTACCTGTACCCATAGTGCCCTTATAATCCTTAAGCTGGATGTCTACATATTTATCCAAGTTGGCGTCGTAAGCCTTCTTTGTGCCCGTAAAGTCGCTATTTGAGAATGAACGAGTAGATGTGCAGAGGATGTCGTAGAGTTCCTTGTTTGTAAGTTTGATGCCATGCTCGTAGGCATAAGAGAGAACAAGGGCAGCTACACCCGAGGCATGAGGACACGCCATAGATGTACCCTGCATGTAGCCATACGCCTCACCATCATACAAGCTTGGTGGAAGGGTTGAGAGCACACAGCTATACTCCGCTGCGCTATATACGTCATACTCACCGCCAGGAGCCGAGATGTTGCAACCAGGACCATGGTTAGTGTAGTACGAAGGCTTGCCATCAGGAGAATATGAGGCTACAGAGATGAACTCATTGAAACCACCAGGATAGTCTGATTGTGGCTTCATTTCGTTACCAGCAGCAAAGATTACTGCATTACCATCCATAACATCAGGATTGCCACTTGCGTCTGCAAAGTAACGCAACGCCGCTAACTCTGCACTAAAATAATTTGTGTATGACTGGTCTGTAAAGTTTCCGGGGTTGCCCCATGAGTTTTGGAGGATGCAGGCACCCATGTTGGCTGCATATGTAGCAGCACGAACAACACTTGCAATGTTGCCTGAGTTTGAGTTATTACCATCGAAAATCTGGCAAGACATAATGCGTACACCATCGCCATTACCTCTACCACCAGCAACACCAGCAACACCTATACCATTGTTATTAACGGCTGCAACAGTACCAGCAACGTGTGTACCGTGACCTGTGTCACCATACTTATCCCATGTAATGTTGCCCGTACTCATCACAGCGTTGATACCGTAGATATCGTCGACGTAGCCATTGCCGTCATCATCTTTACCCTGGGCACCACTCTGCTCCGCAACGTTTACCCACATATTTGCCTCGAGGTCAGGGTGGTTATACTGCACACCCTCATCAAGTACGGCAACAACGATGGCGGGGTTACCGGCTGTATAATTCCACGCAGGGTAGAGGTTGATATCCTCACCCTTCTCGGCACCATTACGATAGCTCATCACAGAACCTGTGTTTTTGTAGTGCCACTGAAGGTTAAGCATAGGGTCGTTCATAGGAAGCTCATCAGCACGTGTCACGTCAGGCATCTGCGCAGCAGGGATAGCACGCATTGTTGGACGTGTGAGGATAGTGTTATACTGCACACGTTCAATGCCAGCATCAGCGGCAAAACGCTTTGCAACACTCTCCACGTCGATATCCTCGGCAAAACGTACCTCATACCAACGGTCGAGACCATACTTACGTAGACGTTCAGGATTAACATTAAGATTTACTATAGGCGAGATTGACAATACCTCAAACTCCTGTGCAATGGCATCGAGTGTAGCAATACCCGAACGAGTAACGGTAGTAGCCTCACGCCATACCTTTGATGTCTCCTCACTCACAAACAAGAGGATAGAGCCCTTGGCAGATGAGTCAGGGATGTTTACGAACTTCTTGGCAAGGGATGCCTCCAACGAGTTCTCTGGAGCCTCATTTGTAGGGTCTGCAACGCACGCCACAGCAAGCATTGCCACCAAGGCAAAGATTAGTTTTTTAGCTTTAAGCATGTTTATAAAGTTAAAAGGTTAATATTCACGTATTGTATTGCAAGTCTCTCTCATAAACACTATACTGCGCAAAGGTAACAAAAATTTCTAAATATAAAATAATTGTCGCCAAAAATAGTAAATAGAATAGAAAGCACAACCATTGCCCATGAGCAAAAAAATGAGGCTCGGGATAACCCGAGCCTCACGAACTATATAACCTGTGAGTTATTAGCGAAGTGCCTGTGCCTGACGAGCAGTGTACTCATGCTTAACCTCACCATAGTAAGGAACGATGTCCTTAACGATGCGTGGAGCACGAACAAGATTTGACTTTGATGCCTTGAATGACTGCTGTGTAGCATCACCCTCGGTGCCCTCACCCTCGGTGCCATCACCCTCAGTGCCATCACCCTCAGTGCCATCACCCTCAGTGCCATCACCCTCGGTGCCATCACCCTCAGTGCCGTCACCCTCAGTGCCTTCACCCTCGGTGCCATCACCCTCAGTGCCGTCACCCTCAGTGCCTTCACCCTCGGTGCCATCACCCTCAGTGCCGTCACCCTCAGTGCCGTCACCCTCGGTTCCCTCACCCTCACCAGGTGTCTCTGGGATTACAGGAGCCTCAGTAGGAACAGTGTAAGTAGCGCGGAAAGTCTTAACGCCATAAACAGTGTCGAAGCTTATAAGAATACCGTACTCCACACCAGCTTTCATCTGATTGAATGCCATGATAGCATAATTCCTCTCGATAATTTGAGGGATAAATGCTGATGCATCATTACCGTTTGTGATGTAAACGCTATCATCAGTCTTCTCATCCAAAGCGCCCTCACCAACGAAATAAGTGATAGACTTAATGGCATCACCCATCTCAGATCCCAAATAAACACCAAATGATGATGTTGTTGGGTAAGACTCCTCGGTAGCAGGGTTACCAGTGATGTTGGCGATTGAATCAACACTTACCTCTGCTGTAAACTCAGGTATCTGAACCTCAGCACCTGGGAAGTAGAACCTCTCATCATATGCATCGTAAGCATCCTCGCCAACATAAGGAACAGCTACAACAGTGAAGATACCCTTCTTAACGGGAACCTCCCACTTGAGCTGTGAAGCATCCTCTGATACGTAGACACCCTCCTCAAGAGAACCATCCAAGATACCAGCAACAACCTCATCAACAGTAGCAGTAGCATCAGCATCAAGAACTACAAACTTGTAAGATGTAACATCGAAACCAAGCTTGAACTCAACAACAGCCTTTGCGTTGCCCTCTGCATCAATAGTCATACCTGCGTAATCCGCAGAGATTGATGGATCAACGAATGATGAACCTGGGAATGCAAACGCAAGAAGACCTGCATCGTTACCATAGAGACCACGGCCCTCCTCATTAACGATGTAGAATGATTTAGCATGTGGGAATGAAATAATACCATCACGATATACACCGAGCTTAGTTGCATCGGCCATAACGAGGTAGAGAGTCATACCGTCCATAATGAAACCTACAGACTGAGCTGGGGCACCACCAAAGATATCTTCAGCATCACCCTTGATCATGACAGCCTCTGGATCAGTAATATCGAACTCAAGGCTCTTATCCTCTGCATAGTACTCTACGAAGTCTGGAATACCACCATAGAACGAAGCCATCATCTCACGACCGAAGAGAGCATAAGCACGTACACGTGTCTTCTCAATAGCATGCTGCTGAATGTCAACATATGCCATGTAACCTGGGTCAAGACCGTTAACCAAGCAGTTGTAGAAGTTATCGCGGTAGATACCCTCACCAAGGCTTACCCATGGCTCTGGAAGACCAATAGTGAATGACAATGATGAGATACCATAGTTACCACGGAACTCTGCATCCTTAACCTGAATCATCACATTATACTTAACACCTGCCTCAATCTGTGTAGTATCGAAAGTGATAGTGTAAGAACTCTCAACCTCACCAGCAGCAAACGACACTGAAGTAGGAAGAGTGAACAAGTCAGTCTCAGCCTCTGTAGTAGGATCTACAACAGATGTAAGAAGGTTGACAGTAACAGCATCACCCGCAACGGCACGGTATACAGGGAACTCAACAGATGTATCCTCTGTAGTCAATGTGAAGCTACGAATGTCTGAAGGGAAATAGACACTCTGTGCAGCATCAGGCTCACCTGGCGTCCACTCCTCCTCGCAGGCAGTAAAAGTTACTGCCGCAGCGAGGAACAATAGAATATACTTTAGACTTTTCATATACAAAATTCGTTATTCGTTACAATACTATTCTGGCATCGATGTTGAAGACTTCAACGCACCTGATGGGTCAGGATTGTTCTTCTGGATACCAAGGTTAACCTGCATCTCACCCATTGGGATACATGCATTCCACCATGGAAGACGACCAATAGGCTCAAAGTTAGCACCAGCAACTGGGTAAGTGTTAGGATCGCTTGTATCAACACTCATGTTAAGACGCTTCATGTCGAACAATGTGTGACCCTCACCCCAGAACTCTACCTGCTTCTGGAAGATAATCTCGTCAACAAGCGCATCTACGTCAGACTGGTTACCAGCGTATGCGTAGTATGGGTCGCGGTTGTACATGAATGTGTAGAGAAGAGTATTTGCTGTAGCAACATCGTAGTGTGCTGTAGCCTCCATCTCAATGAAGTACATCTCCTCAAGACGAACGATAGGGAATGTGATAGCGTTAGCTGTCATGAAGTCAACCATCTCACCACCTGCAGGACGGAACTTGAACGATACGTATGGGTTGAATTTAGCTGCGTTGAACTCCTCCTCTGTATAGAGTGTACGACCCTTGATATCCTCGTATGATGGCTCTGGGCTCAAGATAACAGACTTACGCCAGTCAGTACGGCTCATACGGTTGTACATCGCTTGTGTAACACCTGGCTGCGCCAATGGAGTGTAACCGTAAGTTGCCTCTGGACACATGTGTGCAGCAAATGCGTGAAGGTTACCAAGAACGGTATCAGTTGACATCTGCAATGACCAAATCCATGATGAAGCAACTGTGTTGAACGCAGTACGTGGGTTAGTCCACTCAGCCTCTGTCATGATAGCACCACCCGCTGTATCGATAGCCTTACGTGCATACTCTGCAGCAAGACGATAAGCATCAGCACCTGTAGGAACATCTGAATAGAGACCAATCTCGAAACCACCCAACCAAAGGTAAGCACGTGCATACAATGCGTATACAGCAGCCAATGATGGATAGTTAACAGATGTAGGCTTGTACTCTGCAAGACAAGTAGCTGCATCTGCAAGGTCAGCAAAGATGAATGTGAACAACTCATCACGTGTAGCACGTGGGTTGTTAGCAGCATCCTGCTCTGTAGTAGCCTCTGTTACGATAGGCACTGTGAGACCCTGAACCTCGAGAAGCTCGGCAGCGTAGTTAGCGTTGTCTGGAGCATTTGCTGGAAGTGCATCATACATACGTGCCATATCGATGTAGAGAAGAGCACGGAATGCCTTTGCAATACCACGGTATGTTGCGAGGCTCTCATCATCACCACAAGTTGCAATCATATCGTTGCAAAGCTTGATGTTAGGATAGTTCTGACCCCAGTAGTGGTAAGCCATATAACCGCTGGCACCCATACCCAAACCGTAGTAAGGCTGCTGGAAACGGTCGTAGTACTGGTTACCGCCTGACCATACTGTACATGGCATGATAAGGTGGTTAGCGTGGTCATTCCATACACCAAATGATGTATAGCCGAAGTCACCATGAGACCACATGCCATAGGCTGCATTCATCAAACCTGATGGAAGGCCCTTCAAGCTGGCATCGATACCCGCAGAGCTATCTTGAACCTGACCCTGTGTAACCGTACCAGTCTGTGGAAGAGTCTCACGAATACAGCCTGTCAATGCGACAACGCCGCAAAGAGCAACTGCTGTAAGCTTGAATATCTTATTCATTTTCATAATCTTAAATCGTATTTAAATTAGAATGTCAAAGTTACACCACCAGACACTGTACGGATAGGTGAGTAGTTAGTGTTACCTGTACCACGTGGATCGTAACCCTTACGGTGTGACCAGAAGATCACGTTGTCAGCAGCAACATAAACTCTCAAGTTCTGAATCTTGTTGTTCCACCACTTTGCTGGGAATGTGTAACCAAGATTGATGTTAGAGATGTTCAAGTAGTCAGACTTGATCAAGTAGTAGTCAGACTGTGTGCTGTTATACTCACGACCGAACTGGAAACGTGGAATCTGTGACTTAGGATTAGTCTCCTTATCCCATGAGTTCAACAAGTCGATGTGGTAGTTACCACCAACGCTTGAACCGAATGGAGAAGCCATGTAACCTGCGTAGCCACCATCGTATGAGAGACCACCAAGCTGATAGTCAAATGCGATAGAGAGGTCGAAACCGTAAGCATACAATGTAGTACCGAAACCACCGAAGATCTTTGGTGATGCGTCACCGAGGAACTTACGTGAATCGATATCTGAAGTTACAGATGGAGATGTTGTTTCAACCCACTCACCAGTCTCCTTGTTCTTCTGCCACCACTGAGGCTCACCAGTCTCTGGGTGAGGACCTGCGTAAGTAAGCATATAAATAGAGTGGATTGAGAGACCCTCGGCGATGATACCTGTAGAACCGTTGATGAAGCCCTCGTGGCCATCAAGATTGTAGTTCTTACGAGACTCTGGCAAGCTCAATACCTTATTCTTCGCGTGTGTGAGGTTAACGTTAACACTCCAAACAACGTCTCTTGTGCGGATGATATCACCATTCAATACGATCTCGATACCGCGGTTAAGCATGTCACCGATGTTATCGTAGTATGATGAGTAACCAAGAGATGAAGCAACAGGAACAGAGAACAACATATCAGAAGTGATACGGTTGAAGAAGTCAACGCTACCTGTCAAACGATCATTCCACAAACCGAACTCAACACCAAGGTTGATGTTTGTGTTAGTCTCCCATGTGATGTTAGGATTACCCTTTGCACCCCAAATCACAGCGATACCACCATTACCGTCGTTTGTTACGCTGTAACGGTCTGTATACATGTAAGAACCGATGTTATCGTTACCCTGTGAACCAACAGATGCCTTAACCTTCAACATGCTGAATACAGGGGCGTTGAACCACTGCTCGCGGTTGATGATCCATGCAGCACCTACTGACCAGAAGTTACCCCAACGGTGATCAGGATGGAAGCGTGAAGATGCATCGCGACGGAATGATGCAGAAGCGAAGATACGGCCATCATACTCGTACTGTGCACGGAAGAAGTAACCCTCGTTGAGGTACTCATCGAATGCAGAGTAAGAAGCACTCTGGTCAACAACAGCACCTGCCAACTCGAGGATGCTATCATCGAAGATGTTAGACTTCTGTGCGCTCAAAGCGTAAGACTGGCTTACGTAGAACTCGTGACCGAGCAACAAGTCGAGGTTGTGCTCATCGTTAGCACCGAATGACTTATTATAAGAGAGCAACTGCTGGAGGTTGTATGACAAGCTACGGCTGTGTGACTTGTACAAGATACCACCGTTAGTTACGAACTGACCATAGTATGGGTTCTGCAATGATGTGCTACGTGTCTCATCAACAGAGATTGCACCATTGATCTGGAGCTTGAAACCTGGCATGAAGATGAAATCAGCAAAACCGTTAACACCAAATGCGTTACCCTCAGAAATAGACTTATCAAGAGAGATGAGCTGCAATGGGTTAGCCATAGAACCTGAAGCACGCTTCATACCCCAAATTGAACCATCACCAGAGTCATATACGTTCCAACCGTACTGATCCTTCATGATGTTACCCTCACCATCGCGGATGTATACAGGATAGATAGGAGCTGTATCAGCAGCAGCCATAAATACGTCACCTGTAGAACCATCACCCTCGTTACCTGATGAAGAGCTGTTCCAGTAGAAGTTAGTATATGTCATGTTAGCACCTACCTTCAACCACTTCTTTGCCTGGTAGTCAGCACGCAAACGAGCTGTGTAACGTTCCATGTTAGAACCGTCAGTAATACCATTGTTGTTGAGGTAACCGAATGATGCGAAGAAGTTAGACTTCTCTGTAGCACCAGCAATGCTCAAGTTATACTCCTGACGGAATGCAGGGTCGTACAACTCATCCATCCAATCGTCTGGAGTAGCTGTATAGTCCTGACCGTTGTGGTTGAACTTGTAGCCCAAAGTAGCGTTAGGGTTCATCTTACCGTTTGCACCGATAAGAGTCTGGCCTGTAGGAATTGTGAATACAGAGTAACCCAAACCACCAGCACCATTAGATGTCAATGCAGCGTTAGCAAGTGCATGAGCATCATCAGCGTTAGAGCCGTTAGCCATGTAGTTGTTCTTCAACGCTGTGTAGTGCATCTCATAGTACTGACCTGGATCCTTCACGTAGTCGTAAAGCTGACGAGCACGTGTGTTAACACCCCACTTTGCATCGAATGAGATACGAGCATCACCCGCCTTTGCGCGCTTTGTGGTAACCATGATAACACCGTTAGCACCACGAGCACCATAAAGTGCGTTTGAAGCAGCATCCTTCAAGACTGTCATTGTCTCGATATCGGCCATGTTGATGTTGTTAAGGTCACCATCAAAAGGCACACCGTCGATTACCCACAAAGGAGCAGTACCAGCGTAGAGTGAACCGACACCACGGATGGTGATTGATGGCTCTGAACCAAGACGACCAGAACCCTGTGAGGTCTGAAGACCTGCAACCTTACCAACGAGAGCCGTAGCTACAGATGATGACTGCGTCTTAACCAAGTCCTCCGACTTGATGACAGATGCAGAACCTGTAAAGGCCTCCTTCTTTGCAGTACCGAACGCCTGGACGATAACCTCCTCAATCTGCTCTGAATCGGCAGCGAGAACTACGTCTACGACTGTACGTCCTGCAACTGCAACCTTCTGCGTCTGCAAACCAAGGTAAGAGAATTCCAAGGTAGCATTCGCATCAGCTGCGATCTCATAACAACCGGCAACGTCGGTAGTAGTACCGCGAGATGTTCCCTCGACTACAACCGCTGCTCCGATGACCGGCGTACCGGTCTCATCGGTCACTGTACCGGTAACACGCTGACCTTGTGCATAAGCGCCGAAGCAGCCCAAGACCAGAGTTGCAACCATTGATAGTACAACTTTTCTAACCATAAGCATTAGTTTTAAGTGAAAAAATTTGTATAAAGTTATAAAGTTTTTTCTTCTCCCTACGCCAAAAGCCAAACACCACATCACCTATATCGGCGCTAAAAGCAATGCAAAGTATGGACTCTCTGCGTAAAGTTAATGCACAAAGATAACCCAATTAATTTAAATAGCAAAAATTCCATCTCTTTTTTTTTCAACAACATACTACGTATTTCAAAATTTAACAATAAATAATACCCAAAATAGCGCTTTACAGACACCAAAAATCTTCAACAAAAAGGACATTTTATTAAATAAAAAACCAATCCGCATAATATTAGAGACATATTTATGCGATATGTCATTATTTGCGACGCCGAACATCTACAAAAACAAGATATTACAACAAAGAAAAAAATTTAATCACAGTGTTGCACTACGCGATTTTTTTCATATATTTGCATCCGCTATTGCTCATAAAATAGCACAAAACCTATTCATTAACCTGACACATAAATAGTGTCCCTAAATCAAAACCTATGAAGCGATTGCTTTTAACGATCGCACTGCTCCTTGTCGTGGCAGTGTCGACCGCACAGGTTACAACCTCGGCATTGAGAGGCAGTGTAACCACCGACGACAAACCTCTTGCTGGTGCAACTATTGTTGCTTATCACAGCCCCTCGGGCACCACCTATGGCACAACGACAAATGCACAAGGCTACTACTCTATAAGTGGCATGCGCGTGGGAGGCCCCTACACCATCACCATATCATTCATCGGCTACTCGACACAACAACTTGAGGATGTGGAGCTTCAGCTGGGCACAACAGAGACCATAAATGCCGACCTCAAGGTGGAGGACATATACATCGAAAATACCGTAATCATAGGACAGGGAGTACTCAACGAGCACTCGGCAAAGAACTACGACCGTAGCTACTACGACCGTAGCAAAATGGCCATAATACCTACAATCGACCGTTCCATATACGACCTCACGCACATGATGTCGACAGCGGTAAGTCCCGCCTCGGGAGGTATAGTATTGAGTGGTCAAAGCAACCGCTACAACGCCTTCACAATAGATGGCTCGCCCTCGGCCGACATATATGGTCTTGGCACCACAGGCATGACAGGTTCACTAACACGTGCAAACCCCATTCCTATTGATGCGCTTGAGGCTGTAACAATCACAACATCAACGGTTGACGTGCGCGAAAGCAGCTTCACAGGAGGTGGCATAAATGCCGTGACACGTTCGGGTGACAACGAGTTCCGTGGCTCGGCATACACCTATTTCAACAATGAACATTTCTGGGGCACAACGCCTGGTGCTGACGTCGACAACCGCAGTCATCTATCGCAGCAGATGACAAACATTGTAGGTGTAACACTTGGTGGACCTATAATTAAAAATAGACTACATTTCTTTGTTGCTGGCGAGTTCAATCGCAACGCCACACCATCGACAAACTACCCTGGTAGTAGCAGTTCGGCACTGACCCTTAACCAGGCAGAGATTATATCGCAGAGATACCAGAGCCTCACTGGCTATGATGGTGGTGGATATGGCGAGAACAACGTACTTGAGATTACCGGCTCGGCCGTAGCACGAATAGACTGGAACATAAACCGAGACAACCATCTGACGCTACGCTACAACATGCTCTACGCCGATGCTGATGCCTCATCTAACACAGCACAGGCATTCTACTTCACAGGTGCGGAGTACACCAACATCAACCGTTCGCACTCCGTTGTGGGCGAGCTAAACACATCGAAGCACTGGGGCTCGAATACTCTTCGTGTGGGCTACACACGTCTCAAGGATGGTCGTCTCACCGACGAGAGTCTCCCCGCAGTAATAATAAATGGACTCGGTGAGAGGGAGAATGGCTCGGCAACGATAGGCACTAACCCATACTCGGGAAGTAACATGCTGAAGCAGGACATATTCTTCATCAGCGACGATGTAAACATCACGTTGGGTAACCATACCATAACATTCGGCACATCAAACGAGATATATCGTGCTGACAACCTCTACATGGCCAATGCCCGAGGCACTTACACATATGCATCTCTCGACGACTTCCTTGCTGACAATGCTACGCAGTATACATACGGCTACTTCATTGGCGGCAAGAAGAATCCACCGATGACAATGGGACAGTTTGCACTATATGCCCAGGATAAGATTCTTGCAGCGGGTGGCAACCTCGAGTTCTCATATGGCCTCCGCCTCGACATACCCGTGATGTTCGACACGCCAAGAGTCAACGAGACATTCAACGCCAGCGAGATAGCAACAAAGAGTGACAGTTACACGGGGGAGATACCACGTGCACAGCTACTCCTATCGCCACGCATAGGCATCATGTGGCACAACTCCTTCGTTCGCCTCTTCGCAAACGCCGGAATATACACAGGTCGTGTACCCTTTGTATGGCTTGCTAACTGCTACCAGAACACCGGCTTAAGCTCTACAAGCGTAACGGTAAACGACCCTGCACAGACCCCCGACTTCAACCTCAACCCCGAGGCAATAGGTCTCCGCAGCAACCCATCCATCGACCTTGTAGACAAAGACTTCCGCTACCCACAGGTGTTCCGCATCTCGGCGGGTGCCAACTTCACGATACAGAACCTACGACTGATGCTCATGGGCGACTACACGAAGGGCATAAACAACATCTTCTTTGAAAACCTCGTAGCCGAGGATAATGGTCGACGTGTATATGTTGGTGGCCAGGGCAGTGCCTCATCGACGACATACTACGACTCATCGACCAAGGAGTACTCTGCCGTATACCGCTTGAGCAACACCCACAAGGGATACTCATGGTCTACAACAGCACGTGCCGAGTACAGCTTCACAGGTGCACTCGACGGTCTCGACATAGCAGCGGCATATACCTACTCGCAGTCACGCAGCGTGAACGATGGCATCTCGGCACAGGCATCATCAAACTGGGGTCGCACGTATGCCGTAGATAGCAACTCCCCAGCGTTGAGCAGCTCCGTATATGAGTTCCCACATAAGATTGTGGCATCTATATCGTATGCACGTCGCTACGGCCACGGACTCTTTGGCACTAACGTGATGCTTCTCTACAATGGCTTCTCGGGCGAGCACTACTCGCTTACATATGCCAAGGGCAAGACTGATGAGAATGGCGACACTTACCGAGGCAACTCACTGATATACATCCCCACAGAGGCAGAGATGCCAACGATGCTGTGGGCAGATGAGACATCAATGGCGGCATTCAACGACTACATCGAGGAGGATGACTACCTACGCACACACCGTGGCAAGTTTGCTGAACGCAACTCTCACTCACTACCCTTTGTGCACCGTCTCGACCTACACATTGCCCAGTCGTTCTACTTCAGCCGTGATAATAAGTCAGGACGTCGCATAGAGCTATCACTCGACGTCATAAACCTCTCGAACCTCATATCTCGTTCATGGGGCCTTGTACACCGCACATCAAACTGGACACTATCGCCTGTGACAATCACAGAGCTACGTGCCGAGGGCAACGACTACCGCCCTGTATATAAGTTTAACGGAGCAAGCTACACCACGGACGACATCAACTCGCGCTGGCACATGCAACTTGGTGTACGCGTGGTATTCTAAAGTCGGGGTGACAAAAAAAAGTGTTTTGGAGATGTCCGAAACACTTTTTTTTATACCTTTGTGACATAATAGATACTCTATATGATGGTAAGAGAGGCTCTTAAAATATTCACAGCAGCCATACTATGCATCGCAACTATGGCGTGTAGCAATGATGAAGGTAGTAGATTCGGGATGAAGTTCGATTCCGACTGCGACATGGCACCCATATTCCCTGCCGAGGGCGACACGCTGATGTATGGATTCGAGACCAAAGATTACTGGTCTATAGCCACAGACCAGGAGTGGATAACAGTATTCCCAACCTCGGGAACTCCTCGCGATAAGATATTCTCGGTGGCTGTGAAGGCTACAGACAGCATAGAGCCACGCTACGGCAAGATAACGATATACCTATCACACGGCAAGCAGATGGTAATACCCATAGAGCAGCAACGACTGCCTCATGTCGAGATCCATGGACCAAGCACATACATCATAAGTGCCGAGGGCGGAACAATAGATATAGACATATCTATAAATATGGAGTACCAGGTATCAATACCGAAGACCGATGTGTGGGTAACTGCCGAGAGGACACGTGCAATGCAAGATGGCACAATAAGGGTGACGGTAGATAGGAGTTACCTCGACATATCGCGCGTATCCTACCTACGAATCCTGACACCCGAGAATAAGGTGATAGACTCGCTACCTATACTCCAGGATGCTGCGAACAATTCATATAACGAGATTCTATACACAACGGCAACAGACCAGATTGCCGAGTTCGATAAACTCGAATTATTCAACAATAATGTCATAGCTCACATATACGATAGCCGCAGCGACAACTGCCGCCTTATCTTTGAGACAGCAGTAAGAACAATACCCACAGAGGCATTCAGCGGTCAGAGCAATATCACCTCCTTCACCTTCCCAACGTCGCTATACAACATCGGCAGTCGCGCCTTCGAGGGCTGCACAGGATGCTCGACATTCACACTTCCTACCAGCATAACAACACTTGGTGGCAGCATATTTAGTGGCTGCGAGGGCGAGTTAGTGATGGAGGGCATAACGCCAAGTTGCAACACCTCAAGCGACAATGCAGACCATTGGTTACATGGCTCCAACTTCCCCAAAGTGACACTCCTCGGCGATATAGGAAAGGGCTCATTTAGCAACTATACAGCTCTGCACAAGGTGATCATAGGCAGGGATGTCAAGAATGTGCAGAACAACGCCTTCAGTGGCTGTGAGAACATCGAGAATGTACACATAAGCGACATCGAGCAGTGGTATGCCATACCCTTTGGCACAAGCACCTCTAACCCACTCCACAACAACAAAGCCAAACTATGGGCAAACTACACCCTCGTAACGGCGGTGCGAACAACCGAGGCCACAACAACTATAGGTCGTTACTCTTTCTATAACTACGAGCCAATAACAAGCATCACTATTGGTGACCACACAAAGTCTATCGGTTGGGGAGCATTTGGCAACTGCAATGTCGATGATTTATACATCGGCAAAGGCATAATATCTATGGGTGCAAACGTCTTTGAGGGGTGCACAGCAAACCATATGACCATAAACTTCAACTTCCCAGGCCATAGCTTCAACATAGAAAATGCTATGCACTGGTTCAAGGGCCTACACTGCCCCGACATAACCTTTGGTGACGGCGTGACATCAATCGGCGACTTCACGTTGAGCCGCGCAGATGTCAAATACATCACCATATGTGACAACGTGGAGTATATAGGACAAGGCGCCTTTGCACAATGCCTCGAGTTAGAGACAATAACAATGGGACGTGGCCTTAAGACCATAGATAAGCACGCCCTCTTTGAGTGTAGCAAGCTACACAACGTAACACTCAACGAGGGACTCGAGACTATTGAGGCATACGCCTTCAATAGCTGCACGGCACTAACAACAATATCTGTACCCTCAACGGTGACATACATTGGCGAATATGCCTTTGCCGACTGCGAGAGCCTAACAACGATATATATGCGAGGAGTAACACCCCCAGAACTCGGCAACAACTACGTCTTCAACCGCGAACAACCCAACATTGTGATATACGTACCTGCCGAGGCCCTCGAGACATACACCACAGCCCCCACATGGTCGCGCTATAGCAGCGTGATGAGACCCTACGACCCAGAGTAACCCACTACCCTATTACACTTAATAGTCTGTCGGCGCAGATAAATCATAATTATTAAAAAAATTTATGAAATCTGCGTTGATAAATCCATTTATTTTTGTACCTTTGTCACGATTTGTGCAATAGGTAGAGGCATGGTGGCATACGAGATGAGGTCATCAGCGTCCGAAGAGAATGATAAAGTATTAATATACAATAAATTAAAAACGACTACAATTATGATTTACTCACACGAAGTGCAGCAGATGTGCTGCGTGAAGAAGGGTGCCAACCACGAGTCGGCTCCTATCCCTGAGGAGGGAAAATGGGTACGCGCAAAGGAGATTAAGGATATCTCTGGTCTTACTCACGGTATTGGCTGGTGCGCACCACAGCAGGGTGCATGTAAGCTTACCCTCAACGTTAAGGATGGTATCATCGAGGAGGCATTGGTAGAGACTATCGGTTGCTCTGGTATGACACACTCTGCGGCTATGGCTTCAGAGATTCTTCCTGGCAAGACAATCCTCGAGGCTCTCAACACCGACCTCGTTTGCGACGCTATCAACACCGCTATGCGCGAGCTCTTCAAGCAGATCGTATACGGCCGTACACAGTCAGCCTTCTCGGAGGGTGGTCTCGTCATCGGTGCGTCACTCGAGGATCTCGGCAAGGGTCTCCGTTCACAGGTAGGTACTATGTTCGGTACTAACGCAAAGGGTACACGCTACCTCGAGATGGCAGAGGGCTACTGCACACGCATGGCACTCGACGCTAACGATGAGGTTATCGGTTACGAGTTCGTACACCTCGGCAAGATGATGGACTTCATCAAGAAGGGCATCGAGCCAGCAGAGGCGTTGGAGAAGGCAAAGGGCTCATATGGCCGCTTCAAGGACGCAGTTAAGTATATCGATCCTCGTCACGAGTAATGCGAGGCGTTCGAGAGTTTATTAACCATTAAATTTTAAGAAAATTATGGCATTATTTGAGAGCTACGAGCGCAGAATCGATAAGATCAACGCTGTGCTTGCACAATATGGTATCAAGTCAGTAGAGGAGGCAAAGGCCATCTGCGACGAGAAGGGTATCGACCCATATAAGATGTGTGAGGAGACTCAGCCCATCTGCTTCGAGAACGCAAAGTGGGCATACGTTGTAGGTGCCGCTATCGCTATTAAGAAGGGCTGCACAAATGCTGCTGACGCTGCCGAGGCTATCGGTGAGGGTCTCCAGGCATTCTGCATCAATGGTTCTGTTGCCGAGGACCGTAAGGTAGGTATCGGCCACGGTAACCTCGCAGCACGTCTTCTCCGCGAGGAGACACAGTGCTTCGCATTCCTCGCTGGTCACGAGTCATTCGCAGCCGCAGAGGGCGCTATCAAGATCGCAGAGATGGCTAACCGCGTACGTAAGAACCCATTGCGCGTTATCCTTAACGGTCTCGGCAAGGATGCTGCAAAGATCATCTCACGTATCAACGGCTTTACATATGTTCGCACAGAGTTCGACTACTACACAGGCGAGGTTAACGAGGTAGAGACAATCTCTTACTCTGACGGTCTTCGTTCAAAGGTACGCTGCTATGGCGCTGACGACGTTCGCGAGGGCGTAGCTATCATGTGGAAGGAGGATGTAGACGTATCTATCACAGGTAACTCTACAAACCCAACACGCTTCCAGCACCCTGTTGCAGGTACATACAAGAAGGAACGCACACTCGCTGGTAAGAAGTACTTCTCTGTAGCATCTGGTGGTGGTACAGGTCGTACATTGCACCCAGATAACATGGCTGCAGGTCCTGCATCATACGGTATGACCGATACTATGGGTCGTATGCACTCTGACGCACAGTTCGCAGGTTCTTCATCAGTTCCAGCACACGTTGAGATGATGGGCTTCCTCGGTATGGGTAACAACCCAATGGTAGGTGCAACTGTTGCTATCGCAGTAGCTATCCAGCAGAGTTTCGCAAAATAAGCGGTCATCTGCGACCTCTTAATCATTGCCCTGAATGGGACGTACGCCAGGTACTACCCATCCAGGGCAATTTCTTTATCGAGGCCACATCTAACCACTTATTTTGCAAAACTCACAAGTCACTCCTCTTATTTATCGACACCAAATTAGCACCACTCTGATGCTAAATTGGGATGTGTGGCTAATATGATAATCAACATATTGGTTTATAATATATTGAAAAGGAGCAGACCTTGCGGGCTTGCTCCTTTTGTTTTGTGGTGTTACACCGTGCGTAAATCTAACATATCAGCTCTCCAAGATATCAATCATCAATCGACGCTCTATCTCCTTCTCAGAAGGGACAATCTGATATACAAACGCTTCGGGACATCCTATCTCCAAGAATTTATCGATTATGTAGGAACGAATAACTATCGCACGGATCTTCGACTCATGTGCCCTGAAGGACTCTGGAACACAACATATAAGATCCTTAAAGTTTAGAGTCATCGACACAACCTCCTCCTCTGAGTAACCATATCTGCGACACTCTGATTCGATAGATTCCACAAGTAGTCCCAACATAACCTCAATGGATAGCTCGAAATCCTCCTCATCCCTACTGTGCCAAACCTTCTTAGTGAATAACATTCTGACATCGGTTGTCAGCTCATTAGATAGATGATACTCGCTTTGCACCTCATTTTCGAGGTAGTCGGTAAGCGCGATGAGCTTTTGTAGTGTAGCTTCAGATAGCAATGTGGGGTCATTAGAGGTGAGTCTATTCCACAAGTCTCTCTTTAATGTAAATAGGTCTTTCATCGCTTTGTACAATTAATGGTGAGGTCTAGTAGCTATATCTCTATATTTGTAGTGGGTATTAGGCGTGGCAGTAGCATAGCACTGTGTCGGCGGTAATGCGCTCATCGCTTAGGATTATTAGTCGCTCTACCACGTTGTGTAACTCGCGTATATTGCCTGTCCAGGCGTAGCGCGTGAGGAGGTCGATGGCTTCAGGATCAATATGCTTGGTGCTCATCTTATGATGGTCACATATCTCTGACATGAAGTGCTCTACCAGAAGCTTGATATCGCCATGACGCTCACGGAGTGGCGGTACATTAATCTCGATGACGCTTAGACGGTGGTATAGGTCTTCGCGGAAGTTACCAAGGCTAATCTCCTTGCGTAGGTCCTTGTTTGTTGCAGCCACCACGCGTACGTTTACAGGGATATCCTTGTCACCTCCGATGCGTGTAATCTTGTTCTCCTGTAGAGCGCGTAGCACCTTAGCCTGTGCCGATAGCGACATGTCGCCAATCTCGTCGAGGAAGAGAGTGCCTCCATCGGCGAGCTCAAATTTCCCTTTACGTTGCTTGATGGCTGATGTGAACGACCCCTTCTCGTGACCGAATAGCTCGCTCTCAATAAGTTCCGATGGTATTGCTGCGCAGTTTACCTCTACGAAGGGCCCCGTTGCGCGGTTACTCTTTAGGTGTAGCCATCGAGCCACAAGTTCTTTACCCGTCCCATTCTCGCCGAGTATTAGCACTCGTGCATCAGAGGGCGCTACTCTCCATATCATATTGCGCACGCACTCAATAGCCTCTGATATACCAAGAATGGGTTGTGCTGTTGCACTGCTGCATTTTTTTGATATGTGTCGGTGTACATGTGTGTGGATGTTGCTATCCTCGTTTGAGATGCTACGCAGTGACAAAAGTAGGCGATTCATATCTATTGGGGTTGAAAGATAGTCAATCGCGCGATGTCGTATTGCCGCAATTGCAGATTCCACATTTGGCGTGTGTGCAATGACAATAGAGGGGATTTTTATGTCCTCCGATAGTAGTTCGCTATCAACGACAGCAGCATCGAAATCATCTGTGTAGCAAAGCTCCATCGCTCGCGATAGATTGTCTGCCTCGACAGTTGTGATGTTTTCGAAATTCAGGCGCTCACGCAAAGAGTTGAGCATGCCTTTTGACGGAGAGAGAAGTAAAATCTTTGTCATAGTCAACTGTTGTGAGTGGTTGTACAATAACTTTGTGGTCGTTTGTTCCTATAAGTAAGTCTATATATTATAAAAATATTGATTGATTATTGTTAAATATTTGCAATTTCAAAAATTATTTTTTAATTTTGCTTCAAATTATTATGTTTCGTTGGTGCAAAGGTAGTATATTGAAAATAATTTGCAAATAATATAACAATTAATTTCAATTATTATTGATTGGATTTTTTTATGAAAACAATCAAAGTCAATAAATAACAATTATACTATGATAGATATTAAGGCGTTAATGTTTGATAAATCATTATCGCAAAGGCAGTTAGCCGAGATAATGAATACTTCACAGTCGGAGGTGTCGCAGATTGCCAATGCCAATCGCCGAATACTTCGCAAACATATTGATGGATTGATTGAGTATTTCGGAGAGGAGACAATATCTCAATATAGAATATCACAGGAGCGTCAAGTGGCATCGGCGAAGGAGTCTGCTATCGAGATAGTTGATGTCGTTGCGGAGGATGCAAAGAGTGTTGCGAAGGATGATAATAGCATCCCTGTTCTTTCTGACGAGATTATCAGCCGTCGCAATCTTGATATTTGTAAGTATGTCCAGAACAATGGCTCGGAGTTAGCCTCTATTGATCCTCGCTCGTTGGTTGAGGGAGCTGAGTTTGCAATGGAGATACTCAAGGATTCTATGTCGCCAGATATAGCTCAGGGCGATATTGTCTTTCTCAAGTTTTTGCCAAAGACGGCAAAGCTTCATAGTGGAAGTGTCTATTTTATCGATACTCCAGCCTATGCGGGTGTGATACGCGATGTGTACATCGACGGCAAACAGATGACACTTAGAGCGCGTAATCCAAAGTATGGAGATATAGTCTTAGATATGGATGCCGACCACTTTAGTGCTGCTAATATCATAGGTATCTTCCGTAAGAATTTCACATCGTCATACTCACAGATGGAGGCTGTGCGCATAAAGAAGGATGAGCAGATCGACCAATTTCTTGCAAGTAACTCCAAGCTTATAGAAGAGATACAGCGACGAGGCGAGAGGGTTGATATGCTTATAGATAAACTTATGGAGGATAAATAAGGTTAAAGAGGAGGTGGCCTACTATAACTATATAGCAATTTGATCGTATTACATACGATAAACTATTAACGCATAGCTTTATGTGTCTTATTCACTACCAGCACACGTTGAGATGATAGGCCCTTAAGTATGGGTAACAACCCTATGGCAGGTGCAACTGTTGCTATTGCAGTAGCTATCCAGCAGGCAATGAACTAATTTTCGATTTGTATAGGGCATCTTCGTCCTATCCCTAAAAGTAAGAGTCCGAGGGCTGTAGATTAAACTACTATCCCCCGGACTCTTCTTTTGTAATAGACCAAATCTGCTCCTCTAAAATCAAAAACTTCTCACACTCCTCATCCGGGCTTTTTTCATGTCGAGACCAAGCCTAACCTCTTCTAGCAAGAGATCCAACTCTTTGCGGGGGAGGGGTCTGTTAAGTGTAAATAATGCTAATATTATAAAAATAAATCCTCTATTATGTAATATTATATATATTTGCATTATCAAACTTTAGTATATGAAGCAACCGGAGCAAACAATCGAGCCAACATACTTTACAGATACAAAGCCTCACTATGAGCTACTCGACGGATTGAGAGGCGTTGCCGCCATACTGGTAGTCATATATCACATCTTTGAAGGATTTGCATTTGCTCAAACAGCTGATGGTGTGGGTAGCGGGATTATAACGACGCTTAACCATGGTCATATTGCTGTCGACCTCTTTTTTATCCTATCCGGATTTGTAATTAGCTACGCCTATGATGACCGCTGGGGCACAATGTCTCTCAAAGATTTTTTCAAACGCCGTCTTATTCGTCTACACCCCATGCTACTAATGGGCGTTTCAATTGGTGTCATAGCATTCATCATCGTAGGCTGTGAAAGATGGGATGGCAGCACAACGCCCATGCATCATGTCCTGTTCGCCATAATACTCTCAATGTGCATGATACCCGCTATACCAGGAGCACAATATGAGGTTCGTGGCAACGGTGAGATGTTTCCGCTTAACGGCCCAATCTGGTCACTCTTCTTCGAATATATCGGCAATATCTGCTATGCACTATTCATGCGACGCATGTCAACCAAGATACTACTCCTCTTCACGGTGCTGCTCGGCATTACACACGCCTGGTTTTTCATAGGTGATGCATCGGGATACGATATGATTGGTGTTGGTTGGAGACTCGATACCATAAACTTCTGGGGTGGATTCATCAGGATGCTCTTCCCATTCAGCATGGGAATGTTGCTTGCACGCACATTCAGGCCAAGAGAGGTAAAAGGCGCATTCTGGATATGTACATCTGCACTCATAGCACTCTTTGCGATGCCATACATACCCTCGAATAGCGGCATCAGCATCAACAGCCTATACGAGTTTATATGTATAGCGTGCATCTTCCCAGCCATCGTATGGCTCGGTGCTTGCGGCTCGGCAAAGGGGCTTACAAACAGAGTCAACAGATTTCTTGGGGAACTATCATACCCACTATACATTGTACACTACCCAATAATGTATATCTTCTACGCCTGGCTTATTAAAAACGACATCTATATATTGCGAGATTGCTGGTCTGCTACCCTTTTGGTCATAGCCTCGAGCATAACACTCGCATACCTCTGCCTAAAATTATATGACAGGCCCATACGCAAGTTCTTAACGAGTGCTAAAACACGTTGAGATGATAGACACGCAGATATAAGATACTACGTGTGTTGGGTATTGATACTATATTTTCAAGTTATTACGAATATAATTTAAAATAATGAGGGTTTATTGAATTTAATTTTTTAGCAATAGAAATATTGCTACATTTGTTAAACAGAATAGAGACATTAACCCCATTAGAATAGTTATGAAGAGAACATTATTGACAATTGTTGCCATCGTAGCGATGGCTCTATCGGCCTCGGCACAGCAGAGGGGCGAACAGACACTTGGCTTTAACCTCAATTACAGCACAGGTAAGTCAACAACAAAGGTGCAGATTAATGATGAGCAGAGCACCGCTGCTACTATCCTCGGCGGAGATAATCTTGGCGTAGGCATTGAGTATGGCTACTTTATTGCCAACAACCTTCGTTTAGGTGGCCAAATTAGCTATGGCTACACTGCAGATGAATCGAAGACCCACTCGCTAATCATAATGCCTAACATAGCATACTACGTGCGATTGACAGATAACTTCTACTACACACCTAACTTCTCGATAGGCTTTGGTCTTGCCACTACTAGCACAAACGACTATACAAACGAGAACTTTACGATGTGTGGTCTTGCCACAGAGTTACAGCCATTGGCAGTGGAATTCCGCCCTACACAGCAGTTTGCCATGACAGTTAGCCTATGCTCGCTTCAGTATGTTTTCCTCACAGACGCAAATAGTAGCGAGATACTCAACACGCAGATTACCACACAGGTTAGCAGCAATGCCTTCAACTTTAGTCTTCTTGCAAATGCGCAGATTGGCTTCAAGCTATACTTCTAAATAACTCAACACAACCTTAAAAGGGGCTGACTAAAAAGTAACATAGCCAGCCCCCATAATAAGAGAGTGAATAACCGACTCTACTCCTGGGTCAGCACAATAGATTCACCACGTTCCACAAGTGTATAGAGGAGATTCAAGTCGATACTCTTGGCTACACCATTCTCCATATAGTTGAAGTTGTATGTCACACCCTCTGAATCGGTATAGTAAAAGTCGATACTATCATCATCCCATGCAAACTGGTACTCATCACGCAAGTTGAGCTCAAAAGCGCCACTCTGCGTGATTGTCACCACGCCTATTCGTGCACCTGTACGCAGACGTACAAAGGCCACAAAGGCATCTTGGGGGACAGGAAGAGGCTGTCCATCCTTCATGTAGTATATCTCACCCTTGATGTGCTCCGTATCCACATTGAAGGTCTTATCCCAGAACACAATCCTATCCTTATCAGTCGTAATATAGATATTACCACCTGCCGTAATAGCCGTCTTCTTGAATGGCAACAGCTTACGTTCACCCGTCTGGTCGATACCTGCTGTCACTTCCTTCTGACCAAACTTATTGAACTCTATCTTCGAAGCATCCCTATTTACCACCTGGAGATTGCTGTCGCCAAAGTGACGTTCGTGGTCACGGTGACGGTCTACGGTATAGATAAATCGTCCGGGGATTGTAGGATGAGGGCGCAGCTTGTCAACATTCAATCCCGAGCCATTATTCTCCTTATACCAACTCGCGGGGTAGCGGCCATAGTCTATCTCGAGCATTGGGGCGTCTATGTACACCTCGAAATGGTCACCAAAGTTCTCGCCAAAAGGGTGTACAGAGCAGCCATCAGAGCCCTTAAAACTTGTGATATCAAAGAGTATATCGACCTGCTGACCAGGCTTATAACTAAAAACTACATCGTCTACATTCTCCTCTTGGGAGCCATGTTGCTCATTACTTAAGAGTTCGTCATCACTGGGGATTATCGTCATTTCACTATTTGCACCTCCCTCCGAGACTCTTATCTGTGCAGCAAAGCGGTAGGGTCTATAGTGTGCAACATCAAAGATTACAGAACGGTATTCATTACCACAGTAGTCGTGATCCAATATTCTACCATCACGCGTAGTCTTAAAGGCGTGAGGACTCAACACATTGTTAGATGCGACACGCACAACATCCCTATTATCTGCACTATTTGTCAAAAAGTAGATGTTATACGTACCATCCTCCTGAAGGCCATACAACTCTTCTTCTATTAATGAAGTAGTCTTATAGTCCTGTGTGCGGAATGCCATAACACGACCATTTGTACTCCAATACTCCTCATTGAAGAGTATCACATCACCCTCCCATGCAAGATCCTGAATCTCCTCGTATCTATCTTCGTGATTATCATAATAGGTTCGATAGTCACTAAACCTCTTCGAGTATATCAAAAACTCGTCATGTCCATTCTTATGCCACTGCTCGCTACCAGGATTAGCAGCATGGTTTAGCGATGTGTACGTGCCATCGTCCCCTCTCTCCTCCAACATTATAGTAAACACAATGGGGTGAGCGCGCTTCTGTGGCACAAGCATATAGTATAGCTCCTCATCATCGGCATACATATTACCATAGGAGTGGAGGTTATCAACAAAGATTCTGCGATGCACATGGTCGTATCCACTGAATATCGCATTTTTGGTGATAGTCTCAAAGAAATTAGCCTCGAGATGCACCTCCTCCATATCACCATCCTCATGCTTTAGGATAGAACGCATATGTAGACGGTGTTTGCCAGGCTCGGTTACTGTGTAGGCATACTTATAATTGATACCCTCCCAGTCGGTACCAAAGTAACCCTCCTCACCCTTAATGTATACAGGCAGCTGCGCACCAGAGTCAGAACGCACATCAAGATGGTTTACTGACACCAGCACCGTGAATGGGAAGAGGGCATCGGGGCAGGTATCAGGCACGGTGAACATTAGGGTGACATGCTCGTCGGCGACACCATATATCTGTGACGATATCCACGAGGGTGTAAAATGCTGGGTACGAATAATGTATACAGATATCTTACGCTGCAACTTACCATGTTTGATAAGCAGCGTACCCGTCTGTTGCTCATTACCATCATACATAGGGTATAGGCGTAGCAGCAAAGAGCCCTCACCTGTTGTGGTATTATAGTTATTTGTGATGTTGTTATATGCCACGTTATTATCAATCCACGTTACCGTTGGAGCCTCACTACTACCCTTACCATTATATGTATATCGATAAGGTATCGACCAGTTGGTACCGGCGTATGTGTCGCTACTTAACACATAGCTTGTCTGCTCCACCCATAGTGTCTCCACACCATCCGAGATCTCATTTACCCACTCGTCGATAGATATCCACGCATTGTTGGAGGCGGCAGCAGTCAATGCCTTCTCGAAGCTATCCTGACCAAAGGTGAGCATACCTGTAATATTGATGTTGTAGTGGTGGTTGCGACGAATCATAAAGTTGCTACCATCGTGATTCTGCATAACCACACGATAGTACATATCGTCGGCCTCGGTCTTACCGCGTGCATGACCCTTGATGATAACGCTGATGAGTCTGTCACCCGAGTTATCACTCTCGAATATATAGTCTACGGGCTTGGTGTTGATATCCGAGATATCAGACATCAAGGCCTGATTGTTGGGCAGCGTCACAAACTCTTCGGTAGTCTCCCAATCATCCACAATATCAAACTTACGGTCTGGATGGTGTGGGGCCACGGTGCCGAAGGCAGGGATGTTGACAGTGCGGAAGCCCGTAACGATGAAATCGTCGGTATTCCAATTACCGATAGTTACTTTCGCCTGATTTCGAATAAGCTTTACACCTTTATAAGTGGTGCCATGAATCTGGTAAGTGAGGTCCATGAGTTGCTCATCAATAGGCTTGCTATTATTGGCATCCATCTCGAAACGCGACCAATAAACAAGCATACCAGAGCCACCCTCCATGTTAGCCACAACCATACTTTCAGTCTGTCCAGGAAAGTCCTGTTCATTATAGAGACCACTACTATGGTTAGCAAGGAAGTGGATGATTTGTGTATGGTTAGGCACAACAGCGGTATACACACCACTCTCGGAGATACCATCCTGGGTCTTACTACCAGGCTTAAGCGTAGCCTCCTCGGAGCTTATATATAGGCCAAACTCATTGAAACAGAAGAGTGTCATATTATTCACATCCAAGCCATCAGGGTCTACGGCACGTGTAGCCACATCTGTGGTGGGCGATGATATGTTCGCGGTGAAGGTTATCTTAACATAACCCTCGGGCACATCATCTACAACAGGTGTAACGACCACATCCTCCTGCACGCATGAGCACAGCAGAAGGAGCAATAGTGTGAATATGTATATGATTTGTTTCATCTCTCGTCAATTTTAATAGGCATCTCTAACGCATCGAATAGCGACATCTGTAGCATTCCAGTGATTATCAAACGGCGGTTCAGGGGGCAAGTACTTACCATTCTGCTGACCTGGAGTATTCTTCGGATTATACACTGGACCACTCGCACTCATATAATATCTACCATTAAGCAGATAGTCTATAGCCTCGGCATTAGCCTCCACCTCACCTTGAAGTCCGATGATGATATTTAGCTCCGCCTCGGTGGGTAGTCGCCAGTTGTCGTAGACGACTGTAGGGTCCTTCTTGTCGTCGTTAACATCGTCTACCTCGACATAGTTCTTGCAGTGGTCAGCAAAGACAATAAGCTTCTTATCGTTTGACATACTCGACAAACCACTATAGGTTGATAGCACGGCACCCAGACGCGATGCAATGACGAATGATGGAGAGACGAGTCTTGCATTCTCCTCATCCCCCGCAGTATAACCATACTCATCCAATGCGGGGCGGCCAAGCGTATACTCTTTCGACGATGCCATAACTCGCACATGGTAGTTACGGACATTATGATTCTCGCAACTTGCCGTTTTACTACTCCATGAATTTCTGCTATAAGAGTAGTAGTAGTACTGTATGGCGTAGTGCTGGCTATTAGTAACCTTGTTACCCCTAACCTTCGAAGCGGTCCAACCCTTACTACTGCCTGGAGTTGCACTTGTGTAGGTATACCTCACCGTCTTTGTATCGACATCTACCCTGTCAATAGTAGAGATACTTGTGATATGGTCTCCACCATATCTAAACGTCGTTGGCAAATCACCCGATGCTGTACCTTTAGTCACATTTCCAGCCCAACCGTGGTTGCCCGTAGTGCGATAGTAGTAGTCATCACGGTAGGAGTACCATGGTAGGTCATTGGTGATGTAGATAAGCGGATACTGCTCAACATCTATAATCTCACTCAAACCATCCTGGTTTCTTACCATAAGTTGGAAGTAACGAATGGTGTTGTTTGTCGGGATATCACTATGCACCGAGATATTTCCCGATGTTGCGCCCACCTCGGTTGAGGCAGCATGGATATCTACATCGCTATCACGTAACGTCTTCTTAACGTTGTACTTATCGTAGTAGTACGCACTATTCGACACGAGAGTGACGGTTACGGGCGAAGAGGATGAGAAGTATAGTGATGAATCATCATCACTGATGTTATACATATAGAGTTTATCTCTACTTACCTTAAGGTACTTAACGGTATTCTCGCCCGAAATATCGAGGTCTACCCTCTCCCATGGTGCAGTAAAGTATGTGACATCCTCAATCGCCTCTGGCTCGTTGAAGTCCTCGGCTCCAGGGGCATTAAGGTTGATGCGTAGGTCGTAGTATGTATTACGCTTGATAAGGTGGTACGACTCATCTATATCACCCTCCTTCTTACTAAACGATATCTGATAGTAGTTGTTCACATACTCAACGCCATCGTATATCATTGGAATCATAACCACCACAGATGTACCCCTATCGAACACCTGGTCTTTCTGCCATGTATGCGAGTAGCAGTATAGTGTTAGTCGTATTTGATAATTATCACCAGCCGTGGGTATCAACTCGAAATATGGGGTCTGCGAGATGGTCGATGACTTCCAATATGGGTTTGCACCGGCATCGTTACGTGGATAGCCACCCTCGGCGGTTAGCGTAGTTCTAATAGGCATATTGCGCACCATATATCCACTCGACCTATCCATAAGTTCCTTTGTCAGTGTCACCTTCTCACCTGGGGTGATGGATATCTGCACCTTGGCGGCAGCTCGTCGTAGTGTAACACTAATTGTAACATCCTCATCTTTTGTGGGATCGTTAATAACAATGTTACCCGCCACCGCAGGCTCGCCATTAACAACATCGGCAATGCCATCCATAAGGAACATCTGTGGGTATATAGAGCCATGAACGCCAAACTCGATACCCGACAGGTGGATATAGTTATCTGTCTGATCGAGCTTTATGAATGTGTCGTAGTTGAGGATATTGCCGTTATTATCGTAGTATACCGAACTATCATGCGTGCTATTTGCAATGACAAAAAAGCGATAGAGGATATTCTCCTTAAAATCACTCTTGGTCTTCGCGATTATTGCCCTGCCATTAGCGGAGGCAGAGACATCTATGCGTTGGTGATAGAATGGAGTGTATGTCTTGTCGCTATACTCATATATTACCACGTCGAGATGGCTCACATATGACTCAAAATCGTTGTCTGCCACCTCACCGCGCGTATCCACGCCTGGCACCTTGAAATTAAGAGTTATATAGTTGTCGCCATTAAGTCCTGGCTCGTCGTCGAGCACCGTCGAGCACGACACCGCCATAAGCGACATCGCAACCAAGGCAATTATATGTAGTATTCTATCTCTCATACTCTACTGTTACTCCTCATCAACAATTTGTGCCGAGATGTGTCTAATGTTTATAATCTTTGGGTTATTGCCACTATTAGGCCATCTGATATTATCGTACTCTCCATTCACATAGAGGTTGATGTACTGGTCTGTCCATGCCTGATAATATGAGATACCAAACTCTATGACAGAGCTATCTGCGCCATCGTCACTGAGGGGGAAGACAACAATATGGTACCACTCGCCGACCTCACATGCCTTGATATCGCCCTGCTTGCCTGACACAGCCGAGTCAAATATAACCTCCCCAGACTCGTTAAGTTTCTTATCTACGAGATATACACGAATCTGATAGTTCTCCTTTGAGCCCATAAACACAGGCTTCCACTTCACAGCCTTGGGTGCTATAATCTGGAAGTAGCAGTGGAAACCGCCATCCTCGGGGTTACCAACACCATAGTACATCATCGTAGGCTCCCGAGTAATGACATAGTTAGACTGCGCGGTGCCTGTGAGACCCAAAAACTCATACGGCACAACGGGATTGTGGTATGTAGGATATGATAGGTCATGCTCCTCATACCCCTTGCCATTGCCATCCCAATCCTCCGAGCTCCAGTCTGCCACGGTGTAGTCGAGAGCAATGCTCGAGCCCGATATGGAACGAATGGTGAACCTATATATGTGGTTACGCACGATGTTATAGTCGCTACCATCCATTATAGCGCCATCGCTATACTCACAGAACGAGATAGCATCCTCAAAAACCTCCTCCTTCCCGGAGTGAATCATCGTAAGGCTTATCTTATTACGTTCGCCAGGATAGTTCTTATTGTCATACTCGGGCATATATACATAGTAGTTGCCCGTAGCCTCATCCTTTATCAGAGGGAGTTTGACAGCAGCATGGCGATATACGTGTATGGCGGCCTCGCAGTCTACATCTTGTGTATCGCCAAAGCTATGCCAGTTAGCAGGGGCGACATATCCCTCAACATTGTAGTACTTCATTGTTGCCGATGTTATCTCGGTGCCCCTATCCTTGAGGGTTTGGGAGAGCTGCACCTCAATCTTTGCCGCCGAACGCAACATCCACAATGGGTTAGTAATCTTGTAGTTATCGGCGTTCACGGCGGGTGAAAGGTCAACCGTTGTGACACCCCACATAGGTATTGCGCTACCCTCATTACGTGGGTCGAGTCTCTCCTGACGATATAGTGTTAACTCATTGTCGAGGGCCTCACGCGGAGCATTAACCATAGCAAAGAGCTTATACTGTGGCTTTTCGGGGTAGAAGACGAGACCCTCGGGGAGCTTTCCTGTGAACTCAAACTCTGTCTGTGCCTCGTTTGTAGGCCATATGTAGAGGCGTTCAACCTCACCAATAGGGTTACTATCCATGTCGGTGAGCATCACACGTAGCGTCTCGGGATTGATATAGTAGTCAAAAGGTATAGCATCGTCAGTCTCGTCGCACGACACACGTGTTGTCGAGGCATCAAAGCCTATGGTAAAGGATATAGTATGCTCACCCTCGAGTACCACTGGCGCGAGGGGCACCTGTGGGATGCAGTGCTCTGTATCGAATACGCACGACACAGAGAGTGCACCACAGATAAGCACTACTACATATTTTACCAAACTATTCATCTAAATATCGTGTCTTATTATATCTCCAGATGTCGGGTTATTAGTTGATGCTCGTGTCGTTGTATACCACACGCCAACCGTTAATAATGATCTGCGAGCTCACCCACTCACCCTCATTGAGGAAGAGTGTCATGGTGTACTCATCCTGACGATCGAGATACTCCTGATCGCCCATGCCACCTCTATAGTATCCCTTCACCAGCAGCGCATACTCGGCAAAAGGTAGACGTACGAGGTCCTCGCCTGTCTCGCGGCTTCTGATATGAAGTATTGGCGAGTTATCTGCCCTAATGCGACCTATGGCGAGTTCTGCGAGTGCCACATTTACCTCTGTCACCGTGCGTGTGTCAGACTCATCCATCTCGGCAGAGCCAGTAGCCTGATACCATGCCGAATATATTATATCCTCATCCTCAAGGAGTCTGTTGTCCCAGTCGTAGAGGCCATTATTATCTCTAATCTCAAATATAAACTTATCTGCATCCACATCATGTCCCGACATCTCGTGAAGCAGTATGCGTACTGCATTTGTATCCTTCATGAGTGACATCGTCTCTGTGTAGGTGCCAGGGATGTCGGCCACCTCGAGAGCCAATGTACCATGATATAGCGGCAAGAGATCTTCACTTACCGTCGCCTCACCACTATCGTTATGCTCGCGGCGCATCATCACCTGCATATCCTCGAGTTTCGTCTCGCCAACCGTTGCATCAGCCAGCATATCGAACGACTCTTCGTTCATAAGTCCGCCCCAAGCCAGAAGTGTATACTCTCCGGGCTCTAGTTCGAGAGGTATCTCGAAGGTACCCGATGATAGTGATTGCTTATCTATGGTGGTGATATTATCGACAAGGGTATCACTCTCGTCGAAGATGTAGAGTGCTACGGAGTTCACCTCATTAGCGAAGGCGTCAGCAAACTTTATGTTGTAGTCATACTTAAAGCGTATGCGGTAATATATGCCGCAGTCGCCCTCTCCATCGAAGATGAGGCCATCCTTACACGAAGATGCCGCCAGCATCGCCACCACCATTGCCGATGCGAGAAGTACTCTTCTGAATATATGCACTCTGTTCATTTTACTACTATTTATTATGTGCAGGGCTATCGCCCATAGTTAATTTTAAGAAGGGGTCGTCGAGCAGTCGCCTGGCGACCCCTTGAAACACTGCTATATTAGCATTTAATTACTTGGATTTGTTTCAATATCTACCTCCTGATTCACCAATCTCCAAGAGAGGATATTGATCTGTGCCGATACAAATGTACTCTGCTCGGTAATCTGTGGGTACTCAAGGTAGCTAACACCTGTGTAGACAGGGCTGCCATAACCCTTGATTGTGTTAATTTTGACATTGTAGACGTGATTACGAACAATACCATACTCTGCAGGTTTGCCAGCAGCACCGAGGTGCTTGATATCTACATAGTAGAATGTCTCACCACTCTTATAAAGCACAGCTGCAGGGACACTCTTTAGAGCATTATTTGTTGCTGCTTTACTATTGGCATCTTTGGTGATATCATCAGCCACTGGCTTATACTCACCATTTACGAGCTTGTACCAATCCTTTGCCTCACCTGTCTCTGACAACTGGAAATAAACCTCGTTTGCCTTAACACCTTCTGGGGCGCCCTCGCCACCACCTGCTACGCACTTCAAATCCTCTGGCATAAGGCCTACATAACCATCTTTGGTATTTGCAAAGTATGTATTTTTGAGGGTGTTAGCAACAGCAATACGAAGTGATTCACCGCCCTTTGATTCTTCATCGGCAACCTCATCAACATACTCTACATTATTCCAAATTGCAAGCTCGAGAGGCTTATCTTCTTCACCAACAGTTGTCACCAACTGGGCCTTGATAACCACCTTTGTGCAACTCTCTTTGCCGGTGGTATTCTCACCGATATAGGTATGGGTACCAGGAGTAAAAGGAGAGTTTCCAAAGATTTGGTCATCTGTTGGAGCAGACAACGATTCTGCCCAGTAGCTACGATACCAAGGAGCATTGTTCCATGGGAAGCCTAAAGAATCATCAGTCCAAGTCTCGTCAATCACCTTAAGGAGTTGAGACTGGGTGTTATCACGATAGAGGTCCCAGCTAATAATCTTTGCAAAGACGCCACCCTCTATGGTTGTGGTGCCGCCAAGAGGATGATACATAACCTCCTCTTGCAAGTCATACTTTGCTGATGTTTCCAACTTAACCTTTGCAGCCACACGTTCAACATAGATGCTCACTGGATTATTCTCGGCATCCTTCTCGCTTGACTTGATATTGTCGTACGACAGAGGTGTAGCATAAACAGCCTTGCCATTCTGTGCATATACGGCATTGCTCATTACAAAGTAGTCTTCGGTATCCCACTTGCCAGTAAGGTTTACTGCAGCGTGCAACTCATCTAATGTGTAAGGCTTGGTATCGGGACTCCAGTTAAGAACTGCAACAATCTGACTTGGATACTCGCCCTTGTATGTCTGAAGCAAGAGGACTGCCGCTGATGAATCAGAGATATCATCACCACCATCCTCATCAGTAGCAAATGTAATATCTGCAGCATGCAAGTGATTTGTTGCACCACCAGAAGTTGTTGCAGGGTTACCAGTTACATTGAACGGATTACCCGCCTCATCGAAGAAGAAGAAATCGGCGTGGTGAACGGCACGTTCTTCCGCAGTGCCATCCTCAAAACCAGTTTGAGCACGTGTGATATCAGATGCAGAGAGGTTGATGGCGATATATGACTCCTCGATCTCTCCGCTGTGGATAGGGTTATTACCATTAGCGATGTCATCCTTTGCGCACGATGCCATGCCAAGGAGTGCCACTGCTAAAAATAGATACTTTTTCATATAATATCTACCATTAGTTATTGATTAAACAGGACTACCGACTCAACGGCATTGACCATAAAGTCGGTAGCCAAATTTGATTACTCCAAGTCGTAGTCGTTATCAACAACTCGCCAAGAGAGGATGTTAATCTGTGCAGATACGTATGTTACGATATCCTCTGGCTTCTCAAGATTGATGAAGTCAGATGTACCATCATAAACAGGTGTACCGTAGCCAGTGATGTCGTTGATATTCACCTTGTAGACGTGGTTACGAACGATACCATACTCTGCGGTCTTACCAGCAGCACCAAGGTGCTTGATGTCGAGCCAGTAGTATGTCATACCATTCTTGTAAACAAGAGCTGGCTGAACAGCTGCAAGAGCTGTGTTGAAATCTGCCACATTAATAGCCGTATAGTTGCCACCCTCATACTTATACCAGCTCTTTGCTGCGCCAGCATCAGAGAGCTGGAAGTATACCTCATAAGCCTTGGCGTCAGTTACAAGACGATCAACACATTTGATATCAGCAGGAGTAAGACCAACGAAAGTAGTACCATCTGCAGATGAGAAGTAAGTGTTCTTAAGAGTGTTAGCAACAACAGTCAAGAGGTCTCCCTCGCCGATGTAGTCCTTACCGTACCAGTTAACAACCTCGAATGGGCTACCATCAACGTCTACAAGCTGCGCCTTAACAACTACCTTTGTACGAACATCAGCATCCTCTGTCCAAGCACGAGTGTTCTCACCGCAATATACGTAACCACCCATATCTGTGTTGTCAGTAGTCCACGCGAAAGTATTCTCATCGAATGCCTTGCCGAGTGACTGTGCCCAGTATGAACGGAACCAGTCAGCATCATTCCAGTTGAAGCCCATATCTGTCCAAGATGGGTCGATACGCTTGATAAGCCAAGACTCCTGGTAGTCGTTGTAAAGCTCGAAGCCCATGATCTGCGCATATACTTTTTTACCATCAATCTCCTTCTCTACGTCGAACTTACCACCGTTATCGGCAGTAAACACCACTTTAGCAGCAACACGTTCTACATGGATTGTTACAGGATGAGCCAAAGCCTCATCAGCAGTCTTACCGATGTTCGCAATTGTCAAATCAACAGCATCTACCACCTGATCTGCGTTGTCAGCATATACAGCGTTGCTCATAACATAACCATTTGCATCATCACCCAATGCTGAAATCTTTGTCTGAAGCTCGCTAAGAGTGTATGATGACTTGGCTGTAGGATTCCAGTTGAGGACAGCTACAATCTGGTTAGGATACTCACCCTTGTAGTTCTGAAGAACAAGAACAGCATCCTTAACATCAGATACATTGTCCATATTTGTATTATTGCCAGTCAAGTTAACCTGCAAGTAGTTGGTTACACCTGCGTTAGTTGAAGTAGTGCCATCAAATGCTACGGGGAAAGCAGCACCATCCTTGAAGAAGAATACGTAAGCAGACTTAACAGCACGTTCCTCATCACGACCCTCCTCATACACACCATCAGATGCGCGTGTGATGTCGTCGGCAGCGAGTGTGATAGCCACGTATGACTGCTCCAACTCACCATTCTGCTGAACGTTGTTGTCGTCAGCACTCTTCTCACAAGCAGCAAAACCTAATGCTGCAAGTGCAATAAATAGATACTTTTTCATAAAGCAAAAATTAAGTTAATAAATTGATTTGTTTGTTTATCTGTTATTATTATTCATAGTCACGATATTCCTATTCTTCGCAATCTCCACAAGGGCAACCTCTGCCTGTGGTATGCCAAGCCTCTGCGCCTCCTCAAAGTATTGCCTTGCCTCGGCTTGATTATCCATATATACCGCCAACACGCCACGCGTATATACCGCCTCGGCCATATCACCCGCATTATCGAGATAGCGAAGAGCACTGCGATAGTCGTGCTTCAATATTGCCGAGTTCGCGGCATTGAGGTTTGCAACAGGGTCATTAGGATACATCCTCACAGCAGTCTCAAACAGCTCATTAAACTTATCACTGCCAGGCTCGTATGTCTGGGCGAGAATGTAAAACTCCTCCAAGGATAGATTTTGAGGTGCAGTGCGAAGTATCTGCTCTATCTCCACAGGGTTACTATAGCTCCTAATCTCATACTCGATGACATAGTCCGAATGTCGCAAGGCGGGGTAGCAGTTGTCCAACAAGAAGCGATACTCATCCTCCCATGTAGACTTGATAATCCACTCTTTAGTATCAGGGTCTCTATCCGAATGTATGGTAGCCAAAATATCCTCCTTATGCGCAAGTGTCGAGGTCTCGACATATCGCGCGAGGCCCGCCCAATCCTCGGGCTCATAGTCCGTCTTGATGAAGCCCTCACCAAAGTGATAGATATTCTCAACATAGACCTTCAAAGCCTCGGTACGCCCCTTGGCCAAGCGGGTATTGTTGCTATAGGGGCTCTCGGGTGAGGCATAACCCTTGATGAAGATAGACTTTATGGATACATCCTTGTCATTCACAACAGCGTCAATAGTGCCGGTAATCTTCGCCAACTCGGCTCTATTATCGCGGTAATCAGGATATATGACAGTCTGGCTCACAGGGAAATCGACGAATGCCGAGCCACTTATTTGACGTGTCTTGACGACCTCATGCTCGGGACGTAGGTAGATAAGTTCGGGGTGGTATGTCTCAATAGGAAATCTATCGACAAGGCTCTCACGAGCAATCATCGAGGGATTACCACAGCAGCCATAGTCGGTACGAAGAAGCTCAACACTACAACCATCCATCCAGTCGGCAAAATATAGCGATGTGCTATATGTCACAACACCACGCGCCTCACTGCGCGTAAGCTCAACATCCTCGGCCGTGGTAGGCTTCACATCCTCATTACGCTGATAGTAAATACGTCTATTTCGGCCATATACAGCTATCGACATCAACTCCTCGGAATTATTGCCATTGACGATAATGGGCGTAAGCACAACCACCTGTGTAGCCTTTATATTTAGGTCAGTGAAATCTATGTCTATTGCCACATTCAGGTTACCATCCTCATTAAGCTCCAAGGTAAAATCCTTAATATCAACACCTTTTGTCTCCTTAGCATAGCTGATAACAGAGGTTAGAACAGCAGCAACGATCAAGAAAATAGCTCTCATTGTGAAGTGATTTAGAAGAGATATACTAAATTAATTGCAACCTTTGTAGGGCCAATATAGTGGTGACCACCTTCACCAATCCTACGTCCGCAGTCACCGCAGTCGAAGACCTCATAGTCGAGATAGGCATAACCGAAGCCAGCCTCGAGTTCGAGGTTAAAGTGCTCCGAAAGCATAAAGGCAAAACCATAGGCCACACCAGCACCATAGGCATAACCCTGATAACGGTTATCCTTTAAGACCGAGAAGTCCGTGCCGAGCATTGATATGTTGTTGTTGATACCGCCGAAGTTGAAGGCTCCGACGATGGCATGAGCACCTATGAAGTGACGTGAGAAACGGTCACAAAACCAGTAGCGCGCCTCGGGCTGTGCCAACCAGTGCTTCCACTTTGTCTCCTCATTCTTGCTCCACGCATTTAGGTTACCCGAGATATCAAGTGTCCACCTCTTGGCGAGGCCCACCTCTGCGCCGATGTTTACCGTAGCAGTAGCATCGTAGACTATATTTGTCTTTATCGCCCAGTCTTGTGCATGAACATTCGATACGCCACCTCCAATAAAAATAGAGAATAGCAATATCAAAAAGCTACATTTGGGTTTCATAGTTTTTAATATTTACAATTTCTAATACAAGTGGATAACCACCTAAACATCACCAATATGCGATATAATTTTTCGCAAAATATAATAATTTAGTATTGCTAGTTCCACAAAAGAACTAACACTTATAGATATTGTCTTGATAATAAGATTTGTAGAATGCTTATTTAACGAAATATTTAAAAACTTTTTAAACAATCGGACAATAAACTATAATGACGTTTATGTTGTGAATATCGGCAAAAAAATATTTTTTATTGGCTAATAATCAGCGTATTAATCATATATATGGCAATAAGTATTTGGAAATCAAATAAATTCAAGATAGTTCTTTTGTGGAACAATGGTCGAAAATAGTCTCCAATATTTGAACATATTAAGATATTTTATATTAACTTTGCATATCTGATTAGTTCTTTTGTGGAACTCTTACTCCAGAAAACCAATTATCCTCCTATTAGCCTCGTCAATAACCGAATTTTCTAACATCGTAAGATAAATTTGGGTGGTATATTCCGACGCATGACCCATACCTTGACTGATGACAGATATAGGCACATTATGGTCTCTTGCTGCCGTAGCCCAGCTGTGACGTGCTGTGTAGGATGTGAGCCTACAACCACACCCCAAAATCCTCGACAAGCGGCCAAGATGCCTATTATAGGCGTTAAGAGCAGATTGATACTGTTCGTATGCCTCAACAGCATCCAGAGTCTTCAATATAGGGAAGATATAGGGGCTATTCGCATCTGCATAACGGTCTATAATGCGCTGTATGCTCGGCTCAATTCTGATTGTGAGAAGCTGTCCCGTCTTACGTCGTGTATAACATATCACCCCATTCTGTATGTTACTCCGCTTAAGATAGGCTATATCGACGAATGCCATACCTCGTGTGCAGTAGCTGAAAATAAAGATGTCACGACACATGGCCAGAGGCGAGTCAGGCTCCAATTCAAGACGACACAAACGCAAAATAATAGACTCGGACACAGCACGTTTGCGCGTATGGTCAATGCCGGTATATACCTCAACGAATGGATGCTGTTGCTCTACAAGCCGCTGCCGCACAGCCTTGTTATATATAGCACGCATGACTCGCATGTAGAACGACACCGAGTTACGCACCAATCCCCGCTGAATGAGAAAGGTGTTATAGTCTCTGATGACCTGCTCTGTCAGCGCAGATATTGGCAGTCGTGCATTATCCAAAAATAGCATAAAACTCCTCATCGTCTTCTCATAATTTTTGGCTGTTCCCAGTCTATTTGAAGCACGTAGCTGCTCGACCTGCGCACGCATGAAATCAAGGGTCGTAATATTGATATCTACAGACCTATAGCGACTGATAATATCCTCAATTTTGTACTCCTTATTGCAGTCTTCATAGTAGTCGATGATCCTTCGTAGGGTCGCAACATCACGATCTATCTGACTCTGAATAATCATACTATTAGGTGCCGACTCATTAGGTCGCCCCTTATCACCATTCCACTCCGAAGGTTTCACCCTCAACTTTGTCGTTATATGCCGCGTTCTACGGTGGTGGGTAACTTGATAGTACACAACACCCATTCTATCCATCACCCGTGATAGACGTAATTTCACCTTTATTGTTGCCATAATAGTCCATTTAATAGTCTCTCTAAACATAACTAATATAGCTCATCAACCTACAAGATATAGTGATATGGCGAACTTGCGTTGCATGACTCGCACACCAACGTAGCAGGTGGCCCCGTATAATGAGTGTGGGGCTGCCCATCATTGGACAACCCCACTCATAAAAGTATCATATTGCATCTGGCTATATGTGGTATAGCAACTTATCAAAGGAGTCAATTATAGCATCTGCCCCCGACATCTCGAGCTCCTCGCGCGAGGCATTGCCATATGTAACGGCAATGGTGCGCACACCAGCGCCACGACCCATGGCCACATCAAGGGGCATATCGCCCACCACCACGGCATCTGCCGCCACAACACCCAACGCCTCAAGGGTCATAAGGACAGGCTCGGGGTGTGGCTTATGGTGCGTGACACTATCCGAGCCCACAACATAGCTAAAGAGGTGATCTATGGCGTGCTCACGAATGAATAGCCTGATAGAGTCGGTGAGGCGTGATGAGGCGATAGTAAGGGTATAACCATCATTATGCAGAGTTGTGAGAACATCACGCACATGAGGAAAGAGTGCTGGGATAAGCTCCCTACGTCGTTCAGCGAATATCTCACGATAGGTATCTACGCAGTGCGCAGCCTCGGCATCACTCATCGCAGGATACATAGCCTTAAAGCCATCGTGTAGCGTGAGACCTATGGTTGCAGCACATGTAGCCTCATCGCGAATATCGAGGCCCAGACGCTGCATCGTAGCACGAAAGGCGATGATGATATTTTGGCGCGTATCGCACAACGTGCCATCAAAATCGAAGATTATAACTTTACCATTCATATCACAAAGATATGTAAAAAAACCTAATTATTCTCTTTAGGCCCGTAGACCACCCCACTATCACAAAAAAAATCGAGGATGCCTCGCGACATCCCCGACTCTTTTAGTAGACGAGTTCTACATCATCCACCACCATTCTACTCTGCGTAGAGCCCGTGAAGTAATCACCAAAGCGTGAGCCTGTGAATACCACAACGAGGTGCGTAGGTATGCGCGATGTCGACTTATACTCAAGAGGCAATGTGAACTCCCACCAACCATCAGTAGACTGGGTAAGGATAATCTCACCGACACCGATGACAGACTCACCACCCTTATTGAAGAAGGTAGACTCATCGCGTGTATCAATAGCGATAGGACTATCAGCATCACCACCGAAGGTGGCAGGATCCCAATCGCCCACAGCAACAAGTATCTGACCCTCGTCAGGGCTACCTACACCGATATCAGGGCGGTTTGATGGCACCTTACCAACCTTATCTATAGTACCCTGGTCATACTTAACCCAGCCATGTAGTGCCACAGGGCGTGCCGTAGTGGGACAACCAAAATGTACGATACCATTAGTACCTACGGTGCCTGCAAAGCGACCAACAAAGAGGTTACCAGCGGCAAACTTACCCACACCCGCCATATTGGGGTACATAGACTGCAGATTTGCTGCTGTCTCGCCCGCAGTGCCAGGACGAAGGTCTGTCTTGGTAGGTGTTGTGAGGTTAAAGGCATCACCAAGGGTTGTAGCACCAGGGTTACCAGTACCCCAGAATGGTGAAGCACCATCTGCATATGGGAAGTAGCACTTGCTGGCAAACGACCACTCCTCAAAACCTCCATTATCCAACATAAATACATCCTCTGTGGTTGCCGACACTACCTCTGTGAAGCTATCGTTAGAGAATGCCACGAACTCATACTCGGTGAGTGTCTCGAGACCTGTGACGCACGCCTTAAAGCTACCGCCCTCAACAGTGACATCCTCAACATTGATCCACTCCTCGTCACCCTTCAATCTATACTTGAAGCCGAGATTAGCATCGCTACGACCCTGGGCATATAGCCACACACGCTTTGCCCATGCATCTACAGAGGTGAACTCAACCTCCACATCTGTAGGCTCAACGCATATTGTCCACATCTCCTCAATATCGTTGTGATATGTAGCCATCACATTACGCACCGTACCATCAAAGTCGGTAAGCGTCAGCGGGTCAGGCGTATATGTAGTTATATCACGAGGGCCGAACTTGGCAGCCGTAACTACGACATTCTTAAGATCAGCATCCATAGGCACATATGCAGTTATGATGTGGTGCTCCTCATCAATAACCGACTCACCAATCTGTCCCTCAACATGGAAGTAGCGTTCAATGCTCTGCTTGGCAGTGATGCACCACTCATACTCCTGATACATCGAAAGAGTAACAAACAGAGGTAGTCGCATATCGAAGATACCAGGGAACGCCACACTCGATGTAGCACCCTCTGTTACGGTAACATTCGTGATATTCACTTTGCGTATATCTGTCGTCTCCTCCAACTCGAGGCTTACGCTGTGTGCCGAGGGGTCAATCACCGCTGGGGCGAGTAGACCATCAGCCTCAAGACTCAATATCTCGAGCTTAACAACGGGATAGGGAATATCATTCTCGATACATCCCGTAGCCGCGAGAAGCGCAATAGCACTCACGGCCAAATATCTCATAATCTTACGCATAGCCATTATTTCTTCTTATTCCACAGATGAGCAACGACACCTATCTGTATGTCGGCAATATTCAACTTAAACTTAAGTGCCGAGTGGTCACGACGACCCGTCTCCACACCATACAAATCCTGCTGGCGTATCTGGTTGTAGGTAAGACCACCGATGCCCACTGTGACCGTAACACACACCTGGGGGAAGACATATACAGCAACACCAGGGTTGATGTTTAGCTTCGCAGCGAAGTTCTTGCTCACAGAGTAGTCGCGCGACTCACCACTACCCATAGAGAAGGTTGTTGTACCCGTCTTCACAAGGAGCTCTGTCTCGAGGATAGCACCTATGATACCTCGGCGATCCAGGCCTATATAGTTGCGGTGGAAGGCCGACCATGAGTAGCTCTCGTTACGCAAGTTTATATCCGAGAGACCAAACGACAGCTCTGCTCCCGAGCCAAGGTCGAGGGCTATATTGCCCAGATCACCCTGCAGGAACTCATAGCCGAAGCGTAAACCTACAGCACGGTTGTCACGGTATGAGTATGCCACGAATGGCATAACAGCCGTGCGGCGTACATTGAGGTTAATATCATCAAAGAGCAACATAAGGTCGCTATCGCTGACATCAAGCGTGCCATACGAGGCAGTAAGACCGAGCATAACCTCTCCCTTGAATACGAACTTCACATTGTCGACATTGCGATCCACACGTCGGCTTGTTGGGAGGAAACGTGAGCTCTGTGGCGCTACATCTGCCTCAACAGCAGCAGCCTCCACCACAGCATCAACACCCTCATTTACCACCTCCTGTGCGCGTACTGAAACATTAAACAACATTACAGCCGCCATAAATAATAATACTCTCTTCATAGTGCTGTATGTTTATAGGTAGAACGACACACCAAAGCCAACAGATAGTAGGTTGACCCTGAAATTCATATTACTCCGCTTTGTAGTACCAGTCTCAACCTGGTTGCGCACCTGATTGGTATGCTCGAAGCCGACACCAAAGACACCTATAGAGAGCTCAAGAGCTGTATTGTTGGTAACAAAGGCTATGATACCGGGCTGGAGGGCTATAGAGCCACCATACGACTCGGCATACGAGCCGCGGTAGTTCTGGAAGCCATCGATGACACCATCCTCGGCAACAAGCTTCGACTGCGAGCCGACGAAGTTGAGCTGCACCTCTGCAAAAATTGCAAAACGGTTGCTCTGGCCAAGGGGTATGTAGGGACGCCAAAAGAGTGTTCCTGTGTACGAGTGTTTAACCTGGTGGTAGTAGTCCACATTCATGTTAATACCCGACTCACCCTCGCCAAACGACAACGCCGCACTATCAAGCGCAAGCATAGAACGACCATAGGCAAAGCGCACACCGACAGCCATATTCTTCCATGGCGCATAGGCAATCATAGGACTCACCTTAACGGTATATCCCTCGGATGCTATGTCATCGATGATAAGCAGCTTATAGTCCTTATTATGATGCATAGAGTACGACGCCGTACCACCGAATATCCACTGGCCCTTGGGCACAAAGTTGGTATTCGTAGTGAAGCCTCGCTGCATACGCGCCTCATTAGGTGTGAGGAGTTGCTCCGTGGCACCCTCCTCCATAACAACAGCATCAACCTCTGCACTCTGTGCCATGACACTCACCGCGGATAGCATGGCAAGAAGTGTAATGTAAAATTTCTTCATCAATAAAAGATTGTGAGATAGTGGCAACCATGTCGCCACTATCTCGCATTTGCTAATAGTTTAGTACGATATCGTCGACATACATCCACGAGCTTGTTGAACCGCAGAAGTAGTCACCATAACCTGAAGGTGTGAACGACACAATGATCTTCTTTGGCTTAAGATTGCTCCTATCCTCACGATATGTAATGTTGATAGTCTCCTCTTTCCACTCCGCACGTGAGTCGCTACCCGACATATAGCCAGAGCCGATGACACCAGGCAAGTTATTCAACTCCGTAACATTGAGGAATGTTGATGTATCCTTCGTATTCACCGCAAAGGTAGTACCATCAGTGATAAGCACCATAATGGTGTAGATATCAGTACCAGAGGCGTGGCTACCCTCATTGATAGTACCCTCATTATTCTTCATCCAGAATGAAAGGCTCTTTGGCTTGGCTGTGAAGGCGAAGTCACGACCAAAGGTAACAATACCATCCATACCGTTGAGTGAGAATGTACCAGTAAAGAGGTTACCAGCGGCAAACTTACCGATGCCCATCACAGAAGCCTTCTGCGACTTGAGGTGTGCTGAACTTACGCCTGTAGATCCTGGACGTACATCTTCAGAAGGCGCAGTAAGTGTAGCACCTGCCATGTTACCACCCTCGTTACCTGTGAGCCAGAATGGGCTATCACCCTCGCCGTATGGAAGAATCCATGTCTTCGTATGCCAACGTTCCATATCGCCATTAGGGAGCTGTGTGCCCGCCTCGGTAACCATTGAGAGGCTCTTACCAGCATCTACGCCATTGACGATGAGCTTATAGCTATATGTTGTTGCTGGCGCAAGGTCAGCGATGGTAGCAGCATAGATATTATCATCTGCCACCTTCTCGGCTGCAACAACCTTCCACTCGCCACCATTTGCAGCATAAGCAATCTCAACGGTAGAGGCAGCAGCATCGACAACAACAGCCTCAAACTTTGCGGTTGCATTCCACAAGCTGTAGACACGAAGAGGAGTAATACCCTGTACAAAGTATACAAGACTCTTTGTCGCCTTACCACCATCAACATCCTCAATGTGGAATGACAACTCCTGCTGACCACCTGTCACCTGTGAGAAGAACGCAGGATTAATATCGAGTGTATATGTCATCTCATCAATTTTTGTGAGCACAATACCCTGTGGCTGGCTCTCAAGAAGGTTGTACGACTGACCATCAACATCGAGCATCATGACATCAATAGTCGCCAACGATGCGATGTTGTATCTGCGAGTCACAGTAGAGAGCTGTGCTGCACCCTCATCAAAACCATCACCGAGAAGTGTTGGGTCTGGGCTAAAGATCATAGTATCGTCATACTCATCGATGCTCTCATCCACCGTAGCCTCGATGACAAGGTTACCTGGAGCATCAGCCGAATACTTAAGCGTGATGGTGTAGCGTGCTGAAGCCTTAACATTCTCAATAAGACCCTCCTTCACGATGTCACCCTCAACAGGATGAGTACCCTCGAAGTGCCAGTAGAGAGAGGTCATACCCTCGGGCATCATCACATAGCCATCCTTACTCTGCTCGTATGTCAACGAGAGGACATCGCCTGTAGCTATGGCATCAGCATCGTAGTTATCAGCGATAGCCACAGTCGTGAAGTAACCCTCCGCAAGCTTCTCTGCAACAGTAGCATCATAATTTACTGCAACAACAGTAGATATGAGCTTACAATCCACCGTAACAGGTGTTACGATACCCTTTTCTACAGTAAACGTCGACTCACCATAGTAGTACTTGTTGTCAAACGACACAGCCTGTCGTTCACCAACCTGCACCTTGGCAACATAGTTACCAGCGAGGAGTGCAAGATACTCTGGTACATCACCTATGGCATCGTAGCGACGGATGAGCATCTGCTCCTCACCCTCTACCTTATATACCTTGATAACGACACTATCTTCGGCTGTGAGGTCTGCCTGTGTGGCGATACCAAAACGCATAGCACCCTCCCCAGCAGCAAACTCCACATTCATATCTGTATCTTTTGAGCACGATGCAACAACGAGCACAGCACTCAACAAAGCGAATAACTTTTTCATAATAGAACAATCTGCTTTGATAAATTATAATGCTACTGGAAGCGCATCATCACAGTCTTTGTAGTAGTGTTACCCTCCATATCTGTTACAGTCATCACGAAGTCGTGATCACCAGCACCAAGCATGCCAAGGATACCAAGGAACGACGTAATGTTAAGCTTATCCTCCGAGATTAATGTCTGGTTGTATACCTGGTCACCAACAGGGAAACCGAGGCCTGAAAGCGATTCAAACATATCTGTAGAGTTTACAAGGCTGAACTCTGCAGCAAGACCTACAGCCTGCAACTCCTCTGGAGTAAGAGTATTAGATACAATCTCAATCTCAAAGTCCTTGATTGCCAAAGGTGCTGTAATACGAATCATACAAGTATCGTCAGCCTGGATTGTCTGGCGCTTGTCGATGTCGTAACCTACCCACTGTATCTGTGGAGCAACATTCTGTCCATACTTAATTGCAAGTGTTGTTGTTACTGTGGCACCATTCTCATCCACAACAGTCATCTCATATGAGTGAGTACCCTCGTACGACTTGAGTAGGTCAGCCTGCGCAGCGAACTTAATGCGTGTCTGTGTGCTACCCTTAACATCTGTAGGATAACCCATCATCTTGAGGATTGCAGAGCTTGCCGTAGGAGCACACAAGTCCTCCTCAATAGGCATAATCTCTGAATATGCCGAAACAAAGTCTGCATTGTCTGATGAAGCCTTAACAACGAATGACTTAATAGGTGACTTTGCAAATACATCGATGTTGATGCTCTTTGTGAAGTTACCCTCCGCATCGAACATATCATCTGTAAGCTCAAAGGCCTCCGCAAGGTCGTGACCCTCCCATACGATTACAGGAGCATCTGTGTCATCAGGAATAACCTCCTCTACCATCACTGCCGATGAGTCGAAGATGACCTCCTTATCGTAGGTCCATGTATCACATGTGATACCGATGGTAGCAGTACCATCTGCAGCATGCTGGATAACAACATTTATCTTACGCCACTGTGCAGCCTTAACACCCTTAATCTCGCTGGTCATAGTGATATCCTTCGTCTCACCCTTATAACGGCAGTTGAAGGTTAGCTTGAGGCTATTCTCCGCAGCAACAGGTGCAAAGAAGCCGGCACGTTCCTCCGAGAAGGCGAACTCCAACGCGTTACTCTCAAGAGCAACAGTCATTTTGGTATACTCTGGGTCTACCTGCTCGACGACATCTGCCGAGTAGGCTACCGAAACCTTAATATTTGCGAGCTTACATACCATATCCTCAACTTTGGTTGTCTCCTTGCGCTTGATGATAACCTCCTTCTGGCAAGAGTATACAGGAGCCTCCCACTCGGCTGCCGCCATAGATGCAGAGCTCATAGTGATGTTATATACACCAGCCTCAAGTTCGATGGCATCAGTTGGGCGGGCACCATATGTAAACGACTTAACAACATCGCCCGCCTTATTTGTGATGGTCACATTGAAGTTGTCGATGTCAACACCCTCGGCACGTGTAGCAGATGGTGTCTCTACGTTATCTGTATCCTCCATCACCGATGCCTGCATGCCACCGATGCTGAGGTAACCTATATTCTGCTTCGCTACACCACCATTCTCCTGGTAATCCACCTTATCCTTGTGGCACGACGCCAACACAAGGAGTGAGGCGAGGGCGATGCTCATAACTCTTAATACTGATTTCATATCTCAAAGGTTTATTATTTAGCGTTATCATTAAGCTCTGTCTCGATTGTATATGTCTCGACAAGAGTATCGTTAAGCGTGATTGTAAGCGACGCACTACCCGCCTGCTCAACATCGAACTTCACGGTGTAGAATGTGCGTGCCGCAGCATCTACCTTCTTGTATTCAGGGAGTGTCACAACAACACCCTCGACACCCGACTGATTAGGCTGCTTTGTCGCAAAACCACTAATGGTAAATGATGTTGGGGCTACGAAGATAGGCTCTTGCTGCTTTGTAACATCAAACTCATTACCAAGAGCCGTTTTAAGCGTAAGCTTATAGTCAGTAAAGTAACCCTTGAAGGCATCTGTCACCTCCACCTTAACAATAGCATTAGCGATGGTCGCTACGATAGCAACATCCGTCTGCTTACGAGCACTTACACTAAACTCGCTGCTTCCGACAAATGCTACCTTATCATAACCCTCATCTTTGACATCTCCTGCGACAATATTTGCCACATAGCTACCAAGGCGCAGATAGTTATCGCCATCGTTGAACATTGGGATGGCATCATACTCTGCAATGTAGGTGTGACCTACGCCCTCGATAGTAAGTGCGAAATCCTCTGCCTTGGGGGTTGTACAGCTGATGTTGGCACGTGTATCAACTACAGTCTCAACATTGCAGTTGATAGTCACCTGTCCTTTACCCGCCTGTTCACTCTGCGCCGCCTCCTTCGAACATGCCGAAAGCATCAACGCTACGAGTGATGCGAATGTAAAAAACTTCCTCATACTCAATTGATTTTATTGGTTTATATTTAAATTACTCCTTTGCAATCGACACCTTTATATTGTCGAGGTAGACATTAATCTCCGTGTTACCAATGCCACTATCTTCACAATTGATGGTTGGATAGAAGCATATACGCGTGGTGCTTGACACGGAAAATTCAGTACTATATGTTGGGAATTGCTTTCCAAAATCATCACTACCAGCAGTCTCATCCAACACTAACTCACACCATGCGGGACCGTAGTCAGCGAGTGTTGTGCTATATGAATCATTAACGCCTGTAGCACCTGTAGGGATACCATCAATAGGGTTGTTCGCATTTGTGTGCGTAGAAACAGATATACCCGCCTGGGTGACTTTAAGAGAGCTTGATGAGTGGCGGTTCATTGCAGCATCGAACTGCAAATTAACATTCACACTCTTGCCTGGCTTGATGCCTCGAGTTCCATTCCAAAGTGGTGGTGTATCCATACGTCCGTGGTGCGACGAGGTAAACTTCAGAGTTGTCAGAATAACCCATATCTCTACACACTGACGACGAGCATTGAGACGCATAGCACCCGGCTTAAGCCAAAAACGCGCAGCATTCCAACCCGAAAGCACACCACTCAAAGCCTTACCTGGCTGATCGCGATCTTCTGACGCATATGAGTTGTTACCATAGCTCTCATCCTCCGACACACTATCGAAGTCCTGGAACAGGAGGTATGGCACATCCACAGGGGTGATATCCTGCTTATAGTATGGACGAAGAGTTCCCATGTTCACCTTATTCTCCACAACAGCACTCTCCGTATCGAAGACAAGAGTCCAGGTTGAGTTGTTGTATGGCGTAACATCAAACTCACCGTGATGCTCCCACGTATAACGATTCTCGCTATTACGATTAAAAGTACCCATATTAGTACCATTGCTATCGTACAGCGTAAAGAAATTGAAATCCTCACCGAGGTAGTTCTCGCCGATGGAGAAGTTAAAGGCTGTATACTTCTCAAATGATGGCATACCCATGCGGATAGGCGTCACATGACCACGCTGCATATCACGTTCGAGGTTATAGACAGCAACCTCTGAACGCTGCTCTGCACCCTCAATCCTGTAGCTCACCTCACCCGACACGGTGCCAGGGAGCACAAATACCCATATGTCGCTACCCACAGCAAAGCCCTCATCGTTCCACACGGTAATAGTGTTCGACATGTTAGATAGTGTAGGCTCCGCAGTAGGATTTGCCACATCCACCGTCATATCACCCACAACACCGCGAGGGAAGGTAATATCGAGGCCATATACCCTATCTGTAAAGTTACCACTCTTCTCCGGTATGGTAATCTTAAGGGCATGCATCTGGTGGTGCATCAAGGTGTTAAGCTCCGTCTTCTCATCCTTATTAAGCTCTCCAGCGACAACACTCTCGGCAACCATCACATCATAGCTACCGTCATACACACCCGACTGCACAGCAGGCAACGTGTATGTGGCGTGAGTACCTTCAACAGCCTTGGGCGTTGGGTATGAGAGCATATAGGTATACTCGCCATCGGCCATAGGCTCAATGCTTGAGACGAAGTATGCCTTATCGAACTCGGCACTAAAATATCTCATTCTAAACTCACAATTCTCAAATGCAAAGCCACCCTCTGCATCCATAGCCCACACAGCAAGCTTATCGCCCTCTGCCCAACGCGTCGTCATGCCATCATCGGCAAGTGTCGTACGCGTAGCATCTGTAGTCAAGGCAAAGCCCACCTCACTTACCGCCTCGGGAGCCATGGGTCTACTCTCGTCAATATGACTATCGCACGCCGACATAGCAACAAGGGCGATAGACGACAAGACTACTCTCTTTAGAATATTCATAAATATTACTTTATATTGAATAATTAAGTGCGGCAAAGATAGAATAAACTTTCCCATTTGAGAAATAAATTCAACGAATGCCATCATTTGTAATACAGAAAGTGTCGATACAAGGCATCATTTTTATACTCTTTTATGGCTAAATAACACTGATTATAGCACTCCTCACCTACCCCACGCAACATTATTTTACGCCATAGAGTGGTTAATTTCCCATTTTTATATACCTTTGCAAAAATTACAACGCAGAGATGGCAATTACGGTAAAAGCAAAGTTCAAGTGCAGTTCGGAACGCATATCACAGGTACCCAAGGACAACCTTAAGGATATAGCCTTCATTGGACGTAGTAATGTAGGCAAGTCATCGCTTGTCAACATGCTCACCGGCATCAAGGGACTGGCCAAGGTGTCGGGAACACCGGGTAAGACAAAGCTCATAAACCACTTCATCATCAACGACAGCTGGTATCTTGTCGACCTGCCAGGCTATGGCTACGCACGCGTATCGAAGAGCACACGTGGCGAGTTCTCGAAGCTCATAACCGACTATGTACTCAAGTGCGAGAAGATGCACTTCCTCTTTGTACTCGTAGACTCACGCCTCGAACCACAAAAGATAGACCTACGCTTCATCGAGCTTTTGGGGCAAAATGGAATACCTTTTGGCATCATTTTCACCAAGGCCGACAAGATGTCACAGGCACAACTAAACCGCAGTGTAGCAACATACAAGAAGACTCTGGGCGAGCAGTGGGAGGAGCTGCCACCAATGTTCATATCATCGAGTGAGAAGGGCACAGGTCGCGATGAGATACTAACCTTCATCGATGAGTGCCTCACAAATTATTGATAAATAAGCGTCGAAAAAGTTGTTTATTCGGCTTATTTAACCTACTTTTGTATCACTTTACCTAACCTAATATTAAATTATGGCAATCCATAAAATTAAGTTCTTTGCTGGTCGTGGCTCACGCTACCTCGCAGAGAAGATCGCTGCCGAGTATGGCATCAAGCTCGGAGACTCTGACGTTCTGCAGTTTAGCGACGGCGAGTTCCAGCCATGCTTCCACGAGTCTATCCGTGGATGTACAGTATTTATCATTCAGTCTACATTCCCACCTTCAGACAACCTCATGGAGTTGTTGATGATGGCTGATGCTGCGCGTCGTGCCTCTGCACACCAGGTTATCGCTGTCATCCCATACTTCGGTTGGGCGCGTCAGGATCGTAAGGATCGTCCACGTGTGCCTATCACAGCACGCCTCGTAGCCAATATGCTCATCGCTGCGGGTGTTCAGCGCGTGATGACAATGGACCTACATGCCGATCAGATTCAGGGCTTCTTCGACCTTCCTATGGATGCCCTCTATGCTTCAGGCATCTTCGTGCCATACATCCAGAAGTTGGAGATTCCAGACCTCTCAATCGCCTCACCTGACATGGGTGGTGCAAAGCGTGCTTCATCTTACGCAAAGCACTTCAACGCACCAATCATCATCTCTCACAAGGAACGCGCGAAGGCTAACGTCGTAGGCTCGATGACTGCCATCGGCGATGTTGAGGGTCGCAACGTGATTATCGTTGACGACATGATCGATACTGCAGGTACCATCTGCATGGCCGCTAACATGCTCATGGATCGTGGCGCAAAGAGTGTGCGTGCTGCCGTGACACACCCTGTGCTTTCAGGCAAGGCTTACGACCGCATCAACGAGAGTGCCATCCAGGAGGTTATCACTACAGATACTATTCCTTTGAAGGAGGGCGAGGACTTGTCAAAATTCACTGTGTTGAGTGTTGCTCCAATCTTCGCAGAGGTTATCGAACGAGTACACAACTACAAGTCTATATCTTCGATTTTCTATCGTTAAGATATAAACCTTATAGTAATAACAGAGGGTCTATCCACTGGATAGGCCCTCTTTTTGTATCACCCCATAACCCAACATAAAGAGGGAGCTCATACCCTACTAACAGAGGCAAAACATAAACAACGCCATCATCATAGTCATTATGGCACATTAGTATTGCAAAGAGGTCAAAAAGTACTACCCTCGCAATATTATACCACTGCCACACGTTACTTTGGCATGAGTTTTGTTTATTACTCTAACAGCTACGTTGGCAACGAGACAACGTAGTTAGGTTTCTTCATTTATTTAAGTTTAGGGCAGAATAGTAATTTTGCCTAAAACAAGTTTGGGTTAGTAGTTTACGGATGGTGCAACTGTGAAGTCCCACCATCCTTTATTAAGAGATTTATTTAGTCAAATACTTTGGCAAGGTATTTGCACTAAATTGAGATAAGTGGTTAAAAACCACTAGGTTTCTTCATTTATTTAAGTTTGGGTTAGTAGTTTTTATTACAGAACCTGTTTCTGTAAGAGGATAGGCGGCAGTCGTGAGACTCCCGCCTAATTCTTTTTTATAGGTTCTGTAATAAAAACTACTGACGGTTTTGAACGTAGCAACAATGCGTGTACCAACGAGTGCAAGCACTCATCAACAGAGCAATGGCGAGAGAATTTAGTGAACAAGCTCACAATCCCTCGCCATTGCTCTATTGTTGCTACGCAACCATTGTCCACGCATTGTCTGACCTGCTGGTGGAAACGTTAGTAGTTTATAAATGGTGTTCCGCTGCGCTACACAATTTGTATTTTCAAAAAACTTTGCTTAATTTTGTAGTGTCGGGGGCATGCTCTCGATAGACATATTTATTAGTGAAAGTGTTTCGCTAATCCTTAACAATGAAATTTGGCGATTTTAGACGAAGGGATAACGGATACTTACATCTCTTGTATTGGTATGATATGTTGGCACGTTCTGTGTCTACTCCATACTATACAGGTGTGGAGTATAGTTTATTTTCGTCGAGGCCACGCCAAATGCCCATTGTTAGATAAACGAACATCTCCACACTTTCTTTTTTATACGAACGCGTCATAGGAGGTGGGGCGGAAAAAACAATCAATTTTTATGAAAAGACTTTTTCTTTTGGCAATTATTACTATTGCAAGTTGTTGCGTATTCACATCGTGTGAAAAGGATGAATTTGGAGGAGCCTCTGCCAAACATAATTACACTGTAACATCCTATTTAGGGGAACTTGGTGCAAACAGCATAGAATTGAGATTTTATGAATATAATGACAAGAATGAGATGATTAATTATAACACTTGGGATAATGTTCAAAATGGAGCTAAAAAATCATTTGCGGCTCACGACTTAGCAACAAAGTTAGTTGTCTACATTAAGGCGGACACTGCGTATGGTGAGTTCAATCGTTATGTTGCACAAATATTTTATCTTACTACAAAAAACACATCAATAGTTTTAGATGGAGAAACATTGGTAAGCAAGTATAGTCCAATATAATATTATACATTAATGTTTACAACCCTTGGGTCAGTAGTTGGGCATAAATAATGGTCGTTAGCATATATTGCATAACGACCATTATTTATTATAAATCTATTCCAGCTTTCGTTCTATTAGTTGCGCCCACGAAGGCATATTCTCAGTATAACGCTTAAATACTTTTCCATCAACTGTTCTAAATAGCGGGCGAGCATCACTATACTCCACCGAGTTATCATATAGATAGCACCTATCAACCATCTTTGCCACATCTATGCAATTTGCTACTGAGAGCTTATATCGAGATATTATCTTCGTAATAGGCACATCGTGTCCACCCTGCATCACTCGCTTGGCAATACGCATAGCATTTATAGTTGGAGACTCGGTACAAACAAAGAATATTCGCACAAAGAATCCAGCCTCTTTTGCC
>JAGCMF010000012.1 GCA_017646625.1 Alistipes sp. | reverse complement strand
GTCGGTATACCTTGTTGAGGAGTTCTACCGCGCACTATCGCAGCCAGGTGTTACGAAGCGCGATGCCTTCAGGGAGGCACGACGCAAGGCACGCGAGAACTACCCAACACTCGACTGGGCAGCATACATAATGTTGGATTAATAGAATAATAGAGATATGAAGAGACTACTACTCATAATCGTTGCACTCATTGCTACAAGCGCAACACTATCTGCACAGATGACTCTTGATGCAAGGTCAATGCAGATATATGACAGTAAACCAAAATCGGCAATAGTACCATTTGAGAATGGAATATCTGGCAAAGTGGAGTTTGATGAGACGGGTCGAGTGACAAAGGTATCAATACAAGATTTCTACATGACATTTACATGGCGACCCGACAACACACGAATAACAGTGAAGACATATACAAATGGGGAAAATACAGGCGCCGAGTATATAAATATAATCGAATATAACGACCGCGTAGCGCACTACGAAATGGGAGGAACAAGAGTGAAACTCACATACAATAAATGGAATAAGTTGATAAGTACCGAGGCGGAGGAAGGAGGTATAAAGGCTACAGCAACATATATATACGACAACGAAAAGAGAGACTCCACACCACGCTTCATAGAGGTATCGTCAAGCACAGGAAGGACAATGAGCCAGGAGGTATTAGACGTAACTCTCGACTCGTATGGAAACTGGATTGAGACCACAATAGATGCCAATGGCAACATCATGCACCAGACACGCGAAATAGAGTATTACTAAACAACGAAACATTTTTATATTCACCTATTTATTAACTTAAATTAAACTACTATGAAGAAGTTTTTATTTTTGTTGGCAGCAGTAGCAATGGCTAATGTTGCTATGGCACAGGAGAACGTAGCCGACCAGAAGCCAGAGGTTTCACCAGAGATTCAGACTCTCGAGTTGGTAGGTGGTCTCGTACAGTACGGCTATGAGAACTACTCTGCAACAGCTCTTGCACAGGCTGTTGAGCTCTACGCTACAGTGCCTACACAGCAGGGTAACGAGGAGAAGACCGCAGAGGGCGGCGTGGATACTGCAAAAGACCAGCGCATTGCAATCAACGTTGAGCAGCTCCTTAAGGATGCTCGTGAGTTCGCTGACGGCGACGAGGTAGTTCTCGCATACATCAGCAAGGTTGAGGCTGCAGCACAGGCATCTACAACAACTCTCGGTCGCGTAGGTGGCCCAAGCGAGACTCACGAGTGTGTATTGTCAGGCTCTACTGACGTATACACAGTACGTTTCTATGGTGGCGAGGGCGCACGCGTATTTGTGGTAGGTGACGGCGACACAGACCTCGACCTATACGTATACGACGAGAACGACAACCTCATCGACTCTGACACAGATAACCTCGATGTATGTCTCTGCACATGGACTCCACGCTGGACTGGCACATTCAAGATTAAGATCCGCAACTGGGGTAACGTAAGAAACTACTACACAATGTACATTGACTAGTAATAGCCTTACACAACACAAGAGCCTGTCTGTCGACAGGCTCTTTTGGTATAACCTATGCAAAAAAAGAAGACAACCTTTCTATTGTCTTCTTCTGTACCCCCTCAGGGGCTCGAACTGCGAAGCAGTGGCGCGGATACCACTAAAAAATGCGCAGACTGTTAGGTCGAGCAATAAATCACTATCATATCCGCGCAACCCTTATTATGTGAGTAGCACAGAGGTGGAGAACTCAATGCAAATAGCGACTATCTGCTTGCAGATATAGCAATAGCAGTAGTGGCCATGGGCTTGCACATAGGACTACTACTGCTATTGGTATAATGAGCACTGCTCATCGCTATTTGCATCGAGCCATACAACAAAAAAGAGAAGAACTCTCGTTCTTCTCTTCTGTACCCCCTCAGGGGCTCGAACCCTGGACCCCAACATTAAGAGTGTCGTGCTCTACCAACTGAGCTAAAGAGGCATTTGCTATCTTTTCGATTGCGAGTGCAAAGATAAGGCACTTTTTTTAATCTACCAAACTTTTTAAAGAAAAATTTACACTTTTTTTAATATTTTTTTTGAACCCAAAATTAACAGCCTATAAATCAGTGAATAACACATCAATCTAAAAATCTCATATTTTTAGTGTGCATCATCTGTATTCCACTCTCCCGATGCATCCAAATAGAATACTGGCACTGGCGAGATAGCCTTTGCTGCGAGATAACTCTCATAAAGGCATACTCCATTGGCGCTATCCTCGGCGATATAGTATGCTACAATTGAGGCATGGCGCTTCGTAGTGTGTATCATCTGCACAACACGTGACACATACTCCTCGCACCACGAAGGGTTATTTGATGGATTGCCACCACGACGACGTGACTTACCTGAAAGTGAGCTATTGATAGGTGCCGTCACGGCAACATAGAGACCACGGGCATCGCAATAGTCGAGCACCGCATCCGATACATATCCTGCGCCAAAACGCACTGCACGCACGCCACGGTCATAGGCAGCCTCGACATCCTCAACACCTACACATGGCGACATATCGTACCACACGACATTCTCCACAGCACCATTTACGACATATCCATCTTCACCATAGGAGAGCTCGCGAAGTGCCACAGGGAGGTCATAAAACTCCACATCACGGCCAGCGATGCGGTTTTTGAGGCGTAGGCTCAAGCGTGTAGGAGATGTTGAACGCCACAGCACAGAGTCAGGCACAGGGGCACCAAAGCGCATGGTATCCACGCCATGCATGCCGAGCACAACATCTCTATGACCAGCACCGAGACGCACAGTATCGTTTAGATAGAGCTCATAATAGAGACGTGAGCTCTTCTCACCAAGGGTCTGATTCTGCATAACGACACTAAAGTCGACATTCACAACACCCCCCATCTCTATATTTGTCTTCCAGGCAACATCGCGCACGCGCACACGCGGTTGCGATATAACATATGCTACAGGTCGAGAAGCGCCCTTGGCGAAACACTCTATAGCTGCAACATCATCTGCTGGCAACAAGCGCAGCTCTACCCTATTCTTGTCCTCGCGAGATATCTTCGTAATATTAAACTCTACGGCAGCGAAGCCATTATGTGAAATACCTGCACGTCTGCCATTTACGTATACCTCAAAGGGGCATGCGACACCCTCAACACGTATCAACACCTGACGTTCTACCCATGAGAAGGGGTATGTAAACTCACCACGGAGCATACCATCCACCTCGGTCCACTCCTCTATAGGCTGCATATATCGCTGGCGCGACATGCCACGTTGCGCAGCCTCTGCTGCCGTAGGATATGGCACGAGTAGTGTACGATGAGGATCAGCACCCTCAAGCGTCTGTGCCATGCCGACATACGACGATGCCACCATGCACGCCACAACAGCTATATAGTTAAAAAGTCTCATAGTGGTTACTGATTACTTCTATATGAGGTACGTGTATTACGCCACTCGATAACGTCGGGTGTAAGCTCATCGACACGATCCTCCCATACGCGATTCTCGGTAAGACGGCGGCGGTCGTAGTCGATACGTTCAGTTATCCTAAAGCGTGGCTTACGGCGCGATGCGGCATCCTCACGTCGCGACTTACGTATATCTCTATCCATAACACTATCACGCACAGGACGACGATCGTAATACCACTCGAAGTCGGGGAGGCGTAGCTTCTGCGTCTCGGGAATCATATCCATAGGATATATCACATACGTAGGGTTCTGCTTATATGTAATCTTATCAATATCGCCCTCGGCAAAGTAGAAGGTGATACTTGCACTCTCGATATACATCAGACCTGTAACCTCGGGGCTATCCTCCTGCTGCATATAGTATATCGTCTGGGCATTACCCTCAACATCATTACGACACATCTGACCATCAGCAAAGTGAGTCACTATATCCTTACCCTTAACCTGGTTATAGTACATCGTATCAATCTCCATACCCATAATCGGGTTACCCATGAAGTGAGCCTTCGAGATAAGCTCATCACGCGTATACACTGCCATAGAGTCAGAGTTTATCTGGTTACCCTCCTGCCACAATATAGGCTTAATATATAGGCGAATTATAGAGTCTGTATTCTTCAACACCAAGGAGTCGCACACCATCTGTGAGTCGGAACGATACATTCTAACATGGCGATATGCCTGTATCATCTTGTAGACACTATCCTCGGGGAATGGCGGCATAAGAGCCGTAGAGTCAATAGCAAGGCTATCTGTGACCAGAGTATCGCGCTGCGTAGTATCACGGCTCAACGTATCGCGCAAATCTGCCACGGGAGCCTCCATAGTAGTATCGGCCTCAACCAACGAGTCGATGACATAATCCTCTCCTGTATACTCCCTACCGCGCTTGAGTGCACGTGCCTTGGCTCTATCAATCTTACGTCTACGGTGCTCCTCGGTCTTCTGCTTTACACGTTCCAGGCGTGCTGCCTCCATATCAGCAAGCTCCGTACTACGTGCCCTACGGCGTGCAATGATGCTATCGACCTTGATGTCGAGTAACGAATCCTTAATGTAGCGTATAGAGTCCCTCTCGGCCTGTCGTATAGACCTCAACGAGTCACGCAGTGCACGTTCCACACCACGCACCGAGTCGCGAACACGGCGTCTCTCGAGCTTCGCACGATAGCGCATCTGTTGTGGTGTGAGCACCGTAATGCTATCCGTAGCCACACTATCGACAACACCAGCGGCGATATCATCCGAAGCAATAGTATCCTCAACATCTACTGCACTATCACCTGGCATCTGTGGTGCTGTAGCGACTGAATCACGAGATGCAGGTATAGACTCCTCATCACCTCGGTCATGCGGCGCGGTAGCAGGGTCATCACCACGCGTACTCATATCGCGAGCATCAGGCTCCGAGGCGACATCCATAGATGGGTTATCTACCTCTGCTCCACCCTCCGACTCTGCATCTACATCCTGCTCACTCTCCTGCGTAGCCTCATCCACACCATCTATCACAGGAGCATCTGGCATAGCATCACTCTCTGCAGAGACATCGTCGCCATCCCTATCATGTAGCGATTGAGCATCATCGGCAATGCTATCTGCTGTAGACTCTCTTCCAGGGGGTGGCACAGGAACAGTATATAGCCACAACGTGTCAGCAGACAAGAATAGTGAGTCGGGCTGTGCGGGGTCATAGTTAATCATCGAAGGACGACGCGTGAAGAGTGCATTACCGGGTTCATCCCACCACTCGCCATAGTCAGCAAAGCCCAGCACCTTCTGTGTGGTATCATCCATCTGTATATTACGGCGGCCAATGATATGACCCTCCGTACGATAATACTCAATAGTATCACTCCATATCTCGCGTTCGGGAGATAGGATATAGGCATCACGTGTCAGATGGTGTAAGTCAGAAGCCTTCGTATAGCTACCCTCATTTGCGAAGAGGTACTCATCCTTATCGTTCCATATATTCGTATTACTGAAGTACCTGGCATTCTCGGTCTGCGTGTTAAATATCACAGAGTCACCCGTCATGAGGTAGGTATCATCACGCATCTCTACATTATCCACAGCAATAAGGTCGTGCGTATCGGTGTTATAATAACCTCTCTCCGCCTCAAGAAGACTAGCACCCTTCTGCGCATAGCAACCACCATAGAAGCGACCCATATCCTCTGCTGTGTTAAACGTACAGTTGTATGTATACATCACAGCCTCGCCATCGACAATCTTAATAAGATCCGAATATAGTGTTGCCGTGCTTCTATCTCTGTTATACTCCGCACGGTCAGCATAGGCATATGTGTCATTCTGGTTGATGAGCACATTACCGAAGCACTCAAAGCTCTGGTTTGAATAACGCACAGCACTATCGGCAAGTATCACCGTGCCGTTGTGGTGTGCTGCAAAGTTACCGACAAGGATAAATATCGTTGAATCGCCCTTCTCAATAAGGTAGCTATCATCTGCCGTCATATCTACCATACGGCGTCCCGCATCGGCAGCAAGAGGCGCCACGGCACCGGCATCACTATCTACATAGCGGCGATATACATGGCCACTTGCAGCATAGTAGAGAGTACCAAGAAGAAGGGTTAATACTACGAAGGGGGCTATGAAACTGCGACGCATATACCAGCTTTAATCCGTACTTATTACTACTTAATCCAATTCTTATTCACGAAGGTCTCGCTACGGAACGCAGGGTCGATATATACATACATCGACATGATCTTATCAGTTAACCACGACTGATATACCCTATTCTGCTTCTCGGCAAGCGCCATCTCCTCAAGGCGTATATAGTCATCCTCTAAAGATGCTGTATGTGCTGGGATAATCTCCAGAAGCTTAACAATCTTACTCATCTGGTTACCCATAAGGTCTGTTGTCTGGAATGATGACGACACATCGCCTACACGCAGACGCATAAGGGCATTATAGTCGTCAAGCGACTTACCACCCTGGGCACTGAAGTCCTCCTTAAGGAAGCGTGTAGCCGTGAGGCGTGCTCCATCGTATACACCCATACGTTCCAACACGTCACTATTGGACACTATACCACCGTTATACTTCGACGTAGCATCATCAGAGAAGGCAAGAGCCGCCGCCTCGAAGGTGATAGAGTCACGACGTATGAGGTCAGCAATGCTATCGAGCTGGTGCGCGGGCTCCATGAGCTCATCACGAGTAAACGTTGGGCGCAAGACAATATGGCGGCAGTGGTATAGGTCACCACGCTTATCTATAAGCTCGATGATGTGAAAGCCATACTCCGTCTCAACAATCTCCGACACCTGACCAGGCTTAAGCTTCTCGAGAGCCTCGGCAAAGGGTCGTACGAAGTATGCCGCAGGCATAGGCTCCATCTCGCCACCATGAATAGCCGAGCCATCAACAGAGTACATACGCGCCAATACAGAGAACTTTGTCTGACCTGTGATGACACGTTCACGCATATCCAAGAGACGTTCCTTGGTGCGCTGCTGTGCCTCCTTCAACGATGCGGGGAACTTTGTAATCTGTGCATATACATACTGCTCGCCAATGATAGGCAGGCTATCCTTGTCTATGCGACGATAGAAGCGTTCAACCTCACCAGGCACAACTGTAACCCTACTCACCACATCCGACTTCATAGACTGCGCATATGCCTGCTCCTCATAGCGGCTACGCAACATCTCGCGATAGGTGAAAATTGGCATATGCTCGCGCGCCTCGAGAGCCTGGATGCCACCAACCTCGTCGATGAGTGACTGCAGGTATGTCTCTATGCGCGATGCTATGTCGGATGTATTCACAGGCACAGAGTCGATGAGGGCCTGGTTATACAACAACTTCTGCTCGAGCAACGCCTCGAGAGCCTCATCCATAGGATCACGATCCGAGGTATAGCCCATCTGTCTGCGCTGGTCGACAAGCGCCTCCGAATACTCAACAAGTTCAGAGTATAGGATAGATGAGCCACCAACAACAGCGACAACCTTATCGAGCATCACCTGTCTGCGCTGTGCCGAGACACTCTCCGCAACAAACAAAACCGAGGTAGCGACAGCTACCATAACCATAATCTTCCTTATCATATTTCAACTACTTTTCCTCTTCATTTACAACTTCGGGAGCACCTACACTTGGCACATCATCCTCAACGATATCCTCTGCATCGCGCACCACAGCCTCAATGGGCGACTCGGGCACATAGCTCATCGACATCATCAACACACTATCTATAACCGTAACACGTCCAGATGCTACAGCCTCTCTACGCAAATCATCCTCGTAGCGTTCCACAATGTCTGCACGGCGTTCAGCATAAAGGCGTCGGCGGATATCCTCCTCAACACACTCCATAGGGGCAACCTCTCCCTTACGCACCACATCGACGATGATGAAGTAGAAAGTGGCATCGTCAGACGTCATCGTCTGCACACCACTCTTTGTTATTAGCGACGAATAGGACTGCGACCTCTCTGTAGGTAGATGACTCAAGAAGTCGGAGTACGACACCCACTCATCCATGAGGTTTGAGAGTTGCAGGTTATGCTTCTCCGCAAGAGCAGCAACCTCCTCTATAACACCCTTGTTTGCCGCAGCCTTGAGTGCCGTGGTCAGAGTGTTAACATTGCGGAATGTGCGAGGCGTCTTTACAACGACAGCACGCACCTTGTCATGGTCAAGTTTAAAGGAGGCAGAGTGTGCACGGTAGTACGACGCAAGCTGCTTATCGGTAATATCGACATCAATGGCGTTGTCGATATAGTACTGGTCAAGCTGACGTATCATCAACGACTGACGGTAGCCCTCAACAAGACGTTCTATATCCTCCTCTGATGAGGATAGCACCTCCTCGGCACGCACCATCTTGAGCCTATTGAGCACCCAGTTATCGACATACATACGTGCAAAGGTCACACTGTCGACGCCCGTAAGACCCTGTGGCATATCTCGCCCTATGTCATCACGCATCAACACATAACCATCCACCGTGGCTACAACATTCTCGTCAACATCGACGGCAGTAGTAGCACCGTAGTCAGAGCACCCCATGCCCATCATTGCCAGGGCGTATATCGCTATAAATATTTTTTTTCGCATAATCAACTTGCAAAGATACATTTTTTATCGTTAAAAACGCATCATTAGCAAATTTTATTGCAAAGCAATAGATAAAAAGAGTGCGACGACGCCATTATGACATCGTCGCACACCTCATACGTCACCAAACTACTCAACAAAGAGCATACGTTCTGGGCCCTCATACTCGGGCAGAGGCTTGGGAGTGTAGTCTGCGTAGCCGATAGAGATGACCGACAAGACACGGTAGTTAGCTGGTATCTCGGGCAACACCTCCTTAACATAGTCCTCACTGCGCTGACTTGCAGGATCATCATTCACGGTTAGATAGTCTCCAACATGCACCCAGCATGAAGCCAAACCCTCGTCTACAAGCGCAAGCTGAAGGATAGTTGCCATAATAGCGGCATTTGTCTGCCACATAGGACTAGACTCCTCATCACCCAGAATCACGATAGCAGCACCCGCCTCCTCCAAAAGGCTTGAGCCCCAATCACGTAGACGACCCAAGGCATGCACCTTATCGAGGTTGGTAACGGCCATGAGACGTGTAGAACGTGTATTCTTTGATGATGGCGCACGGAGAGCAAGCTCCATAGCATTGCGAAGTTTCTCTATTTCAACAGGATTGCCTGTATAACGACGTGTAGAACGACGCTTCCTTACAACATCTTTAAATTCCATAATTATCTTTTGTTAAAATATTTATACATCCTAATTGCAAAAATAGTGATTTTTTTCGTATATTTGATGTGTAAAAGAAAAAAATGTGATTATGAAAGAAAATATTACCGTAGCGCTAATATACGACTTCGACGGCACTCTCTCTCCAGGTAACATGCAAGAGTACGACTTTATACCCGCCGTAGGCAAGAGCAACCTCGAGTTCTGGCACGAGGCAAACACCCTTGCCGAGGAGCAGGATGCTGACCAGGTGCTTACATATATGGCACGAATGTTACAGGCGGCACAGTCAAAAGGCCTGTCACTACGTCGTGAGGCATTCCGCGAATCGGGCCGTAACGTGCAGTTCTACAATGGTGTGGAGCAGTGGTTTCAGCGCATAAACGACTATGGTAAGCAGCGTGGCATAAACATCCTTCACTATGTCAACTCATCGGGACTCAAGGAGATTATCGAGGGTACGGCTATAGCCCATGAGTTCAAAAACATATATGCCTGCTCATTCCTCTATAACATCGATGGCATAGCCTATTGGCCAGCTGTGGCGGTAAACTACACCAATAAAACACAGTTTATATTCAAGATAAACAAGGGCGTGGAGTCAGTGTTCGACACAAAGGATGTTAACCGCTTCATGGAGGAGAGTAAGCGCCCCGTACCATTCTCTCGCATGATATACTTCGGCGATGGTACGACAGACATTCCATGCATGAAGCTCGTAAAGAACTTTGGCGGTCACTCTATCGCTGTATACAACCCCGAAGAGGAGCAACAGCGCAACATCCTGAATGACCTAATTCGTGACAATCGCGTCAACCACGTATGTCCTGCCGACTACTCCGACAACTCCGAGATTGACACCGTCGTTAAGACCATCATCGACAAAATAGTAATGGACCAACGCCTCGCAGAACTCGAAGTAGCACGCGAAGAGATTTAAGCACACATGAAATGGCGAGTGAGGTAGGTTACCCATATAATTCAAACATATAGCAAACTATTATGAAGATTGTTTTTGCAACAAATAACGCCCATAAACTCGCAGAGGTGAGTGCAGTACTTGGCGAGGGCTATGAACTTGTGACACTCAAGGAGGTGGGCATAACCGAGGATATACCCGAAACAGGAGAGACTCTCGATGAGAACGCCACGATTAAGGCCCGCTATGTCTACGAACGAACAGGCCTCGACTGCTTTGCTGACGACACAGGCCTTGAGGTAGAGGCACTTAATGGTGCGCCTGGAGTACGTTCTGCTCGCTATGCGACAGATGGTCACGACTTCGCAGCTAACAACCGTAAACTCCTACTCGAGATGAGAGATAAGGAGAATCGTCGTGCTCGCTTCCGCACCGTCATATCACTGATACGCGGCGGCGTGGAGCAACAGGTGGAGGGCATTGTCAATGGCACGATAGCGACAGCAGAGGCTGGCTGTGGTGGCTTCGGCTACGACCCTCTATTCATACCTGATGGTCACCAGATAACATTTGCCGAGATGAGTGCAGAGGCCAAAAATAGCATCTCGCACCGTGGCCGTGCTGTAGCAGCACTCACAGAGCTACTCAAGAAGTAAATAGAACAGGATATATCTAAAAAAGTTGGGTGTCGTATGGCACCCAACTTTTACTTTAAGACTATCTCTTAAGGCTATCTATGAGGTTCAGTAATGTATTCACATCATCGTCAGTCGTGGACCATCCCGTAACAAATCGCACCACGCTGCACGACTCGCCACGAGGACCCCAGTAGTCGAACGACACATGCTCACGCAAAGCATCTATAACAGCATTAGGAAGTCGGAAAAACTGCTGGTTGGTAGGCGACTCTATGACAACGTCATATCCTGCAGCACGGAAAGCCTCGCGGATACGCACAGCATGTCTAACAGCAACCTCACCGATACTCTTATACAGCTCATCGCTGAAGAGTGCCTCAAACTGCAAGCCAAGGAGCCTACCCTTGGCAAGAAGAGCACCATGCTGCTTAACAAGAGGGAAGAGCCCCTTGATAAGCGCCCTGTTGGTCATCACCACAGCCTCACCAAATAGTGTTCCGAGCTTCGTACCGCCAAAGTAGAAGATATCGGCAAGACGGGCAATATCGCGTAGCGTAAAGTCGGCACCCTCCGCTGCGAGGGCATAACCAAGACGCGCGCCATCAATATACAACGGGATACTATTCCTATGACACACATCACTCAACGCCTCAAGTTCTTGAAGTGAATATACCGTGCCATACTCCGTAGGTTGCGAGATATATAACATACCGGGAGCAACCATATGCTGATATGTCTCATCGGCATAAAACTCTGTGATATACCTCTCAACATCCTCTGCCAACACCTTGCCATCAACATGAGGTAGCGTGAGCACCTTATGTCCAGATGCCTCAATAGCACCCGACTCATGCACGGCTATGTGGCCACTCTCCGCAGCAAGGACACCCTCATGACGAGCCAATATACCATCAATCATAGTGGCATTGGTCTGCGTACCGCCAACAAGGAACACCACCTCGGCATCCTCAACACCCACAGCACGACGTATAGAGGCCTTGGCACGTGACGTATACTCATCAGCACCATAGCCCGCCGTATGCTCTGCATTTGTAGAAACAAGAGCCTCGAGCACCCGTGGATGGGCGCCCGAGGTATAGTCAGAATTAAAGTGTATCATAACTATCTACGTGCAAACATTACAACACTGTTGCTCTCCGTCTTAACCATAGCCAAGAACTCCTCGGCAGGTGAGCACATATCCTTACTCAACGTGAAGCATTCACCAATATACAACTCGCTGGTTGCACCCGCCTCATCATTAGCAAGGCCCGCAAAGAAGAACCTATCACTGCCATCCATGCTATAGTACATATCCATAAGCTCGGGGTTATTAGCATAGTCATACATAAGAAGATCCTCGATGATTGCTGCTTCGCTATACTCCTCCAACATCCACTCTTCATACCACCAGAACCAAAGGGTGTCACATGGCTTCGAGGTTGTAGCCTCAACAACACCAAAACACTCACACACCTCCAAAAACTCCTCATAGGCTGGGTCGAGAGCAGCAACCTCGGCCACATCAAAGAGCTTCAAGAGCTTGATATCCAAAATCTCAACGCTACCAACCTGGGCCTTAAGCGAGGTAAAGGTATAGGTAAATAGCTCCGTTGTAGCCACACCACCATCGTAGCCAAAGGCTATGACCATATACTCTGTATCGGGCATCAATGGTTGAAGCTCCTCGCTATACTCACCCTGAAAGAGTGCGGGATTGAAGTTATCAACGATATATTTCACCGCGTCATCTCCTTCAATCATATCTGGCCACTGCGCTGAAGAGATAAAGACACATGCATATTTCTCATCAGTAGATGGCGTCACGGTAAGCATAGCGCTATATGCCGAGATGTCAGTTACAATTATCTCTATAGTCATGCCATCCTCTTCAGTACCTGGGCCAACAACTGGTCCATCCTCCGGATCCTCATCAGGACGTTCTGGACCAGGTGTAATGGTCGAGTTATTACCACCTTTAGACTCGCAACCAACAGCAAAAACCACCATAACGAGAGTCAAGAGACTCAACAAATAACCATTACGCAACATTTTTATTTAAAATTTAAGTGATTACAATAATGCAAATATACTAAAATTATCTATCACACACCCGCTTGCAGCAAAAAAAACTTACATAGGGAGATAAATAAGATTATAGATGGTCAAAAAGTGGCGGCACAAGTAACAACAATAGGGAATTTTTATTACTTTTGTAGATGTAAGATTGTATATAGACAAATCGTGATGCTGAATACTACCCAAACAGATGTAACGATGAACGAGATTTACGCAACACAAATACGCAATAGCGTAGATGCACTTTTTAGTCGCATCGCCACACGTGCCACCAAGGATGAGATGACACGCATAAGGGCGGCATACGAACTCGCCGCCGAGGCCCACAGCACACAACGACGTAAGAGTGGTGAGCCATACATCATACACCCCATCGCCGTGGCAGCAATAGTTGCCGAAGAGCTCGAGTTGGGCGATAACCCCGTGATATCGGCATTTCTGCACGACGTAGTAGAGGATACACCATATACCGTGGAGGATATACGTGAACGCTTCGGCGATGACGTAGCCTTCCTCGTTGACACAGTAACAAAGCGAAAGAAGGATAGCTACGAGCACTCAAAGCAGGTAGATAACTACAGACAGATTCTTGAGTCGGTACACTTCGACATACGCGCACTCCTTATAAAGCTCGCTGACCGTCTGCACAACATGCGAACTCTCGACAGCATGCGCCCCGACAAGCAGATGAAGATTGCGGGTGAGACAGACTACTTCTATGCTCCTCTTGCAAACCGTCTCGGACTATACCACATCAAGACAGAGCTCGAAAACCTCTCATTCCGCTATCGCTGTCCACGTGACTATGCCATAGTAGAGAGCATGCTCAACGATGAACGTAACGCCGAGAGTCCTCACCTCAACCGTTTCACGGCAAAGATTGACGAGATACTCACAGCTCGCGGCTTCGACGTACGCACAGAGGTGCGCTACCGCAAGCCATACAGCATATGGCGCAAGATGCAAGCAAAGGGTAGCGACATCAAGCATGTAGATGGCAAGCACTACATTCGCATCATCTATCCCAACCACCCCACAATAAGCGAGAAGAGCATTAGCCTCAACATATACTCTGCCCTCACAGACCACTTCAAGGAGAAGCCAGGTAGCGTATCAAACTATATTGATGCGCCCAAGGAGAATGGCTACCAGAGTTTCCACGTTAAGCTATTAAGCGACCAGGGAATTTGGGAGGAGATACACATATCGTCGGAGCGCATGGTACGTAACTCACGCCTCGGATGTGCCGCAGAACGTACAGAAGATAATGTTACCGCATGGCTCGAGAAGTTTAAATCGATACTCCAGGATGTTGCTGACGACAACCACGACATGGAGTTCATGGATGGTGTGACATCGTCATTCTACAACGACGACATCATGGTGTTCACACCCAAGGGTCGTGGCGTGATACTCCCCAAGGGTGCCACAGCCCTCGACTTCGCATTCGAGATACACAGCAAGGTGGGCGAAAAGGCCGTATATGCACGAATAAACGGTAAGCTGATGTCGTTACGCACAGTGCTACGCCGCGGCGATTGCGTGGAGATAGGCACAGCCGAAGATGCAAAACCGGAGCAGGAGTGGATGGAGCATGTATCTACGTACCGAGCAAAGAGATACCTACGCGGATACTTCGCTAACCTGCCACGCCTGCCATACGAACGTTGCGAGATATGCAACCCACTACCTGGCGATGAGGTCATTGGCTTCAATAAGTCCGATGGCAACATCGTGCTACATAAGCGCGACTGCCACGCAGCAATACGTCTCGCCTCACAGCATGGCGACTCAATTCAGTCTGTAAACTTCGAGGAGAACCCAGCATTCCTATTCCCCGTGCGCATACGCGTGCAGGGCATAGACCGCTACCACCTGATGAGTGACCTCATAGACTGCATCACAGATAAGCTACACCTTACAATGTCATCACTCGCCACAGAGAACATCGACCGCATTGCGATATGCACCATCGACTTCTCGGTACACTCACTCGGCGAACTACAGATGGTGATGGAGAGCATCGGCCGCATTGATGGCATTGACGAGGTGACACACATACACGTTAAGAATAAGATTTAGAATATATATGTACGATTTGATTGTTATTGGCGCAGGTGCTGCAGGCCTCATGGCGGCAGGTACAGCTGCGATGAGTGGCCGCAAGGTGCTCATCATGGAGAAGATGGAGAAGGCTGGACGTAAGATACGAATCACGGGTAAGGGTCGTTGTAACCTCACCAATGCTCGCCCCGCCGAGGAGTTTATCGAGAAGGTTCGCACAAACAGCGACTTCTTCTCCGTAGCCTTTGCCGAGTTCAACAACCGCGCCACAATACGCTTCTTCGAACGCCTCGGCGTGAAGCTCGAGATAGAACGCGGTGAACGTGTCTTCCCAAAGAGTGGCAAGGCATGGGACATCGCAAATGCCCTCGTAGAGTTCTGCGAGGATAAGGGCGTGGAGATACGCTATAAGACACGTGTTACGGGCATAGAGAGCATCGGCGGCAAGGTCACAGGCGTGCGCTACCAGAATGCACGCGGCTTCGAACGCCGCGAGGAGGCTGCACACGTGATAGTTGCCACAGGTGGCGTGAGCTACCCCTCGACAGGCTCTACAGGCGACGGCTACGACTTCGCCGCAGACCTTGGCCACAACATCGAGCCTGTGCGCCCATCACTCACACCCCTCGTGACATCACACCCACAGAAGGAGTACCTTAACGGCCTACTCTTAAAAAACGTGGGTGCAAAGCTATATATCGACAATGAGCTTGTGCAGGAGGAGTTTGGCGAGCTCGGCTTCTCGGAACGTGGTATCGAGGGTGCTGTGGCACTACGCTTAAGTCGCGACGCGGTAGATGCCCTCATCGACGAGAAGCGCGTGAAGCTAATCGTAGACCTTAAACCCGCACTCGACGAGGAGACACTTTTAGCGCGCATAGACCGCGAGATTGCCGAGATGCAGCCATCGGAGTTCTTCTCGGAGTTGCTACGCAAGCTTGTGCCCAAGCAGATGGTCGTACCTCTGGCAAAGGAGGTGGACTTCCACTCAAAGACATATGTAAGCAAGCTCACAGATGCCGAGAAGCTACGCCTGGTGAAGATACTTAAGGGTATGGCATTCCCAATATCAGACTATGCACCATTCCAGTTTGCCATAGTAACAGCTGGTGGCGTGGACTGTAACGAGGTCAATAAGTACACCATGGAGTCTACCCTCGTCAAGGGTCTATACTTTGCTGGCGAGGTGCTCGACATAGATGCCAACACGGGTGGCTACAATATGCAGATAGCCTTCTCAACAGGCCGTCTTGCTGGTCAATTAAAGAAGTAACAAAAACATATTAAGCAGTGAAGATATCAGGACGAACAATAAAGCAGAGGCTCTACGACCTCAAGCACCTACCAAGCTACCTACGTCGCGCCCGCTACTTCCGTGGCCATGGCGTACACTCGCCATACGTATATAGCATCGTTCGTCATGTATTCATGCAACGTAAGCTGCAGCACGAAGGCCATGCTCTCTACCCTCAACTTATCGACAAGGGGGTGAGCAAGCGCCGCGCAATACAGCTTACCAACCTTGCTACACACTGCAACTACGCATGTTGGAGCATAGATGCTCTCAACAGCAGCGACATAATCTTCGCAACGTTAGATATAGCACACGACAAGCTGACGGAATATGCGGAGTATGCCCGTGAGCATGGCATTACCCTATGCATAATGAACCCATATAACGATGCACAGCGCTGGGCGATATGTAGTTCAATAATAGAGAATCACCCATGCACGACCGTTGACAACAGAGCATACCTCCTTGTCTTCAACAATCACCTGCCCAAGCAGCGCTTCAGATTGTAGACAAGGCACCACTATTGCTTATATACCGAATAATTTAGATATAGTATGAAGATATATACCAAGACAGGAGATGACGGCACAACATCGCTTATTGGCGGTCAGCGTGTCAAGAAATATGATGTTCGCGTAGAGGCCTACGGAACTGTTGATGAGCTAACAGCCTTCGTAGCACTTTTAGCCGATAAGATTGTCGATGATGAACGCTGCGAGAACCTCGAGCCCGAGTTGCGCACCATCGAGTCACACCTGATGACCGTGGCAGCACTGTTGGCTATTGGTGAGGGTGGCAAAGATAAGGTTGCCCCCATCAGTGAGGATAGCATCACATGGCTCGAGAGATGCATAGACCGCATGCAGGATGAGATACCAGCAATCACAAGGTTTACAATACCTGGTGGCCACACGACAGTGTCGCTATGCCATGTATGCAGAACAATATGCCGTCGCGCTGAACGTGCTGCACTACGCGCCATGGAGGTTGCAGACATCGACAACAGCGCCACACGCTACCTTAACCGCCTATCGGACTATCTTTACAACCTCGGCAGATGTGTTACCGAACGTATGAAGGTAGAGGAGAAGCTGTGGATACCGTAGCGAAAAAGGCTGATGCTCAAATATTTTAGCATATATTTGTTATATATAAAAATTATTTTATACATTTGCACGCTAAAAAATGTGATTTAGCGTTTGCAGAGTAAATAAAAGATAAACATAAAATTCTATAGAGTATGTATTGGACACTAGAGCTTGCATCAAAGTTGGAGGATGCACCATGGCCAGCAACAAAGGAGGAGCTTATCGATTACGCAGTACGTTCAGGTGCGCCACTCGAGGTATTGGAGAACCTTCAGGAGATAGAGGACGAGGGCGACATCTACGAGTCTATCGAGGACATCTGGCCCGACTATCCATCAAAGGACGACTTCTTCTTCGATGAGGAAGAATATTAAACAATTTATTCAGTTAAGCAACTGATAATCAAAAGAGAAACAAGATTATTTCTTGTTTCTCTTTTTTTGTTTACCATCGTTACCCACCCCCTCAGCAATCTCTCGCGAGTGGGTAACAATCGGACACCATCTATATATATGACTATTCTACGCTTAGGCAACCGTACTTACTCTTTGATGCCTTGCGTGTACCCATTGATGAGGCATCTGCAAAGAACTCCTCCGCAGAAGAGCAACCGTCAACCTTGAACGTAATATCCTTGGATGACCAAACCTCGGTGAAGTTACCATCAGCATCCTCAGCCACACCAAAGAAGGTGTAGGCCTTGTCGAACTCGAAGGCGAAGTACGAAGTGGTATCATCCACAGCGCCCTCGGCAACCAAGCCCTCGATGATTGTCTCATACTCGTAGTAGGGGAAGCTGAGAGCATTCATAGCATTGAAGTAGAAGGCCACGGCCGCCTCATCGACATTCGCCGTAATGGGCACGATTGCTGCGCCCTCGAAACCCTCGTAGCTTGAATCGATTGCTGCGAGCTCCGTGCCGTTGTAATATTTGTCGATAGTGAGTGAGAAGTCGAGGTCGGCATATACAACCTCTGCAGTAGTGAACTTGTGGCGGTAGAGCTCTGTGGTTGGGGCACCTGCTTGCGCACCAAATACCAGCAGCTCATACTCCGTTGAGGGCACAAGACCTGTGGCGGTGTCACTCATAGTGCCGTTGACATACTCTACGGAGAAGTTGGTGAGGATATACTCCATAATCTCTGCATCGCTATTATTCTCGAAGCGGTCGCCAGCAACCAAGGCTGCCACATAGGAGTCGTCGTTCGATGGCTCCACCTTTACAGTCGCCTTGCGGGGGTATAGCTCTGCAACAGAGAGTACGAACGTGTTCTCCGAAGCCTTAACGCCGCCTGTTTTGAAGGTGTAGAACTCGGGAGTGGTATTCATCAGTGCCTCGTCATCCATGCCGAATGCCCAGAGGATAAACTCCGTATTGGCATCGAGCTCCACCTCGAGGTGCTGCGCGCCGCGGAAGGCAAGCTCGTTGAAGATGAAGTGCAAGCCCTGCTCGGGGGTGTCGAAGAATGATGAGTAGTATGCCTTGTCGTTCTCCCATGTCTGCTCGCAGTAGCTGCGCAATTGCTCCTGCGTAGCACCCGCTACGTCCTTAGCCCAGAACACGCCATAGTAGTAGTAACCGTCGTAGCCCTGGGGAGCGATGTCTATAGTCACGTTAGGGCCATCAACCTCGACCTCGAAGTCGAAGTGGAGGGTGTAGTCGCTAACGGCAGTTGTGGTAATCTTAAGGCGCACAATCTCGGTCAGGGGTGTAAGCATCTCGTTGTCAAAACCATAGGCGTATGCTACATATGTCGTGTTAGGTGTAACGCCTGTGAACTGGTGACCCATCATATCGCCCGTGTACATGAAGGCTGCAGCACCCGTCGAGGCGTTGCCACCAAATGCGCCGCCAAAGCTCTCGAAGATCTCCATGTCGCTTGCCCATAGTGCCTCGTCGCTATACATGAGCTCGCCACCATTCTCCTCGAAGTACTTACCAGTACCAAGGATAAAGACGTACGGCATGTTCTTGTCCTCGGGCACTACGTTCATAGTGATGGTAGTAGCCGCAGCATTTACAAGTTCCAGCTTTATCGAGTGCTCCTTTCCCACCGCCTGCTTTACGGTGAGCGTAGGGTTGGGGTAGACACCCGGATAAATCAGTTCCAAGCGGCAGTTGCGAGCCTCTGCATCGTAGCTCGCTGCAACATCGAAAGAGATGACACCATCGACAGATGTATCTATGTTGTAGACCCAATCCTTCTCAGCGTTAACCTTAATTTCTGCGCCCTCAATTGGGTTTTCAAGAGCATAGTTAACCTCGAAGTGGCCACCATTGGCTGTGGCATCAACACTCTTGGTTTCAAGAGTGAGTGTGGTGTCGCCCTGGGGCTTAATATCTGGTTCGTTGCCCTTACACCCCGCAAAGAGTGTAAGGGTTAGAGCACCACACATCATTAACCAAATATTTTTCATAAAAATTTGTCGTGTTTAATTTTACCGAATAGCCTCAAGTATGCTATGCTGCGGGGCTGCCTGCAATAGCACCCGAGTAAGTGCCGTTGAACTCTCGGCCGTCAACGAGCTTAACCTCGAACGATACGTTGTAGGTCTGCGATGCCTCAATGTACTCGATATTAAGAGTTACACTCTCAAAGGCCTTCTTGTTGCCGTTGAACGAACTGTAGTTGTTGTTGATATATATCGTATCAACATACGACTCACCAAGGGTGTAGACATTTGTTGGGATGTAGTTGATGCTCGAGTTGCCAATGCGCATATCGAAGGCCATGGTGTACTGCTCTGTTGAGTCCTTCACCGTGAGCTCCCAGTTGTCCGAGTACCACTTTTTTGCAGAGAATGTGCTCCATGTGATGTCAGTGGGAGTATCCTCCGCATCTACTATCTCCATGCCATCGACCTTGCCCACATAAGACATGAGGAATGTGCGGCCATCCTGAACTCGGCCCGATACGACCATAGTGTAGGTCTTGTCTGCGAGGTTTGTCTCAACGGTCAGGCGTGCCTCAGTGAAGTTGTACTGACCCTGACCCGCCACGGTGAGTGTTGTGGCATCTGCGCCGAGATAACCCTCACCGGTACCTACGCCAAGCTGATATACGCCTGCTGCAAGGAACTGTGATGGCTTGCAATATACATCGAGCTTAAGCATGTAGTTTGCAACGTCGTCCTCACCGTTCTGTGCAAGGGTGATATACCAGTTAGCTCCCGACTCGTAAGAGCTTGCGTATGCGCGGTTCATCGTAACGTCGATAACCTCCTCAGACTGCTCGAGTGAGCAACCCTCAACGGTGCCCTTATATTCAGACTCGATGATGTAGCCATTCTCGAGTGTGCCATAGAACGATATGAGGTACTCCTTAGTGTCCCAGTCGATGTCTACGGTAAGCGTACCTGTAGCGAACTTAAACTCGCCACCGTTCTCGCCTGCAACAACAAAAGTTGATGTTACGTTGTCAAACTGACCAGCCTCAGCAGCCAAAGCCTTTGCACTGAACTCCTCGGCAGATGTGCTGATGGTGTAGGTGTTGTTAACGATATATGGAGCCTGGAATGCGTTTGTGAGGTTGAGATGTGCAGCATTGCCGGCATCGTCAGCAAGTGTCAACGCCCATGTAAGGCCACTGTCAGACGTTGTAGCCTTGGCAGAAGTGTAGTCAGTGGTCACGAAAACCTTGTCAACAACGGGCATGTTGTCCACGTCTCCCGTGTAGTTGGCTGTCAAGGTGCGACCATCCTTCAACTGAAGGTCGATATCGAAGGTATAGGCCTTGGTGTCGGGGTCAATAGATACAACCACAGCACCGCTCTTAAGCAACACTCCATTGTCGTAGCCGTAGGTCGAGTAACGCATACTATTGAGGCAAGGCCACTCTGTAGACTCCTTAACTTCGTAAGTACCTGCGGGGAGATAATCCTTCTCGGGGTCGCCGTAGAAGTCGAGACACAGGGTATTCTCGTTGTAAGCGAAGTTATCAGCCTCGTTAGCATCCTCGTATGAGAACATGAGGTAGTAGTTTGAGCTATACTTTGAACCCTTGACGCGGGTGTAGTTGTGCTCGATGACGTTTGATGGGTCATCTTTGGTTGTGAAGGCCAACTCAACCATTGTTGTCTTGCCAGCCCCCTCTGCAGCTACCAGCAAAACGTAATCCTTGACGGGATCGAGGTCGGTAACCTCGACAGCCTCCTTAGATGCAGGATCTACCTCATCACCCTTGCGAAGCACCTCCGAAGCCTCGGGAACCTCCTTAGTAGCATTCTGCACGAGGTAAGCTACACGTTCAGCATTCTCGGCTGTGAAACGGAAGTTGATAGAGGTGTGAGCCACCTGTACAAGCTCAACGTCCAGCGTAACCTCTGCCTGAGCTGTGGTCTTAACATATAGCGTGTTAGAACCAGCAACCTTTGTTACGTTCTTAGCCGCTGCAACAACCATATACTCGGTATCAGCCTCGAGACCGTCGGCCTTAACCTCTGCCTCGCCCTCTGTAAGCTCGACAGCAACACCCTCTGTCATGATAGCATCCAACGTGGGCGCCTCTGCACCATCCTCAAGCACCATGTAGCATGCCTCGGTGGCGTTGGTCGTCGTAAGTGTGAATGTCACATAGTCAACATTCTCCGAGCCCTTCTCCAAAGTAATAGAGGGCTGTGCCTCATCTGATGGAGTAGGTGTAGGTTCTGGGTTACAACCCATAAGGCTAAAGCCAAGGGTTGCCAAGCAAAGTAAAGCAAGCTTTTTCATAGTTCTATGGTATTTTAGTTCATTTTATGTTTCCGTTATAGTGTAGTGTTATTACTTGCGTGTAAGGACGATGTTCGATGCACCATAGTAGTATGCCATCCAGCCAAATCCATCGAAGTTGTATACCAACGATGGGTAGTAGTTGGCAATGGGTGAAGAGATAGTCAACGTGTTGCCATCCTCAGACACTGTTACGTTGAAGTCGTTGTCAACCTCTATACCAAGGTTTACTGGGTCTGCCGTGAGCATAAAGCAGTCGCCAAAGAACAACCAACCAACTACCGAGTGGCGCGCATGACCATCCATCGTGATGACATCACCCTCAGCGATATCGAACACCCACTTGGGACCCCACTTCAACTCAGGATTCTCAATCTCATACTCCACAAGGTCGGTAACGCTATAATAATCGATGCCGCACCAACCATCAACCAATGCTACAAGCTGATTGTTGTCGCGATAATTGTAGTCGTAATCCTCAACCTCAGCTACGATGTTTACGGTGAACTCCGATACTACGGGCTCAGCATAACCATCAATGATGGTCTGAACACCTGTCCACTCACCGAGTAAACTCTCGAACAACTCCGACTCAACGCGCACATTCTGCTCAACGGCCTCGGTTGCCTCAACGGCTGAAATCTGTGCTCGATTACCACTCTTGTCAATAAGCATTACAAGGGCCGTGTATGAGGTCTCGGGCTGAAGACCCTTTTGTGTCAATGTCTGCTCGCCGGTGTACTTGATGCCTACATTCATGGCATGGTATGAGATATAGGCATTATTATCTTCGAGGTCAGAGAGCATCTTTTCGACCTTTGTAGTCTCTGCAAAATAGTAGTAGTAACAATCTACATCGGCTGAAGGAGTACACTTAACAGTCATCTCGTATGGATCAACACCCGAGAACTCGATTGCTACACTCTCTGTAGAATCTACGTGCGCGGGGGTGCGAAACGCTGTAACTGATACATCCTCTGCCTGGAGTTCGCCCTCCTTCCAATAGAATGCGTAGATTACGAAGTCGGTATTCTCTCGGTAGCCAGCGTTGCTGAGGAAGTCTTCCTGATCCCCCTTGAATAGCATCTGCTCGCATACCTCTTCGTATGTAGCTTCGGTCATCTGTGCGTAGTTGCGCAAAGCCTCGTCGAACTCCGCTCTTATCTCGTTGATGTCGGTACTCTCGAAACGAGCCTTAGACATTACATCGCAATAGAAGTATGCATCCTTATCCTCGGGGTATATGCTATATATAACTTGGTATGCAGTGAGTCGTGCCTCGTCTACCACAATTTGGATTGTGTTCTCGGTAGGAGTTGGAGGTGTAGGCTGAGGCTCATTGGGAGTCTCTGTGTTATCACATGCAGCGAGTGTCACAAGTGCCATTAGATAGATGAAAGCTTTTTTCATAGAAGTTTTAGGTTTTAATTATAGTTTTCGGTTTTTCTTTACACAAAATTATCTAATATCAATGAAAAACATGTAAAAATATCTGTTATTTTAATATAACATTTTAAAAAAAATATATTACATTTGTATTACAAAAATACTTAAAGCATTTATTATATGATATTTAGAGAATATTACAATAAATCGACATACTATAGAGTTGTTATTGCACTATTTTTTGCACTTACGACGGCCATTGCACAGCCCTGCCAGGCACAGCATTTTAGTTCACGCCAGCAGCATGAGGACTATGAGTGTTTCGAGCAATTACATAAACTCAACCGCGACTCAGCATACTACTATGCCAAGCGATTGGTTAATGACATCGACACCCTTGCTACAAGCATGGAAGTGGCTATGCTCTACGACTTTATGGCAGAATATACCGAGACTACACTCCACAGCTACAGCAAGTCGTTAGAGTATCGTGTGCAGTCTGCTCGCATATATGAGGCGCTTGACAATAAGCCCTGCATAACACGCACTAATGCCCTTCTTGCTCGCATTTACCTGCGCAATGGCGACTACCATAACGCCTTCAGCTATAGCACCAGCGCCCTAAAGTCAGCAAAAAGTTTGAGTGATGTCACCTCCGAGCGCGAGGCATACCTTGTTTTGGAACAGGTTACGTATTTCTATAATAACGACATAGACCTCGCCATGGAGTACAATCACCTCGTAGCAGATAGTTATGAGGGTAGGGAGCAAGCGCATCAGACGGTGCGAGCCCTCAACAATAGGTTTAACTACTCGATGTCCTACGATGAGACACTCGACCTTACACTATTGGCTGAGACATTGTGCAAGGAGTATGGTTTTAGCGACCTGTTAATAAACGTATATCTCAACGCCTCGATGCAGTCGTTGGCGTACGAAGAGTTTGAGATGTCACTGGAATACCTCGAGCGTGCAAAGCCCCTGCTATCAAACTTCAAGGAGGAGGGATACTACTACTCGGCATTGGGTTTCTACAACCTTATGGTTGGTGACTCGAGTGAGGCGATTGTCAATTTGAAACACTCGATAGAGTTGCTTGGTCAAGATGACTTCGATGCTAAAAACGTGCACTCCTATTTTCTGCTTCAGGACACATACTTTAACGAGGGGCGATATAAGGAGGCCTACGAGGCACTTATGGCTTTTGCTGAGACATACACGCGTCAGCACAATGCCTCGAATGTAGTTAACCTCTCAAAGCTTATCAACGATATGGAACTTGCTCAGGCCGATGAGCGCCTGAAGCAACACCAACGAGAGATGCAGCAAAATCAGGAGTATAATGACTTATTGAGGCATATACATGTCGGTGTTATCTGTTTTGTCGCAGCCATTGCTATCCTTGCGTTACTACTGTGGCGTATGCAGCGTAAGAATAGCCGCCTCATTAGCATCAAGGCAGAGCAGGAACTGCGCCATAAGAACGAGATAATTAAGGTTCAGCGGCTGCAACAATACGAAGAGCAGAATAATATGACTAAGCTATCCGAGGAACTTATCGAGACAGTTAATATATCCGATAACCGTGAGATGCGCAACACTCTGCGACATATTATTCATCGCTTGAATAAGAAGCATGGCTCGAACAATAACTGGGCTGAGGTGGAGAAGACATTAGCGAATAACAACGATGTATTCTTTGAGAACCTGCTAAAGGAGTACCCCAACCTCACCAAGAATGAACGTAAACTGTGCACGCTTATACATATGAACCTCTCGACTAAGGAGATTGCCAACATCACGCACCAGAGCATTGGCAGTATCAATGTTGCTCGCTCGCGCCTCCGCCAGAAGTTTGGACTCACTGACAGCGATATATCACTCATCGTCTTCCTTGATAAGTTCAAGAGCTGATTAAGATAGGGTAGTGTTGTTTGACTTTCAGCACACCCTTTGATGCTCCTTTAGTATCAATCTATGGCATCAAAATCAGCACTTTAAGTGATTGTAGGGGAAAATACAATATCTATAAACTTGAAAAATGGAGGTTAGAATGCAGTTAAAGTATTGATATACAATTACTATCTAACAACTTCGATGAGGAGGAGTATTAAGAGATTTTATCAGTTGGCGCACTGATAATCAAGTGAGAAGCAAGAAATAAACTTGCTTCTCACTTTTTGTTTACGCATAATCACAGAGAATAACTATCGCGAAATAGATGTTAATAAATGTACAAGTCTAATTGATGCTATTCGAGAGGTGGCATTGTAACCTTAAAGTAGGGACTATCTATATGTTGTGAGTGAGCAATCTCCACCATACGTCGCACAATATCGGGGTGGTCTGCGACTCTATATACTCCCGAATGAAGAGTTCAAGGGTATCATCACTCATCAACTGCGAGGGGCTATCATACAACTCTCGCTTCTCGGCATAGTAGCAGTAACTACACCGCAGGTTGCAGGCTGCACCCACAGGTTTGGCCATCATATACATCGGTTGGCCATACACCAACTCTACCCCATCAAATCTACTCATATCACAAAGATACTAAAATTTCACAAACACAACCAATTTTAGTATCACACAAAAAAGAGGCTGCCAAACGCAAGCGTCGGACAACCCCATTTTTGTAGTCTATAACTTCAGACTTACAAACTATAAAGAGTAGTTTACTTGACACGGATGAGGTTTATGCCATCACGTATAGGCACAATAACATTATCTACACGGACATCATCCTTAACCATGCGGTTGAATGCTACGATAGCCTCGGTGTGCTTATCATTATGCGCCACGGGCTCGGCAACCTTACCATACCACAATATATTATCCGCCATGAGTATTGAGCCACTACGCACATAGCCACCATCCATAAGCATATCGTAGTAGGCAGGATACTCTCTCTTGTCGCCATCGATAAACACCATGTCGTAGACCTCACCGAGGCGAGGCACTACATCGAGTGCGGAGCCTACATGCTGACGTATGCGGTGACCATACTCCGATGCCTCGAAATACTTGGCTGCTATATCCTCAAGCTCATCATCCACCTCTATAGTGTCGAGGATGGCATCATCATCAAGGCCACGCGCAATGCTCAACGCCGAGTAACCCGTGAAGGTACCAATCTCCAGGACACGACGTGGGCGCATCATCCTAACGAGCATCTCAAGGAGCTTACCCTGAAGATGACCAGATATCATGCGTGGATTAATCACACGCAGGTATGTCTCCCTCTCGAGGCGGTGCATAAGCTCCTCCTCGGGCTTTGTATTATCAAGGATGTACTGTTCTAACTTATCCATATTATCTATAAATCAAGCGTGACATATTCGAGAAGCAGTCGGCAGCTACATCTCGCACCTGCTCGGCAGTGATTGATGCAACCTTCCTATATGCCTCCTCAAGGGTATCTATATCCTTATAGAGTAGCAGGCTCTTACCGGCACCGAGCATATATCCCTCATTTGCCTCCATAGATATTGCCATCTGCGCAACAAACTGGCGCTTGGCAATAGCGAGACGTCGCGGTGAGATGCCCTCACGACCAATCTTATATATCTCCTGCTCGATAAGTTCCACACACTGCTCGGCATTGCAATGATCCGACGAGAAGTATACACCCACAATACCTGTATCAGAATATGGTGTATATGTAGCCTCAACATTATACGACAAGCCGCGCTTCTCACGCAACTCTATATTAAGCAACGAGTTAGCAGATGGACCACCAAGAACATTGACCATGAGGGCCAGGGGTAGACGACGTTCATCAGTTATGCTATAACCTCGAGCACCGATGAGTCCATGTGCCTGGTGCGTATGGCGCGATAGGCGCACATCAAAGGGTTTATACTCCGCTGGCACATCGCGCATAAAAGACCTGCTGGAGGGTGCGAAGTCACCGAGATAGCACTCTGCAACAGCACGCGCTGTAGCTGCCGAGAAGTTACCTATAGAGGAGAAGACCATCTGGTCTGTGGTATAGGTTCTACCGACAAAGTCGTGCAACCTATCAGAGGTGAAGCGCGCTATGGTAGCCTTCGAGCCGAGGATGTTATGTCCAAGCTCCGAGTCACGAAATATCAGATCCTCGAAGTCGTCATATATACGTTCCGAGGGAGAGTCCTTGTACGAGTTTATCTCATCGGCGATAACCTCACGTTCCTTGTCGAGTTCCCTATCGGGGAATGTGGAACGGAACATAACATCTGCTATGAGCTCCACAGCACGACGAAAGTCACGACGTAGCACCGTAGCATGTAGCGTAGTATCCTCCTTCGTGGTGTAGGCATTAAGCTCGCCACCAAGGTTCTCGAGGCGGCAGTTTACCTGATATGCCTTACGGCGCTGCGTACCCTTGAAAAGGGCATGCTCGGTGAAGTGGGCGATACCATACTCACCCCGTCTCTCATCACGAGCACCCGCATTCACCACAAGAGCACAATGTGCCACGCCACTGCGCACCCTACGGTGTATACCGCGGATGCCGTTAGGAAGTATATATGTCTCAAACTCCTTCATGCTTACGTAAGTATTGGCCCGTATAGCTCTCTTTACACTCCATCACCTGCTCGGGGGTGCCTGCAACAACTACGCTACCACCCTCCTTGCCGGCCTCTGGACCGAGGTCTATAACCCAGTCGGCACACTTTATAACATCCATGTTATGCTCCACAACAACAACAGTATGGCCACGTGCTATGAGTGCATCGAAGGCACCAAGCAGGCGTACTATATCGTGGAAGTGAAGACCCGTAGTCGGCTCATCGAAGATGAACATCACACGATCCTGCGACCTCTCCTTCGTGAGGAAGGATGCAAGCTTAACACGCTGTGACTCACCACCCGAGAGTGTTGAAGAGGACTGACCGAGCTTAACATAGCCGAGACCTACCTGCTGGAGGGGCAGGATACGTTCGACAATACGCTTACATATGTTATTCTGCGCATCAGCACCGAAAAACTCCACAGCCTCGTCAACCGACATGCTTAAAATATCGTATATATTCTTATCTCTATATTTAACCTCGAGAATCTCGGGTTTAAAACGCATACCGCCACACGCCTCGCACGTGAGCTCCACGTCGGCCATAAACTGCATACTCACCTTGATGACACCCTCACCCTCGCACTCCTCACATCGTCCACCAGGCATATTGAACGAGAAGGCGGCAGCACCTATACCCGTATGCTTGGCATATGGCTGCTCGGAGTAGAGGCGGCGTATCTCGTCATATGCCTTTATATATGTCACAGGGTTAGAACGCGATGACTTGCCTATGGGCGACTGCGACACCATCTCGACACTCTGCAGCTGCGCCCTATCTACATCTATGCCATCATGGTCTCCTGGCGTAAGTGTCGTCTCGGCAAGCCTGCGCTTGAGAGCCGGATAGAGCACATCGTCAGCCAACGATGACTTACCCGAGCCCGATACGCCCGTTATACATGTGAGGACACCTAATGGTATCTCCACATCTATATTCTTCAGGTTGTTATGCCTTGCGCCACGCACCCTGACAACACCAGCACGCGCCCTACGACGCTTCGGCACCTCAATCTTACGTCTGCCTGCAAGGTAGTCGGCAGTGAGTGACGACGCTACATCTACAATATCCTTCGCTGGACCGCTATATACTACCTCGCCGCCGCCGATACCTGCCTCCGGGCCCATATCGACAATCCAATCTGCCGCACGCATAACCTCCTCCTCATGCTCCACGACGATGACCGTATTGTCGAGATCACGCAACTGCTTGAGTACTCCTATGAGGCGGTTAGTATCGCGTGGATGAAGACCTATGCTTGGCTCATCAAGGATATACATCGAGCCTACAAGGTTGCTACCCAACGATGTAGATAGGTTAATACGCTGCGACTCGCCACCTGACAGCGTCGACGATAGACGGTCGAGAGTGAGGTAATGAAGACCTACCTCCATGAGGTATTTAAGGCGATTGCGTATCTCTAAAAGCAGACGTTCGGCAGTCTTGGCATCATGCTCATCGAGTTGCAGATGCTCGAAGAAGTGTGCAAGCTCGCCAACAGTCATCTGCACGAGTTGCGAGATATCATACCCACCAACCTTCACATACAACGCCTCCTTACGCAGTCGTCGACCCTGACACTCGGGGCACAATGTCTTACCCATATATCGAGACTTGAGGACTCGATACTGCACCTTATGTCGCTGCGTATCTACATATGCAAAGAAGTCGTCGATGCCGTATACATTATCGTTACCATGCCACAGCAGGGCTCGTTCATCATCTGTGAGTGCGTAGTACGGCTTATGTATGGGGAAGTTAAACTTCGTTGCCGAGAGTACAAACTCACTCTTCCACTTGCTCATGGTGGCACCATTCCAGCACACCACAGCACCATCATATATACTCTTCGACTTGTCGGGCACAACAAGGTTCTCATCGATACCCATAACCTTACCGTAACCCTCACACACGGGACATGCTCCGATAGGGTTATTGAACGAGAAGAGATGCTCCGTGGGTCGTTCATACGTAACGCCATCCTCATCATAGCGCGACGACAGCGTCTCCACCTTGTCGGTAATGACATGCACAACACCTGCACCATAGCCCATGGCACGTGCCACAGAGTCTGCTACACGCGACACCGTATCCTGATCATGACTAATGACAAGACGATCGACGACAATCATAACATCCTCAAGGCTAACATCGTCACCAATCATCGGCATAAACTCATCAACGAGCATTACCTCACCACGGTAGCGCACCCTATTTACACCCTCACCTATGCACGTTAGCATACGTTCAACGATGCTCTCCGACTGCTTGAGGAGCAGCGGTGAGGCAACAATAACCTTGCTACCGTCACTCATACGCAAGATATGGTCAACGACATCATCCACCTCATAGCAACGAATCTCCAGACCTGTAGTTGGAGAGTAGGTGCGACCTATGCGTGCGAAGAGTAGCTTTAGGAAGTCGTATATCTCTGTCGTCGTACCAACCGTAGAACGCGGGTTACGCGAGATTACCTTCTGCTCGATAGCTATGGCTGGGGCTATGCCCTCAATAAAATCAACATCGGGCTTCTCGACACGTCCCAAGAACTGACGTGCATATGCCGAAAGACTCTCAACATACCTACGCTGACCCTCGGCAAAGATAGTGTCGAAGGCCAAGGTTGACTTACCCGAGCCCGAGAGACCTGTGACAACAACAAACTGCGAGTGCGGAATCTCTACATCCACACTCTTCAGGTTGTGTACCCTCGCACCCTTTATCTTTATCTTATTGCTCACCTACAACTCTTTTAAATCCATGTGCCCGACTCAATGGTGTCGACAACAGCTCCCTCGACCTTATTCAGGCGCCCCTCGAGCTGCTCGGCATCCGTCTCACGTATCGCGAGGGTCATGCTACACATATTATCAAACTCTTGGTTGACGACCCTCGGTTGCATATCCTTGACTATGCGCATAACATCGTTCATCGCCATGTAGCTAAACTCCACACGATATACCACATCCACGGTCTTCTCTACAATCTCGCACTCGGCAAGCACCTGTGCCGTAGACTCCTTATATGCAGCAATAAGTCCTGGCACACCAAGCTTCGTACCACCGAAGTAGCGCACAACAACGACAAGGCAGTTTGTTATCTCTTGCGACAACAGCTGGCCGAGTATTGGCTTACCTGCCGTAGATGATGGCTCGCCATCATCGTTAGCCCTGAACTGCTCGCCATGAGCTCCCAAACGCCACGCATAGCAGTGGTGCGTAGCATCAAACCAGCGCTTACGCAACGCCTCAAGATGCTCCTTTATCTCCTCCTCCGTCTCCACAGGGTAGGCATAAACGAGAAACTTACTGCTCATCTGGCGGTACGTAGTCTCTGCCGCACGAGCTATGGTCTTAAAGCTATCTTGTGCCACGTCTCTACTAATCTATAGATGTGAATATACGATCCCAGCGCACACCACCACCATTGGGGTCTACGGAGAACCATACGTATGACGCCTTACCCACAATGTGATCCTCGGGAACAAAGCCCCAGAAACGTGAGTCGAGAGAGCCATGACGGTTGTCACCCATCATGAAGTAGTAGTCCATGAGGAAGGTGTAGCTATCCGCCTCCACGCCATCGATATATATCTTGCCATCTCTCTGCTCCACAACACGCTGCTCATATACCGCTATGCAACGACCATAGAGTGCCATATTCTTATCGGTGAGTTCAATCGTAGCACCCGCCTTGGGCACCCACACGGGGCCGAAGTCGTCGATTGTCCACCTGCGACCATCGATAGTCTCCCAGTGAGGTATAAGCACACTACCCGATACTGCACCACCTATCTTACGCAACACGTAACGCGTGGTATCAGCATAGTCACCGAGCATATCATCCGTAACAGGCAGCTCCATCTGCTGACCCGTATAGTGGTCAAAGCCCACATTCAGAGGCTTGCCTGTAAGCTGATTGTAGTATATATACTGGCGCTTGGGCACAAACTCCTCACGAATGCCGTCATGGTACACCACGCCATCAACAATCGTAAGTGTATCACCAGGCATACCTACACAACGTTTTATGTAGTTCTCCTTCTTGTCGATAGGTCGCACAGCAATGGTATAACGACTCATAAGCGCCTCACGACGTTGCGCCGTTGTTGCACCAAGTGTATTGTCGCGCAACAACTCATAGTAGCTCATTGCTGGCATCTCCAACACCACAGTATCACCCTCGGGGAAGTTGAACACAACAACATCACCTCGTTCCACCTGGCCACCTCCCGCAAGACGACGATATGAACGCTGCCAAGAGGTCGAGAACGATGCCTTCTGGTCATTCAACGGCATGGTGTTATGCACAAAGGGGAACGACAATGGCGTCATCGGCACACGTGGTCCATAGGCCACCTTGTTCACGATGATATAGTCTCCCGCAAGCAGTGTACTCTCCATGGAGCCTGTGGGGATGACAAACATCTGGAACCAATATATCTGGATTATTGTTGCTGCAACAGCGGCAAAGAGTATCGAGTTGACCCATCCATAAGCCCATTTGTATACCCTTTTCTTCTTCTCATCAACCTTACGGAGCTCACTCCACAGCGCGATGGACATGACAACGACAAAGGTAATGATGAAGGGTATCTGCCAGCGGAAGATGAGCATATGAGCTATTACTCCCACCACCGTAGCGAAGACTGCAGCGCACCACACTGCCCACACCACACGCCACCATGCATACCTCTCACACATACGCTTATGCCACTTCTGTATGCGGTGACCTACGTAGTAGTCGTAGATGAGTGGCAATGCAATAATGAGGCTCCATGCTGCACCATACCAAAAGGCGAAGCCTATGACGATGACCGCCACAAGTGCAGCCGTCAATTTAGGATTTGTGATGAAGGCCTTAAACTTTGCCCACCTACCTCTCTTCTCAATATCCTTCTCTATCTCTTTTTCCATTATATCTCTATTAAAACGAAACTTATTCTTTTATCATCAGTGCAACCGAACACTCCCTGCAATGTTAGTCTGTATAACAAGAGCTAATTTAAGGCTTGAGAGCAAGCACATTTGTTGTTAGATATGTTTACAAAAGGTTATCCATAGAGTATACACCCCTCTTATCACTCAAGAACTCACCTGCAACAACCGCACCCATGGCTAAAGCGCGGCGGTTGATGATAGAGTGCTTAAGTTGGATAAAGTCATCGGGAGAGGTGTATGTGACAGTGTGGATGCCAGGTGTCATACCCTCACGGAAAGACTCTATCTCTAACTGCTCGGCAGTTGTTGGCGTGTTATTCACCCATGAGCTCTTACGGTCGAGATTCTCAATCACGCCCTCGGCAAGGGTTATAGCTGTGCCACTGGGTGCATCCTTCTTCCACATATGATGTGTCTCCTCGATGCGAACTTCATACTGTGCGTGGGGATTCATAAGCTCCGCAAGACGGCGGTTAAGGCGGAACATCACATTCACGCCTATAGAGTAGTTCGAGGCATAGAAGAGTGCACCGCCATGCTCCACGGCAAGCGCCTCCATCTCCTTCATGCGTGACAGCCAGCCCGTGGTACCACACACCACCCTACCACCAGCGCGTAGCACCTTGGCGACATTCTCTGCAGCAGTATCGGGAGTGGTGAACTCAAAGGCTACATCCACCTTGGCAATATTCTCTGGGGTGAGCTCCGCGGCATTATCCTCATCAATAACAATCTCTACGCTATGACCACGTTCTGCGAGGATCTTCTCAATCTCACGACCCATCTTGCCGTGGCCTATAATTGCACATTTCATATATCTACACATTAAGACAAATAACGGGGTAAAGATAGTAAAAATTTTGCGATGGGAGATTATTATCTCCCCTTTTTTACTACCTTTGGCGAATATTTAAACCGAGATGAGAACGATTAGATACATATTAGTCATCATAACACTACTTCTTGCGACAATCCATAGTACCACGGCACGTAGTCCACTACCACAAAGCGTCAACGACTCGATAGCCGCCTCGCTACGACGAATAACACTCGAGGAGGTGGCAAGCAGCCATGTCAAGGTGGAGAGTGTGCGTAAGAGGCTGCGTGGCACACGCAACATCATTGAGGTGCGCACCTCGGTAGAGCTATCGTACTTTCCTATGCGCACCGAGAGTGTAGCACGCATATATGAGGCGGTACGCAATGCTCTACCTGCAAACTACCGTAAGTATAACATCCACGTATACACCAACGGAGAGCTCATCGACAGGTTGATACCTGGCTACTACCTCACGAACAACACACGCCGCCGCTTCACCAATAGTTGCGAGGCGCCACTTATACGTCGCACGACAAACATCTCGCAACCCACGCACGGCCTTACAGGTCGTCATATAGCCCTTTGGCAGAGCCACGGACGCTACTTCAACCAGAATAGCGGTGAGTGGTGCTGGCAGCGATCACGCCTATGGGAGACTGTCGAGGATCTATACACACAGGGCTATGTGCTACCATACCTCACACCTATGCTCGAACGCGCTGGCGCCACGGTGCTACTACCTCGTGAACGCAGCGTAAACGACATAGAGATAATCATCGATAACGACAACGGCATAGACCCTACAACATATTCAGAACGTGGCACTTGGGATAGTGCTGGTATAGGCTTTGCACATCTACACGCCACCTACCCCACAGGGCATAACCCCTTTACGGATGGCACATCTCGCATGGCACACACCACGGCCAACGAGGAGCATATGACAACCGCCACATGGGGTGGTTATATACCCGAGGCAGGCATATATAGCCTCTACGTATCGTATACCACACAACACAACTCCATAACCGATGCACACTACACCGTGCATGCCTCGGGTGGCAATCACAGCTTCTGCGTCAACCAGCGTATGGGAGGAGGCATGTGGGTATGTCTCGGCGAGTTCTACTTCGACCGCGGTGAGCACGAAGCACTTGTGACACTCTCCAACATCTCACAAGATAGTGGTGTTGTAGTTGCCGACGCAGTAAAGATTGGCGGCGGCATGGGCAACATACGTCGTAGCGTGGATATATCGCTACGCACAGAGGATGGCTACTACACCGAGGAGACAAGCGGATACCCACGCTTCACGGAGGGTGCACGCTACTGGCTACAGTGGTCGGGCTTCGAGCCAGATGTATATGCCCCCAAGCATGGAAAAGATGACTACAAAGAGGACTATATGTCGCGTGCTCACTGGGTGAATGCTCTGATGGGAGGCACGGCACATAACAAGGCTTCTGCGGGCAAGAATATACCTATAGACCTCGCACTCGCCTTCCACTCGGATGCTGGCGTACGCCTCAACGACGACATCATAGGAACACTCGGCATTTACTGCACGAGAGAGAATGGTGGAGAGTTCGACAACGACATATCACGCCTCAATTCGCGCGACCTAACAGACATTGTCATGACACAGATAGTCAGCGACATACGCCACACATATGAACCTGCATGGCAACGTCGCGGGATGTGGGACAAGGCCTACTATGAGGCACGTATGCCCGCCTGTCCTACAATGCTTCTGGAGCTCCTCTCGCACCAAAACTTCGCCGACATGCGCTATGGTCTCGACCCCACCTTCCGCTTCACCGTGAGCCGAGCAGTATATAAGGGTGTGCTGCGCTACATATCGAGTCAGTACAACACCCCATATGTTGTTCAGCCACTCCCCGTGAATAGTTTTGCCGTACGCCTTGAGGGGGATGTTGCGCACCTCAGTTGGCGACCTACGACAGACGAGTTAGAGCCC
>JAGCMF010000011.1 GCA_017646625.1 Alistipes sp. | reverse complement strand
TCACAGCGTGAGCACTACCAAATAAACAAGTTTGGCGATGCTGTGCGTTGGGCAGAGATAGACGAGGATATTCACATCACAAGCTTAACAGATGGTGCTCAGCCGACCGAGAATGCTATATCCGAGGCATTTCGCAAATTCCCATTTCTTAATGTGTCGGAGGTAGCTCGTTCGCTTGGTATGCACAAGAGCCTACTCTCGAAGTATATCTACGGCACGAAAAAGCCCTCAGCAAAGCGAGAAAAGGAGATTCTCGATGCTTTACGAGAGTTCGGTCGCCAACTGGCGCAGATTTAAATCCTTAAAAAAATCACTTTTTGTGATACATCGTATCAAAAAAAGTATTACCTATACACGTTGAAATTGAGTGACTTGGGCTATGAATAACTTTTTGGCGACATACTGCAATGCTGTGAACTGCACCTCTTGTGCAGTCGTTGCATCGTGTGCCACAAATACCCCCCCCCATTACTCAATGTTCTAATAGTTAAATAGTTAGAGGATATACACCATCTTATAGTTGGCGTTATGGCTTGTCGTGAGCCGTAACGCCATTTTTGTGCTTTTGGTGTGAAAGTTGAAGTTTTTGCTACATAATCGTGTTTTTTGCGCATAAAGAAACCCCAAAAGTTTGGACAAAAAACTTTTGGGGTCACTTCAATATGAAGGGCTGACTAAAAGTAAATTAGTCAGCCCCGATTTTTAGTTTTGAGGACTTTATGCCGCCTCATGATTTGTTATCTCTATTTGTCGGCTATCGTCGTGCGGGCATAAGTGCTCGACTCGTAGTGGCTGTAGTGCCATTTAGGCGGTCGAGGAGCTCCTCTATAGGTCGCTTTGTAGAGCTGTTATAGGTCATGGTGAATGGGTCAGACACCCACATGTCGCTATAGTTACCCTTGTAGTCCATGGTTATGGCACACATGACATATACCTTGCCGTTCTCGCCTGTGAGAAGCTGTGTGTGTGGCGAGGCGTTCGACACGAGGTCCTCAAATACGCCAGCCTCGCCATTGTTCATATACTCCTCGGCAGAGTATATACAGTGGAATACGTCGATGGCGGGCTCGGCGGTGACAATCTCCGACCACATGGCATACCATCCCATGCTCTCGAACTGGCCATATCCGTAGTACTGGTCGTCGGCAGCCTCAAGCTCCATAAGGCTATATGGGCCGCCCCAGTTCACCGTAACGACGCTGTTTAGGCACTCGCCCGCGGGCTCGGTCTTGAAGTCGTGGCGGAAGAGGTCGGTGGTTATGGTGCCGCCATAGTAGCCGAAGGCGAGGAGTGAGTATTCGGTATCTGGCTCGAGGCTATTGAGGTGTGTTGCCGATACGCCTGTATATGGCTCAAGGACGAACACATCTGTTAGCCATGACATTATCTCCTCGTTGCTGCCCTTTATCACCTGGTCCTTGCGTACGAGGGCTGCGGTATACTGCTCTATGGTTGATGGTGTGATGGTGACGTCGGCAACACGCACATAGAGGTTCTCGACTTTGAGGTCGAGTGTCATGTCAGATGCTCCCACGGGCTCTGTCTGGAAGTGCTTGAAGTATGGGCGTGAAACAACCTGTGGTAGGCCATCTACCATGTCTATGGCGTAGAGCAGCATCATGTACTTGGTGTCTGCCTCGAGCATCTCGCTGAACTCGTCGCTGCCCTCAAGGCACATTATCTCGTATAGCTGCTCGGCGCTATATCCCGATGCCATGGTCTCTGTAATCATTGAGAGCCATGTGTCGGCAATCATCTTACAGTATGCATCGTCAATATCATACCCCTCCTCTATATAGTTATAGCTGTTCTGGTCTACCACCTCGAGGTAGTATTTGCCATCCCAATCTATGGGCGAAAACTCGTAGTGAGCCGCAGGGCCATTTACCGTGATGTTAACGTCGAAGGCCACATCGAAGAGTTCGTTGGGGGTGAGTGTCACCATCTGATAGCTCACAGGCGTAGAGAGGGTGTATGATGTATTATCCTCATTAAACTCAATGCCATAGGCATATAGCACATACTCTGTCTCGGGGAGCATGTTTGTCCACGATATATAGCTTGTGCCGCGGTATGCAATCTCCTCTTCGAGCATGAACTTCTGGAGGTCTGTAATGCCGGCACCATGTGCTATGGCTGTGTAGTAGTTATAGTCGTCCATGAATAGATCCTCGGCGGTGTATATGCCGCTTGCATAGAGGTAGTCTACCTGTGCCATGTAGGTGATGAATATGGTATTCTCATCCTTTGCTTTTACGAGTGTTGAGCAGCTTGTTGTTGTGAGGTCCTTCACTTCGAGTGTAAATGCCTCCTCTGCACCCGCCTGGTTGATGGTCAGGGTTATTGCGCTCACCTGTGGGTATCTTATCAGCAACAATCCGGTGCGTGCACTGACGGTGTTGTTTGCATCGACGATGAAGGATAGTATGCCGTCAGCCGCATTGATGCTGTGCACCCACTCGACGTCACTCTCGGCAACGATGTCGATGCCATCAAGGCCATTTGTTATCGTATACTCCACGCTATGACTACCGCCCTTGGCAGCAGCCTCCACGGTTGTTGTTGTGATGGTCACACTTGTCTCTGTCTGTGGCTCATCTACAGGCTCGTTTGTCTTTGTACAGCTCGTTGCCAGCAGTGGTGCACATAGCAACGACAGCACAGCAAAGAGTAGTGATAGGTGTTTCATAGTGTTGTAGTTTAGTGTTTTATTTTTCTCATTAACCATGTGTTACACTCTGGTTGCGGTCATTTAAACGCAAAGATATGATTTTTATATTCAAAATCCAAATGCAAGAGGGAAAAAACGGACGTTTCGTATATGTCGCTATATTGTCGGTCGTTACATTTATATGGGTATATGAGTATAAAATGGTCTTAAAATGTTTTAAATTTGGAATTTATTACTATCTTTGCCACTTGAAGAATTAGTTTTGATTGGAAGAGATATACAAAATACTAAAACACTTTAAACTTTATTAAACATGAGAACATTGAAAAACTTTTTGATGTTGGGTTTGCTTCCTATCCTTGCCTTGGCATTTGTAGGTTGTGAGAATAATAACCCAGATGGACCTAACGGACCAACTCCCGTTAAGGATTCAGTCATCAAGCTTAATGAGGAGACTGTATCAGCCTCTTATGGTGGCGGTTCTGTGATGGTGTCTTACTCTATCGAGAACCCACACTCTGGTGAGAAGATCTCGGTTAAGGCAGAGGATAACTGGGTAGGTGACTTCGACACCTCTTTCACTGGTGCCTTCAGTATGGTTGTTAAGCCTAACGACACAGGTGCTGTTCGTCAGACACTTGTAACTGTTAGCTACCGCTATGCAGAGGATGTTACATTCGTTCTAAAGCAGGGTACAAAGCTTAATGCAGGCTTCGTTATCGAGAACGTATCGGCTGTTGACGAGTACTACTCATTCACAGTTAACGTGTTGCCTACAGATAAGAAGACTCCATTCATCATGATGTCTTCTGACGTATTCTACTTGAGCAGCTTCCCTAATGGTGGTACAGATGAGGAGTTGTACAATGACGATATGGGATATTTCGGTTGGCTTGGTTCTTACTACGGTGAGTCAGCACTTGATGTTCTTCATGCACGTGTTAGGGTTGGTGATCAGAACAACGTGACACTTGGTGAGGGTACTCCTGGTTTGAAGTATGTATTCTATGCATACTACGTAGACTATGAGACAGGTGCACGTCTTTCAGATATCGAACGTCTTGAGATTACTATCATGCACCCTGAAATGCATGAGTTGGACTTCACGTTCACTCATGAGGTTGATGGTCCCTCTGCACATACATCTGCCGTTCCTGCACAGGAGGTTGAGAACTACTACTTCGATGTCATCTCTGTTGATGAGGTAAATTGGGCTATCGATCTTGGCTTCACTGCCGAGGATTACCTCAAGGTATGGTGGGCACAGACTGTAGTTGACCGTCTTGAGGATAATTATACTGTCGACCAGATTATTGGCGAGAGTACATGTGTAGGCGTAGACGAGGATGGTAACCCACGTAGCGAGTACTTCTACGAGTTGGCTGCTGGTGTAGATTACTACATCTTCGGCTTCGAGATCGACTCTACTAACGCTTTGTGTATCTCTAAACCAAAGTATGAGAAGTTTACTTCTGGCTACCCAGAGCCATCTGACAACAAGATTAGCATCACTGTAGGTGAGGTTTCTGCCTACACAGCAAGCTTGTCGTTCACAACAACAAACAACGACCACTATGTGGCTGGTTGGGAGACTGCCGAGGAGTGGGTATCATATGGTTCAAACGATGCAGAACGTATGGAGTATATGATGAGTAATATCGCATTCGAGTATCTCCACGGCAACACATCTACAATGGCGAAGGGCTTGGTTCCAGATACAGAGTATGTAGCATATGCATTCGGTATGCGTGGTGGTGTTGCAACTACAGGTCTTACTACAGATAGATTTACTACAAGCTCTCCAAACGCAGGTAAGGTATCTATCAGCATGAATGAGGAGGTTACTTACTATCGTCCTGATGAGATTGCAGAGTATGACAACGTAAAGTGGGGTCACTTGGCAAGCACAGATAACCAGGATAAGGCTGTCGTAGCTGTTGAGTGGATATTCTCTTCTCCATACTACCGTTGCTACTCATCTAACTGCTACAACTGGGAGGGTTACAACTGGGAGTATGATGATGAGCAGTACATCAATGGTCTTATTTGGAACATCGAGAATAATAAGATTACTGATACAACATTCACATATACCCTTATCAATTGGGAGAACCGTCACGTATGGACAGCTATAGTTGTTGATGAGGATGGTAACTATAGCTCACTCTACAAGCGTGAGATGTACGCCGAGCAGAGCAAGGCTGGTGATCCAGCAGAGTTCTGCGAGTGGTGGGAGGCTTGCGAGGAGAACCAGAACTCTGGTGGTCTTCAGAGTCTTGTAATCGAGAAGTCATCTGCTTCAGAGACTCCTCTCTTCCGTGCGAAGTCACAGCGTTTCCGCGCTTCACAGTACGAGGCCTCTAATAACAATGTTCCAGAGGATGTAGAGACTATCTACGCTTCTCGCTAATGCGAATAGGGGCTTCCCCGTACATATGGGAGTAGGCTCAAGCCTGCCGTCATCGGCGTAGAGGTTTGGTTGCTGCTTCCGAGTCATGAGGTGGTGTCGGCGTAATGTCCGACACCACCTTTTTTTATCATTATGCCCACAAGTCGCTGGCGCGGTATTTGATTGTTTCATAGACGTAAATTAGTGTCAAACGAATTTTGTTTATGTCTATGAAAAACTCTTTACTCTGTTTGGTTGTCTTGGTGCTTATGGCTGCTGTGCCAGCCATGGCGCAGGAGCAGGATAATCTCCGCTGGCGTGGCTTCGAGACTAATCGTTTCTGGGATAATTGGGAGATTGCGGCTGCTGGAGGTATCTCGTCGCTATCTGTCGCTAACCGTGATGGTGTGAAGGCCCCAGGTAAGTTCTTCGACCGTGTGGGCTGGAATGCTAATATCGCTGTCACGAAGTGGATAGTGCCAACACTCGGTATGCGTCTGCAGGTTGATGGTGGCGAGTTCCGCAACTACTCCTTCGATAGGGATAGCTATGGTGGTGGCATCTTCAAGACGCCATACCTATATGTCCATGGCGACATCCTTGTTAACATGTCAAACTGGATTGGCGGCTATAATCCCAACCGCCTATATAGTGCAGTGTCGTATATGGGTTTCGGCTATACCGCCATGTCGTGGACAAAGGCCTCGGCAGGTGGCTACAATGGCGAGTATGCCTTCACTGCGGGTCTCCTCAATAAGTTCCGTGTTGCCCCAAGTTGGGATATAGAGCTCGACCTACGTTCGTGGCTCTTTGCCGAGGCGTCGCTACCTCGCCAGATACGTGGAGGTGGCCGCTATGCTATTGCCATGACCGCAACTGTGGGTGTGGCCTACCGCTTTGGTCAGCGCGAGTGGTCACCAGCATACCCACAGGTGGAGGTAGATGGCTATGTCGCTGCCATCATGACCCTTGAGGACGACCTTATCGTGGCCGAGCAGAGGCTTGTTGAGGCAGACAAGGAGATAGCAACGCTAAATAGCAAGAATAGGGCGCTGCAAGGCGAGGTGGCAAGGTGCCATGCCGAGGTCGCGGAGGCCGAGGAGATAACCTCGGAGTGTGCCGTCTTCTTCACCATTGGCGAGGCTACACTCACCGACTACGCACGTGCCACTCTCGAGAGCTATGTCGAGCAGATGAGTGAGGGCAACACTCTGATAACCGTCACAGGATATGCCGATAGCGAGACGGGTAGTGCTGCACGCAACGAGCAGCTATCAAAGATGCGTGCCGAGGCTGTCGAGGCATATCTTGTGGATGCTGGCATCCCCGCATCTCGCATCACAACAACATGGGTTGGCGATACGGCCATCGCCTTCGCCTCTCCCAATACGCCACTTGTAAATAGGTGTGTGATTATTAAGTAGATAGAGGTGGAATAAAAGGTCTATATTCAATCTCCCAACATATGAAGGGCTGACTAATTTACTTTTTAGTCAGCCCCCTAATTTGTTTGTTGTTATCTCTATTTAAGCATATTATAGTGGCAATACATAAGTTTGCCCTCGTCGTCGCGTAGGTGCATGCCTCCACCACGGCAGTGCTCCCACACCTTACACTCCTTGCACTCGTCGCAGCGTGTCCATGTGCGGTCGCGGAAGGCCTCAAACCTATTCTGCCACACCTCCCAGAAGTGGTCGCGGTAGATGTTACCCTGTGTGTAGTTGCCACGCACGCTTGTGCAGCCCGAGATGTCGCCGTTGACACGTATTGAGGCTACCGATATGCCGGCATTACACATGTAGAAGTGGTCACGCACCTCTGCCTCGTAGCCCCCGAGGAAGCCCTCGCAGGCGTAGTTTAGCGCTATGCGCGCCTCCTTGCGTGTCTGGCGTATGAACTCCATGAGGCGTTGAAACTGCTCGGCATTGAGGTGTAGGTTGTCATCACCCTTGGCACGTCCTGCGGGGAAGATGGAGAATATGCGCCAGTTGGTGATGCCCTCGGCAATGAGGAACTCCTTCCACTCCTCGAGGCGGTCAATCATAGCGGGTGTAACACATGTTATTACGTCGTATGCGAGGTTCTTGACCTTGCGTATGTTGGCTATGGCGGCGCGTGCACGAGCAAAGCTATGGCTGCTCTGGCGTATGTCGTTGTGCACCTCCTCGAAGCCGTCGAAGCTCACCGACACGGTGCGTAGTCCAGCCTCTACGAGTGATTGTAGCCTCTGGGCTGTTAGGCTCATGCCATTTGTCACCATACCCCACATATATCCTCGGCGTGTAACCTCGCGTCCCGCCTCCTCAAGGTCGGGGCGCACGAGCACCTCGCCTCCCGAGAAGATGATGAGCACTCGGCTGGGGTCGACATTGGGTGTCACCTCCTCGTCGAGAACACGTAGGAAGTCCTCAAGGGGCATATCCCTCTGTAAGACATCTGTGCGGCAGTCGCTACCGCAGTGCCTGCACTTGAGGTTACAACGAAGCGTACACTCCCAGAAGAGTGTACGCAACTCGTGACGCTGCACGGCATCGTCGTAGAGGCTCTTAAAGAGCTTCAGTCCTATGCGCTTGCGCAGCCCTATATATCTACCTCTTGCCACGGCTACTCCTGGCTATCGCCTGCAGCCTCCGCCTGGCGTCTCTCTTCCTCCTCCATGGCGCGTATAAGCTCTGCGGCACGTTCCTCGGTGAGGACTATAGCCACACGACCATCAGGGAATGGAACGCCATTCACCTCATTGACGATTGTAGCCTCTCTCTCTGTCTCCGCCTTCTCCTTGTTCATCTGCTCCATAATCTCTGCGGCACGTTCCTCGGTAAGCTCCACGGCAACACGGCCATCGGGGAGTGGTGTCACAGGACGTACAATCTCGGGAGTGCTCTCTGGAGCTGGGAAGCGACCATCAGGTGTTGGTACGCCATACATGAGTATTATGCGGGTGTCAATACCCTCTGTCTCAATATTCTGACCCTCGCTATCGCTATCTTTCGCCGCCTTCTTTGTTGAGCAGCATGCTGCTGTCGAGAAGCCCAAGAGTGCGAGTAGGGCAATCTTCCATCTAACCTTCATAATCGTAAAATTTCAAGATTTCACCAAATAAATATGTTGTACAAATATAATCTATTTTCTGTAATTCTACAAGTAGAACGTAAAAAATAGGTGTTTCGGTATTGTGCGTAGCGATAAATTTTGTAACTTTGAACAACAAAACTACACAGACACTATGCAGGGACAGGTAAAATGGTTTGACGATAGGCGCGGCTATGGCTTCATCACAGGTGCCGACGGTGTCGATGTATATGTGCACTACACGGCTATAGTAAGTGATGGCTACCGCACGCTAAAGCATAATTGGCGTGTGGAGTTCGATGTCGTGCAGCGTGATGGTCGCGTGGAGGCTGCCAATGTCGTTGTGCAGCCTAAAATAACTCCAACTGCTCGGGCGCGACGTTAAACGTCTTACGATGATAGGGCGATAGCCCATGCTCTCTTACGGCTAACCTATGCTCACGCGTGGGGTAGCCTTTATTTTTTGACCACCCATACATGGGATACTCCTCGGCTATGCGCATCATATACTCATCGCGGTGTGTCTTTGCCAATACAGATGCGGCGGCAATGTTGGCATACTTGCCATCGCCCTTGACTATCGTGCGCCATGGTGTTGTGAGGTCGGTGTGAAAGCGGTTGCCGTCGATGACGATATACTCTGGTCGTGTTGTCAGCGCCTTAAGGGCTATGTTCATGCCCTCGATAGAGGCGTTTAGGATGTTTATCTGGTCTATGCGTTCTGCCGTAACCTCTGCCACATGCCACGCTATGGCCTCGCGTTCGATGATGGCACGTAGCTCGTTGCGCCTACGTTCTGTCATCTGCTTCGAGTCGTTGAGCAGTGGGTGGTAGAAGTCGGGAGGCAGTATTACCGCTGCAGCAAATACCGAGCCGGCGAGACATCCACGCCCCGCCTCATCGCAGCCCGCCTCTATGAGCTCTTGTTGGAAGGTTGTCTCAAGCATAGCGCTACTCTCTTACTTCAACCTGGTGGAGGGTGTTGTCGGGCGTAAGGCCATCGTTGGCATGGCTATCCACCAAAAGGAGCATTGCCTCGCGCACGGTGACGGGTGTATTCTTGAGGCACTCTGCCACAACACTCTCGTCTATGTAGTTCTCTGCTATGTAGTTACACATGGCAACACGATATTTCCTATCCTCCATGCCGAAGCGCACGTCGAGGGCATCGGGCCTATCCTCGGGGCTGTCGCCAAGCACAATCTCGTAGGGCGTGTTAGAGCAGAAGTATACGTAGTGCGACTCCTTGTCGGGCTTCTCCTCGGTGCCATTGTTGTACTTCTCGAGGATGAAGCGGCGTATCTGGTCGAGAGACATCTCGCCAACGTATATTGTCGATACGAAGGGGTCGTTATTGAGGATGTCGACACGCTTTATGTCGCCCTCCTTAAGCTCCGAGAGGCGCACGCCACCGTAGTGGTAGAAGACAATCTCGGGGCTAAACGCCTCGGGGTAGGGATATGTTGCGAGAGCCTCGCAGGTGAGGTTGGCAACACCATCCTTCGTGAAGTCGCCATTGGCATGTCCTACAACGGTGTTTAGCACAGGGTCGAGGGCCTTTATCGCGGCTATGCGTGAACATATGGTCTCATCTGCGGCATACTCCTCGGTTGTCACCTGCGTATACTCCACGTCGATGATTCTACCCTCCTTTGTGGTTATGTCGGCAACGGTAACATAGCGTATATCCTTGCGGTTCTGACTTATGTGTATGCTGCCAATATCTTCATTTACAACATCATGGCTGTGTCCGCCAGCTATCCAGTGGCATGCGGGTTGCATGTTCGCAAGGCGCGTGTCCATGTCGTAGCCCATGTGTGAGAGTATGACCACGAAGTCGGCATCGGGGCTCACCGTTGCGGCCATCTGGTAGGCCGTTGTAACATCGTCGCTGAAGCTGAAGTCTACGTATGACGACTCGCCGCCGAGAGGGTGACCGTTGCAGTCTGTGTCGACGATGCCCACGAAGCAGATGTCAACACCCTCGATGCTTATTGTTGTGTAGGGCTTTATGGGTGAGTCGCCCTTGAGGTCTGTCATGTTTGCGCACAGCCACTCGAACTCGGCAGCCGTGGCCATGGCGTTTAGCACGTCACGACCCTTGTCGAACTCGTGGTTGCCAAGGCCTACCACGTCGTAGCCGATGGTGTTCATAAGCTCAATCATGGGTATTCCGGGGCGGCTGTCATCGTCTACATATGCATTTCCTGTAACCCTGTCGCCAGAGTCTACGACAAGCACCTCGCCCTTTGCCTCATACTCCTTGACGAGGGTTGCCAGACGTGGCATGACATCTATGTTGGCATGCATGTCGTTTGTTGAGATGATGTATATGTGGCTCTCGTCGTTGTGCTGTGAGCCGTTGCACGACATGGCGAGTAGTAGTGCTAATGATGATAAAAATAGAAGTTTTCGCATAAGTTATCGTGTTTAATTGCTACAAATTTACAAAAAATTACTATCTTTACGCACAATTCACTAAAAAAGTATAGTGCGTATGGCTCACATGATAACGCTACGTTTGGTTAACGACTCCACAACTATGAGTGTGGAGGCGGGTGTGTCGCTTATGGATGTGCTTGCTATGACAACCTTCCATAGACCCTATCCCATCCTGGCTGCACGAGTGAATAACAGATATAAGGAGCTGGGTTATCGCATCTATAAGCCTGTCACCGTTGAGTTCTTCGACGTGCGCCACTTCGAGGGATACCGCGTATACCAGCGCACGTTGTCGTTCGTCATGCAACAGGCATCCTATGAGCTCTTCCCCGACCGTAAGTTGCGCATACGTCACTCGCTGGGCAATGGTTTCTATGCCGAGTATGATGGTAAGGAGACTCTCAAGGCCGAGGATGTGGCGTTGCTGAAGAGCCGCATGGAGGATATCGTGGCGCGCAACACGACAATAACACGCCGTAAGTGCCTCGGTGAGGAGGCCATGGCGCAGTATGCAGCATACGACTTCGAGGACCGCATGGAGCTCCTCGATACACGCCCCTACCTATACCGCACGGTGAACTACCTGGGCGATATGCCTGGTTACTTCTACGGTGCATTGGCCCCCTCGTCGGGCTATGTGTCACACTTCGATGTCGTTCCATACTATAACGGCTTCTATGTGGCCATCCCTGCCCGCACAAACCCCGAGCATGTTACCACGGCCATACACCACGATAAGATGTTCGAGATATTCCACGAGTATCAGCAGTGGATAGATATTATGGGTGTGCCCACCGTCGGTGACCTTAATCGTCGCGTGATGGAGGGTGATGCCTCGGAGCTTATAAAGATTGCGGAGGCCTTCCATGAGAATAAGATAGCAAATATAGCACATGCCATTGCCGAGGCTAACACCTGCCGTGGTGTGCGCATGGTCCTAATCTCGGGTCCCTCGTCGAGTGGTAAGACAACCTTCTCGAAGCGCCTCGGTGTGCAGCTCCGTGTTCTGGGCTTTGACCCCGTGCTCATAGCCCTCGACGACTACTTCGTAGACCGCGATAAGACGCCTCTTGATGAGGATGGCAAGCCCGACTTTGAGGCGCTGGAGGCTATAGACCTCGCGACGCTGAACGACCACCTCAAGCGTCTATATGCGGGTGAGAGTGTCGAGATACCGCGCTACGACTTTATCTCGGGTCGTAGACAGTGGCATGATAAGCCGCTGAAGCTTACCGAACGTTCTATACTCATAATGGAGGGTATCCATGCCCTCAACCCCCGCCTCACACCAGGCATAAGCGATGGACTGAAGTTCAAGATTTACATCTCGTGCTTCACCTCTGTGGCCATGGATAACTTCTCGCGCATACCTACTACCGATAACCGCCTCTTGCGCCGCACCATCCGTGACTGCGCAACACGTGGAAAGAGTCCGTTGGGCACGCTTCAGATGTGGCCCTCGGTGCGCCGTGGCGAGGAGAGACATATATTCCCGTATCAGGAGAATGCAAATGTGATGTTCAACTCATCGTTGTTCTACGAGATATCTGTGTTGCGCGCCATCGCCGAGCCTGTGCTCCGCGAGGTGCCCGACACTGTTGAGGAGTATGCCGAGGCACGCCGTCTGCTGCAGTTCTTGGATAACTTCGTGCCCATCGCCCCCGATGAGATACCTCCCACATCGCTGCTCCGTGAGTTTATCGGTGGCAGCTCATTCAAATACTAATGCTGTGCGTTGGCACGTTTTAGGATAACAGAAAAGTAAAACCAAAACAACTAATAATTTATAAACTAATGAAAACCTTTGATAGCTTTGTAGACCGTCACACAGGTCTAAACTCAAAAGACGATTTGCAGCAGATGCTCGCCACAATTGGTGTAGGCTCTGTTGAGGAGCTCTTGCAGCAGGTTATACCCCAGAACATTCGCCTAAAGAGGGCTCTCGACCTTCCCGAGGCTATGAGTGAGTATGAGTATGCCCAGCATATCGCAGAGCTCGCTGCCAAGAACCGTACCTACCGTTCATTTATCGGTATGGGCTACTATCCTAACGTTGTGCCCGCGGTTGTCTCACGCAACGTCTTTGAGAACCCAGCGTGGTACACTTCATATACTCCATATCAGGCCGAGATCTCACAGGGACGTCTCGAGGCGCTTCTAAACTACCAGACTGCCATCCTCTCCCTTACAGGCATGGAGGTGGCAAACTGCTCACTCTTGGATGAGGCTACAGCCACTGCCGAGGCTATGCTCATGATGTTCGCTATGCGTTCACGCGACGCTGTGAAGCAGGGTAAGAATCAGCTCTTCGTTGACGAGAACATCTTCCCACAGACCTTCGATGTGTTGCTCACACGTGCCGAGCCTTATGGCATCGAGATTATACGTGATGACTTCGCCACATACGAGTTCACAGGCAAGGAGTATGGTGCCGTGTTGCAGTATCCAGCGGCAAATGGCGAGGTGCGCGACTATGCTGCCTTCGCAGAGAAGGCACACGCTGCGGGCGTGACAGTAACGGCTGTTGCCGACCTCTTGGCCCTGGCACTCCTTAAGTCGCCAGCAGAGTGGGGTGCCGACATCGCTGTTGGTACAACACAGCGTTTGGGTTGCCCTATGGGCTTCGGTGGCCCAAGTGCTGGTTACATGGCAACACGCGATGCTAACAAGCGTCTCATGCCCGGACGTATCATCGGCGTATCTGTAGACCGTCTCGGCAATAAGGCGTTGCGTATGTCGTTGCAGATGCGTGAGCAGCATATCAAGCGCGAGAAGGCAACATCGAACATCTGTACTGCCCAGGCGTTGATGGCATCGATGGTGGGCTTCTACTGTATATATAATGGTAAGGAGGGCTTGCTGCGTGCAGCACTCAACGCCCACACTGCAGCCATCACCGTTAAGGAGGCCTTGGAGGCTATGGGCTATGTGGTGCGCACAAAGGCGTTGTTCGACACCTTGGAGGTTGAGGCCGAGGCTTCAGTAATCCAGGATATAGCCCTCGCACGCGAGATTAATATGTTCTACCCTGCGGATGACTGTGTGCGTATGTCGTTCGACGAGGTGACAACAGATAAGGAGTTGCAGACCGTAGTTGATATCTTTGCCGAGGCACGTGGCAAGAAGGCCAAGGCTGTTAAGCGCATCGAGACTCCTGCTATTGCCGAGGATGTTAAGCGTCAGAGTGACTTCTTCACAGAGAAGATATTCAACTCATACCGCACAGAGACAGAGATGATGCGTTATATCAAGCGCTTGGAGTTGCGCGATATCTCGCTTATGAACTCTATGATATCTCTCGGCTCATGTACTATGAAGCTCAATGCTGCGCAGCTCATGCAGCCATTGTCGTTGGCAGGCTTCCAGAACGTACACCCATTTGCACCTGTTGACCAGGCCGAGGGCTACCGCGAGCTTATCGCTAACCTCGAGGGCTACCTCGCAACAATCACAGGCTTTGCGGGCTGTACATTGCAGCCTAACTCTGGTGCTGCGGGTGAGTATGCAGGCTTGTTGATGATTCGTGCATACCACCAGAGCCGTGGTCAGGGCTACCGTAACATCATCCTCATCCCATCATCTGCACACGGCACCAACCCTGCATCGGCAGCTATGGCAGGTATGAAGATTGTCATCGTGGCTTGCGACCAGAATGGTAATATCGACGTTGAGGATCTCAAGAAGAAGGCCGAGGAGCATGCATCAGAGTTGTGTGGCCTTATGGTTACATATCCATCTACACACGGTGTCTTCGAGAGCCGCATCCGCGATATCGTAGACGCAGTTCATGATGCTGGTGGTCAGGTATATATGGATGGTGCATATATGAACGCTCTGGTGGGTCTTACAAATCCAGGCTTTATCGGCGCTGACGTTTGCCACCTTAACCTCCACAAG
>JAGCMF010000010.1 GCA_017646625.1 Alistipes sp. | reverse complement strand
TATATATGGATGGTGCTAACATGAACGCACAGGTTGGTCTCACTAACCCTGGTTATATCGGTGCCGACGTATGTCACCTCAACCTCCACAAGACCTTCGCTATGCCTCACGGTGGTGGTGGTCCTGGTGTAGGCCCTGTATGTGTTGCCGAGCACCTCGTTAAGTTCCTCCCAACGCACTCCCTCATGGAGACAGGTGGCGAGGAGGGTATCACAGCCGTTGCTTCATCACCATGGGGCTCTGCTATGTTGCTTCCTATCACCTATGGTTACATCCGTATGCTTGGCTTCGAGGGCTTGCGTCGTTCAACAGAGATGGCTATTGTGAATGCTAACTATATGTCGTCAGCATTGAAGGATGAGTATCGCACATACTACTCTGGCGAGACAGGCCGCGTAGGTCACGAGATGATTCTCGACCTTACACGCTTCAAGCACGACTACAACATCGACTGCGGTGATATAGCACACCGTCTTATGGACTATGGCTACCATGCTCCAACCCTCTCATTCCCTGTTCACGAGACCCTTATGGTTGAGCCTACGGAGAGTGAGTCAAAGGCAGAGATGGATCGCTTCATCGAGTCTCTCATCAAGATTAAGCGTGAGTGTGAGGCGGCAGCTGCTGCTGGCGAGGCCGACAATGTTGTGGTTAACGCACCACATACAGCGCGTGAGCTTGCTGGTGAGTGGTCGCACCCTTATACACGTGAGGAGGCTGCCTTCCCTCTCGAGTGGATTGCCGAGGGTAAGTTCTTCCCATATGTGACAAAGATTGATAACGGTTATGGTGACCGTAATCTCTGCTGTCGTTGCATGTAATTTCTTGTGATAAGGGGTCATATTTGACTCTTCAATTAATGCCACCAATGTCCATTGGTGGCTTTTTTTTGATGATTTATAAGGGGCAAAAAAGGTCAGAAGGGTCAGAAGGGTCCGCGACTACGCCATACCTTTTATGCCCTTTTGTGACCTTTTGTGCCCTTTGGTACCCGACAACGAAAAGGGTCAGAAGGGTCAGAAAGGTCCGCGACAACGCCCTACCTTTTATGCCCTTTTGTGACCTTTTATGCCCTTTGATACCCGACAACGAAAAGGGTCACAAGGGTCAGAAAGGTCCGCGACTACGCCATACCTTTTATGCCCTTTTGTGACGTTTTATGCCCTTTGGCACCCGACAACGAAAAGGGTCAGAAGGGTCAGAAAGGTCCGCGACAACGCCCTACCTTTTGTGTCCTTTTGTGACGTTTTATGCCCTTTGGTACCCGACAACGAAAGTCCCCCATGCCAGAGCCAACGCATGCCCCTTTTACCTCGTGGGCTCGTACATCACAGTATTTGTCCGCGTGATCCCAATCCCTCCCACTCTTATAAAAAACCACATTCTGCTACTTTGCAATGTTATTACATGCTAACTCGCTGAATAAAAATGTTATATATGCAGGAATATTCACTCCATTATGCATCAATTCAAAAATTCTGTGTATATTTGCAAGCTATGAATTGGCTAAATATTAAAACGGACACACATTAAAAACCAAATTATTAAAGCTATGAAAAATTTTAAGCATTTCATGATTGCTGTTGTAGCACTCGTTATGGGTGTTGCTTTTGCATCATGTGAGAATGACCCTACCAATGGCCCAGAGAGTGGTGTTAAGGTAGAGGTTAAGGTTGCTTCGGTTACAGCTGGTGGCGTTAGCCTCGAGGTTGTCACACGTGGCATCTCGGAGTTTGCCTACACAAAGCAGGAGTTGCCAGAGAGTGCAATCCTTGGTGGTGGTGAGAGCAAAACTATTGCCGCCACAGATGTTGAGACAGTTAGTGCTGTCAATGTTTATGGCTATGATCCCCAGACTACTGATAAGCTATACTTTGCGTTCCGCAAGGCGGATGGTTCGTTGTATGGCAAAGTTGTAGTTGTTGAGTTCACAACAGCAGGTGTTGAGGGTACACTCACAGTGCTTGATCGTCGTTACGATGGTTTTGCTGTTAACATCAAGGTTCCAGACGAGGTTATAGAACGTGGTAATGCATTGCGTTACTCTACAACATCGTTGGCTATGTACAACTACGCAAAGATGGAGGGTTCAATCGAGATTGACATGCTTCTTTACAACGCTGCGCAGTATACACTCTCTGATCGTGTTGTACGCTACGACTCGCAAAACAGCTACGAACGTGATGAGGAGGGTAACATCATCGATGGTGGTGCCGAGTTTGCTGACCCAAAGGTTCCTGGCGAGCCTGGCATATTTATGGTTGGTGAGTATAGCTATATGGACAACCCACAGGAGTTGATCGTCTATATGGATATGGATGGGGATGGCGTATCAGAGGTATCAACAATCTATCCTAGCGACGATTTTGAGAATATGACCAAGGAAGAGCTTGAGGAGGCAACATACATTCTCGGGCATGCTATTTGGAATTATCCTGCAGGTTGGGCCCCAGGCTACTACCGTCCAGAGTACAACTGGTTGCAGTGGTGTGAGGATGTTATAGCATATGACAAGGGTGAGATTGATGAGTTCGATTCAGAGTCATACTGGACAGGTTACTACGAACGTATCCAGGTAGATACTCTCGAGCCAGAGACTCTTGCGGGTAACGTTGAGATCACTACTCACGACCTCAAGCCTATCGATGGTGCTGTATCATTCACTCCATCTGATGATGTTGCATTCTATGCTGTTATGATGTTGCTTGAGTCTGACTACCAGACATTGTTCCTCCCACTTATTGATAACAATGAGGATTATATTCGTTGGTTCACAGGCTCATACTTCGGTCTCTACACATTTGGTCAGGTTACTGCTTTTGGTAATTCTACTATCTACATTTCAGAGTGGTTTAAGAATGCAAAGGAGATGGCTGGCCAGGAGGTACGTGTCCTTGTTGCAGGTATGGGTGACAACGAGGGTCTCACACAGTGCTTCAACACTTTGACATTCCGTATGCCAGAGATCACCAAGCCAGATCCACAGGTTGTTGTAACACCTGTTGAGAGTGGTGACCCTTATGTTGCTATGTTTAATATCAAGGCTCCTAACAAGGATGCTTATGAGGTATACTTCGCATGTGACTATGTTCGTGAGTTTAATGCAGCACTTAAGGATACTTCATACCTCGAGATTATGAAGTCGTTGGGTGATGCTAACAAGTTCAATAGCACTGCTGTTGAGAAGATTAACTCTGATGCAGGTTTCACATTTGCTGTTGCCAGCCGCGAGAATGCATCTACACGTCTTGCTGTGCTTGTTTACAACGATGAGGGTTCTTACAACAGAGATATCAACGAGACTGGTACTACAGCTGTTGCCGAGACAACAACAAAGCATGCTAACTATCCAGAACGTGTTAACTCGCCATTGTTCGAAGAGCTTGTTGGTGAGTGGGTTGCTACAGCTCCTATGAGCAAGTATGTTGAGAAGACTGATGCCGAGGGCAACGTTACAGGTGGTAGCTGGGAGTCTGCTGGCACAATGTCATCTACAGTGACTATCTCTGGTGGTGTTTCATACCCAGAGGTTCTCCCACAGGAGGTTTACGATCTATATGCTGCGGGTGGTTACAACCGCGATGCTGTTGATGAGCTCTATGATGAGTTCAAGACTCTTGCTGATGATTACAACAATCGCACACGTGGTTTCAACCGTCTCTTGTGTCTCGGTTACAACTTCGCAGAGCCTGATTATATGCTCGACATCGTAGCTACACCTTATGACCTCTTTATTGCTGATGATTACTCTGCATCACAGGTAAGCTACATGTTCTACGACTTCGGTCCAAAGTGGAACTTTGAGATTGATGGTAATGGTAATGTATGGTTGCCTATCAATATCGAGAAGGAGTTCCCATTGGAGGCATTTAACTTCGGTCTTGATTACACATTCTACATGTTGGGTATCTGCGAGAGCTCTTACATCGGTGCTCCTATCTACAACGATAAGAATGAGCTCGTTCTCGACTCACGCTTCCCTGTTGAGGTGTCAGAGGATCGCAATACTATCACTATCAAGCCTATTGAGTACACATACAAAAATGATAAGAATGAGGCTGTAACACTTAAGTACTATCCTTGCGTAGCACAGTTGCAGTATGGCCAGGCTACACCTCTCAACCCACGTGTTGGTGGCGACGTAGTCCTCACTCGTAAGAGTGGCGCTGAATCATCTGTATCGAACGCGTCATTCGGTCCTATGGCTGCAGCACCAGCAGTATCTACAATGGGTACAGCTCCTGTTCCTGCAGAGCGCACTTACTCAATCACACCTCTTAAGTCTCTCGATATTAAGAAGTACCAGGTTATTACACCTGCTGTTCAGATGGAGACTGGTGCCGAGGCATTCAAGCGTCGTGCTAATGACTTGGTTGAGAAGACTTATGGTATCACTATCGACTAATGATGGTTTAGCTATATAGGAAACTTCTTATAGGTTTGGGCCTATCCGCTGTGGATAGGCCCATTTTTTTTGTTGTGTCGTTGGGTGTGTCGTGTGGTGATGGTTGGAGGGTAGCAGGGGGGGAGTGTTGTGAGTTAGCAACTTTTTTTGTATCTTTGTCTTTGAATAGTTAAATATAGGAGTATATGGCGGATAACTACCTCGAGAAGCGCATGGAGGACTACCTCCAGCAACAGCCCACGAAGCGACGTGCAGCAACGCTGCGTCGTCTCTTGCAACATAATCGTAGCTACCGTGGCTACGATGCCTCGTTTGCTGTGCGCGACGACCAGCTGCGTCGCATCATAGAGGTTGCTACGCTATGCCCCTCGGCACGTAACCAGCAGGTGTTACGCTTCCGCCCCGTATTGGGCGAGGAGGCAGATGTTGTGCTTAAGCACATACGCCTTGGTGGTGCTCTGCCACACCTTCATCTACCATACCCTGGCACCGAGCCTCGTGCCTTTATCGTGATATGCTCGACTGTCGAGGAGTCAAAGTATGTAGATGTGGATATGGGCATCGTTGCGCAATCTATGTTGTTGCAGGCTGTGGAGATGGGCCTCGGTGGTATATGTATTGGTGCCTTCGATGTCGAGCCTATCGTTGAGGCGCTACAACTAAAGTATAAGCCACTCCTTGTTTTGGCTATAGGTCGCCCCAAGGAGACTATCTCGCTTGTCGAGTGCGAGGAGGGAGAGTCGCTTACCTACTATCGCGAGAGGGGTGTTCACTATGTGCCGAAGATTAAGGTTGATGATATAATACTAAAATAACCTAAATAGACCATGAGAAGATTTTTTATTGCTATGTGTGCGGTGTTCGTTGCCGCCATCGTGCCCCTCGCTGCCCAGGAGGCACGCCCCTATTGGGAGCAGCCGGAGGTATTTGCTATTAATAAGCTGCCTGCGCGTGCAGCACTCATCCCCTATCTGTCTGATGCCGAGGCGTTGCAGCGTGGCGACTCGGAGCTCGTGATGGATATAAGTGGCATGTGGCGTTTCTGCTGGACAAAGACTCCTGCCGAGGCCCCTGTGGGCTTCGAGGCGGTAGATTATGACGATGCTGCATGGGATTTATTTCCTGTGCCAGGCAACTGGGAGGTTAATGGCTACGGTGTGCCCATCTACACAAATGTGACATACCCCTACCCCTTGAATCCTCCCTTCATCCCACATGATGATAACCCTACGGGCTGCTATCGTCACACCTTCACACTCCCCGAGGCGTGGGAGGCACGTCGCACAATCCTGCACTTCGACTCTGGTCTTGCTGCGATGTACATCTATGTAAATGGTGTTGAGGTGGGCTACTCGGAGGGCACGAAGACAACCGTGGAGTTCGATATCACGGAGTATGTGAAGGCGGGTGATAACCTCCTTGCCATTAAGGGCTTGCGTTGGGCAGATGGCTCATACCTCGAGGATCAGGACTTCTGGCGTCTCTCGGGCTTCGATAGAGGTGTCAAGCTCTACTCTGTAGACCATGTGCGCATCGGCGATATGTATGTCGTTGCGGACCTCGATAAGAACTATAAGAATGGTATCTATAGCTCTACGGTGCTCATCGAGAATAGCGCTGCGGAGAGATTCATCGGCAGCGTGGAGCTTCAGCTTGTGGATGCTGCGGGTAAGGTTGTTGCCAAGATGTCGCAGGGTGTAGACATCGCTGCGGGTGATAGCGGCGAGTTGCTTCTCCAGCGCACAATACCACGTGTTAAGCAGTGGAGCCATGAGGCGCCAAACCTCTATACCACACTCCTCACGCTTAAGGCTGATGATGGCCGTGTTGTGGAGTCTACAGCATGCCGCACAGGCTTCCGTAAGGTCGAGATTCGTGATGCGCAGCTCCTGCTCAATGGCAAGCGCCTGATGATTAATGGCGTTAACATACACGAGCATAACCCAGCAACAGGTCATGTTGTGACACGTGAGCTTATGCTTAAGGATATAACGCTTATGAAGCAGCACAACATCAATGCTGTGCGCACAAGCCACTACCCCGAGCCTGTAGAGTGGTACGACCTATGTGATGAGTATGGTATCCTGCTCGTCGATGAGGCTAATATCGAGGCACATGGCTGTGGCGTAGGCTACCATGAATCATACATAAACTACCACCCATCACACCGCCCAGAGTGGAAGGGTACGCACCATGACCGTGTTCGTGCTATGGTCGAGAGAGATAAGAACCATCCATCGGTTATCATCTGGTCTATGGGTAACGAGAGTAGTGATGGTGAGGTATATACAGAGATATATCAGTGGCTTAAGCAGCGCGATAAGACTCGCTTTGTGCAGTTTGAGCAGGGCTGGGGAGGTCCTAACACAGACATCGTCTGCCCCATGTACCCATCTATTGCCGAGATGGAGAGATACGCCTCACGCGAGAATCCCGTTAAGCCATATATAATGTGTGAGTTTGCGCACGCCATGGGTAACTCTACGGGTAACTTCCGCGAGTACTTCGACATTATGGAGGGTCATCCACATATGCAGGGTGGCTTCATCTGGGACTGGGTAGACCAGGGTATTGACGGCGTAGGTAATGACGGCCGACACTATTGGGGCTATGGTGGCGACTTCGGAGCATGGATGTATACTCACGACGAGAACTTCTGCTGCAACGGTATCGTTCAGCCTGACCGTGTGCCACACCCAGGTCTTAATGAGGTGAAGAAGGTATATCAGGATGTACGCTTCGAGTTGCTATCAACGCCTGCGCAGATGCTTGCCGAGAAGTCTGCTACGGTGCGTATACACAATGAGTTCCTCTTTACTGACCTTGCAGACTATGGCTTCAGATATGTGCAGATGCGTGATGGTGAGGTCGTTGGCGAGGGTGCCATAGAGGCTGTAAAGTGTCAGGCGGGTAGGTATGTCGATGTGCGCATACCCATGACTGGCTTCGATGACTCAAATGCCGAGTACCTACTCAACGTATATGCCGTGCAGGGTGCTACACACCCTCTCATCCCCGAGGGTCTCGACATGGCCATGGAGCAGTTCATCATCCGCGGCTATGACTTCACACGTGTTGTCCCCGAGGGTACAATCGAGATTGAGAAGGCTGATGGCTGGATTGCAGCCTTCGCCGGCGAGACAGGCGTGCTCTTTAATACTACTAATGGTCGTCTCGAGAGATATGTGTCGGGAGGTCGCAACCTCATGTCACAGATGCCCGAGCCATGGTTCTGGCGTGCTCCAACAGATAACGACTGGGGTGAGGGCATGCAGCGTACATGCAACGTGTGGAGAACAAATCGCCGTGCTACTATAGGTGCTACCGTCGAGGAGTTCGAGGATAGAGTTGTTGTGCGCGGTGAGTACTACCTCGTAGATGCACCATCTACATATATCACCACATATACCTTCATGGCTGATGGCTCACTTAAGGTGGAGGTTGAGTGGGAACGCGATGGCGACTATGTGCCCGAGTTGTTGCGCTTCGGTATGCGTATGATCTTCCCCGAGGACTATAAGATGTTCACCTTCTATGGCCGTGGTCCCTGGGAGAACTACTCTGATAGATGCGAGTCATCACTCCTGGGTGTGTACGAGCAGTCTACCGACGAGCAGCTATTCCCATATGTGCGTCCCCAGGAGTCGGGAAATAAGACCGACGTGCGCTGGTTGGAGCTTAAGAATGGTGAGGGCGAGGGTGTCCGCATCGAGGGTCTCCAGCCATTGAGTGTTAGCGCTATGCCATACCGTGCAGAGGACCTCGATCCAGGTCTCGGCATGAAGAAGCAGATGCACTACTCCGATATTGAGCCACGTCGCGAGGTTGTCCTCCATGTAGACCTTGCGCAGCGCGGCCTCGGTGGCGATAACTCATGGGGTATGTCACCTCATGATCAGTATCGCCTGACAGCTGATAGATATGAGTATGGTTATATCATACGACCAATAAACCCTGTGGTTGAATAGGTGATAACATCTATAATGAAATAGTCTGCCCTCGGGCAGACTATTTTGTTTGTATCGTGATGCTAAAAGCAAATGTGCCGTGAGCATCGCCCACGACACATTCACCCTTCAATTACTTGGCATATATTAGTTGCAGCCGCCGCAGTCGCAACCCTCGCCACAGCTGTGATCGCCGCAACCGCCACCGCAGTCGCCGCAGCTACAACCACCACCCATGAACTTTGCAAGATCCTCGGGCTGTGTGTCACGTACATCAACAACTGTAACCTCAAAGTTGAGAGTCTTGCCAGCCATAGGGTGGTTGAAGTCCATTACGACAACATCCTCCTTAACCTCCTTAACAAGACCCATCATGTGCTGACCGTCAGCAGTCGCCATGGGCACCTGGCTACCTACGAAGAGAATCTCCTCGGCAACCTTACCGTCCATCATAAATACACTCTTTGGGAGCTCCACGATAGCCTCGGCGATAACCTCACCGTAACCATCCTTCGCCTCAAGTGTGAAAGATACAGACTCGCCTGGCTCCTTACCCATGATCGCCTCCTCGAACTTTGGAAGCAACATGCCCATGCCAGAGATGAACTCAAGTGGCTGACCGGGCTGTGACTGATCTGCAATCTTACCATCTACAGTGAGCTTGTAATCTACACTCACCATCTTGTTATTCTCTACCTTCATAGTAACTATTGTTTTTTATTGTTGTTAAATCAAATTTAGCACCGCAAAGATAGGTGCTAAAGGTTAAGTTGCCAAATTTGTGTGCTTATATTTTGCAAAAACTTTCTTATCGCACTATCAGCGTAGCCTATTTCGTCGTCTCTTCTCTTTATTATATATATAGGTATATAGCACAAAAAGCGTGTAAAACTAAAAAAATGATGGTTAATCAAAAAAAAAGTGTGTTTAGTGTTTCACGTTTCACAAAATAGTTATATATTTGCACTCGATTTTCCGATAGACGCTAAAAACGTTGGTTTGGATAGTTCTTTGAAAGGGTGGTAGGAACGATTTTAAAACTTTTTTGAAATTTTTTTGAAAAAAGTTGCGAAAAAATTTGGAAGTTAAAAAAAAGTTCGTACCTTTGCACTCCGGAAAGGTTAATGCCGATGTAGCTCAGTTGGCCAGAGCAGCTGATTTGTAATCAGCTGGTCGGGGGTTCGAATCCCTCCATCGGCTCTCAAACCAAGAGACAAGCTCTTATGGGCTTGTCTCAAAATATTGGGAAGATACCAGAGTGGCCAAATGGGGCAGACTGTAAATCTGCTGGCGCACGCCTTCGGTGGTTCGAATCCATCTCTTCCCACTACGACGCCGTCGGAGTTGCAATATATCACCAGTGAGTGAGACGCAAACTCTGAACGGTGTATTTTTGCGGAAGTAGCTCAGTTGATAGAGCAATAGCCTTCCAAGCTATGGGTCGCGAGTTTGAGCCTCGTCTTCCGCTCACAGTCAGGATGCGTGTAGCACGATATAGTTTTCCGGTGGAGAACTATGTGCTGCGCGATAACCCTGTAAAATAAAGATTGATAAGTAACTTTAAAAACTTAAATACTTATATTACTATGGCAAAAGAAAAATTCGATCGTTCGAAACCACACGTGAACATCGGTACTATCGGTCACGTTGACCACGGTAAGACTACTCTTACTGCAGCTATCACAACTGTATTGGCTAATCGCGGTCTTTCAGAGAAGCGTGACTTCGATTCAATCGATAACGCACCAGAGGAGAAGGAGCGTGGTATCACCATCAACACAGCACACGTTGAGTACCAGACAGCTAGCCGTCACTATGCTCACGTAGACTGCCCAGGTCACGCCGACTACGTTAAGAACATGGTTACAGGTGCTGCACAGATGGACGGTGCTATCCTTGTAGTTGCTGCTACTGATGGTCCTATGCCTCAGACAAACGAGCACGTTCTTCTCGCAAAGCAGGTTAACGTTCCACGTATCGTTGTGTTCTTGAACAAGTGCGATATGGTTGACGATCCAGAGATGCTTGACCTCGTTGAGATGGAGGTTCGTGACCTTCTTTCAAAGTACGACTTCGATGGCGACAACGCACCAGTTATCCGTGGTTCAGCTCTTGGTGGTTTGAACGGCGAGCCAAAGTGGGAGGAGAAGATCATGGAGCTCATGAATAGCGTAGATGAGTTCATCCAGCTTCCTCCACGTGAGAATGAGAAGCCATTCTTGATGCCTGTTGAGGACGTATTCTCAATCACTGGTCGTGGTACCGTTGTAACAGGTCGTATCGAGACAGGTATCATCCACGTAGGTGATCCAGTTGAGATTATCGGTTTGGACGAGAAGATCCGTACATCAACATGTACTGGCGTTGAGATGTTCCGTAAGCTCCTCGATCAGGGTGAGGC
>JAGCMF010000009.1 GCA_017646625.1 Alistipes sp. | reverse complement strand
TGTTGATATAACAGCGCATCTACTTCCGCTAACGAATTATCTCATCAATGGGCAGTACGCCAAAGTACAGCCCATCGCCTCGAAATTCGCCGAGCAAAGTATCTGCACTATTCTCTCAACAAATTGGCTTGCCCCGGGAATCCTCATTTACGCACAGTAAACTCCGCTTTTTCGGGCTTCGCAAGCCTAAAACTACATCTTTTTATTCACTCTCTTATAGATGCATAGATGGTGCCCACACAATTATTGTGGGCACCATCTTCTTGTTTCTCGTATGTTGTCTCTTCGCAACTACTCCTCGGTATCGTGCTGTGCCTCGGCCTTAATCTTAATCTTGCTGAAAGCCTTCACCAACGCCTCCTCGTTTGTTTTTGTAGGGTCGTAGGTCACTGTTACGGTCTTTGAGGCAACATCAACCTGTACATCCTTAACACCTCTCTCGTAAGGGATTGTGTTGGTCACCTTCTTTGCGCAACCAGCGCAGTCGATGTCGGTCAAGAATACGGTTGTTACCGATGACTTGTCGCCAGCCTTTGGCTGCTGTGCCTCTACTGCAACGATGCTGAAAAGTGCCACAAGGCACATCAAAAGAATCTTCTTCATAATATACTGCTGTTTATTAAGTTAACGTATCTATTTTGTATTTATTGTTCTCTATACTCTCTGTTTACTCGATTAGTATATGTTTAGGCGTAGTCCAATGTAGAACTTACGACCCATGAGTGGTCCCCACACGGCTGACGAGTTGAAGCCTGGTGAGTAGGGGGCATCGCCACCAAGGATGGGGGTCTGGCCGTGGCCATTATGACCCTGCATATAGTTCGCTATATTCTCGCAACCGAGGTATAGGGTGAGGTTACTCATCTTATAGCTCACCTGTGCGAAGAACATAGGGTATATGGGTGATAGGCTGGGGTTCTCAACAGCCTTGACGATATCGCCCTCCAACTCTGGTAGACGCATAGGGCCATTCAGCTGCGCTGTGACGTCGAATACCCAGCGGCGCACAGCATACTGGATGTTGATAAGACCCTTATAGCGTGAGGTGAGGGGGCGTTCCACGAGGATATCCTTGCCATCGCGTTCTATGGTCATCTTGGCATTCGTATAGCGGAATGTCGCGAAGAGGTCGAAGCCACGGAAGGGTGTCCAGTTGAAGTCAACCTGGTAGTTGTCGGTGAACGACTTACCTGTGCTATTATATATAAGTATCGAGTTATCGGCAGTCTCCTGGTCAAAGACCATGGTATTGAAGAACTGCGTGCGGAAGTAGTCGAAGCTGATGGTCGTCTGGTCGTCACCCGCAAGGCGGAATGTCTGCGAGAGGCTACCACCGAATGTCGCTGCCGCCTCCATGTCGTCATTAAGACCATTGAAGCGTATGTCGCGCGAGGTGGTCATCATCCATATGTTGTCCGTAACGAGGTTCTGACGACGGTAGCCCATACCTGCCGAGGCACGTAGTGTGGTACGTGGTGTGATGCTCCAGCGTATGTGCGAACGAGGTGTCACAAGAAGCTTATCCTTGCCATCGTAGTAGTAGTCGCCATCTATCATCGAGTAGTCGCCACGGAGACCCACCACCAACGAGAACTTCTCCTCAATCTGGTATGTGTACTCGGCAAATATGCCTGGCTCGGCGAGCACCGACTTACCCATGAAGGCCCATGCCGTAGCTGGAACATCGCCCTCTACATGCTGCTGTAGGTAGTCGTTGTTCATCATGCGCACATATGCCGAGGCGCCGACGTTGAGTGACGAACGCTGTGTGAAGTAGTGAGCATAGGTGGCATTGAAGCGGAAGGCATTCTCCACAACATCCACATTGTTGATGCCGAAGTATGAGTCGGTGAGGTAGTTGTCGTAGTCGAGGATCATGGCGAAGTTATTCTGCACAGCATCCTCGGGGTCGCCTGTGAATGTGCGCTCGTAGCCAACAGGTATACCGAGCTTGGCATAGGCGTTTATGTTGCGGTTGTGTATCTTCGAGCCGTAGAGTGTGCCGAGAGGGTTGTCGAGCATCTGGTCGTACATATTGTGCTTATAGCCCATCTGGCCACCCACACGATTCTCATTTACCACCTTCCAGCCCCAGCGCAACTGAAGGCCATCCTCCGTCTGCCACAACCACTTGTTAGCCACGTTTATCTGGTTGGCCTTGGGCATATCTACAAAGCCGTCGTGGTTCATGTCGTGTGTAGCAGTGTCGAGAGAGCCGTGTGCCATGATCACCGTTGATAGGCTCTTGTCGGGGGTCAGAGGTATTGCCGACGAGACGTTAATCTCGGGACGTAGCTCCGAGTCGAAGTATAGGTTGAGGAAGAAGCGTTCGTCGTCGGTAGGCTTGCGGTGCTCGAGGTTAATCTGTCCTGTGATGGCCTCATGACCCGCAGTTACGGATGCCACGCCCTTTGATACCTGGATGGAGTTGAGCCACATACCTGGCGTGTAGCTCAAGCCATAGGCGGCACCCGCACCCTGCATGATGGGACGATTCTCGTCGAGAATCTGCGTATATGTACCCGCAAGGCCGAGCATCTTAATCTGTCGTGCTCCCGAGATGGCATCGCTATAACCTACGGTCACCGATGCGGAGTTCTCGAACGACTCGGCAAGTGAGCAACATGCCATCTTGCAGAGACCTGCAAAGGATATCTGCTCCTGGCGTGTTATGCCGCTGCTCTTGGCATAGTTACCACGCTGCTGACCCTCGATTACAACCTCGTCGATATCTACATCCGAGGGCTGAAGCTCTATGGTGATGTGGTTCTGCTCCTTGTCATCAAGTACGTACTCGGCGATGTCGTAGCCGAGGTAGTCGACAACGAGTGTCTCGAAGCCGCTAACACGACGTATCGAGAAGCTGCCATCGGCAGCCGTTGTGGCGCCCGCCGTGGTATTCTTCCAGTAGAGTGATGCGCCCACAAGAGGCTGACCACTATTAGCGTCAGTAACAACGCCTGTGAGTGTGCGCTGTGCCATAGCTATCATGGGCAGACACAACATTGTCATTAGTAGTAATATTATAGATTTTTTCATCTCTGTATTGGTTTATGTATCAATTGGATAGGGTGCTCCATGATGCCTTATGGCACAAGGAGAGCATGGTATAGGATAGTTTAAGCCAATACGGGCGGAGCACGTAGTGCAGCCGTAGATGCCTCTGCCGCCTTCAGCGGCACGGCGTCATCGCCATAGATGGCGCCAAGAGGGTCTGCCTCGGGCATGGCAATCTCGCCTGCGAGGATGCCAGCAACAGCAGGTGCCAGCATGAGAGCCAGGGCCTGTGAGGCGCGTGCGTCGTCACTACGGTGCGACGATGCTATGTAGTCTGTGTGATTGTCACCGAGGATGGGGTGGTGGTGGTCGCAGCAGTCGCTGCTCAACGTCGCACCGCCATGGTTACACTGCGTCGAGTGACAGGCACAAGATGTCTCTTCAGCATGATAATGGTGGTGGTGATGCTCATCACATAGGAGCAGCGACACGGAAGACAGCACGGTAGCTGCGACATAGACTGCCACCATGATAAAAGCGTATAACTTACCTCTTGTCTTCATCTCTTCTCCTTTTATGTTGTCAACCACCGTATGTTATGCGATAAGTCCGCAGTCGCAGAGCTTTGCCACCCACTTTGCGGCATCACGCTGCGCAATATCGTCGTCAATGCCGTAGTGCTCGGCAAGAAGAGCTGCCACATCCTCCACCTCGAAGTCGCGACCCTCGATAGACTGCCAGAGGTATAGGGCACTCTCGTTGAGAGATATTATGCGTGTAAGGTCGCTGCCGTGGGCGCCCTGCATGATGACTACATGCTCGCCCGCCATCTCGCGGACCTTGTATTTATCGTTAATTCTCATACTGTTAGTTTAACTATTACGCGACAAAGGTATAAAAAAAATTGTTATTCAACTACGTTGTAGCTCTTTTTTTGTACCTTTGTAGCATGGAGAGTGGTTCAGGTAATAGTCGGGTATCCTCTATAGAGGATGTTTTGAAGCAGTGGTGGGGGTATGATGCCTTTCGCCCCATGCAGCGCGAGATTATAGAGTCTGTGCTGGCGGGCCGCGATACCCTTGCTCTCATGCCTACGGGTGGCGGTAAGTCACTAACCTACCAGGTGCCAGCCCTCATGTTCGAGGGGTTGACCATTGTCGTCACGCCACTCATAGCCCTGATGAAGGACCAGGTGGACCAGCTACGCAGACGCGGAATATCGGCCGTGGCGGTGCACTCGGGCATGGACTCACGACGCATAGAACTCGCCCTGGACAACTGCACATATGGCGATGTGAAACTGCTATATATAGCCCCTGAACGTCTCGCTACAGATGCCTTTAGGGTGCGCCTGCGACGTATGAATGTGAGTCTTATAGCGGTAGATGAGGCACACTGCATATCGCAGTGGGGCTACGACTTCCGCCCCTCCTACCTACGCATCGCCGAGGTGCGTGCCGAGGTGCCCGATGCCGCAATCTTGGCACTCACAGCCTCGGCAACAGAGCTTGTTGCCGACGACATAATGCACCATCTAGCATTCAAGGATAAGCACATATTGCGTTCGAGCTTCGCACGCCCAAACCTATCATATGTGGTACGCCATGTTGAGGATAAGCTCGACCATCTGCTACGTGTGATACATGGTGTCGAGGGCTCGGGTATAGTCTACATGCGCACTCGTGAGGGCTGCGAGCAGCTCGCCGAGAAGCTCAAGGCCGAGGGCATAGATGCCACCTACTATCATGCGGGTCTTCCCTCTATGGAACGTGCCATGCGTCAGGATGAGTGGCTTGAGGGTAAGGTGCGTGTCATAGTCGCCACAAACGCCTTTGGCATGGGCATAGACAAGGCGGATGTGCGCTTTGTGATACACTACGCCATGTGCGACTCGCTGGAGGCATACTACCAGGAGGCGGGACGTGCCGGACGTGATGGGCGACGTAGCTATGCTGTGCTGCTGGCCACACAGGAGGATGCTGACCGCATAGTGAAGCTCTTCAAGGCGGAGTTCCCGCCAATAGCCGACATAAAGAGGGTCTACGAGCTTGTATGTAACTACCTGCAGGTGGCCATTGGCGATGGCGAGGGAGCATCCTTCCAATTCAACATCTACGACTTCTGCCACACCATGCGCCTCTCGGTGGCGAGTGTCATTAATGCCATCAAGATATTGGAGCAGAATAACTTGATGACGCTTGTCGATGAGCAGGATAACCCCGCAAAGCTTATGTTTAGCTGCACACGTGATGCCCTATATAAGCTCAATGCTGGAGGCAACGACATGGATAATATGCTGCGCACCATACTGCGCATGTACAACGGCGTATTCAGCCACTTCCGTTCTATCGACGAGCTGCAGATAGCCACCACGGCAAAGCTCTCGCCAGAACGTGTGCATGAGCTGCTTAAGATGCTGTGGCGTATGCATGTGATACGCTACATCCCTGCATCACGTTCACCTATGATATTCCTCAACGAGGAACGCCTACCCACAGCTGACATATACATCGCCCCCGAGACCTACCGCCGCCGTTACGACCTCGCCTTCGAGAGGTTCGATAATATGTTGCGCTATGCCACCACAACAGATAGGTGTCGTAGTCAGATTATAAGCGACTACTTCGGCGATAAGGAGGCCAAGCCATGTGGCGTGTGTGACATATGCCTTGCGCAGCGTGCATCGGGAGTGCGACCTGCGGATATAGATAAGGCGATAATGGATAGGTTGAGAGATAGCGAGTTAGATGTTAAGGATGTCGCATATAGCATTGGTGGTGACCACGCTGCTGTGGTGGCACGCATCGACAAAATGCTTCATGAAGGTAAAATTTCGATGACCGTAGGCGGAAAACTCAAAATTATTGAGTAACTTTGCCGATTGTTAGACTTTTGTGGCGGTCTGTTGCAATGGTCACGTAGCATAGCATAGAGAGATGGGATATATTCCGACGATAGATAATGATAGTGTTGCGGCACTCCCCGCAGCACGCTTCGAGGGACGCATAGTCATCGTGGATAAGGAGGAGCAGATTGAGGCGGCATGTAACGACCTGCGTAGTGCCACCATCATAGGCTTCGACACCGAGACACGACCCTCGTTCCGTGCCGGTGTGTCGTATAAGGTGTCACTCTTGCAGCTCTCCACGACAGATACATGCTACCTCTTCCGCCTCTCCCACATACGCCTTGATAACCGCATCCTCAAGATTCTGGGCTCGCGCCAGATACTAAAGGTGGGAGCAGATGTTGCGGGCGACATACGTGCGTTGCATGCCCTGCGTGAGTTCCGTGCCGACGGCTTTGTGGACCTGCAGCACGAGGCATCGCGCTGGGGTATCGAGGAGAAGAGTCTGCGCAAGCTCTCGGCAATAGTCCTCGGCTTGCGCGTGTCGAAGGCGCAGCGCTTGAGCAACTGGGAGGCCGAGGTGCTAACACCGCAGCAGCGTGAGTATGCCGCTACGGATGCCTGGATATGCCCATGTATCCTCGAGGCTATGATGCGTAGCGAGGCTGTTGCTGGGGAGCTGACAATAATATCATCGAGTGGTGTGGAGGGTAGACGTGAAGAGCATACACGCCATAAGCGCCGTCATGGTAGGCATCGCCACCGCCATCACAATAACGAGGCACAAGAAAGTAATAAGTAAGCATATATGACAAAGGAGCATAGATTAAGTACCGTACATCTACGTCGTGGCAAGGAGGAGTCCCTCGAACGTCGTCACCCATGGATATTCTCGGGTGCCATAGAACGCATTGGTGAGGGTGATAAGCCTCTTGCGGAGGGCGATGTTGTAGAGGTGGTAACAAAGAGTGGTGAGTTCATTGCTCGTGGCCACTACCAGATAGGTTCTATCGCCGTCAGGGTTCTTACCTTCGAACGTGAGGCTATAGACCAGGCGTGGTGGGATCACCGCATCGCCGAGGCACGTCGCATGCGCGAGGCTCTCGGCATGATTGATAATAGCGCCACCACCTGCTACCGTCTTGTACATGGCGAGGGTGACCTGCTTCCAGGCCTTGTTGTCGATGTATATGAGGGCTGTGCCGTTGTGCAGTGCCACTCTGTGGGCATGTACCACTCGCGTGCTGCCATCGCCGAGGCTATACGCAACGCCTATGGCACAAAGATAGAGGCCATCTACGATAAGAGTTCGCAGACACTCCCCTTCAAGGCCGACCTCGGTGCCATAGATGGTTACCTCTGGGGTCGCTGCCCCGAACGCGACAACGTGGTGCTCGAGAATGGACTAAAGTTCAAGGTCAACTGGGAGGAGGGACAGAAGACGGGCTTCTTCATCGACCAGCGCGAGAACCGTGACCTCGTACGTCGCTATGCCAAGGGCCGTAAGGTGCTCAACACCTTCTGTTATACGGGAGGCTTCTCTGTGGCTGCTCTTGCTGGTGGCGCAACAGAGTGTGTCTCTATAGACCTGTCGGAACGAGCTGTGAAGCTCGCCGAGGAGAATGTACGCCTCAACTTCGGTGACGAGGCGCCACATACCGCCATAGCAACAAATGCTGTGGAGTACCTCAAGGATATAGACGACAGCTACGACCTTATCATCCTCGACCCGCCAGCCTTCGCCAAGCACCATAAGGTGTTGGGCAATGCGTTGCAGGGATATAAGAAGATTAATGCGCGTGCCTTGGAGAAGATACGCCCTGGAGGCATACTCTTCACCTTCTCGTGCTCACAGGCTGTCAGCCGCGAGCTCTTCCGCACAACGATATTCACTGCTGCGGCCATAGCACGCCGCAAGGTGCGCATCATAGGCCAGCTTACGCAGCCTGCAGACCACCCTATAAACATCTACCACCCCGAGGGCGAATATCTCAAGGGTCTTGTGGTATATGTCGAGTAGCAAGAGTATAACGATGAAAACAAGATAATGATGAAACGACTTTTTACAATGCTTGTGGCAGCCACTGCGCTTGGTGCATGCTGCAATAACGAGGGCATCGTCATCGATGAGCTTCGCCATGAGAGTGAGGCCTACGAGAGGAGTGCCGAGCTCGCCTCGAAGGTTCGTGAGGCGGCAACATACGAGGAGTTTAAGGCGGCATATGCCGAGATTATGGCCTATGAGGAGGCGTTCCGCACACAGGTTGGTGGCGACACATACCTCATCTTCCTCGAGGAGTGTAACTATTTTCTTAACGAGAACTAACCCCGCAGAGCTATGAAGAGAGAGAGAAAGATTAAGGCTATGTACGCCATAGGCTACACCCTGCTTGTAGTACTTCTTTTCTTGGGCACACGCTGCGAGTCGCACCCCAAGATTACATCCCCCGAGCATGATAGCAAGTACCTCGAGAGCCTTGCCGAGTGCATCACTTGCGAGACTGACCTGGTTATCATCGAGAAGCTCGCACGCGAATATGAGATTGCCTACCGCAAGGGTTATAATGGCGCTATGGCAACAAAGTTCACAGAACTTATGGTGCCTGTACGCGAGATGGCCACAGCACGCCTTGACGCCATACGTGCCGAGGATGACTACCTGAAGGCGCAGCAGGCAGAGTTTAATGGCACCCTTAACGACCTCGACCGCGCATGGCAGATGGATGTCGCAACACCCGAGGCTGCATATACTGTCATCGACGCCAATGATGCTAACATCGCACAGCTTGAGGCATCCCTCGCACAGCTTCTCATCGACAAGGAGTTGTATGCCGAGGAGATTATCGATGCTTGCTACCCAGCAGATATGCTTGCAAACCTACAGACGATGGAGGAGCAGGTAGTGGAGTTGCGCGATAATATCTCGAAGGTAGAGAGGGAGAACTACATCGTTAAGTTGGCTTATAGACTTCAGCATGGCGAGGAGCTCCCTGAGCGCATCGTTGCAGAGCCCGAGGATGCCACACCTGCAGAGATGTAGATGGAGTAATCGTCATATAAACAAAGTGATAGTGGTTGTTCAACAATGTTGGGCAACCCTTTTTTCTTATCTCTATAGGGTTGCTAACCTATGAGGTGTGGGGAGTATGGCTATGTGCGCTTATTGTTTTAGTTTGTGGGCTGGGAGACTCTATGGTGGCGATGTGAGATATGTGAAATAGTGGCGTATAATGTTGTTTTTTTAATTATCTGTAGTATCTTTGCTGTGCAATTCGTGTCACAAATTCTAATTCGTGAGATTGTGATTTTGTGGGTGCTCTCATGCTGTAGATAGTGGATGTCGTGCGGCAGGCGACGTGTGATACGCAGAGGCGGACTTTAACCAATTTATACTAAATATTTTAGCGATGAAGAAACTATTTTCTCTCTTCCTGCTTATGTTTGCAGGAGCAACACTCGCTTTTGCACAAGACGATTGTGCATCGAATGAGTGTGACAGACAACCTGTGACATCGAAGTGGCAACTAATGGTGGGTGGTGCTGCCTATACTAACCACTACCACAACCTCCAGGAGTATAAGGGTGCCATCCGTGGTATTCAGGCAACACATGGCCGTCTCTTCAAGAGGTCAGACAGACTATCATGGCAGCTTACTCTGATGTATTACGGTAGCCAATATACCCCTGGTGAACCTACATCGGGTCTTGTTAACCCTGCGGGCACATCGCATATCTCGTCAAAGTTTTTAGAGGCGGACTATGCGGTATACTACAACTGGTTGCTCTTTAACCGTCTCCAGGTGCGCTTGGGTGGCTGGTTTGGCGTTAATGCTGGTCTGTTGACTGGCGACAACCACGCTATAAACAATGGTGTATCTATGCAGATGCAGACCCAGCTCTACGCATCACTTCAGCTACGCTACGGTTGGGACTTCAAGAAGTGGGGACTCGATCTGTATGCTAATGCCGCTACTCCATTCATGGGTATTAGAACGGCTGATGGCCGTTACAATGGCTTTGCCGAGTCAATCCTCTCTGACAAATTCAAGCAGACACCATACAGTCACGTTGTGTTCTCATCATTTCACAACACCCAGGGCGTAAACTGGGAGGCAGGTATCGACTTTGTCCTCAATCGCATATCTCTGTCTCTGTCATATGGCGCTAACAACTTCTGGTGGAGTGACTATGAGCTTCAGAACTACCGCAAAAACAACATCTTGAAGGTCGGTCTCTCTGTAAATCTTGTTGGCATGAAGAGAGGTAAGTCGGGTAATCGTCAATTTTAATTAGGTTAGCATTATGAAAAGATTTATTATAACACTACTATTTGCATCTGCTGCACTCATCTCATGCGAGAAGTATGAGACCATCAAGGAGGCAGACTATGACTTTAAGCACAACTTCGAGCTCTTCTGGACATTGGTTGACGAGCAGTACTGCTACCTCGACTATAAGAATATCGACTGGAATGCCGTTAAGGAGGAGATGATGCCACGTGTTGAGGCTGCACAGACAGAGCAGGAGTTCTTCGTAATATTGAGTGATGCTCTCGACTACTTGCGTGATGGCCACGTATGGATGGTGTCGCCATTCCAGCAGTATTCATGTGATACATACTACTACGACGAGAACGGTGTGCGCTATCCCGACAACTTCGATAGATCGCTTCTACGTCGGTATATGAAGGATAATGAGATATACCACCCTATGGATAGTGCACTCTACTATGCAGAGATTGAGGATGGTGACCGTACATATGCCTATATCCTTTACACAGGATTTGATGCTGCTTGGTCGGCAAACGACTTCAAGTACATAGAGTCTGTTGTGAGTGGTGCTGATGGTATCATCTTCGATATCCGCGAAAACCCAGGTGGTGATGGCGAGCTCGGCCTAAATATCGCAGGTCAGTTCTTCAACACATCGGAGCTTGTGGGTTACTACGCCGCTAAAAATGGTCCTGGTCACAACGATCACACAGAGCTACAGCCACTATATGTAGAACCATCAAAGAAGCACGATTGGTCATCAAAGCCCACTATGTTGCTCATAAACCGTGGCGTATACTCTACAGCAAACCTCGTGACATGTGCTCTTCAGTATGCACCTAATGTTACCATCATCGGTGGTAAGTCGGGTGGTGGTGGCGCTATGCCTATGACACACTACCTGCCTAACGGTTGGCTTGTTGTCTTCCCATCAAACATGCTCTTCGACCGCGATAAGCAGCATATAGAGAACGGTATCGACCCAGATATCTTGATGGATGCAGATTTGGATATGGTTATGGGCAAGGATACCATCATCGAGAGAGCCATCGAGGAGCTTTCAAAGAAGTAGTGACGATGGTGTCATGACATGATTGTCATTGACAAAAAGTTGAGGGTCGTGTCAATACTCTTTGGCACGACCCTCTTCGTTTCGGTCATAAAAATAGACCCATATTTTTTGTATTGAAGCACATTTAGCGTATATTTGTGCTGTAAAACAACACAATAACCTATGAGTAAGAACCCCAACAATACCGAGGAGATGACAGGAGATAGTAAGATTCCTTATGAGAACTGTCTTAATTGTGGCGAGAAGCTACAGGGTGGCTACTGTCATAAGTGTGGTCAGCAGGCGACTAAACCAGTACCAAGCATTGCTGCCTTTCTGCTTGAGTACGCCAGCAACGCCTTTATCTGGGACCCACTGTGTCTGAAGACAACATGGAACCTTTTGTGTCGACCAGGACGTCTGACGAAAGACTATATAGCCGGTAAGTTCATATCACAGGAGCATCCTCTTAAGTATAACATGTTCCTGCTCTTTGTCTTCATAACCCTCTTCCTGCTCTTTGCAGACCCGGTTAATAACAACATGGTGGATGACTACACCAAGGATGAGATGGTGTATCCAGCGCTGCAGATGGAGTTCCTCCTGGATGATGGTTACTTTGCCGAGAAGGTGGCAGAGAGTCCTCGTGATACGGTGATTTTGCAGGCTCCCTTGAGCCTTGCTGACAAATACCCAGGGACTATTGACAAGGTGACGGTGCTGGATGATACAAATGGTCAGGGCCTTGATAGGTGGGAGGCTGTTGTGCCTCGCTTACTTATTGAGGACGAGATTATTGTGCTTGCCGAGGAGGAAGAGCACTACATCTTCAATATGAATGAAGATAAGGTGTCGGACGACATAGCCATGGTAGCATCGGTATGGGGGAAGTTGACAAGCATCACAACCGACTACTTCCCGATGCTTATGCTGCTAACAGCGCCACTTTTAGCTATAGCCATAGCTATGTTTCAGCGACGACCAAGGCATCCATTTATCCACCACTTTGTCTTCTCGCTGCACTACACCGCCTTCCTCGAGTTACTCATGATTGCCATCTACATACTCTACCTCACTGTAGAGCCATCTATGGGTCTCTTGTTGTGGATTGTACGTATCGGTTCGGTGCTATATTTGGTGTTGTCAATACGCAATGTGTACGAGCCTAACTCGTGGATTAAGGCTATCATAAAGGCGATACTAACATATCTATTCTACATGTTCAATTGCCTCTTTATTCTCATCATAATCCTGTTTATAGCTTGTTTTATCATCATAGTTTAGACTGCACAATAAATGAATAGAGGCTGACTAAAAAGTCTATTTTGTCGTTCTTTGTTGATATAACAGCGCATCTACTTCCGCTAACGAATTATCTCATCAATGGGCAGTACGCCAAAGTACAGCCCATCGCCTCGAAATTCGCCGAGCAAAGTATCTGCACTATTCTCTCAACA
>JAGCMF010000008.1 GCA_017646625.1 Alistipes sp. | reverse complement strand
TTTTTTGATATACTGAGGAAATAGGCCTCCTATATATGTTCCCTTTAATCCCATCTTATCCCAGCATCTCTTTGTTTTCTAAAAACAGATCAGACGCCGCAGGCGGATGCCCCCAATCCTTTTGTTTCTTTTTTGAATACCTTTTTTCTTTGCTTCAAAGAAAAAAGTATTAGTGTATGTATTATCGTCTTAAACTATATTATAATACTCTTGGTACATTTGAGCCGATAGGAGAACTAACCATTTGCTCAAAAGGGCATATCCAAAGTACAATTCGAAAATTTTCAAAAAAACACATATCTCCAGCTCCTCTTCAAACCTTTTCCCGAAACACCCTCTACTCTTAAAGTGATAAATGGATACAAATCCGATTGACACTCAACTACCATTTATAAAATTAGGAATAGTATGGCACAATTTTGGGTTTAATAAGACAAATGATTCAATAATAATCATTTATTTTGCGATTAACATATAACATAAATTTATTTAGTACATATGAAAGAAAAGTTCATTGAGTTAGAAAGTATATTGTCAAAAAAATGGATGATAAATATTGCGAATATTATTGTTGTAGAAGAGAGATCTTTTTTTACAGAATCGGAAAAGAGTAGAATCCCAATATTACGGGATATTAAATCATGTTGTTTGTTAATATTAAAGGATTCAAATGAAACATTTTGGGTTAAAAATACGTATTCTTATATAAGAGATAAACTTATTTATAACAATGATGAAGAAATCTAATGGATGGTTGAGCTTTTTTACTAAGCCAATACTTATGACAATAATTATTGCACTTTTAGCAATAATAGGATTATTTTGCGTAAATACGTGGTTTAACGGTAATTTCTATGCAGAATCAATAATTGCTCCTATATTAACCTCAATTATTGCGGCAGTAATAGTTTCTTTGACAATTGATATAAAGAAGCAAGTATCTGGAATACAAAATATGATAATTGACACATTCACCTCTAATTCATTCTTAGAAAAACTGACAGATGAACGATTGCAAGATATTCGTAGCAATGCAATTACTGAGATGCATAAACAGCGTTATCCTAACATGCAAAAGGGGTTGATGGATAAAGACAAAGAAATATTCTCTGCATTAATGCATCCGTACTATGAAATATACAGAGAAACTGCTATATACTACAAAAATAAAAATCTTAATTGGAATACCTTTTCTAGCGAAAATGGCACTAAAGTTTTATATAGGACTGTGAATATTCAGTATACTATTAAAAGTCCTACTATGGATTCTATTGAGGATATTGCAGACATATCAATAAGGAAGTGTGTACAGACACCTATCGATAGTAATAACGAGCAAACAATTAAAAAGATTTTTAATTTAAGCCATTTTTATATATCAGTGGATGGAGCTGAAAGATTTGATATTAAAGATGATATTAAATATGAAATTAAACAATTGGAATCACATTCAGACTATTATAGTACAAGCGTATCCTTGTTATATGATGGGACTAACGCCAAAATAATAAGCACCCATAACAATCTTAAAGGTATATTCGTTAAATATGAGAAATCAATAAAAGTAGAGATTGATTATGAAATATATTTACCAATTGAGGATAATCATTTTACAAATAGATTGAAGTACCCTGCGAAGTCTTTTAGAATAGATTGTATTTGTAATGATGACGATAATGTTCGATTGTATGGCGAATTATTGGGAACATTTACAGAAAACTCTAAAATAAAGATTTCTCACCCTAATGATAATGTCATTAGTATAGAAGCATTTGATTGGTTGTTACCTCGAAATGGAGTCTTTGTTATCTTATGCGAAAAAACAACATCAATTGACAGAATGTAAAAAAATACTTATATTTGCACAACAAACTATTACTATTATGAAAGCATTATTAATTATAAAGGATATTGACGAATGGTAAATATTCTTTTTTCGGAAGTTTTATGGGTTTATATAACATCTGATTGATACTCCCTTTATTAGAAAATTTACGAATGTCCTTTTCGAGGATTATTTATAATCACAGATCCTGCTCAACAAATATAGTTGAGCAGGATCTGAGTTTTATATATGTTCGAACATTTAATTATTCGTTACCACATCAGCGACAAGTTTGACGAGCAGGCAACGGCTCTTGTTTTGTCGGGGAACTTCGCCAACGCATTCACCACTCGCAAATGCCCCTCCCGATACCGCGCATCTGTCAGAAAACACTCGCAAACCAATGGCTGTAAAAGGTGGGAAATCATTTTTTATTGAGCAGGTCTGATAAAAATGGAATAAAAGGAGAGATAATAGTAATATGATTCGCAGCAGATTGTATAAACTTGGCATATTTTGACGGATACTTTTCAGAACCAACAGATGCTATTAATTCGTCTAATGCTTCGATAATTACCTTATCGCCAATTATTCCCTTTTGTAATATATTTCTAATGTCGCTAAATATAGCCAAAGTCTCTTCATCAGGTTGTTTATTAACTGAATTATCTATCGAATTTAGATAAATTTTTTCAGCCTGCATATTTACAATACTACTAGCAACTCTATCCTTTCTATTAACCATTTTTTCAAAGGTCAATTCCCAGTGAGCCAAACTACTATTAGTGTAGCATATGGTATCAATAATTCTATACTGTTTTTTAATGCCACTTGGAAGAGCTTGAATAATTTCATCTCCCTCTTCAAAAGGAATTGTAACATCACTAACATAAATCTTTTGCGATTGTATAGATGCGATAATTTCTATTTCCCTACCATCCTGTTTTTTCAGAATTGCTTTTTTCCCACCTAATAACTCCATAATCCTAAAATTTATTCATTATTCAACTTTATATATTTTGCAACTCCTTTATAGACAACGCTTAAATATAAAAATGCCATAATTGAAGGGCAGATATATGCTAATATACTAGGACTGTATCGTAGTGTATTCCATAGTTCTGCGTTTGCTCCATGTATTATGTATGGATAAAAACTTGAAATGCAAAGAATGATATTAGCCATAACGGCCACTACAATTAAACTCTTTTCTTGTTTAATAGAAAAATCTCTGCCCCATCTTTCTTTACTCACCGCAGAAAAAGCTGGCAAATTTAAGAATGGTAACAAAATAATTGACAAGAAAGATGTAACCCCTGTGTACTCATTCATATTAGATAAAGAAACGGCCAATAAGGATACTATTGCAATAGATAAAATGTATAGTAAAATATGCAGGAAAAGAGTTTTAATAGGAACATTGTTTGTGCTATTGAAGATGGAAGAAAATAGCATTATTAATATACCAATAGCCAATATAACGAATATAGATGGCATAATTAGATTCCAAATTGTTCCTACGGCAATAATTCCCCATATAAACCAAACACAGCACGCTAATGCCAATAATATACCTACAAAAATCCCCATAGTTTATCGATAAAGAGTGAGTATCATTTTACAAAGTTACTCATAATCTCTAAACAAAAAAGAGAAAAAGCCGAAACTTTTTCTCTCCACTCGCAATTCACACAGTTAGAAACCCACTATGTGTGCACCTGAAATCTGGCGATATAGTGCAAAGATACGAAATTCCTACATAAGAGTTTTTCACAAATTCACGCTTTCTCAAAAATTTTCTATATCTTTGTAATGGCTTATGGCTTTTGCCGTTGAGCCGTACATATTTGATTGGATATTTTTTGACGATTCTTCCGAACTCAAAAACTTGGCGGTTTTAACTTGCGAGAAGAACGGCAACAAGATATCCACGTAAGATGTATATACTCACTACTGACATTGGCTCAGTGTGTGCATATATCATCCGGCGTGGGTGTTTGTGTTGCTTATTCTTGCGAGTGGGCAGCCAAGGCCTTGAGTTCGGGATAAGTTGATACAGCGCCTGCGCTTTTTTATGGACTTATCCGGAAATAAGGACTTGCTCGACAGAGAGTTGGTGGCATTCTTCGCATCGCGGAAAGCAACGCCACACGATGCACAATTGGCGCTGCAATGGGCCGAATCAATCTGCCAAACCGACAAAGTCGTCATCAGCGGCTTTCACTCCCCACTCGAAAAAGAGGTTTTGAATTACCTGCTTGAATGGCACCATCCCATGATTTTTGCACTCGGAAGAGCACTTTATAAGAAGGTTCCGCCACACCTGCAAACGGCTTTTGATGAGGGGAATCTGTTGTTTATTTCGTTTCGTGACTACACACACCATAGCTGGAACTCCGCCCAACAACGCAACTGGGGTGCCGCCGACCTCGCCGACGAGGTATATTTCACCCAATTCGACAACACCAGCTCCCTCAGCACCCTGCATTTCACGCTTGATAGGTATAGCGATAAGGCGGTGTATATTTTAAAGCATAGTAATTAGTTGTTTTTGGGATGCAATTTGAAAATTTTTCATTGTCTTTGCGAAGAATCAAATTTCGCGCGACATATATTGGCAGCCCCTGGGAGGGGTGAGTGGGGTCGCTTCGGGCGAGTCATCGTTTGTGCGAGTACAAAATGAAAAAAGACAGCCTGAAGCTGTCTTTCTCATTTTGAGCGGAAAACGAGACTCGAACTCGCGACCCCAACCTTGGCAAGGTTGTGCTCTACCAACTGAGCTATTTCCGCAACACTAACATCTTAAAATTTACGACTGCAACCTTCTCGATTGCGAGTGCAAAGGTACTACAAATTTTTTATTCTCCAAATTTTTTCGCAACTTTTTTTCAAAAAAATTACACTTTTTTTTCAGAGGCTCGACTCAACTCTATCTGTTGACGTACCGACTCCTCGTGTATTGCGCTGAAAATCTGATTGATAAACGTTCTCGACACGCAGAGGCTCTCGGCCTTCGACTCTGCGGACAAAAGTAGCTCATTATATCTATCGTGCTGAACAATTGCCATGTCGTGGGCTATCTTATACTCGCCAATTGCGCGCGACACACTCATTCTCTCGGCCAAAAGTTCGATAATCTTGCTATCTATAGTATCTATATGCATACGGAAATCGCCAAGCGCACCATGTGTAACGGGTGTTCTACGCAGTGCAAGATCGCCAAGGATGAGGCCGAGGGTCTCGGGGGTCACCTGCTGGGCGGCATCACTCAACGCACAATCGGGCATAGGATGGCTCTCAATCATCAGACCATCGAAGCCTATATCGAGGGCCTGCTGCGAGAGGCTTGCTATCATATCCCTACGGCCACCTATATGGCTGGGGTCGCAGAGTATGGGGAGTGATGGTAGGCGGCGATGCAGCTCGATGGGCACAGACCAATGTGGGGCGTTGCGATAGGGTGTTGTCTCGTGCGTGCCGAAGCCACGGTGTACGGCACATAGGCGGCGGACACCGCTATTATATATACGTTCTATGGCGCCCACCCACAGGTCCACATCGGGGATTACGGGGTTCTTGACGAGCACCGCCACATCGGCACCGCGGAGGGCATCGGCAATCTGCTGTGTGGCGAAGGGGTTTGTGGTGGTACGCGCACCCACCCACACGCCATCGAGGCCTGCGGCGAGGGTCATCTCCACATGCTCGGGGGTTGCGACCTCCGTAACGACCTTCATGCCATATCTCTGCTTTACCTCCTGCAGCCACACGAGGGCCTCGGCGCCCATGCCCTCGAACGACCCAGGCTTGGTGCGTGGCTTCCACACGCCAGCACGGAAGATGGGCACACCGAGGTGCGCAAGGGCGGCGGCAGTGGCGAGAACCTGTTCACGGCTCTCGGCACTACAGGGGCCTGCGATATATAGTGGCTCGGCGGCAATGTCGCCAAAGGGTCTCTGAAGGTCGCTAATAGCCATAGGCCTACATGTTACTCCTCGACGATGGTGATAGAGAGAATGAGGTCACCAGGGCGTATATCGTCGATGACATCTACACCCTCAACAACCTTACCGAAGCATGTATGCACGCCATCGAGGTGCTGGGTGTTCATGCGGTTGTGGCAGATGAAGAACTGCGAGCCACCGGTATTAGGGCCACGGTGTGCCATAGAGAGCACGCCACGGTCGTGGTACTGGCGTTCTGCGCGTGTCTCACAAGGGATTGTGTAGCCGGGGCCACCAGCGCCTGTGCCGAGAGGGCAGCCACCCTGAATCACGAAGTCGGGGATTACACGGTGGAAGGTGAGGGCATCGTAGAAGTGGCTCTCGGCGAGCTTAACGAAGTTATCGACGGTGATAGGTGTCTCGTTAGCATATAGCTCGGCCTTCATATCACCCTTCTCTGTAGAGATAATAGCGTATTTCATACTCTTGAATATTTACGGTTTATAATAAGCAAAGGTAATACTTTTTCTGCGAACAGACAATATCGAGGAGCACAAAAAAGGTGATGGCGCACTATTAGCACCATCACCACACACACGTCATGACACAACATCAAGGCGCTACGCCTCGGCACCAGCCATGTTGAAGGGGTCCTCGGCACTCTGCACCTCGGCGACCCTCCTCTCGACATCCGCTATTAGCGCAGCTATATCGTCATCTGTCATGCCATCATATATTTTCAGTGCCTGTGCACCGTGGGTAGAGACCTCATGCTCCCTGCCTTCAGCATCGCCGACATAGAGTTTCAGGCACTCCGTGCTAACCCTATATATGCACTTAAGCGACATATCTTCCCTCGGCAGCTCCCTAACGAGGTCTATTATATAGCCACTGAAGTACCTACCCGACTCTTCATATAGTCTATTCTCCTTATGTAGATAGATGTCGTCACTCTTGAGCAGTGCCTTGATGACATCGTTACGCTTGCCGTTGAGGAGTATCACGCTATCATGGTCGAAGCGCGACTTGTAGCATAGGTATACATGGCCATCACGCACCATAAGCTTCCTCTTGTGCGTATAGTCGGCAAGCAGGTTTTTATCTGTGCTATCGGTATTACATGTAAAGTTCTTAACAAGGGGATATACCCACTCGAGACCCTCCTTAACATCATACTCGTCGCATATACCCTCCATGCGCTTAAGCACTGCCTCTGTAGTGACAACATCCACATTAGCCACTATGTCGGCAAGCAGCGCATGCATAGGCTTCAAGAACTCTCCATTTATATATACCTTCATATTCTCGTGGTCATTAGAAAGGCCCAATTCCTTATCGAACATATACCCCACCTCAATCTTTGCGAGCATAGCCCTTATCCACAACCTTCGTGGCTCATTGAGGTCGAAGACACTGAAGGCCTTGAGATACCTATTATACACCTCTATATTGGTATCTACACCCTCGGGCAGCAGACAGCTTATCCTACCCTTGAGGAGTTGGTGGCTCTCGCCATCGGCAAGTGCCTTCCTCCACGCCTCATCCTTGGCGATAAGTTGTGCCTTGACACACTCCTCGGCATACTGCACGCCGAAGTGTGCTACATTGCCAGTCTCGCACCCATTATCCTTAAGCCACGAGAGCATATTGCCCATACCCTTATTGAGGATTGCATCGATGATACGCACCGACTCTACATAGTATCTGAAGTTGCTGATGACGGGGTCTACGGCGAACTTCCACACCACACGCATCCAGTCACGGAGCATATCCTCGTCGAAGGTCTCGGAGGTAGAGAAGTAGTCAAACACGGCCTGGAAGACGAGGCGTGGTGCGAACGATAGTCTCTCGGTGTTGATGAAGATATGTCTACCCTCATCCGTAGACTCCCACACTGGCGTAAACTCCTCATTCACAACCTTAAGACCCCGAGGTATCCTATCGAGGAAGTTCTCCATCCTTCGTACCGTATCGTACGACAGGCACACCCTATATACACTCTCGAAGTCGTTGTTGTTGTACCTAATGGCACTCTCATCCCTATCGAAATACTTGACCACATCATCCGAGGCCACCGCCTGGTCGTTAGCCTGAAGCCACAATATTCTACTGATGTAGAAGAGGCGGTGGAAGAAGGTCATGAACATATCATCCACCTCCCTTGCCATGTCGCGCTTCGTGCTTGCGGACTCCGCCTTGGGCACGCACTTCCAGAAGATGTCTGTCCACTCGTTGTCGAGCTTCTGCGCAAAGGCCATATAGTAGCTCATCGTTCTGTCACGATATACAACACTCTCCCTAAAGCGTACGTCATCGTTCGTCTTCATCCAATTTATGAGGTCGGCCTTGAAGTTCTCGTAGCTTGAGAGCTGCTTGCCTCGCGCATTCATCTTTATATACAAATCCTCGGTGAGCCTATACTTGTTGAGTGGGAAGATGTAGAACTTAAGCCTCTCCATCTTTGGCAACAGCACTACGCCCTCCTCACGACACTCCGCATATAGCTTGTGTATATGGTCGAGCATCGAGAGCATAGCACTAACCGTAGGATCCTTCCTATACTCCTTATAGTACCATGGGCAGTCGGTGAGCACCTCCACGGGGCCCTCATCAAGCGTTATGCTACTCATCTTCTCGATGTCGCAGATGCTCTGGCAGAAGAGGCGTGACGAGAGGCGTGTTAGGTAGGTGAACTTACTCAACAGCGCGAGGTGACCCCTACGCTGCTCCGCATCGAGCTCACGCATGCCGAGGTACCAATACAACAAGAAGAGTGTTGTGAGGCGCTGCTGGCCATCCAGCGGTATGAAGACATACTCTGGCATCCTCCTACCCTGCTGGCTACGAGCCTCGATAGAGCCATAGATAAACTCGAGCTCCATCTCCTGCCTACTATCATCGGTGAGGGTGTTGAAGATAGACCTTATAAACCTACTACCCGTGTCGTTGAGCACCCTCGCATCACCCCTGCCGGGCTTCGTACGTCCCTGCGCATAGTCGCGCTGAATCATCGGTATCTCTATCTTATCGATGACAGCATATATATCCTCCTGGGTATCATCATCCTTGCCGACAAAGGTCTCCCTTGTCAGGAAATCCATAAAACTATACTTACTCTTCATGCTGCTCACCCTGCTTATTTAAAAACTCCTCTATAGTAGCCACCATATCCTTCAGGTAGTTATCGTAATCGCCATTTCCCTTCGACCATACACTCTTGCTCGAGCCCTCCTTGTCAAAGTATTTGAGAAATACATTCTTGGTGCATATAGGTATGAAGCTACCCATCTTATCCCTCGCTATAATCTCACCGCGCTTCGTGATGAAGAGGGCATTGCCATAGCTACGGTTTATGTCGGCATTCAGCAGCGTGAGGTTGCCGATATTGTTCTTCGTGGCCTCATCCTCGCCACTATCATACTCACCCACAAACCTCACTATCTCCGCCTTCAACTCATAGAACGTCTTGCTGCGAGTCCTACGACGGAAATCCTCAATCTTCTGATACAAATCTCCATTTTTGGCCTCAACATCGAAGCCCGCAGACTTCATGTCGCCAAGTGCCGTATTTATCCACGCAACCTGTGCATCGCCTTTCGATATCTCGTTTGTGGTGTAGGAGTTGATATGCTCGATATCCCAATCCATCTTCTTGTATAAGTCGAAGGGGAAGCGCATATAGCCCTGCTCATCCTGCCTGCTGTGCTTGACGATATACTCCACATTGAACAGCAGCAACACTCGGCGAATAAGGTTATTATCCTTGCCGTACTGCAGGTCGACGTATACCTCGCCACTAGCATCCACACCATACTTAACATCCTTGATGACCTGGCATATGCTATCCTTAATCCTCTGTAGGAACGCACTCTTCGGCGCATTGTGGTACATCGAGTATACATCGACGATCCTCACACCACAGGCAATGAGGTAGCCAATGTAGTGGTAGTACTTATTGTCGTCGTACCACTCCCTTATCGCCGAGAAGGCACCCATGACCTCCTCCCAGTACCTCTTAACAGCATCTGCCGTGTCATCCTTGAACTTGTAGGCGAAGAAGCGGAAGGTCTTATATGCATCTGTGCCATAGAGCTTATCGAACTCCTCCTTGCGACCCTCGGCCTCGGCCCTATTGTGCTCGCTATCATACATCATGTCGAAGATATACTCTATACGTGCAGGCTTATCCTCGCCCTCATTATTCAGGAAGTACCATACACCATCGTTCTGCAACGCATACTCTATGCTATCCCACTCCTTGGCAATCTCCACCTGGCGCAACGACTGGTTATCCTTGAAGTTACGCTGGCGCAGAAATAGCGCCTTTATAAGCTCGGCATTGGTCAGGGGTATCTTACCCATGTTGATGCGCGTGAAAAGCTCTATGGCATCCGTGTTAGCGCCAGACTGCTCATCTATCTCATACCATATAACCTTGACCTGCTTGTTGAAGACCGACATCATGATGTTCTCATCGACATCGTTGCTCGAGAAGCTCTGGAACCACTCGTGAATGTAGCCATAGGCGTTGACAACATGATATAGGTCTATGTTACCACTCCTATCCCCGCCACCGCACACAACATTGCCTTCATCGTCAATACTAACCTTATTGATATGCGTCTCACGTGTCTCATACTTGATGGTAGGCTCGGGGCGCTTCGACCTAACCGCAAAGTACTCATTGAAGTAGTGGCGTATAAGGGCGAGGGTGGTAAGTCGCTGCTGGCCGTCGATAACCTCGTACCACGCCCTATCCACCTCCAGGTCGTACCTCCTCTTCTCCTCATCCGTAAGGCTCTTGACAACCACGGGCTGCAGACAGTAGTAGCCCTGGTCGCCACTGCCCAGCCCCTTGCCGTTGGCATAGTCCAAGATGTCGTCGAGAAGGTCTACAACCTGCTGCTTACCCCACCTATAGCCACGCTGATAGGAGGGTATAAAGTAGTTCCTCTGTGACAGAGAGTCAAGATTCACCAATATATTATCAATACCTTGCATATACAACTATTTATTAATCACATCATTATGCCAGACGGCGTATGATATCACACATGGCATCGTACTGCTCCTCCATGCTCTGTAGAAGCCTATACTGGGCACGTGTGCGCACAAGGTTATGCTCCGCATATGCCGTCTTATAGTATCTGTCGCCATCTATGTAGTCCATCAAGAAGCGTAGCACCTGCTCGAAGGTTATGTAGCGTGCCGAGAATGCCAGCCACTCCTTCTCGCTGTCACACATCGTGGCACGCCGCTGCGAGAGGTAACCCTCGGCATAGGCCTCAAACATCTCTATATCCATACCTACACTCTCCAGACACCTATCATCCTCGGCACCACGATTCGTGTAGGAACGTATGGCATCGCCAAAGTCGTTAAGCGACGTTGAACTCATAACCGTGTCGAGGTCTATGGCGCAGAGCACCTCGCCACTATCCTCATCGAAGAGTATATTGCTTATCTTCGTGTCGTTGTGCGTGACACGTGTGGGTATCTCTCCAGACTCCACCCTCGACCAGAACGCCATCATCTGCTCCCTGCGTGCCTCGACCCACGATATCTCCTCCGCCACACCCTCGGCACGACCTACAGGGTCGGCAGCAAGCGTAGCATCCCACTGCTCGAAGCGCCACCGTATGTTGTGAAAGCCCTTTATCGTCTCATTAAGGGGTGTGGTGAAGTCGGCAAGCAGCGCCTGGAAGCGACCTATGCCCACACCTCCTTGGTAGGCAAGGGCTCGGCTGTCGGCACGTTCGTAGGTCACCGTGCGCGGTATATAGAGGCATGATGCCCAGAAGTTATCACCCTCCTCGACATAGAGCCTACCATCCCTTGCCCTCACCAGCGTGAGTGTCTCGCGCAGCGGGTCTTGAACCTTGCGCTTTATATGCTCTGTCACGGCACGTATGTTATCCATCATGCCTGGCACATCGGGGAAGACATGGTGGTTCTTGCGCTGCATAATGTAGTCGGGGGCATCACCCACACTCCTCACCACGAAGGTGTCGTTTATAAAACCCTCGCCCAGGGGCTCTATGGTGGCAATATCGCCCTCGAAGGCGAACTGACGGGCGATAGTCATAAGTCTCTCTTGCGTCATACTACATGGCTCTGTTACGGCACGAAGAGGCCTCGTAGCACCCTCCGCACAATATATATACAAAGATAACAATTTTTTGGTTTGTTCACCACGAGCAGCACAAAAAAGAGATGTGGACTTGATAAAGAGATTACCAGGGATGGATAGTACTTGACGTACGTCCCATTGGTGGCGTTGATTGAAGAGTCGAAGATGACCCCTTATCACAAGAAATAATTTCTTGTTAGAAGGGCGTCAGATTTGGCTCTGACATGAAAAAGCCACCGATGGGTAGTACTTGACGTACGTCCCATTGGTGGCGTTGATTGAAGAGTCGAAGATGACCCCTTATCACAAGAAATTACTCGAAGTAGGTCTCCTGGGTTCCGCTATGACGTCCATCGATGTATATATCTACCTTATATGTACCCTTCTCGAAGGCGGAGCCATCGTAGTAGATGCTGACGGGGACAGACTGGTTCTCGTAGTCTACCTTACGCATGGCGGATGCCATCATCTCGTCGCCCTCGAACATGAAGAGTATCATATTCTCGGATGATAGGATGTAGCCATCGGGTGCTGTGATGCAGAGATATACACTCTTCTCGCCTGGCTCGGCAAGCTCATTTGCTGTGAGCTCGAAGTCTACCCTCAAGCGTGATGCCTGACGTACGCGACGCACCTCCTTGGAGTTGGAGTTGAGCATGACCATGCGTATGCCACTCGAACGTATGACAGCACCTATGCGCACCTTTGTATTTAGCTCGTCAGCCTTCTCCTCGGCAACATCGGCACGCTGTTGGGCTGTAGATATCTCACGGCGGTATGCCACATTCTCGGCCTGAAGGTTGCTATTTATGGTGTTCAACGAGTCTATCTGGCGGAGGTAGCCACGCATAACGCCACGCAGTGTCTCCACCTCGCGCTTATACTTGGCAAGCTGCTCGTAGTTGTAGGTCTTCTCCCTCTGCAGCTGCTCGAGCATGACGACAGCCTCCTGATACTTGACAAGCATGGTGTCGTTCTGGTCCTTGAGGCTCTCGAGCTCCGACACCAGACTCTCGGCATCGCGCTGAAGCATGGTGTTCTGCTCCTCGAAGAGCTTACGCGCCGACTGCACGATGGCATAGTCGTCAGAGATAGCCTTATTCTTTATGCCGTAGCTCACGCTGAAGTATGCGGCGGGGAGCAACAACACGGCAAGGAGCACAACGACCATCGTCAGTCCCTTTATCGAACGGCGCTGACGTTCTATCTCCACCTCATAGTCATCCATGCTGTCATACTCGGCAGTGTAGTTACCCTCTGTCACGGTCTTACGCGCCTCGGGCTGCTGCGCCACACTCTCCTCCGTAGCTCTCTGCGCTGCCACCTCGGCGGCAGGCTGCGCCTCGGGCGTCACAGTGCGGGCATGAGCATCGTTAAGCGTGTGCTGCGTGGCAGAACGCTGTGCGATGATGTCGTTGAGGGTCTTGGGCTGCGAACTCTCCACAGGCGTAGTAGGCTCCACGGGCGTAGTAGGCTCCGCAGGGGTCACAGGAGCCGCAGGTGTAGGGGTAGGTGTCGTGGGCGTAGCCGCGGTGGGCTCGCCACAGATGGGGCAGGCAGCCGACTTGCTCGACACCGGGTTACCACATCTCTTACATCTTATAAGTGCCATATTCTTATGGTATTATACGTTTAATATTACGGGGTTACAAAGATAACGCTTTTATCTAAATCTATATTACGATATATCTGAAAAATCTATACGTTCGCGCTTGCAGTGTCTGTCGCGCAGCGCACGAAGCGCCACATTCTCTGGACGTTGCAGCGCAGGGTCGGTATCGAGGATGGCTATAGCCTCGTTGCGTGTTACCTCCATTATCTGGGTGTCGGTGGCGAGGTTTGCCACATTCAGCTCGAAGGCATCGCCACTCTGCTGTGTGCCGTGTATGTCGCCCGCACCGCGCAACTTGAGGTCTAACTCCGAGAGCTGGAAGCCGTCATTCGTGGCACACATAGCCTCAAGACGTGCACGGCCCTCCTTCGAGAGCTTATCGCCCGACATGAGTATGCAGTATGACTGCTCCGAGCCACGACCCACACGGCCACGCAGCTGGTGTAGCTGCGACAGGCCGAAGCGTTCTGCCGACTCAATGACCATGACCGTGGCATTAGGGACATCGACACCCACCTCTATCACCGAGGTGGCAACAAGGATGTCGGCCTCGCCACGCTTGAACTGCAACATCGCAGCATCCTTATCCGCGGGCTTCATCTTGCCATGACACACCGTAGTGCGGTATGTTGGCAGCGGGAAGTCGCGTGTGATGGAGTCGAAGCCATCATACAAATCCTTATAGTCCATCTTCTCGGAGCCCTGGATGAGGGGGTAGACGATATATACCTGTCTACCCTTGGCAATCTCGCGCTTGAGGAAGCCGAACATCTTGAGGCGTGCCGAGTCGAAGTAGTGGTATGTGCGTATAGGCTGACGCCCTGGGGGCAGCTCATCGATGACCGACACCTCGAGGTCGCCATACAGCGTCATGGCGAGGGTGCGGGGTATGGGTGTTGCCGTCATCACGAGGATGTGTGGCGGCTGCTGGTTCTTTGTCCATAGCTTGGCACGCTGCTCAACACCGAAGCGGTGCTGCTCGTCGATGACAACATATCCGAGGTTGGCAAACTGCACCCTATCCTCAATCAGCGCATGTGTGCCAACGAGTATATCTACCTCACCCGCGGCAATACCCTCGAGGGCTGTGCGCCTCTCTGCCGTCTTCGAGGAGCCCGTGAGCACCGCAACACGCACGCCGAGGCCCTCGGCAAAGCGCACCATGGAGGCGTAGTGCTGGCGTGCGAGAATCTCCGTGGGCGCCATGATGCAGGCCTGGAAGCCGTTGTCCACAGCCAGGAGCATAGACATGAATGCCACCATCGTCTTGCCACTGCCCACATCACCCTGCAGCAGACGGTTCATCTGCCTGCCCGAAATCATGTCGGCACGTATCTCCTTGATGACCCTCTGCTGTGCTGCGGTGAGTGCGAAGGGCAGCTTCTCGCGGTAGAAGGTGTTGAAGGCCTCGCCAACACGCGGAAAGAGGAAGCCTCCGCCACGCTTATGGCGCGATGTGCGACGCGCCTGTATGGTTAGTTGCACGCCGAGGAGCTCATCGAACTTAAGGCGATACTGCGCCTGCTTGAGCCTCTCTGCCGACTGCGGGAAGTGCATATTATACACCGCCTCCTTGAGGGGCATGAGGCCATGACGTCTACGCATATCCTCGCATAGCGGATCACGAAAGGCATTAGCATCGGCAGCAACAAGGGCCCATGCATTAGCCACTATCGTCTGCATGGCCTTTGCCTGTATTGCCGACGAGAGGCGTTCTGTGGTCGAGTAGACACCCCTGAAGCTACTCTCACTCTTTCGCGACAGAGCAACCTCTATAGGCTCAATCTCGGGGTGCACCATGCTTATGCGCCCCTTGAAGAGTGAGGGGCGACCGAAGATGAGGTACTCACGGTTTAGCTCTATGCGCTTCTCTATCCACTTTATGCCGTGGAACCATAGCAGCTCGGCACCTCCTGTGGGGTCTGTGACATCTACTATAAGGCGGCGCTTGGCACCCTCGCCAACATACGACATGCCCACTATGCGGCAGCGTAGCTGCACATAGCTCGACTCCATAGACTCATCCACATCCATGAGGCGTAGTATGCGCGAACGGTCGACATAGCGATAGGGGAAGCGCATGAGCAGGTCGCCAACGGTACGCACGCCCACCTCACGTTCCAGCAGACGAGCACGCACATCGCCAACACCCGCAACATACTTTATCTCTCGAGCCAATATATCCGCCATAATAATGCTATAGGCCACTATACCACAGCGACGTGCAACAGCCCAGCAACGAGCCGCTGCACGACGCACAAAACTCTATTAATGACTAAATCTCGGTGATAGAACGCACAGGAGCAATCTTCTCGAGGCGTGCCTTGCCTCCGAGCTCTGCAATCTCCACGATGAAGACGAACTCCTTAACCTTGACGCCATAGCGCTTGCCCTCGTGCTCTATCTCGAGGCTCTCGAGGCTCCTGGCCAGACCCTCGGCAGTGCCTCCCGTAGCCAACACGTCGTCGAGTATTGTAACCTCGAACCTGTCACTCACAGGCTCACCAGCAAGGATGTCACTAACACGGTAGTAGAGCTTATCGAAGCCATACTCCTTCTCTATCGATACCTCGTGGAGGTCGCCCTCGGCGAAGGGCAGCTTACCACTCTTGCGCACAGGCACAATATTCTTCACATGGTCAGCAACGGTGAGTAGTGGCGCAGCAAAGAGGAAGCCACGAGCCTCGGGGGCGATGATGTTTGCCGAAGTACACGCCTCGGCAACCTTGCCCATAAGCTCCGTAAAAACACTCTTACTCTGCAAGAAGGGGATGATGTCGACAAAGACGATGCCCTCCTTTGGGAAATCTTTATAATACTTAAGTACCTCTTTCATATGTTGTTATACTATATTTCGTTGTTACTCTTTGCTATAGCGATACTTGCCATCGGTGATATCCTCGATGTCGAAGCACTCGTAAACGATGGTGTAGCCACCGTATGCCAGATCACTCTTGCCGTGCGACTCCTCCTCGTAGAGGAAGCCGAGGCGATTGTCGGCCTGCCATGCCATTGTCGAGTATGCCGAGTTGATGGTTGTCACCTGCTTCACGCCATCCCACTCTGCGGCGAGGAACGATGGCAGGAAGTAGTCATCCTCCGTGGCGAGCTCCTTGTAGTAGATGCCCACACTCTTACGTTCGGGACCCAGGGGCAACGACTGAAGCAGAAGGTGCATCTTCTCACCGTCGGCAACACGTTCCACGCTGATGACCATGACCTCGCCATTTGTAGAGTTCGCCTTGGCCTCGACACCATTGTTCGCAGCACCCGAGAAGGCGGCAGCCTCCCAGCTACCCTGGCCTGTAGCCACGTCGCTGAAGGTGAAGATGTTGAAGTAGCGACCCTCGTTGTAGCGCGAGCTGATGAGCAGTGTGCCGTTTGGCAGCTCCTCGACCTTGGGCTCATCGGCAGTCCTATACACCGCTGGGGTGTCTATGCTGCCGAGCACCCTCCAGCTGCCACCGAAGTCGTCAGAGAAGAGCACATAGTTCATGTTTGTGCCACTCTTGTCGCGAGCAAGGATTGCGCAGTAGAGGCGGTAGTAGGCGCCCACCTTCACCGTGCGGCTCTGCATTACGCGACCCGAGGCGATGAACATAGAACGCACAGGACCATACTTCGAGGCGTCGAACTGCGAGTATATACTCTCGGCGATATCCTCGGGCGCACCCCACGTCTTACCACCATCCTCGCTGTAGAAGCGCGCTATGTTCTGGTGGTTTGTGCGTGTGCCATTCTGGAACGAGACGTTACCCGCGCAGCTCATCATGAGTACCCTGCTGGACTCTCTATCTGCCACGATGCATGGGTCGCCGAAGCCTACGTGCATGAAGTCTGGCGAGTCAGCACCCTTACCCTCGATAAGGGGCATCACCTCGGTCCATGTGTTACCATTGTCGTAGCTCAAGCTGTAGCGTAAGTCTATACGGCCGTTGTTTGTCACGCCGATGTCGGTGCCGCTATGACGGTAGTCGGCAACGGCGATAAGCGTACCCGACTCTGTGCATGCCAAGGCAGGTATGCGGTATGGTATATCTGTGGGGTTGAGGAGTGGGAACACCTCGTAGCGTGGTGCTGCAGGTGCCGTAGGCTCGGGCTGGGGCTTTGGTACATCCTCTGTGACATCGTCGTTGCCACACGCCACCATGAGTGCCACAGCCGAGGCCATGGTCAACATCACTCTAAATGCTCTATTCATCATCATCACTCTTTAGTTTTGTTACTTACGATATGTGTAGTATGCACCCGCCTGACATGTAGGCATAAGCACAATGTCGTTGACGTTCATGTGTGGTGGCAGCGACAACATCCAGTGTATAGCCTCGGCGATATCCTCACCCTGGAGTGCCTCCACGCCGCGGTATACACCCTCGGCACGCTGCTTGTCGCCATGGAAGCGCACCTCCGAGAACTCTGTCTCCACCATGCCTGGGCGCACCTCACCAACCTTGATCCCGGCACTCAACAGGTCGGCACGCATAGCCTGCGAGATGGCATGCACGGCATGCTTCGAGGCGCAGTATACGGCACCATTCTCATATGGCTCGGTACCGGCGATAGAGCCTATGTTGATGATGTGGCCACCCTTGCCCGCCTCAACCATCGCGCGGCTGATAATCTTGGTGACATAGAGCAGACCCTTGACATTGGTGTCAATCATAGCATCCCAATCGCGCGAGTCGCCCTTGTCGATATGCTCGAGGCCAGCGGCAAGACCCGCATTGTTGATAAGGACATCTACACGACCCAGAGGCTCGAGGTACTCGATACACTCCGCCTCGCTTCTGACGTCGAAGTTCAGCGCCACACACTCTGCGCCACGCGCCTCGACCTCACTCTTGAGGGCCTCGAGACGATCCTTACGACGACCTGTGATGATAATCTGCGTATCCTTGCCCGCGAGGCGTAGTGCTGTAGCTCGGCCAATGCCCGATGTCGCACCTGTAACAACTATTCGTTTCATTTTGATATATTTTTTAGTTTCTATCTCCTACACCATAGAGCACAGCTCTACAACTTGCAAAAATAGGAATTTTTACTCTACATCACAAATTTATCGGCTAAAAAAGATGGCTTCATGGCGGGGTGAGGGCCACATATCATCAATTTGGGGAGCTCGGGGCATCACAAGGTGACACACACGCCACGCAACGACACCCCCACAGCTCCCCACACACGACACTATCTATCCTCCACCGACTCCTCGAAGAGGCCCCAGCCAGCCCACACATCTGCCATCCTTGCCGCCACGCCATTCTCAATCTTCGATATCGCCGCCACGAAGGGCACCATATCGTGAGGCGAGAGGGTGTCGAGGCTCTCATCGGGGGCTATGCCTGTCTGCGCCACCACATATCGCACATACCCCTCCGTGAAGTTCTCCGAGGGTGGAGCATAGCGATTGAGCATCTGGCGTATGGTGCAGAGCCCATACTTACGCCTATAGCTGTCGAGCAGCACGAAGATGGCACGATAGCCATATGCCATGCTCTCGAAGGCCTTGAACGAGACATCTGCCGAGGGCACCTCACCCTCGTAGCGCACCTTCGAACGGCGTATGTTGCCAGGGTTGTTATTACGCAATCCTCTACTCATCCATCACCTCCTCTCCCATGCGTCGCTTAACCCAGCGCCCCATCAACTCGAAGAGTGGCGAGCCACTTATGGCTGCGGCATTCTCCAGGAACGACCATAGCTCCACACCACACACAAAGCCTGTGAAGAGCTTTGCAAGGTTGAGGTGCATGAAGTCGAGTATTGCCGAGTCTATGACCCACATCATGACTATTGCGAGGGCCACGAAGCCCGCCTTGAATACCGTGCGCCACGCCTTGCGACTCTCTATGCGCCACTCGCTACCCTCACGTCGTGCCACAGCACGCGAGGCGGCGATGCCCGTGACAAAGTCTATGGCGATGAAGAGCAGCGCGGCGGTGACAAGGGGTGAGACGGGGCAGAGCATGGCAACGAGTGCCGCCATACATCCACTAACGTATTTGAACAATGCCACCATCTATGCTACAACGATTTAATGAACTATCCTCAATGTTATACTCCACATACTCCACCTCGTCAAGGTGGCGCACAAGACGACGTGTCAGCGCCTCGGCGATGCGCTTGCGGCACTGCATGACAACCCTCTCAATCTCCACCAGCGAGGCCCCCGTGGCGGGCAGATGCCCATCCCAGCATCGTGCCGCGAGGAAGGGCTCGACGATGTAGCGCACCCATGCTGCCAGCGCGGGTGCCACATACCCCTCCATAAGCTCCCCATACTCACCCTCGAGCAACTTGTTGTACAGCGCCCTGCCGATGACGGGCACGAGGTATCGGCACTCGGCAACATATATATCCAACTCACTGACGACATGACCTCGGCAGCCCTCCTCGGCGGTGAAGGCGAGGCGCATGACATCCTCAACATTTATAAGTGTACTCATACTAATCTATCGACTTAATGTTATACTTTGTAATCTCGGCAAGGAACCTACACTGCTCGGGGTCTGTGGCGTCGTAGTCGAGACCATCTGCCTTGCGTGCCTCCCAAACACGCATATACAGTGGCTTGGAACGCGTAGGTGGGCGGTTTACAATCTCCAGCGACGAGGCATCGATGGCCAGGATGTCGCTGATGATGCTGCGCAGAGGCTCCATAATCTGCTCCTGGCGCGGTAGGATGACGGTATTCAGCGCCACCTCATACTCCTGCAGTATCCTATCTGTGGAGAATCCCGCGGCATAGTCGAGGCCACTCAACGACCTGAACCACGAGTGTGCCACCACAAGGTCCGACTCGGCCTGTGTATGTAGCTGCGACCAGTCGCCCTCCGACGTGGAGTCTATGGGTATGAAGCGCGAGTTATCGCCATCGTGGTGGTCGCGGAGCACGAAGAGCACCTGACCCGGGTTACCGGCGAACTTCTCCTCGGCAAGACGCACTATGCGGTCTGCCTCCTCCTCGGTATCTACAGCGCCATCGAGCATCATCACACCCGAGAGCTGAAAGGCGTTGTCTATGCGTGATATGTTCCACCTGTCGGTCTTATAGACTATGGCTGCGGCATCCATGCCTGCGACATATGGTGCTACGCCATAGTGCGAGAACATAGGCTCATACTCCTTGTAGTGCACCACGCTACGCAGCGTGCCATCGTCACACCTCTCAAAGCGTGGGTATAGTGGCAGCACACGTGCCTGCGTCATGCGGAACGACGACCAGTCGTGGTGCAGCACCACATGCTGCGAGTCGTGCGCCACACGACACTGCGAGGCATCTATGTGGTAGAGGGCGAGGAAGGAGTGTGAGGCATCTGTCACCACCTCCATGAAGGCGTTGCCGAAGAGTGCCTCGTCACGCGCTATGCGTGCTATGACGGCACGCAGCGTCTCACCACTGCCATTGGCATTATCCACCATGTAGCGCAACAGAGGCTCCGAGTCGGCACACGTGAACCCCTTGCCAGCAATGTAGTCTGCCTTGTCGTTTATTATGCGTCTGTGGGCCACCGAACGGCGGGCAAGAAGCGATAGGGCCATGGGCAGCATGTTATCCCCGCCCCAGCGCCACACCTTATCCACCGCCGTAGTACCTCCTGCCGCACCAGAGCCCACGAGGGGCTCGGTACGGTTCTCGGGGGCAACAATGCGTGTTGCAATCCTCTTATCACTCATACTCCTACACTTAAGCCTGGTTAAACTGTCCGTATACGAGCAACGTCTCATCGAGAATCTCGGTGCCCACCATGAATGTTGCACGCTGACGGTTCTCCATCTCGTCGGGGTTATACCACATACGCACCTCGGAGCCTGGGTAGTCGGCAGTGTTCACCGCAAGGATGAGGTTACGGCGGTCGGTGAGTATGCAGTGCGTAGAACGGCGGTTGTAGTGCAGAGGCATATACTGCGAGATGCCCATGTCGATGAGCTTTATGCCGTGGTACGAGAGCTCACGACGTCCCGACATGAGGTCGGTATATGCGCCATCGGCACCACACTGGTCGAGATACTGCTCATAGGCATCGTATATATCCGTTGTCACGAAGAAGGCGAGATTACCCTCACTCTTCAACGCCTTGAGCTCGGGCGATGCTGCCTTCCACATGCCACCGAGGATGTCGAGGATGTTGTCGGGCGTGACAGGTATATTTTGGCAGTTGAAGGCGGGAATCTCTTCACCATCCTGCGTATACTGGTATAGGCGCACAAGCAGGCCGTCGAACTCGTTGAAGCTATCTGACGAGGTGTCACCCATCCACATCATCACACGTAGGCTCTCGGCGATGGCGGCACGGAAGAGCTCCGTCTCTGCCTTCTCGAGCTCTGTGCCTGTGAGGTCGTCGAGGTTCACATCGGCGCTACCCACGATAAGCTCATATACCTGCTGGAAGTAGTCCGATGCCGAGAATCCCACCTCTGCCTTCACCTTCGTAAGTTCGATCTGCTTCTGCAGTCGCTGTGCCGACTTACCACCCTCCCAGCCCGAGGTGTAGGCACGCAACACATCGTGACGTGGGCTCCACACCTGCACCGTCGTCGGCACAGGCATATTATACATCATGCGGATGCCAAGCTGCTCGGCATTGGGGCCCACGAACATTGGGCGAAAGAAGATAGTCTCGAGTTCACGACCCTTGTAGGTCTTTGGATTTTCAATAAGTCTCATTGTTGTAAAGTTTTAGATGTTAATATGTTATACATTTTGGCCACTACGGCCGTCGTTGGTCATCTGTCGTGCATGACTATCGCATGCGCATGTTACGAGCATCACTCTCGTATGCCGCCTGGCGGGGGTTGCTCGCCATCTCCACCATCGCGGGGTCCTCCACAGCCTTCACCTCCGTGGGCTTCACGCTACGCTGTGCCTCCTCGAAGGCTATTAAGGAGCTCTTTGCGGCAGCCTCGGGCGTAGGACATGGCTGCGGTGCTCGGCGCATCGTGTAGTTCACATCCTCTGCCTCGGGGCGAGCACCCTCGCCGAGGCCTATGGTGCGCAGCAACGCCTTGACACCACCCACGGCACGCTGCACCAGCGTCTGCTCATCGAGGCTATCAACAAGGCCTTCAGCGATGGCCTCGGCGGGGGATAGCCAGCGGCCACGACCACCATTCTCGGCCATCAACGATGCCACCTCCTCCACGCTACGTCCCGAACGTGTGGCGTATATCTCCGCAAGGCGTGCATCTGTCTGGCGGAGCATGGCCACCTCTGCCTCCAGCTCCTCGGCATTACCCTCTGCCGAGCATAGCGAGTTATGGATGAGGTATAGTGCCGAGGGTGCTATGAGACGGCGTCCTGGCGAGGCTGCCTGTGCCACGATGGTGGCTGCCGAGGCGGTATATCCGTAGCAGCATGTTGTCACCACAGCTCCCGTGGCACGCAACGCCTCATATATTAGCAGTGCATCGTTGACATCGCCACCCGTGGAACGTATGTTTACACGTATCTCGCTACCACGGATGTCGGCAATGCGCGATACACTCTCCTTGAATCTCTCGTAGGTGGCAACACGGCTCTCGGGGTTCTCGAACTGCCACTCCTCGGCAATGCCGATGATGCCCTCGATGTCGATAGTCGTGCTATCAGCCTCATTCTTAATCTTAATAGTTGTGTTCATAATAATAGGGTTTTGGTTGTTTAGTTGTCTGTAAGCTCACGGCGGAAGCGGCACGTGGCGGTGTATGTCGCAGGGTCGTAGCACACCACCTCCTCGAGGTGGAAGAGTGAGGTGTTGGCGCCATAGCGGAGCCTGAAGCGCGACCTGATGGAGGCACCCTCGGCCATGGGGTCGAACAGCGCAACATACTCCTCTGGGCGCAGGCATACATCTGTCGTCAGCACCTGACCTACGGCCCTTGCACGCAGCTCACCCTCGTGGTAGTGGCGCAGTCCCTGGCAGCCGTCGTCGCCATCGAAGCATAGCGTGACACCCTCCTCGGGGCTATGGAAGGCTGCATAGGGGTAGCTGCTGCCATCGCCAGGTATGGGCCACACCTCGCCTGCGGGCAACGCCTTAAGGCCGTGGTAGATGAGTATGCGAGGTGCCACATACTCTGTTGCCGTTATCTCGTCGCGGTTGCCCACCACAGGCATCTCGGCCGAGGGTGCTGTGGGGAGGTGGTCGCCACACGCTGCTGTGGGCACAAAGAGGGGGTTCAGCCTACTCTCCACACTCTGCTTCGTGGCGTAGCTATGCACCACAAACTCCCACGCCCCAGGCTCGGCATCACTGTCGGGCGCCATTAGTCGTCGTGCCACGCCATCTGCCGCCTGGTAGCCGAGGCGTGTGAGCATGAAGCTCTCTACAACACTCTCATGCAGCACACCCTCGCCACGCTGCCTATCGCACCAATCTACCACTGCGCCGTTGTAGAAGTCGTCGTAGGGCTCTATGTATAGGCTTCGTGATGGCCTATGCGAGTAGAGGCGTAGGTTGAACATATGGGCTACGGCATTCACCACATCGGCCTGTACTATGCCGTGGTGCGTGACATCCTCGAAGGTTATCCTCTCGCCATAGCCCGCCACGCCACCGAAGTGTGGTGTTATGCTACAGCCGGCATTAAGTGTCAGGCTCTGACCCTCGGCAGCACCCTCAATGTAGATGTCGTCGAACCTCTTTGGTGAGCCTGGCGTGAGCAACTCATAGGGTGTGCGCACCACGACATCTACCGTGCAGCGTCCCTCACTCTCCACATGACCTTCGTAGAGTGCCCAGTCGCCTCTGTATGTCCTGAAGATGCTATCGCCCTTGGCCTTGACCAGAATAACCATCTTACTCTCCATGCCACTCGTTGATGTAAACTTCGTTACAGCCGCCGTTACGGTGTTTCCACCCCTGATGCTATATACCGCCTCGGGGTCGTAGTCGAAGATCATCAGCGTGTATAGTCTGCCTGGTATCACCTCGTTGCGCATATCGCGGTTGCGGTTGTGCAGCACGACGTCTACGTAACACCCCATGCCGAGGTATATGCGGTCGAAGCCCTGGAGGCGGCGGGAGGAGACTATGCGGTAGTCGGTGGTGTAGTTTAGGTGTATGTCGAAGGCTGTGCGCACCTCGCGTGTAGGGGTGAAGAGAAGGTTACCCGCAACGAAGGATAGGGAGCCACCATTGGTGTAGGCATCGGCCATCTGCACCACACCATCTATGACCTGCGGGCTTATGGTGTCTACCACAGCACCCACACTCGAGCTATGCTGTGGCATGCTCAACTCCACTCTACCGTCATATGCCGCTGTTGCCGTCGTTGTCGTGGCACGCAGCGCCTTGAAGCCCATCGTCGCCATCGCCTGCTCGCTATCCACCTGGGCATAGGCACCACTCATCACAAGGCGCGAGGCGAGGGGTGTTGCCAGAAACTCACTCTTTATGGTGTATCCTGCCGTCTCGACCATGGTGCGCAGGAGCTCAACCACGGTGATGAAGGGGTGGCAGTCGGAGGGTGTGAGCATACGCTGTGGCGTATATATGCCCGTGGGTGTAAGCTGCGGGTAGTTATCACGCACTATCGGCAGCATCCTTATTATGCCATCGTCACTCCACGACTCCTCGATGTCGTGCAGCGTCATCTCCCTCACGCACTCTACAGGTGTAGCATTAAGGTTTGTCGTGGCGAGGCTATCTGCCCACTCGGCACCACCCTCACGCACCACGATGTGGTATGCCCTCTTGCCCTCTACCACCTCCACACCATGTAGCGCCACAACACCGCTGAAGAGCACCACGCCATCCACCATCACCTCGCCATGGTGGTAGGCATCGTTGAAGGTCTCGGTGCGGTGTAGCTCCTCGGCATGCGCAAAGAGAGTCTCCATGGCGGGTGTTAGCTCCACCCACAGCTCCAAGCTCCTACCCTCTCTCCACGCCTCAACACTCTCCATGCATCGCAGGTCACGACCCGGGATGGTGCCCCTATCGCCCACAAGTGGGCACTCACAACCATCAATAAGCAGCCTCATAGTCACCTCCTCTCCACTCCTGCTCCACATCCAACTCAAGGCTCTTCAACATGCCACCCTCGCCATATATTAGGCGGCGTGTCAGCAGCCTCATGGGCACCACCTCAAGGCCCCGACACTCATATATCGCTGGGGCACATATCACCTCCGCTATGCGCGCCATCTCCCTGCTCGGCTCCTGCCCCGAGATGAGCCTGCGGTGCATGACGGCACCCTTGAGGCGTGGTTCATCGCTACCCACCACCTCTGCAGAGCACTCCGTTGTGCGACACACAGGGAAGGTGTAGCACTCCACGCCACCACGCCTATTGCGCCACGCCACCTGACGTGCCGTAGAGCCGAAGCGCATAATGCTATAGCGCAGACGTGCTATCTCCTGCCCATCGCCACGCACCTCCACCTCCAACATACCGACACCCACAGGTATATTCTCAAGGCTGAAGGTGAACTCATAGGGCATGGAGGATGTCACCACCTCGAAGTGCCCCACCACACCCCCGAGTTTTGCATCTGTCACGTGTACCGACAACTTGCGCGGGCTATATAGCGTCAGGCGCACAACATCGCCCCTACGCACCACCCTTGTCTCGGCAACGCCACTCAACGCCACGCCCTGCAGCGGGTCTATCTCGCCGTAGAAGAGTGTTCGTGCTGCGGAGGCTACACCCTCCACCTCCACCACCACACGACATGCAGCCCTCGAGGGACTCAAGCCACTCTCCGTGGGCAGCTGCCACTGCGACATATAGCTACGCAGGTAGGGGGCGATGTCGACCTCGGCACACACCACACCATATAGGCGCATGGAGCCTATCAGACTCTCTTGTATGGCGTCGCGTATGACCACCACCACATCCCTCGCCTCACCCTCGGTGTCGAAGGCGTAGAGCAGCTTGCCGTGCCACGAAAGGCCATTTTCTGGTATAGACGTAAATTTCATATGTTAAATATTTTAAGTTTAAAAATTGGCGATAGCATCCCCAGTCACCCACCCTCGCCCCACTCTGCAATCGGGAACTACGGCAGATGTTGATAACACTGTTTATATCGTGTTACTTAATGTCAATATATATAAATAGAATACTTATTATGAATATATTACAAATGTTTATAACTCTAATAACAGAGCATAGTAGTGTTGATATCTGGCAAACATAGCACAACTATTAAGTTCCGTTTTACGATGCAAATATACTACATGAAAATGCCGTTGTCAAGTCTTTTTGTTAAATTTTTTTACACTATTTTTTCGGCGCGCATTAAATTATTTAATTATCAAGGTGTTGAGACCTATTATTTTTTTGAGAAATTTTCGTTATATTTGCGCGGAAATATAAATAACCATAGGAGAAGACGTAAAATAATCTAAATATATGGCAGATAATTCAATATTGATGCGTCTCGACGGCTTGAAGCTAAAGTACGAGGAGATAGGTCAGAAACTCACTGACCCCGAGGTAATTGCCGATGTTAAGCAGTTTGTGCAGCTTACAAAGGAGTACAAGGAGCTTGAGCCCATCATCGAGACATCAGACCGCTTCCGCACAGCTATCGCTAACCTCGCCGAGGCTAAAGATATCTTTGCAAACGAGAAAGATGAGGAGTTCCGCGAGATTGCACGCGAGGAGATTGCTACCCTCGAGCCCGCAATAGAGAAGATGGAGGAGGAGATAAAGCTTCTTCTCATCCCCAAGGATCCACAGGACGACAAGAATGCTATCGTTGAGATTCGTGGTGGTACGGGTGGCGACGAGGCTGCCATCTTCGCGGGTGACCTATTGCGCATGTACACCAAGTACATCGAGTCGAAGGGCTGGCGCTACGAGATAACATCGGCATCTGATGGTGCTGCGGGTGGCTATAAGGAGGTAGTGCTCAAGGTTACAGGCCAGAGTGTATATGGCACCTTGAAGTATGAGTCGGGCGTACACCGTGTGCAGCGTGTGCCACAGACCGAGACACAGGGTCGTGTACACACCTCTGCAGCCTCTGTTGCTGTGCTCCCCGAGGCCGAGGAGTTCGACATCGAGATATCTATGAACGACATACGTAAGGATATCTTCTGTGCATCGGGTCCTGGTGGCCAGTCGGTGAACACCACCTACTCGGCAATACGTCTTACCCACATCCCCACAGGCATCGTCGTGCAGTGTCAGGACCAGAAGTCGCAGCTCAAGAACTTCGACAAGGCATTCGAGGAGTTGCGTACGCGTGTCTTCAACCTCGAGTACTCGAAGTACCTCGACGAGATAGCCTCGAAGCGTAAGACGATGGTATCTACGGGTGACCGTTCAGCGAAGATTCGTACCTACAACTACCCCCAGGGACGTATCACCGACCACCGTATCAACTACACCATCTACAACCTTTCAGCCTTCATGGATGGCGACATTCAGGATGTCATCGACCAGCTCATCGTTGCCGAGAATGCTGAACGCCTGAAGGAGAGTGAGTTGCAGTAGGGTTTGGCATATATATTGAGTGATGCTCACCACGAGTCCATACTCGCTTAATCGACCCGACACTGCACAAGTGTTAGGTCGATTTTTGTTTTAACAACACCAAAACACCCCTGTACGATGCATATAATACGCTACATACTACTCTTTGCGCTTGCAGCATGCTGCACCCATGCCTATGCCGACTACCCCGAACGTAGCGACATGGCACGCCAGAGGGGTCAGAAGCTAACCGTCAAGGAGTGGAAGACGACACCCGATGGCAAGAACCGATGGGTGGACCACATAGAGGTATACAATGCCGAGGGACAGCTGATTGAGGAGTCGGAGTATAGCGACTTTGGTCGTAGCCTCGCATGGCGTTCGGAGTACACCTACAACAGCCAGGGGCAGCTCACGCAGGAGGTGGTGTACAACGAACGTAACAGGGTTACGAAGGTGCGTAAGTTCGAGTACGACAGCGAGGGCGTATGCACACGTCGCCTCAACTACAACGCCAACGGCATTCTCAACTCATACCGTGCCTTTGAATACACCTTCGAGTAACGATGATTGCGGAACCCACATACGAGAGTCTCAACACGCTGGCTCTGTGGCACGACATGGCGACCATCACCCTTGACGAGATGCAGCGCGTGAAGCTCATGAACCGCATAGACACGAAGTATGTTCTTCATGTCGAGGAGGTTATGCAGCTCATCGGCCACCTTGCCACCTATGGCTACCGTGTTCAGGTGCTTGGGGCGGTGCGTGCTGCGCGCTACGACACGCTGTACTACGACACGCCGCAGCGCCACATGTATCTCGTGCACCACAACCGCCAGCTCACACGCCAGAAGGTACGCACACGCACCTACCTCGAGAGTGATGTCACCTACCTCGAGGTTAAGAATAAGAGCAACGGTGGGCGCACGAGGAAGCGCCGCATGGAGCTACCACGCGGTCTGTTCCACAACTTTGGCGACGATGCTGCTGCCGCAGCCTTCTATGCCGACAAGGGGTGGTGTGCGCTTAATGAGCTCTCGCCCGCCCTCTCCACACGCTTCACGCGCATAACGCTTGTTAACCCTGCCCTCACGGAACGTCTCACCATAGACCTCGGGTTGTGCTATGAGGATGTGCGCAGTGGCCGTGGTGCCGCCATCGCGGAGATGGCCATCGTAGAGCTCAAGCAGGATGGGCTATGCCCCTCGACAGCAAAGAGCATAATGCAGCATATGCGCATCGCACCTCTGAAGGTCAGCAAGTACTGCCTGGGCACGGCACTCACGGTGGAGGGCATAAAGAGGAATAGATTTCAGGAGAAGCTGCGCTACATAGCCAAGCGCCTGGGAGGATTGGAGATAGTTACAACAGCAAAATAGAGTTTATATGATAAATTTCGAGAATAACGGCATAGACCCCGACATCTACGATGCCGAGATAGCGGCCCTCACGGGCTCGAGTGGTGATGTGGGAGCAACACTCCTTGGCATACCTCTGTGCGACAGCATCTCTGTCATGCAGTTAGGCCTACAGTTCCTCATCAACCTTGTTGTGTGCAACGCCATAGTATGGCTCTTCTACTACCCCAAGAGCCACCGCAAGGACTTCTCCATCACCTTCATGCTCTTCTCCACGGCAGTCTTCATGCTGCTATTCTTCATGAAGAGTGTGGGTGTGGATGTTAGCATAGGCCTCGGTCTCTTCATGATCTTCGGCATCATGCGCTACCGCACCGAGATGGTGCCCATCCGCGAGATGACCTACCTCTTCCTCTCCATCGCTGTGGCTGTGATAAACGGCATCAACCTCATGGTGTCGTTTGCCGAGCTCTTCATGGCCAATGGCATCATCCTCGTGGTGCTCTTCGTTGCCGAGTACGTCATCACGCGCAAGCCCGAAGCCTCGAAGCTCGTATGCTACGAACGCATAGAGCTTATACGCCCCGACCGCAGAGAGGAGCTCATCGCCGACCTCGAGACACGCCTCGGCCACCCCATCACAAAGGTAGATGTAGGCAATGTCGACTTCTTGCGCGATGTCGCCTTCCTCAAGGTGTACTACACACCCGCCAAGGGTGAGATACCGATGACCGAGCCTACGCTTAAGATTAACGAGAAAAATGCAATGAACTGATAATAAAGATGTTATATGAGAAGGATATCTCTATTTTTAGTATCTCTGTTTGCCATCACGCAGCTTGCGGCACAGAGCACTCCTCAACCAGGTGTTGTCACCACTAACGACTTCCGCGCCCGCATTGAGGCGGGTATCGACTGGGAGCCTGTGAAGAACCTATCGTTGGAGGCGGGTCTTCAGCTGCGCCTCAACGACGACCTACGCAGCATAGACCGTGCGCATGCCAACTTGGGTCTTAACTACGATGTGTGCGACTACTTTAACGTGGGTGCCGAGTATATACACATAAGCAACTACGATGCCGAGGCCAAGGAGTTTGAACGCCCCCGCCATCGTCTCAATCTCAACCTTGAGGGAAGCGTTAAGGTGGGTCGTGTTAAGTTGTCGTTGCGCGAACGTCTGCAGACAACCTTCCGCACCGACTCTGTTAATCGCTACGAGAAGATGAATCCCGAGATGATACTACGTTCACGCCTACAGGCCGAGTATGGCATCCGCAACTCGCGCTGGACGCCCTACATCCTCTTCGAGCTTCACAACACGCTAAATGCCCCCGCCGTGGTCTCTAACTATAAGTACGACCCATACTCTACGGAGAACTACATCACACGCTACCGTGCGGGTGTGGGTGCCAAGTTCCGCATATCGCGTAAGCACCGCCTCAACTTCTACTACTACTTCGACTACGACCGTAGCTACGAGATTGACTATAAGGCTGGCTCGGGAAGGTTGAAGGGCTACATCGAGGAGAATGAGTTTAGACACATCTTCGGCATATCATACAAGTTTAAGCCATGATGCGTAGGTTGGGTCTGATATTTTGTTTGCTCATGTGCAGCGTCGTGCTCCACGCCCGTGGTCCGTTGTATGTTGTCAACGGCAGGGTTGTCGAGAGCATCGACCACATCCCGCATGAGGATATACGCAGCATCGACGTGCTTCCGGCCAACGAGCAAACCATAGCGACATGGGGCAGTGATGCCAGCGAGGGTGTCATCCTCGTCACGCTGTGCTACGACACCCCTGCGCAGTTTCTTTCGGAGGGCATAGCGAACTACACCGACTACCTTGCCACGAAGGTCAACTGGGGCGATAATATGCCGGCAGAACGTGTGTCGTTGCGCATCGTTGTCGACACGTCTGGCAGGGCCAGCGTCAGCGAGGTCCTCGAGGCCACCTCTCGCCAATACCTGAAGCGTGTAGTGCGAGCCATTGAGGCATCACCGCTGTGGAGCCCCGCGATGCTCGATGGTGCCCCCGTCACCACCCAACACCTTGTAAACCTCACGCTGCCTGTGGGCAAGAGTATGCCCCGCGAGCAGGTTGTCATAGTACTGTAACGATGTATACCAAAGTGCTAAATATCGCCTCGTCATCCACGCAGAGCATCACCCTCTACGACCTTCAGCGTATGGTGCGCACAACGATTGAGGGTCGCTTTATGGAGCCTCTGTGGGTGAGTGCCGAAATCTCGGAGCTCAAGGTCAACCGTTCGGGACACTGCTACCTGAACCTTGTTGAGAAGGGTGAGAGTGATGGTGCACCACGTGCCGAGGCTCGTGCCGTCATCTGGCGCACCACCTATGCCACCCTCGACACTGCCTTTCATCGCACCACAGGCATACATCTTGCTGCCGGCATTCGTGTTCTTGTGCGTGTTGGTGTCACCTACCACGAGGTATATGGCTTCTCGCTGCATATCGTCGACATAGACCCGAGCTACACCCTCGGTGAGGTCGAGAGACGTCGCCGTGAGACCATCGCGCGCCTCAAGAGTGACGGCGTGTGGGATATGAATAGGGAGCTTGTCATGGCGAGTCCCACGCTGCGCATAGCCATCATCTCGAGTGCTACGGCTGCGGGCTACCAGGACTTCATGCGTGAGCTGCGCCGTTGCCCCTACCGCTTCGAGGTGACACTCTTCGAGAGCCTCATGCAGGGCGATGCTGCCGAGCATAGCGTCGTTGCAGCCCTCGATGCCATCGCCATGCGGGAGGAGGAGTTCGATGCTGTGGCAATAATACGTGGTGGTGGCTCTACGAGTGACCTTGCGCTGTTCGACTCCTACATCATCGCCTCGCACGTTGCGCAGTTCCCGCTGCCCATAATCTCGGGCATAGGCCACGACAAGGATATCTCTATCGTCGACATGGTTGCACACACCATGTGTAAGACGCCCACGGCAGTGGCTACACACTTCGTGGAGAGGGTAGACGAGCTTATGCAGCACCTCGAGAGCCTCACAGCAGATATACGCACCCATGCCGAGAGGATTATCCATGAGCATACGCTGCACATATATAGCCTGCATACCGATGTGGAGAGGGTCGCACGCGAGAGGGTAAATATGCTTCTGAACAACATCGAGAGGCTCGAGAGTGGCATAAAGAGCCATGTTGAGTTCCTCCTTCTTACCGAGTCGCGCAGGCTCGATAATGTGGAGCGCACCCTGCAAAACTACTCGTTGGATAACATCCTACGCCTCGGCTTTGCTGTTGTACGCTGTGGCGAGGCTGTGGTGGCACATAGCCACGAGGCGAGGGTTGGAGAGCGCATAGAGATAGAGTTGATGGATGGTGTTATAGGTGCCGAGGTGCGAGATGTCACCCCACATAGATAGATTACGAAATGGAGATATATACGATGGAGAAGGTAGAAAATAAGATTAACTATTCGGAGGCTGTTCGCGAGTTGGAGAGTATCCTTGAACGCCTGCGCAGTGGCGCTGTGGGCATCGACGAGCTCGCCCCAGCCGTTAGTCGTGCCAACGAGCTTGTTAAGCTCTGCCGCGAGCAACTATCCCTCACACGCGAGGAGCTTGCCAAGATTACAGATATGCCATTGTAGAGTATGAAGGGTGCTATACGCTGGGCATTAAACCACATACCGCGCCGCTGGCTACAGCGCATTGCGGGCTGGGCAGTACCCCTTATGGGTGTTGCCTACATTGGTCGTGGCCGTAGGTGCCCCATGTGCGGTTGCAGGAGGCGTAGGTTCCTACCCTACGGCTATGTCACCTCGCGCGAGGATGCGCTATGCCCCGTGTGCCTCTCACTGGAACGCCACAGGATGATATGGCTGTGGCTCGAGAGCCACGATGAGCTCATCGCCTCGCACCCCACACTACTACACATAGCCCCCGAGGTCTCTCTTATGCGCCACTTTAAGAGGCACTACAAGGGTTTTGAGGCGAGGTATATCACTGCCGACCTCGAGTCGCCACTCGCCACGCTACACTTCGATGTGGAGAGCATACCTATGGATGATTGTAGCGTCGATGCTGTCATCTGCAACCACCTCTTCGAGCATGTCGAGGATGACCTACGTGCCATGCGCGAGATATACCGCATCATGCGCCCTGGAGGCTGGGGCATAATGCTTGTTCCGGAGGATAGGAGCCGTGCTACGACCTTCGAGGACGACACCATCACCGACAGGGAGAGCCGCACACGTCTGTTTGGGCAGTACGACCACCGCCGTGTATATGGCCGCGACTACGACACACGCCTTGAGGCTGCGGGCTTCAGGGTACAGCGCATACCGCCCTCGACATGGCTCACCGCAGAGCAGCAGAGGCTTCATGCCACAGGTCATGACGACCTTGTTGTTGTATATAAGGATTAAGAAATTTATGTTCTATGCATAGTGATAGGCTTGATAGATATAGTGATTTTCGAGGCATTGTAGCCTCGCAGTTTTCGGATAAGACACGCACGATGGTTGATGATGCGCTACTCTTTGCTGCGCAGCATCTGGGCACCCTGCAGCGCTACGACGCCACGCCGATGCTCGACCACGGTGTCACTGTTGCTCGCATCGTCATCGAGGAGATAGGCCTGGGGCGTAACTCCACCGTGGCGGCCATCATCCACGATGTTGTGCGCATAGCGATACAGAGGCACCATGCCGACATTGAGGATCTTATGCGCGAGATACGCCAGCGCTATGGCGAGGAGGTGCTCGGCATCACCCTTGCGCTGTGTAAGATATCGGACATAAAGCTCAAGGCCTCGAAGGAGCAGGTTTCCGACTTCCGCGACATGATAGTATCCTACTCCGAGGATCCACGTGTCATCCTCATAAAGCTCGCCGACCGCCTCGAGGTAATGCGTTCGCTGGATATGTTTCCCGAGAAGAAGCGTAGGGATAAGAGCTGGGAGAGTCTCAACCTATATGCGCAGATAGCCCATAAGTTGGGATTGTATAGCATCAAGAGTGAGCTTGAGGATCTGTCGTTGAAGTACCTCGAGCCCGAGGCATATAGCAATATTATTCAGGAGCTTAAGGAGAGTGAGGAGGAACGCATGGCCTTCATCGAGAGGTTTCTTAAGCCCGTTCGCACGCTGTTAGATAGGGATGGCATAAAGTATCATATCAAGAGCCGCACGAAGTCCATCTTCTCCATCTTCCAGAAGATGCGTAAGCAGAAGGTAGGCTTCAAGGGTGTCTACGACATCTTCGCGCTGCGCATCATCATCGACTGTCCGAAGGAGAGTGAGAAGCGCCTCTGCTGGACGGTATACTCGCATGTCACCGACCTCTACACCCCCAACCCCGAACGTATGCGCGACTGGATATCTATCCCGAAGTCTAACGGCTATGAGTCGTTGCACACCACCGTTGTCACGGAGGATGGCCGATGGGTTGAGGTTCAGATACGCACAGAACGTATGGACGAGGTTGCAGAACGCGGTATTGCGGCACACTGGCGATATAAGGGTGTTGCGCAGAGTGGCATGGGTGCCGAGGAGTGGTTGAGCAGACTACGTGAGCTCCTCGAGGACACCACGTCGGAGTCTATAGCACGCCGCTTCGACTCGAAGCCCTCTACGGGTGAGATATTTGTCTTCACACCCTCGGGCGACATACGCAAGCTCCCCGAGGGCGCTACGGTCCTCGACTTCGCCTTCGACATACACACCTCGCTGGGTGCCATATGTGTCGGTGGCAAGATTGGAGGCCGTGTTGTGCCCATCAAGGAGACGCTTAAGAATGGCGACATATGCGAGGTTCTCACGCGCAAGGACCAGACGCCCAAGGCCGACTGGCTATCTATATGTGTCACGCAGAAGGCACGGTCGAGGGTGCGAGCTCATCTCCGCGAGGAGAGGCTCAAGCATGCGCGCCTGGGGCGTGAGGAGCTCGAGCGCAAGATAAAGAACTGGAAGCTCGACACGGCCATAGATGAGGCTGTTGCCTACCTATGCAAGCACCTCAAAATACGTGGTGGCAACGAGTTGTATGTTGCCATCGCTGACCAGAAGATAGACATAGCACAGGTCAAGGATGTGTTGGTACACTGGCTCTCGGGACAGGCCGAGGAGGAACGTCGTCAGGCGGCTGCCGAGGTTGAGGAACGTAAGCTACGCCTCAAGGAGGAGAACAAAGATACGGCACCCCGCAGCACCGATGCCCTTATCATCGACGAGAAGATAAATAATATAGAGTATAAGCTCGGTCGCTGCTGTAACCCCATCAAGGGCGACGACATCTTCGGCTTCATAACCATCAATGCTGGCATCACCATCCACCGCGACGACTGCCCCAATGCACGCCGTATGCGCGAGAGATACCCCTATCGTGTCATGGAGGCGCGCTGGCGTAGTGATGCTACGGGAGCCTTCCGTGTCACCGTAGCCATCTCTGCTGCCGACATTCCGGGTCTTGCCACCAGCATCATGGATGTTGCGAGCAAGGAGCTTAAGCTCGCCGTGCGCGGCATCAACTACACACCCAAGGGCGATGGCAGTGCCACAGCACAGCTCATCGTCGAGGTCACAGGCAGCGCCGCTGTCGACATGCTGCTACACTCGTTGCGCCGCATCAAGGGCGTTAGAAATGCACATAGAATAAATTAACCCTCAATAACTTATAACTATGAATTTTGAAGATTTGCGCCTCCCATGGAGTGACTCACTTAAGACCTGTGCCATCACCGTCTGCGACCTCGATGGCGTTGTGCTATACCAGAACAAGCGTTCTGTGGATGTCAATGGCCACATGGAGGGTCGTTCTATGATGCCCTGCCACAGCAGCCGTTCGCGCGAGATCATCAACCGCCTTATCACCAACGGCGAGAATAACTCGTACACCATTCAGAAGGGAGCATTGCGCAAGCTCATCTACCAGACACCATGGTACGAGTCTGACGAGGTTGCTGGCCTTGTTGAGTTCTCGCTTGAGATTCCCGACGAGATGCCCCACTATGTGCGTGGCTAACAACCACTAATATACTAAACCTTTTTTGCCAAATATTGCATAACCAAAATTGAAGGTTAAGTAGAGATTGCGTGGTGTTGCAAAGTCATACTTTGTCAGCGCAAGGCTTATAGGACCTATTGGTGTGTGGTATATGATAGATAGGTCGGACATATAGTGAATAAACTCTCCCTGGAACCTATCGCGCAGCATGGCATGTACGCTTATGCGGGCGTATAGGTTGTTGTATAGGCGCACTGTGGGCATGATGCCCACGCCGAGGTATCGTGATGCACGGAACTCGGGCATATATATCATTCGTGAGTGTAGCAGTGGTGCATACTGTGGCGAGGTTAGGAGTGTTGCCTGTGGGGAGTCGAAGTCGGGGTGGTTTGTGTATACACCCTCGATGGCATATCCCACAGATAGTGCACCCCTATCTGTTATGTCGAAGTACTGCTCCCACAGCACCCTACCGCCACACCACCATCTACTCTGGCGTATAATATCTTTATTCTGGGCGTTGAGTGTTCCCTCACGCGCCTCGCGCCTATCTATGCCGTATACATATAGTGCCGAGACGTTCAGCTTGGCACCCGCCGTGGGGAATAGAGGCTTGTTTAGCGACACATACTCGAACTCGGCGCTGGGGACTACGTATGTGAAGTGCGTAGTCTGCAGGTCGTGCTCCCCCTCCATTGCGTAGCTGTAGCTGCTACGACCACCATTCACCATCACCTCCACAACACTCTTTCTGTCTGTCGCTATGCCTGCGCCCACCGACAGGAAGTTCTCCATCGTGCGCATCTGCTCGGCATTATCCACCTCTGTCAGGTTGCCGAAGTGACCCCTCATCGTTGTGTGTATGCTGAAGTTATATGCATAGTTGAGGTATATTGGCTTGTCGTGCACAAATGTTGTGCGGCCCTTTAGGCGTGCCATGGTATATACAGGGCCGAGGAGCACGTCGAGGTTCACCGACTGGTTTACCCTGCCCATGGTGCCATACTGCAGTCCTATGTATGCCTGGTTGAAGGCCGTAGACGATATGTTTCCACCCACGGCTATGCCGAAGTTAGGCTTGACCTTTAGTGGCAGCATCACGTCGTAGCGCTGTGTCTCGTTGTTGAAGGTGAAGGATGGGAAGCCACTGCGTATAGAGCTGTTTGCCAGCATCACGAGGTAGTTCTCACCAAACTCTGGGGCTGTCATGGGGAGTGTGTCTACGCTGCGAGCATGGTTCAGCGAGAGTATCCTCTCGGCTATGTCTCGCTGCTTGTCGTTGAGGCCCGATATCTCTATCTCGCCCATTGCCGCCTCGGGGCATCGTGCCCTGAACTCATCACGTCGCTGTGCATACTCCTCGTGTGTCATGCGTCGTGTCACCAACCTCTTTATCTGTGGCATTGCCTCCAGCGCATCGTTATATCCCGCCGCCATGATGTCGGCAGCACGCTTGAAGTCGAGCACCGAGGCATCCACCTCGCGCTGTATGAATACCGAACGACCCTCGGGCAGCGTGTAGTCCGTAGGCTTTGTTATTAGAGCCATTATCTGCTCCACCACCGACGACGACTCATCTATCGACGCCTCCATCTCTGTGCAGCATGCGCCAATTAGTATGTCGGGATGGAATGCCTCGTCGAGGGCACGCCATGGGAAGTTGTCGTAGCATCCGCCGTCGCACATCAGCACCGAGTCTATCGCTACGGGAGGGAACGCCACGGGCAGTGCCATGCTGGCACGCACGGCACGTGCCAGGTCGCCACTCTTAAGCTCCACGGCATAGTGTCTCTTCATATCTGTTGCCATGCAACGATATGGTATCATCAGGTTGTCGAAGTTATTCTGTGCGGCTGTCGATGCCTGCACGAAGAAGGCATTTAGTGCGAGGTCTATCTCTGCGGTGTTCATCATCGCCCCGGGTAGCAGCAGACGCATTGTGCTCTGGCCGTTATCCTTGCTTGCCTCTATTGGCAGCGTTATCATGCTCGACAGGCGGTCGCGGTCCACGAAGTGATACCTATACTTGTCGTCTATGCGGCCACTCACCCATCTCTCCAGGTCGCCCGATAGTGCCACCTCCTCCATCTCCTCTATCGTCATTCCCGCGGCATACATGGCACCTATTATCGAGCCCATCGACGTGCCAGCTACGTAGTCTATGGGTATGCCATTCTCCTCCAATGCTCGCAGCATGCCTATGTGGTATAGGCCCTTTGCGCCACCACCACTCATCACCACGCCCACACGTTGTGCCACGACAGGCATATGCGCCAAGATTAAAAAGGCTATTATTATGGCATAAAATCTTTTCATTTGCGAAAAATATTAGTAACTTTGTAGCGTATTATTTATACCTCTGAATGCCAGCAGGTATAATTACAAAATTAATGCTTTTGTACGACATAAACAAAAATAAGATATATGATAAACAAAATCGAAGAGTTGTTGGCCGAGATTGAGGCATTCGCGCCACAGAGTGCTGCAGATGTCGAGGCATTTCGTATTAAGATATTGGGTAAGAAGGGAGCCCTCGGAGCCCTCATGGAGGAGTTCAAGAGTGTTCCTGCGGCAGAGAAGCGCGAGCTTGGTCAGCGTCTTAACCACCTTAAGAGTGTAGCCACAGAGCGCATCAACACCCTTAAGGAGGAGATTGGCAATGCCGCTGCGGCTAACGCCTCGAAGATTGACGACATGACACGCCCCGGCTCTATGGAGCATGTGGGTTCACGCCACCCTATCTCTATCGTCAAGAATGAGATTGTGGGCATCTTCTCACGCCTCGGCTACACTGTTGCTGATGGCCCAGAGATTGAGGACGACTGGCACGTATTCTCGGCCCTTAACTTCCCACCCGAGCACCCTGCCCGCGACATGCAGGACACCTTCTTCATCGAGAGCAACCCCGATGTTGTACTCCGCACCCACACCTCGTCGATACAGGTGCGCACCATGGAACGTCAGAAGCCCCCTATCCGCGTGATATGCCCTGGCCGTGTATTCCGCAACGAGGCCATCTCATACCGTGCACACTGCATCTTCCACCAGATTGAGGGTCTCTATATCGACCGTAACGTCTCGTTTGCCGACATGAAGCAGTCGTTGCTCTACTTCGCCAAGGAGCTCTTCGGCGAGCAGGCGCAGATACGTATGCGCCCATCCTACTTCCCCTTCACCGAGCCCTCTGCCGAGGTTGACGTATCATGCTCGATATGTGGTGGCAAGGGTTGTGGCGTATGTAAGGGCACAGGCTGGTTGGAGATTATGGGCTGCGGCATGGTAGACCCTAATGTCCTTGAGGCAAACAACATCGACCCCAAGGAGTTCTCGGGCTTCGCCTTTGGTATGGGTATTGAACGTATCGCCATGCTCAAGTATGGTGTCGGCGACCTACGCCTATACTTCGAGAACGACGTGCGCTTCCTCAACCAGTTCGAGAGTGCATTGTAACATAGGCCAATCGTTGGTCATAGATATTCATTGTGGGGCTGGTGGACAATCGTTGTGCGCCACCCCACTTTTATAGGTTGTAAATGAGGGCATTACATAACATAGTGACACTCGTTGTGTTGTCAATCGTGACACTCTGCACCGCTATGGCGGCGCAGCGTGATGCCACACACATGCCCCACCCCACTCTCGACACCCTCACGCTGGGCTACCGACATATAGATGCTGTGCAGCAGATGTCCATACACCGCGACACGGCGGGTGCCCGCACCATATGGCTCGACATCCTCCGCCAGGACTCCACATATGCCCCGGCTCTATACTACATGAGCCGCATAGAGCACGACCGCGACACACGTGTCAGGTATGCCTATCAAGCGTTCCTTGGCGACACCACGAATAAGTGGTATACGGAGAACTACGCCACAGCACTCGTTGGCACACAACAGTATACGCGCAGCATACCCATCTTCCGTCGTCTCATGCGCCTCGATGACAAGAGCTTGCAGGCATACCACGCCTTGGCCATCATCTACGCCTCACAGGGCATGCCCTACTCTGCCATCGCCATCCTCGACACTGCGGAGCTGCGTGTTGGCTACAACGAATACTTCGCCGAGATGCGCCAGCGGCTTCTCCTCGACACGCGACAGTATAGCCGTGCCATAGAGACGGGGGTACGCCGCACCACGGAGCATCCCTACGATGTTGAGGCACGCACAACCCTCGCCAGAGCATATGCCGCTGCGGGCAACGACTCCCTTGCTGTTGCCACCTTCGAGGCCGCCTTCCGTCTCGACACCACCGACATAGCCACCATAAGTGCCATCGTCGACTACTACTACCATAAGCACGACACACGCCGCATGCTCGACTACGATGCCCACCTCTTCCGCAGCAGGGAGTTGAGCATCGAGGATAAGTTGCAGCGTTTAGAGTTATATACTTCAGATAGAGGCGTATATACCAACAACTATATGCGCATAGGTGGCATTATACAGGGTCTCGCCATCGACTACCCCAACAACCGAGGTGTCATCGAGGCATACGCCTCGCACATGATTGCTGGTGGCGACTACGACTATGCCCTGGCCTACCTACGTCGTCACCTCGAGGATGATAACACCACCGAGTACCACTACATGGATGTTCTGCAGTTAGAGTTATACATGGGACATACAGATGTGCTTGTTGAAGACCTCGCGAGGGCCCTCGAGTTATTCCCCGGCTCCTTCGACCTACTATCCTTCGCTGGATATGTAGATACCACGAATGGCGACTACGACAGTGCCATCGCCCACTACAAACATGGCCTCGACATCGCCACCACAGATGCCGAGCATAGCACCATGCTGGGCAACATAGGCGACCTATACCACGAGATGGATGACGACCGTCGCGCCTTTAGCTACTACCGCAAGGCCCTCAAATATAACCCCGATAATGCCCTCGTGCTAAACAACTATGCCTACTTCTTGAGCCTTAAGGATAAGTCGCTGGAGAAGGCTCTGGAGATGGCGGAGAGGGCCGTTAGCCTCGAGCCTAACAACGAGTCGTTCGTAGACACCTACGCATGGGTGCTACACCGTCTTGGCAGGAATGAGGATGCCAAGCGCATCATGCGTCAGGCGCTGTCGTTGAGTGGTCAGCGCGATGCCTCACTCCTTGCCCACTATGCCGACATACTATGGGCTCTTGGCGAGGAGTTCATGGCCGACACCTACTGGCAGAAGGCCGTAGATAGGGGCTACGATAGCGAGGCTATGAAGCAACATATCGAGGATATTAAGGGTGCCGAGTAAAAGATAATACTACTATGAGAATAGGCCTACTACACATCATCGTAACACTCCTTGTTGCCACCACTACCCCACTGCTATGCTCTGCGCAGGGTCTCACCGAGGCGCAGCAGAGGCAGCGTCTGGAGCAGTATAAGCGTGAGTTAGACAGGGTTAAGGGCGAGGTTGAGGACCTCAAGCGCGAGAAGAGCAGCGCCTCACGTCAGGTTGCGGCCCTCGACAGGGAGATGAAGATGCGTAACGACTATATATCCGAGATTGAGGCAGAACGTCGCAGCGTGGAGGCCGACATCGAGGCTATGGATAGGCATATAGACTCTCTTACGGGTGTCCTCGAGCACAACAGAGCCATGTATGCCGAGGCTGTGCGCATCGCACACCGCAACTACCGCCAGCATAGCAGCACCAACTATCTCTTCTCGGCGTCTTCTCTTCATGAGGCGGCACGCCGCATGGCGGAGATTGAGCATATAGCAGTTAGCCGTGAGCAGCTCGCCACAAACATCATCGAGCAGCGTAGCGCCATAGACCTTGAACGTGCACTCCTCGACATACGTCACGGCGAACTCGACTCTATATACGAGGTTCTTGCCTCCGAACGTCGCGCCCTTGCCGACAGCCGCACCGAGGCACAGAGGGCCTATAACAGACTATCACGCCGCGAGAAGGATGCCATCAATGAGCAGCGCCGCCAGCAGAGGCTCCATGACGATGCTGTTGCCGAGTTGCAGAGGCTCCTTAAGGGTAATAGGGTAGGCGCGGGCTTCTCGCGCAACACCCGAGGTCTGAACCTCCCCATTGAGGGTGGCGTGCTCACACAGGAGGGCTTCGGCGCAACAATCACGGGCAAGAGGGGCGATGCTGTGCGCACTATACACGAGGGCATAGTACAAGATGTTCAGTATAAGAGACTTACAAATAGATATACCATCTTCCTCGGCTACAACGAGTACCTTGTCACCTACACCAATCTGGGGTCTGTGAGTGTCAAGAAGGGCGATGTTGTGAAGAAGGACCAGGTGATAGGCACCATCGGCAACGGCATAGATGCCTCCGATAAGCCCTTCATACGCCTTGCCATCTACGACTGCGACTCGAGGAAGGCACTCTATGTCTCGGACTTCTTCAAGAAGTTATAAACCATTAAGCAGCAATATATTAACACATATATACCGTTATTCTACGTATGATACATTTCTATAACGAGGGTTGCAGCTATCTGCCCACCAAGCGTCTTGCGCTACGCCGCTGGATAGAGGAGGTTATAGCCCTTGAGGGTTATAAGGTGGGCGAGATAAACTACATATTCTGCTCGTCGGAGTATCACCGACAGATGAACCGTGACTTCCTCGGCCACGACTACTTCACAGATGTTATAACCTTCGAGGAGAGAGATAGTAGGGTAGGCCAGGGCATCGTCTCGGGCGAGGTATATATAGACGTAGATACCGTAACGGACAATGCTCCGCTATATAATGCGCTGCCCATCAACGAGATGCGTCGTGTCATCGTGCACGGAGCACTCCACCTATGTGGCCATAAGGATAAGAGCCCCTATGCCGAGAAGATGATGCGCCGCATGGAGAACCGCTACCTACGCCTATTACGCGAGAAGATGCTATGAGCCTGAAGTATGATATCATCGTTGTGGGCGCAGGACATGCTGGCTGCGAGGCTGCTGCCGCCGCCGCACGCCTCGGCTCACGCACACTGCTTGTCACCATCGACATGGAGAAGATTGCCTCTATGTCGTGTAACCCTGCTGTTGGCGGCGTCGCCAAGGGTCAGATTGTCAGGGAGATAGATGCTCTCGGCGGTCAGATGGGCCGCATCACCGACCTATCCTCCATACAGTTCCGCATGCTCAACCGTTCGAAGGGCGCAGCGATGTGGAGTCCACGTGCGCAGTGCGACAAGCATAGGTTCTCGCAGCTGTGGCGTCACACCCTTGAGAACACCGAAAACCTCTATCTGTGGCAAGATTCTGTCACCGCCATAGTCGTGGACCATGAGGGCGAGAAACCCCGTGTAAAGGGCATTAAAACGCGAATGGGAGTGACTATAGAGGCAAGTAGGGTAGTGCTCACCGCAGGTACGTTCCTCGAGGGCGTCATGCACTGTGGAACATCGAGTGCCGAGGGTGGCCGCGCAGGTGATGAGGCAGCACATGGCATCTCGGCACAGCTCATAGAGCTCGGCTTCGAGGTGGGTAGGATGAAGACAGGAACCCCCACACGCCTCGATGCACGTACCATCAACTTCGAGGTGCTGGAGATGCAGGAGGGCGATGCTACACCCTCGAAATTCTCGTATGACACTGATATAGAGGTAGTTAAGGAGCAGATGCCCTGCTATATGGTATATACCTCGAAGGCTGTGCACGACATCCTACGCACGGGCTTCGACCGTTCACCACTATTCAATGGCACCATCGCGGGCATAGGACCACGCTACTGCCCAAGCATCGAGGATAAGTTACGCACCTTCGCCGATAAGGAGCAGCACCAACTATTCCTTGAGCCCGAGGGTAGAGATACCAACGAGTACTACCTGAATGGCTTCTCGTCGTCACTGCCTTATGAGGTGCAACTCGAGGCACTACACACCATACGCGGTCTGGAGGATGTACATGTATACCGCCCAGGCTACGCCATAGAGTACGACTACTTCCCACCCACACAGCTCAAGCACTCCCTCGAGACCAAGCTTGTCGATGGTCTCTACTTCGCTGGTCAGGTCAATGGCACTACGGGATATGAGGAGGCAGCAGCGCAGGGTCTCATGGCGGGCATCAATGCACACCGTTCACTCATGGGCGAGGAGGCTATAGTCCTCCGCCGTGATGAGGCATATATAGGTGTGCTCATTGACGACCTTGTTACGAAGGGTGTCGACGAGCCATACCGCATGTTCACCTCGAGGGCCGAGTATAGAATCTTGTTGCGACAGGATAATGCCGATGCTCGACTCACACCTCTGGGTCACAAAATAGGCCTTGCGAGTGATGAGAAATATGATAATCTATGCAAAAAAAATAACGATGTAGAATCGCTTATTTCATTCTTGCGTAAGCAGTCCGTTAAAATAGGCGAAATTGACAGCTATTTAATTTCTGTTGGCGAGGAGCCATTATCGCAGGGAAAAAAGCTTTACGACATCGTTTTGCGTAGCAATGTAACACTTTTGCGACTCATGGATGAGGCGCCAAAGCTTAAGATGTTTGTCGAGACAAACAACTTTTCAAGGGAGGTCATCGAGCAGACAGAGATACAAATTAAGTATAAGGGATATATAGAACGCGAAAAATACTTCGCCGATAAGATGCATAGACTCGAGGATATTGCTATTCCCGATGGTTTCGACTACGATAGCATGCAGTCGTTGACTATCGAGGCACGCCAGAAGCTCGGCCGTGTGCGCCCCGCAACCATAGGCCAGGCCTCGCGCATCCCTGGCGTCTCACCCGCTGATATCAATGTCATGCTTGTCAAGTTCGGCAGATAACGAGCCCCAGCAGGGTAGTAACAAAAGTGTTCCACGTGGAACACTTTTTTTTGGTAGGGTAGCAAAATGGTTAGGGAGTTTAGGGAGATTAGAGAGTTTAGGGAGACTAGGGAGTTTAGGGAATTTAGGGAATTTAAAGAATTTAAGGAATATAGAGAGCCGGTAATCTACATTAGAGCAATCCTATACTCTACATTAGAGCAATCCTCTACCACCGCGTACCCCCTCCTAACCTCCCTAACTTCCCTAACTTCCCTAAACTCCCTAAATTCCCTAAATTCCCTAAATTCCCTATTACCACCACTCTAACAAGAGATGAATCTCTTGTTAGAGTGGTGGAGCTGCGTTGCATCACAAAAGAAGATCCCTCGGGATAGTACAAAACGTACAGCCCGAGGGATCTTACTTTTAGGGATGTGACGCAGATGACCCCTTATCACAAGAAATTACTCTACAACAACATTCCAGTTGTGTATATCCTCAACACGACCATACTGGATGCCCTGGAGATGGTCGTACATCTTCTTACATGTCTCACCAACCTTCATACCATAGTCGTAAGTCACATTGTTATCGAGGTCGTAGAGAGCACCGATAGGTGAGATTACGGCAGCAGTACCGCAAGCACCTGCCTCCTCGAATGTAGAGAGCTCCTCAACAGGGATATCGCGCTCCTCAACAGTGAGGCCGAGGTCAGCAGCGATCTGGCGGAGTGACTTGTTAGTGATAGATGGAAGGATTGAAGATGACTTTGGAGTCACATATGTATTGTTCTTGATACCGAAGAAGTTAGCAGCACCGAACTCCTCAACCTTTGAGTGTGTTGCAGCATCGAGGTAAAGAACGTTAGAGAAGCCCTTTGTGTGAGCTGTCTCGAGTGACCAGATAGATGAAGCGTAGTTACCACCAACCTTCACGTCACCTGTTCCACGTGGAGCAGCACGGTCCTGGTCTCGCATGATGAGAGCCTTGATAGCAGACATACCGCCCTTGAAGTAAGGACCTACAGGTGCGCAGAAGATGATGAGGTCGGCCTCGTCAACAGCACGTACGCCCAAGCAAGGCTTTGTACCGAGGAGTGTAGGACGCAAGTAGAGAGATGCGCCAGTCTCGTAAGGAGGAACGAAGTCGATGTTACGACGTACGCACTCAACGCAACCCTCAACGAACTGCTCAACAGTAGGTGCTGGCAAGCAGAGGCGGTTAGCAGAGTTAATCATACGCTGTGCGTTCTCCTCTGGACGGAACAAACGAACCTTACCATCAACGCCACGGAAAGCCTTAAGACCCTCGAAGATCTCCAAACCGTAGTGCAAGCAAGCAGCCGACATGTGCATCTTGATGTACTCATCATCGGTTACCTCCATCTGCTGCCACTGGCCATTAGCATAGTGGTAACGTACATTGAAAGCGGTCTTGTAGTAAGCAAAACCCAACTCTCCCCATTTAATGTTTTCCATAGTAAAAGTTAAAGTTTAAAGTGTTTGTATATCTTTAGATTGTATGTAATAATCTGATATTCAACATATTAACCAATCATCGCACCCGACATTGTCTTATCCTCGGGCTGTACGAGCACCAGGCGGCCGAGTGCATCTTCGGCCATAAGTATCATGCCGCGCGACTCTATGCCCTTAATCTCGCGGGGTGCGAGGTTTGCGAGCACGAGCACCTGACGACCTACGAGCTGCTCTGGGGTGTAGTACTCCGCGATGCCCGACACTATAGTGCGCTTGTCGATGCCTGTGTCGATAGTGAGCTTAAGGAGCTTCTTTGTCTTTGCCACCTTCTCTGCTGCGAGGATTGTAGACACACGTATATCCATCTTCTGGAAGTCGTCGAAGGTTACCTCTGGCTTCTGCTCTGCGACATTCTGTGCTGCCTCTGCTGCGAGCTTCGCCTGGCGTGATGCTGCGAGCTTGTCGAGTTGCTGCTGTATCACGTCATCCTCAATCTTCTCGAAGAGGAGCTGTGCCTCGCCTATTGTATGTCCCTCCTCGAGGAGCTCCATAGAGCCGAGCTGCTCCCATGAGAACTTATCTACAGCGAGCATTGCGAGAATCTTCTCTGCCGAGAATGGCATGAATGGCTCGATGGCGATGGCTGTGTTGGCAGTTATCTGCAACGCTATATTGAGGATTGTCTTGACACGTTCTGGGTCGGTCTTAACAACCTTCCAAGGCTCGGTGTCGGCAAGATACTTATTACCTATACGAGCATAGGCCATAGCATCCTTAAGAGCCTCACGGAAGTGGTAGTGCTCGATGTTTCTCTCCAGCGATGCCTTAATCTTCTGTAGCTCCTCTATTGTAGCCTCATCATACTCTGTGAGGGTGCCACGCTGGGGCACCACGCCGTCGTAGTACTTCTTTGTGAGCACAAGGGCGCGGTTTATGAAGTTGCCGAGCACGGCTACGAGCTCCGAGTTATTACGTGCCTGGAAGTCCTTCCATGTGAAGTCGTTATCCTTTGTCTCGGGGGCATTTGCGCATAGCACATAGCGCAACACATCCTCCTTGCCTGGGAACTCCTCGAGGTACTCGTGGAGCCATACTGCCCAGTTCTGCGATGTAGATATCTTGTCGCCCTCGAGGTTTAGGAACTCATTAGCAGGCACATTCTCTGGCAGTATGTAGTCGCCGTGTGCCTTGAGCATCGCGGGGAATACTATGCAGTGGAAGACGATGTTATCCTTACCTATGAAGTGCACCATCTTCGTGTCCTCACTCTTCCAATACTTCTCCCAGTCGGGTGTAAGGTCCTTTGTAGCAGATATATAACCTATTGGTGCATCGAACCATACGTAAAGTACCTTGCCCTCTGCGCCCTCCACAGGCACAGGAATACCCCAGTCGAGGTCACGGCTCACGGCACGTGGCTGCAGGCCGAGGTCGAGCCAGCTCTTACACTGACCGTATACGTTAGCCTTCCACTCGGGGTGTCCCTGGAGTATCCATTCGCGGAGGAATCCCTCATACTTATCTAAAGGCAGATACCAGTGTTTAGTCTCGCGCTTCACAGGCACGGCACCCGAGACTGCGCTGCGTGGGTTTATGAGCTCATCGGGTGAGAGTGTCGAGCCGCACTTCTCGCACTGGTCGCCGTATGCCTTCTCGTTCTGGCAGCGTGGACAAGTACCCACGATGTAGCGGTCGGCGAGGAATGTCTGTGCCTCCTCGTCGTAGTACTGCATAGATGTCTGCTCTATGAACTTACCCTCGTCGTATAGTTTACGGAAGAAGTCAGAGGCTGTTACGCGGTGTGTAGGCGACGATGTACGCGAATATATGTCGAACGACATGCCGAGGCGACGGAACGACTTCTCGATAATCTCGTGGTATCTATCTACCACCTGCTGTGGTGTGATACCCTCCTTGCGGGCCTTTATAGTGATAGGCACGCCATGCTCATCGCTACCGCACACAGATATCACGTCGTGGCCCTTTAGGCGCAGATAACGTGTGTATATATCTGAAGGCACATATACGCCAGCGAGGTGTCCGATGTGTACAGGACCGTTGGCATATGGCAGTGCCGAGGTTATAAGATAACGCTTATACTCTTTACTCACTTGATCTCTATTTTTAAGTAAATAAACTCTAAATAACTGATGCTACGGCTGTAAGCACACGCTATGCTACGCCACAGCGTATAATCCGTAACAAAGATAGCATTTATTTTTTAATTCTCCACGCCCCGCGCCACATTTCTGCACCTATATAGACAAAAAAGAGGGGACGGCTAAAATAATAGCCATCCCCATTACATGGAGTTTGAATAAAAAACTTTTTATTCTGCCTCGTTACTCTGCAGCGCACTCGCCACACTCACATGCTGGAGCCTCCTCTGTGCACTCACCAGCGCACTCACCGCAGCACTCCTCCTTGCAACCCTCGGCGCACTCACCTGTGCACTCGCCAGCGCACTCTGCTGTGCACTCTGCGCAGCACTCCTCAGTGCACTCACCTGCGCACTCGCCTGTGCACTCAACAGCAGCAGCCTCCTGTGCCTCGTCCTGTGCCTTCTTCTGCTCGCCACCGCAAGCAACCATTGCAACGGCAGCGAACAATACTGCCAAAGTAAAGATCTTCTTCATAGCTATAAAGTTTTATTATTTTAGACTTGACAAAGTTATGAAATAAAATTTATTGTACAACACTTTTTGTCCTAAATCTTCGACATTTTGGTCACTTGGGGTATTACGCCAGATGTAGAGAGTGTATCTCGGGGTACTACACCCTGGCGACGAGCACCACGCAGGTCGTCGAGTTTTATATCCTCACGCTTGGGAAAGGCCTTTGGATACTTGCCCACGAGTTGTGCCATGAGCATCTGTGCCTCCTCCATAGATAGGCAGTCGCCCACCGATATCTTGAAGTAGGGGCTCTCATATACGAGGTAGGCGTTTATGTGCGGAAAGGCCTCCTCAAACTCCTTGAGCACCATCTGCGCATTGTCACCGGCATACTGGCCATTGTCGGAGAATATCACCACCCTGAAGCCACTAACCTGTGTTATACGTCGCTGCGCCTCCACAGCCTCCACAGCCTCACGTGCCGAGGCATCCTCAAGCACCCTCACATGCACACCGTCGATGTTACGCTGTGCCAACCCATCAATAACCTCATCTATGCTCTGCGCCTCGACACCGACATATAGCGCCGAGGTCATCAGCATGACTATAATAACTGCTATCTTTCTCATAATCATTACTCTATATATTGTTGTAACTCCTCTATCATCTCGCCTGTTATGCCCAGCATGTCGAGCATCTGTGTCATGGCTACACCCTCCTCTGCGAAGCATCTCTTGAAGAGTCTGCCACCAGCCCTTATGTTGTACGAGAGTGTCAAGCCCTCGGTGTCGCCCTCGGCTATGCGGCGCAGCAGACTATTTAGCACAAGGCTACTCCGCGCCTTGAAGCGTAGGGGTATGAGCACCTCGCTACGCCTATGCCCCCGTGCCACAACCTTGTCGCGCAGAGATATTGTCACCAGCTCGCTACCCTCCGACATCACCACCACCTCGGCACTCTTTATGACCACAGCACTGCGGTTTAGGGTGACCTCCACCCATAGGTTCATGCCCGATGTCGAGAGGTGCGTTACGCGCGACACACCCTCGACGAGTATGGCGTGTTGTGCCACTGCCGACGTCGAGAGCATGACAATGGCACACGCCACCATCACTATGCCACGCACTCTTCCCATATGCTACTTTGTTGCCTCGTATATGTATGCTATGCCGAAACTCTGGCGGCGTAGTCGCACCTTGGTAAAGCCGACATCCTTGAGTATCTGTGCAAACTTCTCGGGTGCTGGGAACTCCTCGACGGAGTCGGGCAGGTAGGTATATGCACGCCTATCCTTCGATATCATGCCACCTACATATGGCAGCAGACGGTGGGCATACTGCCTATATATCCATCTCACGAGCCTATTCTTTGGCATCGAGAACTCGAGTACCACGAGTTTGCCGCCATGCTTTATTGTGCGGTATAACTCTCTCAATCCCTGCTCCATATTCTCGAAGTTACGCACGCCGAAGGCCACGGTCACGGCATCTACCGACTCGTCGGCCACCATCACAAGGTTCTCGGCATCGCCCTTCTCAAGCATTATACGTTCCTCGAGGCCCTGCTTACGCACCTTCTCGCGCGCCACGGCGAGCATCTCCTCCGAGAGGTCCACACCGAGAATCTGTATTCTATCTACGCGCTTTGCCATCGCTATTGCGAGGTCGCCGGTGCCTGTTGCCACATCCATAATCTTGTGTGCCTTGCTACGGCGCACGATGCGCATGACACGTCTGCGCCACACACGGTCAATGTTTAGCGACATTATGTGGTTCAGCTTGTCATAGGTGGGTGCTATGTTGTCGAACATCTGCTCCACCTGCTCCTTCTTTGTCTGCTCCTCGTTGTAAGGTTTCATATCTTGTTATTAACTATGACTCATATCTCATTGTGTTTGCTGGCGATATGCGTGTTGCGAAGGCTGCGGGCAGCATCATAAAGAGTAACGTAACGACCACCACGCCTATTATCACCATCGCCCACCATCCCCAGCACATCGCCGCAGGCACAGCATCGAGGATGTAACCCTCTGCGGGCAGCGGCACGATGGCCCATATATGCTGCAGGGCTGCGCACACCACGCCCACGACGACACCCCACGCCACGCCACGGCCAAAGATGAAGAGTGCCCTGAAGAGGAATATCTCGAGCACAGCACCTCGGCGCATGCCCATGGCACGCAACTCGCCTATCATGCGCTGACGTTCCAGCACGATGATGAGCAGCGAGGTTGTCATGTTTAGCAGCGCCACGATAATCATTATTACTACCACCGCCTGTGCCGTCACATCGTGTGTGGCGAGCCATCCGAAGATGTTGGGGTATATATCCTGCATGGTGAATGCCTCAACATCCTGGCCACCCTGCAGGTAAAGGTCTATAAATTTGTCGTTCAGCACCTCGGCGATTATCTGGGCATCGGCACCCTCCTCGAGCCACATCTCGTAGCCCGTAATCATGCTCTCGGAGCCATCGTAGAGGCGTGCCACATTGCGCATGTCGGTGAATACATATCCGAGGTCTATGATATCTACGCCTGTGCAGTATAGTCCTGATATCTCAAACCTGTCGCGCAGCACGCCACCCTCATCGTCTATGAATACCATCTCTATGCGGTCACCCACGCCCACCTCCATCTTCTCTGCCACACGCTGGGATAGGGCTATATCCTTACGTCGTGGGTCGAGGCCTATGCGCGGGAAGCAACCCTCAACCATATGCTCCTCGTAGAAGCTACTGTCGTAACTCTTGTCAACACCCTTGAGCATCACACCCATGATGTTATCCTCACTCTTGAGCACACCCTCCTTTGCTGTGTATGGTGTTATTCGTATGTGGGGTGCGGAGGTGGCTATCTGCTCCACCTCGGTGCTACGTTCTATGAGCACTCCCGACACCACGCCACGGCTTGCGGGTGCTGTGAGCACTATGTCCGACGAGGCACTCGACATCAGTGATGCGAGGTTATGCTTGAAGCCCACGACGACAGATAGCGTCACCACTATCACGGCGATGCTCACGGCGGTGGCTATTGTTGCCACACGTTCCATCACCCCCGCCTTTGCGCCACCGCGGCGACTCGACAGCCTACGTGCTATGTAAAACTCGGTCTTCACACTTACACATGATATAACTCACAAAGATATGAATAAATCTCGAATCTCGTGCCATGAGATTCACAAATGAGTAGTTTTACCTACCTTAAGCATAGTTTTGCCCATCGCTTTGTGCCATGAATAAGAGTTATCAACAGCCATGTGTTCACAATCTCACAACAACTGGTAATAACTTATGAGGACAAAACCCTTGCTGTTACGCTAAAAATTCCTAATTTTGTGGATGCTTAAAATTTCAAGAGTGGTTCTAAAGGGCAAAAACTATGGCAAAGCAGTATAAGAAGACATCGGAGAGAAATAGCGAGACATACAACCAGATGGTGGGGTTGAGTGGCACTGTGCCACCCCAGGCCACGGAGCTTGAGCAGGCGGTGCTTGGCGCCCTGATGCTCGAGAAGGATGCCATCATCGACATTCAGGAGTATGTCAAGGTCGATACCTTCTACCTCGAGGAGCACCGCATAATCTTCAAGGCCATCCAGGACCTGTCGTTCGAGATGAAGGCCATAGACCTCTACACCGTCAGCGAACGCCTACGTTCGCAGAAGGAGCTGCAGAGGGTCGGAGGTGCCGCATACCTCGCCGAGCTCACACAGAAGGTGGCCTCGGCAGCACACATAGAGTTCCACGCCAAGATTATAGCACAGAAGTACGTGCAGCGCGAGCTCATACGTTCTGCCACCGAGATAGAACGCCGTTCCTACGACGAGGAGGTGGATGTCACGGAGCTCATAGGCTTTGCCGAGCAGGAGATATTCCGCGTGTCGGAGGGTAACGTCAAGCGTTCTGTGCTTGCCGCCTCTGACATCCTGCGTAAGGCGCTGGCACAGATAGAGGAGGCCTCAAAAACTGCGGGCGAGTATAACGGTGTTCGTTCAGGCTTCACAGATATAGATAGTGTGACCCTCGGCTGGCAGCCCTCCGACCTCATCATCATCGCGGCACGCCCCTCAATGGGTAAGACGGCCTTCGTGCTCACCATGGCGCGTAACATGGCCGTTGAGTTCAAGACACCCGTGGCATTCTTCTCCCTCGAGATGTCCTCCGTGCAGCTCATGAACCGTCTCATCGTCGCCGAGACACAGATAAACGCCAAGGACCTACGTACGGGTAACCTCACCGCCGCGCAGTGGACACACCTCGAGACAAATACCGTGGAGCTGGGTCGTGCACCCCTATATATCGACGACACGCCAGCACTCTCGGTCTACGAGTTCCGTTCGAAGGCACGCCGTCTAAAGACACAGCACGACATACAACTCATCATCATCGACTACCTGCAGCTCATGACTGCCGCCACGCCCGAGACACGTGGTAACCGTGAGCAGGAGGTGTCACTCATCTCGCGTACCCTCAAGGCCATCGCCAAGGAGCTCAACGTGCCCATCATAGCGCTGTCGCAGTTGAGCCGTAATGTCGAGAACCGTGGTGGCACAAAGCGTCCACAGCTCTCCGACCTTCGCGAGTCGGGCGCCATAGAGCAGGATGCCGACGTTGTAGCCTTCATCCACCGCCCCGAGTACTACGGTCTCACCACCGACGAGAATAACATGTCTACGGCGGGCATGGCCGAGATTATCATCGCCAAGCACCGTAACGGTGAGGTCACAGATGTGCCTCTACGCTTCATCAAGGATCAGGCGAAGTTTGCCGATGCCGACTCGTCAGTAACCGCCACCGCCATGAACGACCGTGGCGCCTACCGCCAGGAGGAGAGCTACGACACATTCTCCTCGAGTGGCAACACCACACCTATGGGCATCGCCCCCGATGGCATGATGTCGGGAGGCATGATGTCGGGAGGTGGCGAGTTCGACATACCAGCCCCCACAGCCCCCAACAAGTTTGACGAGGCACCATTCTAATATACTATGTTTGTAAGGATAAATACGGGTGCCATTGTTGGCATCGACGCTGTTGCTGTCACCGTGGAGGTTAACGTCGCCACAGGAGGCCTGGGCCTCTTCATCGTGGGTCTTCCGGACAACACCATCAAGGAGAGTAATGAACGCATACAGGCGGCCTTCGAGAATACGGGCTATAGGCTCGTTGCCAAGAAGACTGTCGTCAACCTCGCCCCCGCGAGTCTCCGCAAGGAGGGCTCGCAGTATGACCTTGCCATGGCTATAGGCATCCTTGCAGCCACGGAGCAGCTGCATAGCGACATGCTCGAGGAGTCAATGTTCATCGGCGAGCTATCCCTCAACGGTCGTCTGCGTAGCGTCACAGGCGTGCTGCCTCTCGTTGCCATGGCCCGCGACAGAGGTTTGAGGCGTGTCTTCATGCCCGAGGCTAACATCTCTGAAGGTGCCATCGTCGAGGGCATAGAGTGCATCGGCGTAGGCTCACTCCTCGAGGTGTGCGAGATCCTTGCTGGCAGGATGCCCTACACCCCTGCCGAGCCCATCATCGCCACCACGGAGGAGTCTCTCGTGGGCGACTATGCCGAGGACTTTGCCGACGTCAAGGGTCAGGCATATGTCAAGCGTGCTCTTGAGATTGCCGCCGCAGGAGGCCATAATGTCATCATGGTTGGTGCCCCCGGCTCGGGTAAGACGATGCTTGCACGCCGCATGCCCACCATACTTCCGCCCATGAGCCTCGAGGAGGCCCTGGAGACCACCAAGATACACTCTGTGGCGGGTAAGATAGGCACACATAAGGGTCTTATGAGCTGCCGTCCCTTCCGTTCGCCACACCATCTGGCATCACAGGTAGCACTCATAGGTGGCGGACAGTCGCCACAGCCTGGCGAGGTGTCGTTAGCGAATAATGGCATCCTCTTCCTCGATGAGATGCCCGAGTTTGGGCGTAACGTGCTGGAGGTGCTACGCCAGCCACTCGAGGATAGGCGCATAACAATCTCGCGTGCTAAATACTCCGTCGAGTACCCCGCCAACTTCACCCTCATAGCATCGATGAACCCATGTCCTTGTGGCTACTATAACCACCCCACGAAGGAGTGTACATGCTCCCCTGCGGCAGTACATAGGTACATGGCACATATCTCTGGTCCACTGATGGATAGAATAGATATACACATCGAGGTCACGCCCGTGAGCATCGCCGAGATTAACGACAGCGCGCCCACGGAGTCGAGTGCCGATATACGTCGTCGTGTCATCGCTGCGCGCGAGATACAGCGCACCCGCTTCGAGGGCATAGGCATACACTGCAACGCCATGATGAATAGCTCTATGCTTCGTAGGTTTGCACCTCTGTGTGCTAACTGCTCGGCACTTTTAGAGAGGGCCATGACACATCTGAAGCTCTCTGCCCGCGCCTACGACAGGATAATAAAGGTTGCACGCACCATCGCCGACCTTGCTGGTAGCGAGGCCATAGAGCCACAACATATCTCCGAGGCCATTGGCTACCGTTCCCTCGACCGCGACACCTGGGGCAGGTAGGGCGTTGTATCGCTGTTTTTTTCATTCTCGGGTATCAAAGGGCATAAAACATCATAAAAGGGCATAAAAGGTAATGCGTTGTCGCTGCCTCGCTGCCTCGCTGTCTCTAACCTTTTTGCCCCTTGTGCCCTTTCTGCCCTTTTGCCCCTCACTCTTTCCGAATTAAAAATTTTTTTACTACCTTTGCCTTATATGTTCTAAAACAAATAGGGTATGAACTTTTGGAAATCGTTTGGTGCCTCGATGCTCGCTATAGGTATCTGCACCGCTATTGCTGTAACTGTCATCCTGACAACCACCTTTAGCATCATGAAATCCTTCGAGGCGGAGGTGCCGAGTGCTCAAGATCACACGGTGTTGTATATATCTCTTGATGAGAACATTACCAATGCTCCTGGTGCCTCGGCAATGGGTAGCTTCAACATCACGGATGCCTCATTCGATATCTCTGTGACACTCCTCGATGTTCTTGCCGCCATAGAACGTGCTGCCACCGACGACAGGATTAAGGGCATATGCATCAAGCCCTCGGGAGCTGGTGTTATTAACCTCGCCGACATCGAGGAGCTACGCCATGCTCTCAACCGCTTCAAGCTATCGGGTAAGTTTATCGTTGCCTACGACGACACATACACGCAGAGTGACTACTACCTTGCCACCGTTGCCGACAGCATCATCATGCAGCCCGAGGGAAGCCTCGACTGGCACGGCATGGGCATGACGGTGATGTACTTCAAGGGTCTCATGGATAAGTTTGGCATCACTGCCGAGATCTTCCGACCTACGGATTGTAAGTTTAAGAGTGCCGTTGAGCCATTCATACGCACCGACATGTCACCCGAGAATAGGGCACAGTCCGAGACCATCATCAACTCGTGGTGGGATAGCATCATTGCCGATGTAGCTGCGGCACGTAACATAGACGGCACACTACTAAAGAGATATGCCCACGACCTATCTGTTAATAGTGCCGAGGAGGCGTTGAGAGTAGGCATGATAGATGTTGTGGCATATGAGGACTACCTATATGAGGTCTTCGACGAGTATGGTGTAAATCGCAATGCCCAGGGCTTACACAACACAACAACACTTGGCGACTACATAATGGAGTATAGCTTCCTCCGCCCACAGATATCTGTAGATGATGATAGTGCGTTGAGCTTCAGCAACTCACCACTCATCGCCGTGATATATGCCGAGGGCGAGATTGTTGATGGTGATGAGTATGTCGACGGCTATGTATATGGTTCACGCCTCGCTGCCGAGCTTCGTCATGCACGCCTCAACGACAACTGTAAGGCTGTAGTCATGCGTGTCAACTCGCCAGGAGGCTCGGCATTGGCATCTGACGTGGCATGGCGCGAGATGGTGCTACTACAGCAGACGAAGCCTGTGGTTGTCTCTATGGGCGACATGGCAGCCAGCGGTGGCTACTACATATCTGCACCTGCCGACTACATCTTTGCTGACAGGCTCACCCTCACCGGCTCTATAGGTGTCTTTGGCTCACTCTTCAACTTCGAGAAGCTCATCACCAACATGGCGGGTGTCACCATCGACAGCGCCCTCACCTCACCATCTGCAGGTGGTATAAGCCTCTTCACACAGCTCACCGAGCAGCAGCGTGCCACAATATTGAAGGGTGTTGACAAGGTGTATAAGACCTTCACGAGTCATGTTTCCGAGGGACGTAACATCCCTATTGAAGATGTGTTGAAGATTGCCGAGGGCAGGATATGGAGTGGTAGCAACGCCCTCGAGTTAGGTCTTGTAGATGCCATCGGAGGCTTCAACGAGGCTATCTTGAAGGCTGCGGAGCTTGCCGACGTCATCAACGACTTCGAGTTGTATGAGTATACAGCGCCCTCAACACCTTTCGACCAGTGGATAAAGAGCATGGGCATTGTTCATGCCAGCATGTGGGGTCTCGACTTCAACGTCTACGGTGCAGAGATATGCGACATACTATCGCGTGTGCCCTTCACCATGACAAACAACGGCATCCAGGCGATGCTTCCAGGTAATGTAACAAAGGTATTTTAATTATAGTATAGATGAACGAACAGTTAGAGGCGCTATTGCGCCATATTATACACCCCGAGACGGAGAAGAATATCGTCGACAGCGGCTTTGTAGATAGAGCAGATATGGGTGAGGATGGCTCCATAGCCATCACACTACGCTTCCAGAAGGCTCGTGATCCCTTTGCGCAGAAGATCAAGCGCAGTGTTGAGGAGCTCATTAAGGAGCACTTCCCCGCAGCAAATAGCATGGTTATCATCCGTGAGGCGGCACCCAAGCCACGCCGTCAGGAGAACATAACCACCACAACGGATATATGCCGCATTGTTGCTATCGCCTCGGGCAAGGGAGGTGTTGGTAAGTCTACGGTCACTGCCAACCTCGCTGTGGCACTACGCCAGAGAGGCTATAATGTAGGTATCCTCGATGCCGACATATATGGACCATCACAGAATAAGATGTTTGGTGTTGAGGGCTATGTTCCAGATGCCGAGAGAGACGAGGAGGGTCACGACTTCATCATCCCTGCGCAGTCGTTGGGCATCAAGGTTATGAGCATCGGCTTCTTCATACGTCCTACGGATGCCCTCATGTGGCGCGGAGGCATGGCTGTGAATGCCCTTCACCAGCTCATACACCAGACACGCTGGGGTAAGCTCGACTACCTCCTTGTAGACCTACCTCCAGGCACTGGCGACATACACCTATCTATCATCAACGAGCTTAAGATCTCGGGTGCTGTCATCGTCTCTACACCCCAGCAGGTTGCTGTAGCCGATGTAGTGCGTGGTGTCGAGATGTTCCGCCACCCACAGGTCAACATCCCCGTGTTGGGAGTTGTTGAGAACATGGCATGGTTCACTCCAGAGGAGTTGCCCAACAATAAGTACTATCTCTTTGGCAAGGGAGGTGCGAAGCAGTATGCCGACGAGGCGGGCATAGAGCTTCTCGGACAAGTGCCTATCATACAATCAATTATGGAGGGTAGTGATGAGGGACGTCCCGCTGGTGGCTACGATGCGAGGGTCGAGGAGTACTATGCCGACATTGCCGAGAGGGTTGTTAACAAACTACCTACGGAGTGTTGAAAAGAGGGTTTATAAAAACCTAATAAGTTTTGAAAAAAAGATTTGCAAAATGGGGGATGGTTGTTGTATATACAGCCATCCTCTTTTTCCAAATAAAAAGGATATATTTTACTCTATGATTTATCAACGCCATTTTGCGGTGTTATAAACCATGTCTGTTAACAATTATACGCTGTTGGTATGTTGATAACATCTATGAACAGTTGTTAACTCAATTTTTAATCTACTAATTTGTAGTCACTTAATCTAAATTTTTACCGTCACAAAAAACATACCGTTGTTCATAACGCCACAGCCTCGGAGTTACTAACACAATCAACAGCTATTATTATTCTTATTATTTTATTTATATATAAATATAAAGTATAAAAAATATAAAATAACTGTTTACAACTTGGCTGTGGCGTCGAAAATTTTTAGATTTCACATACCCTCATCTCGGCTTTTGGTGTGTAGTCTTGTTCCTATGGTATCTAATAGTTATATCTACCGTTCTTTTGGTCTATAGTTCCCCTATATATAATATAGGTAACTTTTTGCGTCATTATTAGTATATTACACCATTTTTTAGTATATTTGCGAGGTTTTAGGCATAACACAAGATATTATGCAGATATCAAGAAATAAGATTGAGGAGCTCAGGGGATTGTTGGAAACACCCCATCGTATCGTACTACTCGCCCACACAAATCCTGATGGCGATGCTGTAGGCTCTTCATTAGCGTGGTGCGAGATATTACAGCGTCATGGTCATCATGTAACCTGCGTGGTGCCCAACCGCTACCCCTACTACCTCGACTTCATGCCATCCATAGATAGCATGGTTGTATATAAGGGCGACAGTGAGGGACGTGCCGAGGAGGCAGTGCGTCATGCCGACATCATCTTCTGCCTCGACTTCCATACCATGTCGCGTCTCGAGGGCTTGAGTAGCCTCATCGACGAGAACCAGCATGCCAAGCGTGTGCTCATAGACCACCACCTCGACCCTGTTGAGGATTTCGACCTTATGTTGTCATATCCCGAGGCGTCGAGCACCTGCTACCTTGTGGCACTCCTCGTCGAGCAGATGTATGGCGCGGAGCATATAACAAAGAGCATGGCGGAGAACCTCTTTGTGGGCATGATGACAGATACGGGAAACTTCGCATTCTCGAGTGTCACTCCCGATGTCTTCCGCATGGTGTCGGTGTTGGCAGCCACAGGAATATCTATCCCCGACATACATGTCAACGTATACAACTCCTTCACCGAGGGTCGTGCTCGCCTCTTTGGCCATGTCATAAACCGTAAGATGAAGATTTTTCATAATGGCACCGTGGCACATATGTCACTCACTGCCGACGAGCTACGCCGCTTCTGGTTCCAGCAGGGCGATAGTGAGGGATTTGTTAACTACCCGCTGACAATCAAGAAGATGAAGATGTCGGCGATGTTTACCGAGCATAGCGACTTCATACGTGTATCGCTACGTTCGCGTGGCGATATAGATGTAAATCTCTTTGCGCAGCGTTACTTCAATGGCGGAGGTCATAGGAATGCTGCTGGTGGTAAGTCGTTTATGACGATGGAAGATACCATCAAGCACTACGAGGCGTGTGTCAAGGAGTATGCTCGTGAGGGACTGCTCTAACCCACTTAAATTATGTAATGGCTGAAGGCTACCACCTTTGGCCCAATGTTATTTATCATGTTAAAGACCTACTTCCGACTCTTGAGCTTCGCCAAGCCGTTGAGTCGTTATACCATACCATACTTCTTCTTTGCGGCGTTGCATGCCCTTTTCAACACCTTCAACTACGCAATGATAATCCCCATCCTGAATGCTATGTTCTCGGCAGATGGAGGCTTTAACTTCACACCTGTATATAGTATCACGACCATCGAGTTTAACCAGGAGGGCTTCAACACCATCCTCTCGTTCATCTACACCCACGTCTTTGGTGAGAGCTTCGAGCAGGTTAAGTTCCTCGGCCTTCTAGGTGGTGTCACCGTGGGCATGAACCTTTTGAGCAACCTCTTCCGCTATGCTGCGGCCATGACTGTTGAGAAGTTGCGCATAAACACTGTGCAGAGGATGCGTGACGAGATGTTCTCGCATGTCATAAATATGAATGTTGGCTACTTCAGCGAGCAGCGTAAGGGCGATATTATGTCGAAGATAACACAGGATGTAATGGTCGTGCAGTTCTGCATCACCAACACCCTGCAGGTGGCATTCCGTGATCCCTTCCTCATCATCGGATACCTCGCCCTCATGATAGGCATCTCGTGGCAGCTATCACTCTTTGCCGTCATCTTTCTACCCATCGTGGGTCTTGTAATCGGCAACATCGTCAAGCGACTACGCCACCCTGCCAAGCGCGGCCAGGAACGTATGGGCGACATGGTCTCTGTCCTCGATGAGTCACTCTCGGGCATGAAGATTGTCAAGGGCTATAACGCCGCGGGCTTCATCACCGATAAGTTTAAGAAGATAAATGCCGACCTGTCGCGCCTACTCATATCTATGGCACGCCGCCAGCAGCTCGCATCACCCATGAGTGAGTTTCTCGGCATCACGGCGGTGGCTGTAATCCTTGTCTTTGGTGGTACCCTTGTTGGCGAGGGATATGTCACAGGTGCCGGCTTCATAGCCTTCATCGCCGCCTTCTCGCAGATAACACGCCCCTTGCGCTCCTTCATAGACCAGTTTGCTAACATCAACCAGGGTGTTGCTGCCGGCGAACGTATCTTCACCATCATAGATGCCGAGAGCAGCGTCAAGGATAGCGAGGATGCTGTGGAGTTCGAGGGCCTCAAGGAGTCTATAGAACTCCGTAATGTAGACTTCTCGTACGATGGTGAACGTAAGGTCATCGACGATGTATCTATAAAGATACGCAAGGGTGAGACTATAGCCCTTGTGGGTGCTTCGGGAGGTGGTAAGTCAACGTTGAGTGAGCTTATACCACGCTTCTATGATGTCACACGTGGCGATGTGCTCTTCGATGGCGTGCCTGTAAGTAGATATAAGCAGGAGTCGTTGCGCCAGAAGATGAGCATCGTGTCGCAGGAGACAGTCCTTTTCAACGACACCATTGAGGGTAACATCCTCATGGGTCGCCCCACAGCCACTCATGACGAGGTTGTCGAGGCCTCAAAGGTCGCTAATGCCCACACCTTCATCACCGAGAGCCCCGAGGGCTACGACACCAATATCGGTGACCGTGGCACGAAGCTGTCGGGAGGCCAGCGCCAGCGCTTGAGCATAGCACGTGCAGTACTTAAGAACCCCGAGATTCTAATCCTCGATGAGGCTACATCAGCCCTCGACACCGAGAGTGAGAAGCTTGTACAGGGTGCTCTTACCAACCTTCTTCATGGTCGTACCTCTATTGTCATTGCTCACCGCTTGAGTACCATCTATAATGCCGACCGCATCTACGTCATCGACAATGGCCGTATCGCCGAGCAGGGTACCCACCAGGAGCTTCTCGACAAGGGAGGCATATATGCTCATCTTATAGAGATGCAAAGCTTCACTTAATTTAAATTTCTTGTGATAAGGGGTCATCTTCGACTCTTCAATCAAAGCCACCAATGGGACGTACGTCAAGTACTACCCATCGGTGGCTTTTTCATGTCAGAGCCAAATCTGACACCCTTCTGACAAGAAATTTTCTTTCTCGTGATAAGTGGTCATTCTCGGGTATCAAAGGTCATAAAAGGGCATAAAACGTCATAAAAGGTATGCGTTGTCTCTAACCCTTTTGCCCTTTGTGACCCTTTTGCCCTTTTCATTCTCGGGTATCAAAGGTCACAAAACGTCATAAAACGTCACAAAAGGTTTGCGTTGTCTCTGACCCTTGTGACCTTTCTGACCCTTGTGCCCCTTTGCCCCTGATGCACAAAAAAAGGATGACCCGAAGATCATCCTTACTATCACTATTATGCTATTATTAAGCCTTGTTGTCCGAGCCGAGAACCTCCTTAATCTTGTGGATATAGAGCTTCTTCATGTTGTCACGTGCAGGACCGAGGTACTTACGTGGGTCGAACTCTGCGGGCTTCTGTGCGAAGACCTCACGTACTGCAGCTGTCATTGCGAGGCGTGAGTCAGAGTCGATGTTAATCTTACATACAGCACTCTCTGATGCCTTACGCAACTGCTCCTCGGGGATACCTACGGCAGCCTTCAAAGCACCACCATACTTGTTGATTGTGTCAACCTCGTCCTGTGGCACTGATGATGAGCCGTGGAGAACGATAGGGAATCCTGGGAGCTGCTCCTCGATAGCTGCCAAGACGTCGAAGGCGAGAGGTGGAGGTACGAGACGACCTGTCTGTGGGTCGAGAGTACACTGCTCGGGAGTGAACTTAAAGGCACCGTGAGATGTACCGATAGAGATGGCGAGTGAGTCGCAACCGGTCTTTGTGACGAAGTCTACAACCTCCTCGGGCTTTGTGTAGTGGCTCTCCTCTGCAGATACCTCATCCTCGACACCTGCCAACACGCCGAGCTCACCCTCAACAGTAACGTCGAACTGGTGAGCATACTCCACAACGCGTTTTGTGAGTGCTACATTCTCGTCATAGGGGAGGTGTGAACCATCAATCATCACAGATGAGAATCCCATGTCTATGCAGCTCTTGCAAGTCTCGAAGCTATCGCCATGGTCGAGGTGAAGAACTATCTGTGGGTTCTCCCAGCCGAGCTCCTTGGCATACTCAACAGCGCCCTCTGCCATATAGCGCAGAAGTGTCTGGTTAGCATACTGACGAGCACCCTTTGACACCTGGAGGATAACTGGAGACTTTGTCTCTGCTGCCGCCATAACGATAGCCTGCAACTGCTCCATGTTGTTGAAGTTGAAAGCGGGGATAGCGTAGCCACCATCGACAGCCTTCTTGAACATCTCGCGAGTATTCACGAGACCCAAATCCTTGTAATTAATCATATTACAGAATGTATTTAGTTATTAGAAAATTGTTAACTACTCCTGTTTAGGCTTTTACAGCACAAATATACAAATTTTTCAACTTATATAATAAAAAAATTAAAAAAATGTATCTTTTATATATCTAACATACCTACTCGTGTATGTTGCGGCTGTTGAGGTCTCTGTGATGTGTGGTAGAGGTAGTATCCATCAGCGTTGATTATCTCATAGAGTTTTAGGGCATCTACTTTATTTATAGCATCTTCACTTACGTGATACTACAGTATGGTGTCGTAGTCGTGGATAATCTCCATCACGGCATGTCGCAGCGCGAGGGAGAGGCCATTTATCGTGACTGTGTTGTTCTCCAACAACTGTAGTATGTTGTAGTGTATATCATCCCTATCCTTGAGCACCTCTGCGATAAGCGATATGAGGAAGTCGTTGTAGGAGTCTATGTGTAGTGCACCAAACGTTGTTATCCTCTCGAGCAGAGTTCTATCTATGGCTAATGCGGCTAATAGTGACGATATTATCACTATGGCATACTCATCTACATGTTTGTTGGGGAGGAATATTGCCCGCAGAGGGTTGTTGTACTCCTCGGTGCCATTGCCATTGATACTATTGTTGCTCTCAATACTATCTATGATATTGATTTCGCCATGTGCCTGAACAATAATATTCTCTGCTGTGATGTCGCCATGCATATTATTGTTGTCGAGGAAGAGTGCTGCTATAGCGTCGAAGTTGTGACTCAATACCCTGAAGTTACACTCTGGGTTGTATATATGCTTATCGAGGCTCTCTCCGGGGAACCACTTAAGCATCACCACATCCACAAGGTCTGTGTATCCGAAGATGTCGTAGACGAAGAGTGCCTCGGGGTAGTAGTTGTTAGGGTATATATCGCCGAGGTCATCTACATCACGGTAGTAGCACTTAATGACGTAGTCACCCTCGGTGCCTACACGACGGCACCGAGCAGTGACAGCGCTATTTCCTACCAGAATACTCTTTTTGTCTACGATGACCTCACCTATACCATGAAGCTGCACGGTAGGGTAGTAACGTAGTATATTTGTTATGCATATTACGTTTGTCACAGTCATGGTATTATGATGGTTAGTCTATACGCTTAAGAAGTTCTACGAGCAGTCTCCAGAACTTATCTACGGTAGCTATCTCGAGACGTTCGTCAGGCGAGTGTACACCGCGGAGTGTTGGGCCGAAAGATACCATCTCGAGGTGTGGGTACTTCTCGAGGAAGAGACCGCACTCGAGGCCTGCGTGTATGGCGCGCACCTTTGGCTCTGTGGCAAAGAGGTCGCGGTAGCACTTCACGGTCTCTGTGAGGAGCTTCGACTCGGGGTTAGGAGCCCAGCCGGGGTATCCATCCGAGTGCTCCACGTCGAAGCCACCGAGGTAGAATACCGACTCTATAGTCTGTGAGGCATATAGCTTTGCGCTCTCTACAGATGAACGCTGCGATGTTGTTATTACCACCTCCTGGTCCTCGGTGTTGAACTTCACAGATGCGAGGTTTGAGGATGTCTCCACGAGGCCTGGCATGGCGAATGACATTGCCAACACGCCGTTAGGAAGGCCTACGATGGTGAGTAGCAGGTAGCACAAGTCGTCATTTATCATCACCCTCTCTGGGCGGTCGGCATCGCTTACTGCGAAGCGCATGCGTGGCTCTGTGTGCTTGAACTCCTCCATCATCATCTCTCCGAACTCGAGGTATCTCTCCTCGAAGTCCTCCTTCTCTGCTGCGGGGATACCCACGATGGCATATGCCTCGCGAGGTATGGCGTTGCGGAGGTTACCGCCGTCGAACTCCGCAAGGGCAATCTGGAACTTGTCGATGGCGTTGTAGAGGAAGCGTGCGAGGAGCTTGTTAGAGTTAGCACGACCCTTGTCGATGTCGTCACCCGAGTGACCACCGAGCAGGTCACCTATCTCGAGGCGCACGTAGGCGTAATCTTTGGGTGCATCCTCTGTCTCGTAGTCGAGGCGTGCTACGGTGTCAATGCCACCTGCGCAGCCTATGAATATCTCGCCCTCATCCTCCGAGTCGAGGTTTATGAGGTACTTGCCTGTGAGCATACCCTCACCGAGGCCGAAGGCGCCTGTGAGGCCAGTCTCCTCATCCACGGTGAAGAGTGCCTCTACTGCTGGGTGCTCGAGGCTCTCGTCGAGGAGCACAGCGAGGGCTGCTGCCATACCTATGCCGCAGTCCGCACCGAGTGTTGTGCCCTTTGCCTTCACCCACTCGCCATCTATCCATGTCTCGATAGGGTCGTTCTCGAAGTCGAACTCCACGTTAGAGTTCTTCTCGCACACCATGTCCATGTGCGACTGAAGTATTACCGCTGGGCGATCCTCGAAGCCCTTTGTTGCGGGCTTGCGCATAACGACATTGCCTGTCTCGTCTGTCTGATACTCTATGTTGTGCTTCTTGGCAAACTCCACGAGCCATGCTATAATCTTCTGCTCCTTCTTCGAGGGGCGTGGCACACGTGTGATGTCGTCAAACTGCTCCCAAATGAGCTTGGGCTCTAAATCACGAATTGTCATAATAGTTTAAGTTTTAAGTAGTTGTTTATATCTCTATCTCTTTTTGTCGTTGTTGTCTCTCTCGAAGAGTGCTACACCCTTGAGCAGCGGGTTACGCCTCTGGAGGATGATACTCTCTATTATGAGCAGCAGTATTGCTGCGCCGAGGAACCACTGATACTGCTCGTCATACTCCTCGAAGCGCTGGTGCGACAGCTCTGTTGCCTCCATCTCGTCGAGGCGTGTCATTATCTCCTCGAGGCCGAAGGCGTCGTTGCGCGAACGTGTGTATATGCCTCCTGTTGCCTCGGCAATGCCCTGAAGGAGTGGTTCGCCGAGCTTGGTGATGACCATGTTACCCTCCTCATCCTCAACGTGCTGGCCACCAATCTTGAGTGGTGTACCCTCGGGTGTGCCTATGCCTATTGCGCATATCGTAATGCCCATGTCGCGGGCACGCTGTGTGAGGCTGTCGTCAATCTCGTCGTGCGCCTCGCCATCTGTTATGAGTATCAGCACACGGCTGTTGGTGTTGTGTGTGCTCTCGGTGAATGATAGCATAGCCACCTCGAGGGCCTCACCTATGTCTGTTCCCTGTGCTGCTATGAGGTCGGGGGATAGTCTCTTTACCATTGCCTCGGCCATCTTGTAGTCACCCGTTATTGGCAGCAGCACCTCTGCCTCGTCGGCGAAGGCCACAATACCCACTCTATCCTCCTTCATCCTCTCTACGAGGCGTGTTATGGCGTAGCGAGTACGTTCCATGCGGCTGGGTGTCACATCCTCGGCGAGCATAGAGTTCGATACATCCACCACGAGCATTATCTCGCGGCCTTGACTCTCCACGCTGCGTAGCTTGGCACCTGTCTGTGGTTGTGCGAGGGCCATGGCGAGGAGGCCTACGGCGAGGGATAGGAGTGTTATCTTTATCCATTGTCGCACTGCGGAGCTCTCGGGCATGAGGCCACGAAGTGTCCTCTCGTTACCGAATCTACGCAGCTTACGACGGCCATAGAGCCTCATGCACCAGTATACGAGGGGTATTGCGGGTGTTGCTATGAGTAGTAGCAGCCACTCGGGGCGTGCAAATTCAAATATGTTACTCTCTACCATTCTCTCTACATCTGAAGGGTTATTGTGGCAGCCTGTTGAGCACTATTCGTTCTACGAAGAACTCGGCACCCAGGAGCAGTAGTCCGAGCACGAGCCACCATATGTATAGCTCCTCGTAGTGGGTGTAGGAGGTCACCTGCACCTCACTCTTCTCCATCTGGTCTATCTGGGCATATATAGCCTTCAGTGCCTCGTTGTTTGTGGCACGGAAGTACTCGCCATCGGTCTTACGGGCGATGTTGCGTAGCAGCTCCTCGTCAATCTCCACATCTGCCCAGACGTATGTCTGGTTGCCGAACATATCTACTGCGGGCATCTGCGCCTTATCCATGCTACCCACACCTATTGTGTAGACCTTTATTCCGAGGTCGTGGGCTATCTCTGCCGCCATGAGTGGCGATATCTGTCCGCGGTTGTTCACGCCATCTGTTAGTAGTATCACCACCTTCGACTTCGAGCTACTCTCGCGCAGACGGTTTACGGCTGTTGCCAGGCCGTTGCCTATTGCTGTGCCGTCATCTATTATTCCGCTGCGCAGGCGTGTGAGCATCGTTGCCACAGATGCCTGGTCGGATGTCAGCGGACACTGTGTGAATGCCTCGCCGGCGAATGCCACCACCGATATTCTATCGCCGAGACGGTTTGCTGTGAACTCTGCTGCTAACTGCTTTGCTGCTGTCAGTCTGTCGGGCTGGAAGTCGCGTGCGAGCATCGAGCCGGAGATGTCCATCGCGAGGACAATGTCTATACCCTCTGTTGTTGTCTCACTCTCGTGGCTCACCTCCACGGGGCGTGCCAGGGCTACTATGAGAGCTGCGAGAGCTGCCAGGCGTAGCACTATGGGCACGTGGCGCAGCCAGTAGCGCAGTGTGCGTGGTGGGCGCTGCGTGCCGAGGGTCGATAGGCGTAGTGTTGCGCGGCGACGACCTACAAGGATGTAGTATATCGCCAATAGGGGTATCACTATGCCTACGAGTAGTATGTATGGATTTAGAAACTGCATCTCTATCGTCGTTTACCAATTCTTCTTACCAGGTATCACCACGGCACGCTGTGCCTCCTTTAGCTTATCCTGCGTCTTATCCTCCTCTGCCTGTATGGCGTCGAGCATACGTTCCTTGTCGCTACTCAACTCCTCGGGGCGTGCTCCTCCCTGACTATCCTCCTGACCATCACTCTGCTCATCCTCCTGACCATCATTCTGCTGCTCCTGACCATCATTATGCTCTTGGTCGTTCTGCTGCTGATTATCCTGCTGCTCTTGGTTGTCGTTCTGCTGCTGATTATCCTGCTGGTCTTGGTTTTGCTGCTGGTCTTGATTATCCTGCTGCTGGTCTTGGTTTTGCTGGTCTTGGTTGTCGTTCTGCTGCTGTTGTTGCTGGCTACGCTTCTGGTCCACTATGCGCTTTGTGAGTATGTAGTTGTGCTTCACCTCGTCGTCTGCGGGGTTTAGCAGCAGTGACTCACGGAAGGCATTTAGTGCCGCCTCATACTTCGTCTCCGCAAAGAGGCTCTCGCCAAGGTTGCGTAGCACCTCGGCACGCTGATGTGGTGCGAGGAGGGTGTCGGCAGCAATCCTCTCGTAGTGCCTAAATCCCACCTCGGCGGTGAGTGTCGAGTCCTGCATGTTGCTACGTCGCAGGTGGTGGTAGCCATTCGCGCGGTTGTAAAGCGCCTCGTAGCATGTAGAGTCATGCTCGAGGGCCTCGTTATATCGGTTTAGGCTCGAACGGTAGTTGCGTCTTGCGAAGTCCTCGTTACCCTCGCGCACGAGGCCTCGTTCGGGGTGGTGCTGTGCTGCCACCTCCGTAGCACCCATGCTCCACATGAGCAAGAGTGCCACCGCCATACATATACCTCTATATATACTCTTTGTCATCACTCCTCAATCTTCGTTTCGAAGGTTATCTCGCGCTTTGTCTCGTTGTGCTGTGTGGTCTCGAGTTTTGTGTTCTCCACGAAGTAGTATGCGCGAGTGTAGTTCTCCTCGTTCTCCTCGGCCTCGGGCTGTGCCTTTGCGAACTTCACCATGTCGGCGGTGCGTAGTATGGCTATAAGGTTTGCCCTGCTGTCGTTGGGCATCTCTATGCCCTGTAGCGCCACCATTATCTCGTCAGTAGTCATCTCGAGAGCACCCACACCCCATCGTCCCACGATGTATACCTTGAGTATGGATGTCAGCGATGAGTAGTATAGTTTGTACTTACCATTCTGCCATAGTTTACGGTTTGCGAGCTCCTCGAGGGCCTTCACCGCCACAATGTGAGGCGGTATGGCGGGCTTTGGCTTCACTATACTCTTGCGGCGCTTAAGTTCGCGTGCCACGATCCACACCACGGCCCATGCCACGAGGGCAAGGATGATGAGGGCTATAGCACCGTATGTCACATAGTCGCTAATCTCGGCAAAGATGAAGGGCATATCCTTCTGTGTTGTTATACCCTCATCCTTGAGCATAGACGTTGCCTTGTCGTCATCGACGCCAAATCCCTGCTGGCTCGTTGGGTCGGCCTTGAGGAAGAGCATGGTGTCGAGTTCGGCATACGATGCTACGTGTAGTCGTAGCGTGTCGGGGGCATATAGCGTGTCGGGGGTCTCCCTATTCTTGTCGAAGTATAGTATGGCGGGGCGCATGGGTATCGTGCCCGTCTCCATCACCGCCAGACGGTAGCGCTTGCGTAGGCGTAGTGTGCGACCCTCCACCGCGAGGGTGTCGAATGGCATCTCCTCCACGAGCTCGAAGATATCCTCGTCATACTCCTCATATGTCGACATTGTGCGCTTTGCTGCCGCTGTGGCACGTCGCTGCTCGGGGGTTGAGGTGTCGAAGTCGGGTATTCCAATCTCTGTAGCTCTATCCTTCTCTATCTCGATGACATACTCCACCACGTCGCCCACCTCAACGCTATCCTGCGAGAAGTATCCGCGGAGTGTAGGCACCTGTGCTGTTGCTGCTGCGGGAGCCATGGTGCCGAGGAGTGCCACGATGCTGACGATAATATCTCTTATGTGCCTCATCGTTTCTTAAACATCTTAATAAGTTCTGCGACATAGTCCTCGTCTGTTGCCACCTCGGCAATGTCCACACGGTTGTGGCGCAGCATCGCTGCCATGGCCTCATGTCGCTGTGTGTACTGCTCGAGCCAGAAGTCTCTGACACGGCGTGACGATGTGTCGAGCCAGTCGCGTGCCCCCGTCTCGGCATCCTCAACCTCTATGATGCCGACGTTTGGCAACTCCCTGTCACGCTTGTCGTAGACGCGTATAGCCATTATGTCGTGCTTCGACGAGGCTATCTTTAGTGCATCCTCGAGTTTTGGCATGTCGTCGGGCGAGTCTATGAGGTCGGAGAGCAGGAATGTCGTTGCACGCTTCTTGTTCACGCCCACCAGGTATCGCAGCGCCTCCGATATAGATGTAGACCTACCCTGTGGTGTGAAACTCACCAACTCGCGTATTATCATCAGTATGTGGCTACGACCCTTTTTTGGAGGTATGAACTTCTCTATATGGTCCGAGAAGAGTATGCATCCCACCTTATCGTTGTTCTTTGCTGCCGAGAAGGCGAGTGTTGCAGCAATCTCTGTTATAAGGTTTTTCTTTGTAAGCTCCTCGGAGCCGAAGAGGCGCGATGGTGATACATCTACGAGGAGCATCATTGTTAGTTCACGTTCCTCCTCGTACACCTTCACATGTGCTCTGTCGGAACGAGCCGTCACATTCCAGTCTATGTCGCGCACGTCGTCGCCCACGCGGTACTCGCGCACCTCGGCGAACGACATACCGCGACCACGAAAGGCCGTGTGATACTTACCCGCGAATATCTCGTCGGAGAGTCCACGGGTCTTTATCTCTATACGTCGTACACGCTTTAGTATCTCCTCGTCGCTGTGCTGCATTATGGTACAATGACGTTGTTAAGTATCTCTGTTATAAGCTGCTCTGTTGTCACATTCTCGGCCTCGGCCTCATATGTCAGGCCTATGCGGTGTCGCAATACGTCGTGACATACGGCACGCACATCCTCGGGTATCACATAGCCACGTCGCTGTATGAAGGCGTAGGCACGTGCTGCCTTTGCCAGGGCTATGCTTGCACGTGGCGAGCCGCCATAGGCGATTAGTGGCTGTAGGTGCTGCAGGTGGTACTCTGCGGGCTCACGTGTGGCGAAGATAATATCTATTATATATCTCTCAATCTTCTCATCCATGTATACCTTGTTCACCACCTCGCGTGCGCGCATTATATCCTCGGGTGCTATCACCTTGTTTACCTGTGGTAGTCCCTCGCCCGAGAGGTTTAGGCGTATGATGTCGAGCTCCTCGGCACGCTTGGGGTACGATATCTTTGCTTTGAGCATGAATCGGTCTACCTGTGCCTCGGGCAGCGGATATGTACCCTCCTGCTCGAGGGGGTTCTGTGTTGCCAGCACAAGGAATGGCTTTGGCAACGGGTATGTTGTGTCGCCAATTGTCACCTGCTTCTCCTGCATAGCCTCGAGGAGTGCCGACTGCACCTTTGCTGGTGAACGGTTTATCTCATCGGCGAGCACGAAGTTGGCAAATATAGGGCCACGCTTTACGGTGAACTCCTCGTTACGCTGCGAGTATATGAGGGTACCTATAAGGTCGGCAGGTAGCAGGTCGGGGGTGAACTGTATGCGTGCGAACTCGGCATCTACGGCCTTTGAGAGTGTTGTTATGGCGAGGGTCTTTGCCAAGCCTGGCACACCCTCGAGGAGTATATGACCATCCGAGAGGAGGCCTATGAGGAGTGTGTCGATGAGGTGCTGCTGTCCGACAATCACTCTCGACATCTCCTTGCGGAGGGTGTCAACAAATACCGACTCCTCCTGAATATGAGCATTTAGCTCCTTGATGTTAACTACTTCGTTCATCTCTTTTACTATTTTTACGACAATGTCGTCTACGAGGACAACGTGCCGCAACTATCAATTATTGCAAAGTTACAAATTTATTCCTAAATGACAACCTCTGGCACTCTATTCCTCCCTCTCGGCATATATGCATATTCCCTGCTGCTGCCTCTCTATCTCTATTGTTGCTGTGGGTGTTAGTGCCTCTGTGTGGCGTGTTGAGGCTACGGGGGTGCCTGTTATGTGTGCCACCGCCACCTTGAGGGCTATGTCGTTGTTGAGGTCTCCCCAGGGGCATCGTGGCATCGGGTAGAGGCTATCCTTTATGCCGTAGGTGTTATCCTCGGTTAGCACGATGTCGGGTGTTATGCCCTCGCCCCACTCGCCAAAGCCCTTGGCGTTGAAGCACATGAAGGTTATTGGGGCATACTCGTAGTAGGTATTGCCTATCTTACGTCGTGTGACATCCATGCCGCAGTTCTTACCCTCTGTTGTTGTGCCTATGAGCATCACGGGGATGTCGAGGCCGCGTAGCCCCATTATTATAAGTTCGGATGCCGAGGCGCTATATCCCGAGCATATTATCGTCACGTTGCGTAGGTTGAGTGCCGAGCCTGTGTTTTTGAGCAGGAAGGTTGACTCTGTCTCGGAGATGGTGTTCTTGGGGTTTCTGCGCACGCAGCATAGCATCTTACCCTCGTAGTCGGCAGGTAGCAGTGCTGATGTTAGCGTCACTGCCGAGCTCAAGGCACCACCGCCGTTGCATCGCAGGTCGAGTATTAGCTCCTCGACACCCTCCTGTGCCATCTGCTCGAGTGCAGCGATTAGCTCTGCGTCGTAGTCTCTCTCGAAGCTCGTGTATGCGAGGTATCCTATGCGCTTGTTGAAGCCCTCAATGTCGAGTATGCTACTGTGTATTACCGTTGTAGGCGAGTATGCCGCCCTCTCTAATGTTGCGGCATAACTCTGGCCGTCTGTCTGTCGGCGGTAGTGCATGCGCAGCGACTGCGAGCTGTTGTTCTGAATTTTGTTGAATAGCGTGGCGTAGTTTGAGTGTGTTATGCTGTTGCCGTCGACCATCGTTATTATGTCGCCACGCCTCATGCCCGCAGCCTCGGCAGGCGAGGCGGGGAATATAGACTCTACGATGAAGCCGTAGTGGCCGTTATCCTTGTCTATGACGGCTATGGTGTAGTGTAGCTCTATGCCGAAGCCCTCCTCTGTGGCACGTGTAGTGTCGTTGCTCTTGCGTATGTATGAGTAGAAGGCGCGCTGTCCGTTGCTCTTTATATATCCGTCGTCGCTGTTTGTAGAGAGGCGTGCGAGGGCTGCTGGGAGGTAGCTATCCCATGCCATGTGGCGGTTGAACGAGCCACCCTTCACGAGCACCTCATCCAGCCAGTAGTACTCCTCTTCGAGGCGCTGGTCTATGTATGCTATGATGTTTTGGTTGTCGGGGCCACCGCCGGGCGTGGGGTTGTCGATGCCGGGGTACGACGGTGAGGCGCATGCTACCATCAGCATGGCGAGTAGTAGTGCAACAATTCTCATCCTTTAGGCTCTTTTTTGATGTTCTGTTGATAGTATTTACACACCTCTGTCAAGCCACACGCCTCGCACTTGGGCTTACGTGCCAGACAGGTGTAACGGCCGTGTAGTATCAGCCAGTGGTGGGCTATGGGTAGCAGCTCCGAGGGGAACCCCCTCTCCAGCTGCCTCTCTGTGGCCAGAGGAGTCTTTGCTCTCTGCGATAGTCCTATGCGTGCTGCCACACGGAAGACGTGCGTATCTACGGGCATCACCTCCCTGCCCCATAGCACGGCACCCACCACGTTTGCCGTCTTACGACCTACGCCCTGCAACGACTGTAGGTCGTCGGGGTCGCTGGGCACCTCGCCACCGAAGCGTTCCACGAGTTGGCGTGCGAGGGCTGCCAGGTGCTTGGCCTTGTTGTTGGGGTAGGATATGCTCTTTATTATCTCGTATATCTCCTCTGCCGAGGCCTTTGCCATGTCGTGGGCTGTGGGGTATGCCTCGAATAGCTGCGGTGTTGTTAGGTTAACACGCTTGTCTGTGCACTGTGCCGAGAGCACCACGGCAACAAGCAACTCAAAGGGGTTGCGGTAGTTTAGTTCACTCTCGGCTGTAGGCATCGCCACCGAGAAGTACTCTATCACGCGCCTATATCTCTCTTTTGTTGTCATCACTTACCTCTTTTTACGCCACATGCGCCATAGTATCTTCTTTGCGAAGAGCCCATATGCGGCTATATTTTTTATTAACTCTCTATGCTCCTTCACGTCGCGCCTCCAGCGTGTTATGTATTCGCGCAGTGTGCCGTTGAAAGATAGCACCCAAAGTGCGGTGTTGTGCTTCGTAGTGAGCAGCTCATGGCGCATGGCGCTGTTGTTATAGCGGCTGTCGTACCATAGGCTTATGTCGTATAGCGAGTCCACGAAGGCTATCTTCTTTTTGTAGTCGGGGCTGTGGCTCACGCTGTATGATAGCACACGGTGTACGGCTGTGGGGCAGTCTATGGCGCCATAGCGGCCTGTGGCAGCAAACCATAGCCACATGGGCAGGTCATCAGTTAGCCACTCGGGGTGCTCGGCGGGGCGTATCTCCTCGTAGTAGCGCATCACAAGGTCGCGGCGTGCCACCACCGTGCAGTTCTCTGCGGGGTTACGGCGTAGCATCGCCTCGAGGGTTGTTGCGCACTCGCCCTCGGGGTATATGGTTGTGTTGCCACACTCGTCTATGCGCTCCGATCGTGTGTAGCACATTCCCATGCCCTCATCCGCCTCGAGCATGTCGACCTGCATCTGTAGTTTCTTGCGGTGTGTGAAGTAGTCGTCGCCATCGAGCATGGCTATATACTTACCCTTTGCTGCCTCTATCGTGCGTCTGTAGTTCTCGCGCCATCCGACGTTTCTGTCGCTGCGCACAATGTGTATCGCCTCGGGGTACTGCGCCTGGTAGTCGAGGGCTATGTTTAGCGTTCTGTCGGTGCTGCAGTCCTCGCCAATGACAATCTCTATGCGGAACGATGTCTGCTGGCGCAGGACACTCTCTATGGCCTGGGCTATGTATCGTTCGTGGTTGTAGGTGGTCATAATGACCGATAGCATCACCTCACTCATCGCCTATAGCTTTGTAAATTTTGCGAACTTTGCCAGCAGCGTCTTTGCGCCATAGCTGTCGAAGGCCACCACCACCTTATGGTCTGTTGCCAGGGGCTCAACGCGCTGCACCGTGCCGGCGCCAAACTTGGGGTGCGACACACGATCTCCTACCTTGTATTCGCACTCTCCGAGGGTGCCTCTCTCCGCCTCGCTGGGGCGCACACCCACCGACTTCATGCCCGCCTGTCGTGGGTCGAGGGGCTTGGGTGTTGCGATAATCTCGGGGCGTGGCTGTGGGCGTGTGCCTCCCTGTGGCTCCCTGCGTGGGTATCTCTCACCCGAGCCATAGCGGCTCTTCAGCGACTCGAACTTACGAGGTCTCTCCTCCTCGTCATCCATGGCTCTCTCCCAGCGGCCTCTTCCCGAGAGCTCCTCGATGTCGAAGTTTGCCTCGAGCCACTCCTTGTCTATCTCCTTGAGGAAGCGGCTGGGTGTTGTATTCTCGGTCTTGCCCCACACGCGGCGCATCTCGGAGAAGGAGAGCATCGCCGCCCTCTTGGCACGTGTTATTGCCACATACATAAGTCGTCGTTCCTCCTCGAGGTCGGCCACCGACTCCACAGAACGGCTCGAGGGGAATAGTCCCTCCTCCATGCCGACGATATATACGTAGTCGTACTCGAGGCCCTTTGCCGAGTGCACCGTCATCAGCGTCACCCTGTTACCATCATCCTCCGCATCCTGATCTGTCTGCAGCATTATGTTCTGCATCCACTCATCTATCGTGGGCGTGTCGTTTACCTCGCGTAGTCCCTCCTCCATCTCTCTGTTGCACTCATCCTCATACGAGCTCATCATTGCCAGCAGCTGGTCGAGGTAGTCCTTTGCGGTGTCGTTCTCGGGCTTCTTCTCCTTCTCGAGCTCGTGTAGTATGCCGCTGCGTGCCATCACCTCCTTTGCGAAGTCGCACACGCCCATCTCCATGCGCATCGCCGAGAGCTCGTTTATCATGCGCACAAAGTCGGCAACCTTACGCACCACGACCCTCTCCACCTGGTCGAGAGGCTCTGCCGAGGCTACAAGATTGTTCACGGCGTGCCACATAGATGTGTTCCTTGCCGCCGCAATCTCCGCTATGCGCGCTATTGTGGTGTCGCCGATGCCACGTGCTGGGTAGTTTATTATTCGCTTGAACGACTCGTCGTCGTTGGGGTTTAGTATGACGCCGAGGTAGGCTATCATGTTGCGCACATCCTTATGCTCGAGTAGCGACATGCCCTTGTATACGCGGTATGGTATGTTTCGACGTGTCAGTGCCGCCTCGAAGAGGCCGTGCTGCTTGTTTGTGCGGTATAGTATCGCGAAGTCGCGCCACTCGGCACCCTCACGCGCCCTATCCTTGATGTCTAATGCCACCTCCACAGGCTCGTAACTATCCTCCAGCACCCTCACGAGCTTAATTTTTTGACCTCTCTCTGCTGCCGAGAAGCACTTTTTGTCGAGGCGTCGTGAGTTGTGCGCTATGAGTGAGTTTGCCGCCTCCACTATCGTCTGCGTAGAACGGTAGTTCTGCTCGAGTTTGTATACCTTGGCTGTGGGGTAGTCGCGCTGGAAGGAGAGTATGTTCTCAATCTTTGCACCACGGAAGGCGTATATGCTCTGTGCATCGTCACCCACCACACATACGTTCGAGTGCTTTAGTGCGAGGCGACGCACGATGATGTACTGCGCCATGTTGGTATCCTGATACTCATCCACGAGGATATATTTGAACCTCTCCTGATACCTCTCGAGGATGTCTTGAGCATCGCGCAGCAGTATGTTTGTCTGCAGCAGCAGGTCGTCGAAGTCCATCGCGCCATTACGCTTGCAGCGTGCGCAATACTCGTTGTATATGTCGGCAATCTCGGGCATCTTGGCCTCCCTATCCTCTGCTGCGAGCACCGCATTTGCCGTATATGCGCCAGGTGTTATGAGGCAGTTTTTGGCCATAGATATGCGTGCTGCCACAGCCTGGGGCTTATACCTATCCTCTGCGAGGTTCTTCTCCTTGACGATTGTCTTTATAAGGTTCTTTACGTCGTTGGGCTCATATATGGTGTAGCTCTCGGGGAATCCGAGGCGGTCGGCATTCTCGCGTAGTATGCGTGCGAATACCGAGTGGAATGTACCCATGCGTATGTATCGTGCCTGTGGTCCCACGAGGCGTTCTATACGTTCGCGCATCTCGCGTGCCGCCTTGTTCGTAAAGGTTAGTGCGAGTATCGATGCGGGGTCTACGCCCTGCGCGAGCATGTATGCTATGCGTGTTGTCAGCACACGTGTCTTTCCCGAGCCGGCACCCGCAATTATGAGTGCTGGGCCGTCGTAGTTCAACACTGCCTCGCGCTGTGCGGGGTTCAGGCCCTCAACTATCTCCTCTGTTGTCATATTTAGTCTCCGTTTTTTACAATCCATATATCACTATGCCGGCCACTGCCGAGAGCACTATCAGCACTATTGGGTTTACCTTCAGTGCCGAGCATAGTAGTGTGACGCTAAATATCACCCAGCTCCACGCGTCAATGAAGCTGCGTCCCTCGTCGCTGTGTGGGAAGATGAGCAGCAGTGCTGCTGCGGCAATCATGCCTATCACCACGGGGCGCATACCCGCTATCGCTCCTGCCATGAACCTGTTGTTGCGCAGACGTATGTAGAAGCGTGTTATTAGCATCATCAGCGTTAGTGCTGGCAGAGATACCGCCACCGTTGCCACCACCGAGCCCCACACTCCTGCCACCTCGTAGCCTATGTATGTTGCCGAGTTTATGGCTATAGGGCCGGGTGTCATCTGCGATATGGCCACTATGTCGCTGAACTCGCCATTTGTGAGCCATGCGTTGCGCACCACCACCTCGCTATGTATCAGCGAGAGCATGGCGTAGCCACCACCAAAGCCGAAGAAGCCTATCTTGAGGTAGCTTACAAAGAGCTGTAGTAGTATCATACGTCGGCCCCCTTTCCTCTATATGCCGCCCATAGTATGCCACCGATGGCTCCCGCCACAAGAAACCATATGGGCGAGATGCCGAAGTACCATACGGCGAGTGCTGTTGCTGCTGTCACGGAGATGAGCAGACCTCTCATGCCCTTTGCAAGACCCACTATCGGTGCCACTATTAGTGCCACCACGGCGGGACGCATGCCCTTGAATGCGGCATCGACCCAGTGGTTTGTGCGCATGTTGTCGAAGAACATCGCAACGAGCAGTATCACAACAAACGAGGGAAGCACCACACCCAAGAGTGCGGCAAGAGCCCCGAGGTATCCCTGCTGCTTATACCCGACAAATACTGCGGTGTTGAGGGATATGGGTCCTGGTGCTGCCTGTGCGAGTGTCAGCAGCTCCACGAACTCCGCCTCTGTGAGCCACCTATGGTTGTTTATCACCTCATGCTTGATAAGCGGTATCATGGCGTATCCACCACCGAAGGTGAAGGCGCCAATCTTGAGGAACGACCATAGTATGTCGAGCAGCGTGCGCATCGTTAACGTCTGAAGCGGTAGTATGTGCCAAAGGGTATCTGCTTGTGGCTTCTATCCTCAAAGTATAGTTCACCCATCTGCTCACTCTGTGGTGCTCCGAATGCCTGGTGCACGGCTGTGCGTGCCAGCGTTGCCGACAGTCCCATGGAGTAGAGGTTGAAGACGAGGAAGGCATCCTTTGTCTCGAGGAGGTGTGCGCAGCACTCGAGCATGTGGCATATGTCATCCTCGAGCACCCACTTCTCGCCGTTGGCACCACGGCCGTAGGCTGGTGGGTCGAGGATTATGCCGTGATACTTGTTGCCACGCCTTATCTCTCTCTCCACGAACTTCGTAGCATCCTCCACTATCCATCTGATGCCATCTATTCCCGACTGCTCCATGTTCTCGCGCGACCATGTCACCACCTGCTTCACCGAGTCCACATGCGTCACGTCGGCACCTGCGGCACGTGCTGCGAGTGTTGCGCCCCCTGTGTATGCGAAGAGGTTGAGCACCTTGGGACGTTCTATGCCCTTGTCGCGCAGGTCGGTGATGGTGTCGAAGATGAACTCCCAGTTTGCCGCCTGCTCGGGGAATATGCCTACATGCTTGAACGATGTCAGTGCGAGGCGCATGCGTAGGTGCATATCCTTGTAGTCGAAGGCTACATTCCAGCGCGATGGCATCTCGGGCTTAAGCCTCCACTCGCCACGTTCCTCACTCTTCGTGTCGCGTAGGAATGAGGCATCGGCCTTGAGCCACTCACGCTGCTCGAGGCTCTTGCGCCATATCGCCTGTGGCTCGGGGCGGCGCACTATGTATCTGCCGAAGCGTTCGAGCTTCTCGCCATCACCCGTATCTAAAAGTTCATAGTCGGGGATGTGGGGTGTAAGTTGCTTTATCATCGTTGTCTTGTTATATCGTTTGTTGTGCAATCTATCAGCGACATGCGGCACTCTCGGCAGTTGAACTCCAGGCGGTAGCGGTAACGATCATGCTCCAGATATAGGGTGTCGCGCAGCTTGCTACCTCTGTTTAGGCACTCGCCAATCTCGCGACGTATGCAGTAGCTCGACTCCATCACCCTCTCGCCGTGTGTCGATGACCATGTGTCGAGGCCATCTACTATATGCTCCACGCCATGGTCGGTGTAGAACTTACGTGCCAAGGAGTTTACCACGTTGTGCTGGGGTGTTAGGCGCGTCAGGGGGTAGCGTGCTGTGCCATCGTCACTACGTATGTCGTGTGTGAGCTGTCGTGATGCACGCTTTGAGGCGAGCATGGCGAGTGCCTCGCGGCGCACCTCGGCCAGAAGTTTTGCTGTTGCAAACCACTCCTCACCCTCCACCACGACGTCGCGTATGAGGAATATGCTCTCGCCACTCTTTGTCATCTGCTCCACGGCCACGGCACGCATCTTCTCGCTACTCTTCGCCCTGTCGAGAGCCACCTCGCGCACCACCACAGCCTCTATTCCCTCGCAGTCCACGAAGCGCACCTCAACACCTCTCTGCGTCATGCGCAGGTGTGCGCGGGCATCTATTGTGCGACGTATGCGGCCACGTTCTATGCTCTGCGTGAAGCGGTGGTCGTAGTTGCGGTACACCTCCATGCCTGGCTTTATTCCCTCCATGCGGTTTGGCTCGACGATGTTACCCTCCGCGCGGTTTATGTTGGTGCCTATTATGCCGTCGCCAGCGATGAAGCATACGCCATCGCCGGGGTTTAGTGCCACGCGGCTTATGATTGTTATGTCGCGCTTGCCCACCTTCGCCACCGAGCCTACATACTCGCCTATGGCCTTGGGGGTGTTCAGCGATGCCACGCCGGCACGCTTGCCGAGGAACATATACTCGCCGCCGTCGCGCGTAAAGCTCTTCTTGGGGTCGGGGGTGAACTCTATTGTTGAGGTGCCCACCGATAGTCGTTCGCACCATGGGCGTGTGGCGAGAGCCTCGTCAATCTTCTGGCGGTAGTAGCTCACCACATTCTTTATGTAGTTGTCATCCTTTAGTCGTCCCTCAATCTTGAACGACATGACTCCGGCATCTATCATCTGGCCTATGCGCTGCGATAGGTCGAAGTCCTTTACCGACAGCAGGTGCTTACCCTCCATAATCTTCTCGCCGCCAGCTGTCACAAGGTCGTACGTCAGGCGACAAGGTTGCGAGCACTCGCCTCTGTTTCCCGAACGTGTGGACTGCGAACGCGAGAGGTAGCATCTGCCGCTGTGACCTACGCATATTGCGCCATGTATGAAGCACTCGAGGTCTACGGTTGTGGCACGGCGTATATCCTTAATCTCGTCGAGGGATAGTGCTCTCTCGAGTATCACTCTCGAGAAGCCACTCCTCTCGAGGAAGTGCGCACCCTCGGGTGTCATGTTGCACACCTGTGTTGAGGCGTGTAGCTCCACGGGGAGGTTCATACGTCGGTATGCCATATCCTGCACTATGAGGGCATCCACACCGACAGCTATGAGGTCGCGGGCAAGCCTCTCGGCACGCTGCAGCTCACTCTCGTAGAGTATTGTGTTAAGTGTCACGTAGACCCTCACGCCGTAGAGGTGAGCATAGTCTACCACACGTGCTATGTCTGCCGTGGAGTTTGTTGCGGCACGTCGTGCTCCGAAGCCCTCGGCACCTATGTATAGCGCATCGGCACCACACTCTATGGCTGCTATTGCGGCGTTGTAGTCACGCGCAGGAGATAGTAGTTCTATCTTTTGCTTCTCGTTGTGCATCATTGTCATCATACTAATCGCACAAAGATACAATTTTTTGAGGATGTACGGAACAATGTTATCAATAATGTTGTATCTTTGTCATCTGAATGTGAAATAAACTGAAAAACTATGCTTACACTAAAGCAAATACGCGACAATAAGGAGGAGGCTATACGTCGTCTCCAGAAGAAGGGTGTCGACGCTGCGCCTATCATCGCCCGCATCGAGGCTCTCGATGATCGCCGTAAGGCACTCCAGGGCGAGCTCGACAGCTCTCTTGCCGAGCAGAACCAGGCAGCCAAGCAGATTGGTGCTCTCATGGGCAAGGGTCTCAAGGATGAGGCGGAGGCCAAGAAGCAGGAGGTTGCGGCACTCAAGAGTCGTTCGCAGCAGCTCAAGGAGGAGTCGGAGGTTGTTGCCGAGGAGCTTCAGAAGGAGATAGTGTTGCTCCCTAACATGCCTGCCGACATTGTTCCGGAGGGTCGCACAGCCGAGGATAATGTTGTTGTGAAACTTGTTGAGAACTATACCACTATTGAGGGTGAGGCGTTGCCACACTGGGAGCTTGCCAAGAAGTACGACATCATCGACTTCGACCTTGGCGTCAAGCTCACAGGCGCTGGCTTCCCAGTATATAAGGGTCAGGGAGCACGTCTCCAGCGCGCCCTCATCAACTACTTCCTCGACTGCAATACGAAGGCTGGCTATCAGGAGGTTGAGCCTCCCATCATGGTCAACGAGGCTTCGGGCTTTGGCACCGGCCAGCTGCCCGATAAGGAGGGTCAGATGTATCACGCCACAGCCGATGGCTACTACCTTGTGCCCACTGCCGAGGTTCCTGTCACAAACATCTTCCGCGATGTGATCCTCGAGCAGAGTGAGCTACCCGTTAAGATGACGGCCTATACGCCATGCTTCCGCCGCGAGGCAGGCTCTTATGGCAAGGATGTACGAGGCCTTAACCGCCTCCATCAGTTCGATAAGGTGGAGATCGTTCAGGTTGCGCACCCCGAGCAGTCGTACGAGGCGTTGGATAAGATGGTTGAGCATGTTGAGGGCATCGTAGCCTCACTCGGCTTGCCCTACCGCATCTTGCGTCTCTGTGGTGGCGACATGTCGTTCACCTCGGCTCTCACCTACGACTTCGAGGTATACTCGGAGGCGCAGCAGCGATGGTTGGAGGTGTCGTCAGTATCGAACTTCGAGTCGTTCCAGTCTAACCGTTTGAAGTTGCGCTACCGCGATGAGAATCGCAAGACGCAGTTGTGCCACACACTAAATGGCTCATCTCTTGCATTGCCACGTATTGTTGCGGCGTTGTTGGAGAACAACCAGACTCCCGAGGGTATCCGCATCCCCGAGGTGCTTGTTCCCTACACAGGTTTTGAGTTCATAAAGTAGGCAGATTTTTTGCATTTATAAAATTATTACTATATTTGCATTACGAAACACCAATTAAAACAAAAGTAATATGGCTTACAAAATTTCAGATTCTTGCGTTGCATGTGGTACATGTATCGACGAGTGCCCAGTTGAGGCGATTTCAGCAGGTGATATCTATGTGATCGATCCTAGCAAGTGTATTGATTGTGGTACATGCGCAGGTGTATGTCCTTCAGAGGCTATCGCACCAGAGGCATAATTGAGAGTAGCATTCGTGCTAATAAAAATAGCGGAGCATTTTAATATGCTCCGCTATTTTTTTTGAGAGTGAATGAGAGTGAATAAAAAGTGTATTTCGTTGTTATACTCGCCCTCAAAATGCTCATTTACGTTCAGTAAACTCCGCTTTTTCGGGCTTCACAAGCCTAAAACTACATCTTTTTATTCACTCTCAATTTTTTGAGACAAAGGGCATAAAACGTCATAAAAGGGCATAAAAGGTAAGGCGTTGTCGCGGACTTTTGTTTTTACCTTTTTTGACCCTTTTGCCCTTTTTGCCCTTGCTGCCTAAAACACTTCTTGCAGTATGCGTAGTGACTCCACGCTGCGTATTGAGTCGAGGTGGTAGGCGTAGTACTTGAGCATCGCCTCGAGGAATGTGACACGTTCTGTGCGGTTGAGGCCTATCTCGCCGAGGTAGCGCACGTCGCACTCCAGCATGTCGTGCAGTATTCGTGCATTCTCGGGCGATAGTGCCATGCTTGGCATCAGGGCGTGTGGCGTGAAGTGACCATCACGTATGTCGAGCCATGCACCCTCGATATATTCATTGTCGGGCGAGAAGCCCAAGGGGCGACTTAAGTTTGCGAGGAACCATAGGTGGAAGTTTGCAACACCCTCTTCGAGGGCGTCGAGGGCGAGTACGGATGCCCACACGAAGTCGAAGAGGTCGTGCGACATCTCGTTGTCGCGTATGAGGCGGTATAGCACCTCGGCCATGAATAGTGCCATCGTCGACTTGCGCACATCGAAGGGTGTCGATTGCAGCACTATGCCTGGTGCGAGGTCCTTTAGGCGGTGCATAGACATCTTTGGCGACTGCAGACCCTCGAACTCCACGGCGAACATAGGCTGCAGGAGGGCTGCGCGTGAGCCCTTTGCTGTGGGGCGTATGCCTTGTATCATGTAGCTCTGGCGGCCACATACGTCGGTGAGCATATGTACGATGAGACCCTTCTCGCCGTACTTTAGTGTCCCGAGGACTATGCCGCGTGCCTTATAACTCTTTAGTGCCATCTTGGTCTGTGGGCTCGTGCCACCTGCCGTCACTCTTTATTATCTCTATCAGTCTGTCGAGAGCCTCACTCTGGTGTATGTTACGTGCCACGACGCTGCGACCACGATATAGTGTTATGTGGTCGGGCGACGAGCCTACATATCCGTAGTCGGCATCTGCCATCTCGCCAGGGCCATTTACTATGCATCCCATTACGCCTATCTTGAGGTCCTTGAGGTGCGAGGTGCGTGCCTTTATCGCTGCGAGGGTTGCTGTTATGTCGTATAGCGTACGGCCACAACTTGGGCATGCTATATACTCTGTGCGTGTGAAACGTAGGCGTGCGGCCTGCAGCAGCACAAGCTCTATCTCGCGTCGTGCCTCCTCTGTGATGTTGGGTGCATCAACCCATACGCCCTCGGCAAGACCATCTATGAGTAGCTGTCCCATGTCTGCTGCGGCATATATCGCCACACGTGTCATGTCGTCATCGTCGTAGCGGCGACGTAGCACCACGGGGCGCTGTGTCGTGCTGTTGAGTATCGCTGCTCGCCACTCGTGTGTTGGGTTGTCTGTCGTGGCGTCAATGATGTCGTAGTCTGCTGTCACCTCGCTGTGTATCACGGGCTTTGCTGCTGTGCGCGCACGGAATGTTGTCGGCGAGTATCCTTCGGTTGCCTCCACGGTGAATGTCGCTGTGCGATGCTGGAAGTGCTCTACAAGCATCTTACCTACGGGCACCTCGTTCTCTGGCTCCTCGGTCAGCGATACGCGCAGGGTGTCGCCTATGCCATCTGCCAGGAGGGCACCTATGCCCACGGCACTCTTTATGCGACCCTCGATGCCATCTCCTGCCTCTGTCACGCCGAGGTGTAGTGGGTAGTCCATCTCTTCGCGCTGCATCGCCTCCACGAGGAGACGGTAGGCGTGTACCATCACACGTGTGTTGCTCGACTTCATCGACACCACGACATCGTGGAAGTCGGCATCGCGGCACATGCGTAGGAACTCCATCGCCGAGGCTACCATGCCCTCGGGGGTGTCGCCATACTCATCGAAAATGCGCTTTGCCAGCGAGCCGTGGTTTACGCCTATGCGCAGTGCCACGCCACGACGTCGGCATATAGATATTAGGCGTTCGAGTTCTCCATTTGTTGTTCGGAAGTTACCGGGGTTTATGCGCACCTTGTCTACCGCCTCTGCCGCCATCATCGCTATCTCGGGCGTGAAGTGTATGTCGGCAACTATTGCGGCGTTGCAGTTGTTTGTGCGTAGCCTCTCCATTATTGGTTGTAGTGCCTCACCCTCCTTCATGCCCTGTGCCGTCAGACGTACTATCTCTGCTCCGGCGTTGGCTATGCGTAGTGTCTGCGCTACGGTCTGCTCTATGTCGGCTGTTGGTGTGTTGGCCATCGACTGCACGGCGATTGGGTTGTCACCACCTATCCTTACACCTCCGAACGACACCTCGCGTGTCGCCCTGCGCACATATCTCAATGTTACTCCCATGTTGTTTACTTTTTATATATGCAAAGGTAACTCTTTTATGCCAATTCCGCACTATTATCTCGCAATTAAGCATTGCTATATACATAATACGCAGATATACAATATGTTACCCTATACCTCCACACCCTCCAAAATACTCATTTTGTAACTCGCTGAAAATCAGCAAGATGAAAAATTGATATTTTAGCCTATGTTCAAAGTACAGATTATCAGTATGTTGCACGGTGGCTTACGGAAATAAAAATGGTTCAAAAATTTGGAGAAAGGTAGTTGTGTGTTGTAAATTTGCATTGGGAAAGGGGGTGATATCCTCGTCTCGGAGTATTGTCGGACCTTTAATATATTAGGGCTATGAGGAAGTTGATCTATTTTTTGATGACATTGCTTGGTTTTGGTGCTGCAGCTGTCAGCTGCGAAAATGTTGATGCTGGTAAAGACTCTCCTGCGCCAGAGTATGGTGCTCCTTATGTAGAATTTAGGGTCTCGGCGCGTGTTGTCGATGGTGAGGGTACGCCTATCAAGGGTATTGCGCTTATGCATTCTGGTTGGAATACGGCTACTATTGGTTTAAGTAACGACGATGGTGTCGTTACCGCTACTACTAGTGATTACGACCTGCCCACAGAGCTATGCTTTGTTGATATCGACGGTGAGGATAATGGCGGCGAGTTCAAGACTCATAAGGTTGATGTAAAGAATAAGTTTGAACTCACTGAGGAGGGCAAAGGCTGGAGTAAAGGTACCTACCAGATTAATATCGGAGATGTCGTTCTCGAGGCTACGGATGACCCGTCAGCCGAGGAGTAGTATATATGTAGCGAAACTAAAAGTATAATATTATGACACTTAGGTTATTAACGCGCCTCTTTGCTCTGTTTGGCATGACGCTTACGTGTGTTGCCTGCTACGGTGTTGAGTATCAGGAGTACGACCCCAGCTTTGCTGCTTCGGGCCGTGTTGTCGACGAGGAGGGTAACCCTATCCAGGGCATCCGTGTGAAGCTCGGCCACGAGACATATACCGATGCTATGGGTGGCTTCTACGCCTTCGGCAGGTCGCAACACCTCGAGTTTGAGGATGTTGACGGCGCTGAGAATGGTGGCGATTTCGAGTCGCGCACCATCACCCTCGAGAAGATGGGTTCGATGGAGGATGTGGGCGACGTAACACTAACACGTAAGTAGGGTATTATGAAAAGGTCTATTCTTATCGCTGCTCTGGGCATCGCCTTTGCCGGTGCAGCATTGTGGGTATTCTTAAGCCGTGGCAAGAACCGTCGTGCCGTGCACCTCAAGTACCGCCTCGGTGGTGCTCTGTTGAGCCTCATGGCGCTTGCCTCTACGGCGTGTGATGGTGGTAGCTTCATGACATCGTGCTACGACCCAGCACCTCCCGCGACACTTGAGGTACACCCCACACAGGAAATACGTACCGATGTGCCTATGGATGTGCGTAATGGAGATAATATAGGTTTTACTGTCTACGACGGCACATCAACCTATAAGGGTATAACCCTCGTTATCACAGACACTGCGCAGGGTGAGTTGCAGCGTCAGAGCTTCGTGCTCGAGAATGGCTACCAGGATGTGTTTATGGTACTCGAGGTGGGCGATTATGAGGGTGTTGTTCTGCTTAACGTCTATGTTGAGACCGTTGATGGCGAGCTTAAGCAATACTTTGTGGCTCCCTTTATGCTTAATGTTATTGCTCAAGAGTAGGTGTTATGTTTGGGTGGCGTAAGAGGTTAGACCTGGGCATCGTTGTCTTCGAGCTCACGGATGCCTGCAACCAGCGTTGTCGCTTCTGCTACAACCACTTCAAGGGTTGTGGCGAGGAGCATGCTGTTGCTTCTCCCGACTTCGGTGTTGCGCGCCGCACTCTTAAGCGTCTGCTGCGCCAGGCTAACATCTCGAACCTCTCACTCTCGGGTGGCGAGCCTATGCTCATGCCACGCATCCACGACCTAATCCTCGCAGCGCGCTTCGGCGGTGCTAATGTGAACCTACTCACCAATGGCACCCTTGTCAAGGAGGATGATGTAGCCATAATGCGTCAGCTGGGTGTCGGCCTTGTGCAGATACCGCTGCTCTCGCACGACGCCTCGCGCCACGACCACCTCACGCAGCTCGAGGGCTCCTGGGCGAGGGCTATGGAGAGTGCTCGTCGCATAGCTGCAGTGGATGCCTCATGGCTTGTGCCCGTCTTTATCTTGAGCCGCCTCAATATGGGCGATATAGAGCCCACGCTTGAAATGTACGCCGAGCTTGGCGTTAAGCGCATCATGCTCAACAGGTTCAACATCGGAGGTCTGGGCCGTAGATATGCCAAGGAGCTTGTTATGACGCACGATGAGCTGCGTGCCGCCTTCTGCCATGCAGATGCTGTTCTTGCACGCCTTGGCATGAGGGCCCATAATGGTGTATGCACTCCCATGTGTGTTCTTAAGCCAGAGGACTACCCGCACATAACCTTCAGCCACTGCACCACGGAGCTTGTCTCACGACCTCTGACTATCAACTATCGTGGCGATGTGCGCTTCTGCAACCACTCGCCACGTGTTCTTGGAAACATACACGACCAGCGGTTGGAGGATATACTATGCCGCACACAGGAGGAGGGCATCTATGGCTCTACGCCCACACGGTGTGTGGGGTGCGAGCTGTGGCAGCGATGCCGTGGTGGCTGCCGTGCCGCCTCGGAGCAGATGTATGGCACCTTCGACCGTGTAGACCCTATAATAAGTGACTAAACCAAAACCTAACGAACTATGGGAAAGCGACTTGGACTACGCCAGTGGATTGCTCTTAAGCTCTTTAAGAAGCTACGCCAGCTGCGCCGTGATGAGCATAAGCTGAATACGCTATTTTGGGAGTGTACGCTGCGCTGTAACCTTCAGTGCCGCCATTGTGGCAGCGACTGCAAGGTCGACACCACACTCACTGATATGCCCGCGAAGGACTTCTTCAGGGTCCTCGACAACGACATCACGCCACATGTCAACCCCAATAAGGTGCTCATCATCTTGTCGGGTGGCGAGGTCCTCGTGCGCAAGGATCTTGAGGATATAGGCCTCAACCTCTACCGCCGTGGCTACCCCTGGGGCATGGTCACCAATGGCATGGGCCTCACACGCCAGCGTCTCGATTCGCTTGTGCGCTCTGGTCTGCACTCCATCACTGTGTCGTTGGATGGCTTCGAGGAGCACCACTACCACATACGCCAGCATAAGGATAGCTTTGCGCGCGCTGTGGAGGCTGTGCGCATGATCTCGGCAGATAGGGAGCTCGCCTCGGATGTCGTCACCTGTGTGACGCCCGCCCTGTTGCCACACATCGAGAGGTTCAAGGAGTTCCTCTATTCTCTTGGTGTTCGCAGGTGGCGTCTGTTCACCATCTTCCCTGTTGGCCGTGCTGCCACCGATGCCACGTTGCAGCTCAACGACGAGGAGTTCACCTACCTCATGCAGTTCATCGAGGCCACACGCAAGGAGGGTCGCATCATGGCATCATATGGCTGCGAGGGCTTCCTCGGAGGCTACGAGATGCGTGTGCGCACCAACCCCTTCGAGTGCTACGCAGGTGTTGGCATCGCCTCCATACGTGTCAATGGCGACATCTCTGGCTGCACAAGTGTGCGTGCCAACTTCACCCAGGGTAACATCTATAAGGATAACTTCTGGGAGATATGGCAAAACCGCTTCGAGAGGTTCCGCAATCGTGCTTGGGCGAAGAGGGGCAAGTGCGCCGACTGCAAGATGTGGCAGTATTGCGAGGGTAATGGTATGCACCTATACGACGACGATGAGAACTTATTAGTATGCCACTACCATAGATTAAAGCGATAGAGAAACCGCATAATGAAGTGACCCCAAAAGTTTGGACAAAAAACTTTGGGGTCACTTCATTTTTGGGGTTGGCTAAATTACTTTTTAGTCAGCCCCTTTAGTTTTTCACCATCGTTAGGCGTTCCCACAGCCAGCGCGGTATGAGTCGCCAGAAGCCCACAAGGAGCCTATATCGCCAGTCGAAGATTGTTATTCGCTGACGGCGCTTAAGCGACCTTACGATATGGCGTGCGGCACTCTGGGCAGTCATAAGCATAGGGTAGTGCTTCTCGGGGTTTAGTATCTCGGTAGCCACAAAGCCGGGGCGTATGTCGCCCACGGTGATGGGTAGGCGACGCATGCGTATTAGTTGAGAGAGGGCCACAAGGTAGGCACTCTGCATGCTCTTTGTTGCCGAGTATGCTGGTGCCTGGCCTATGCCCATTGTTCCTGCCACAGATGTTATCACGGCTATGTGTGCCCTATGCTTCGTGTCGTAGCGTGGTGTACGCTTAACGTAGTTTATGAAGTGGTCGACGATGCGCACCATGCCCTCGCAGTTTGTCTGCACGGTGCGTATCTCCATCTGCTCCTCCAGGTCGGGGTTCTGGCGCCCTATACCTGTGGCATATAGCAGCACGTCGGGTGCTGACACCTCCTCGAGGAGTGCGTCGAGGGCCTCCGTGGCGGAGGGTAGCATAACATCCATCACCCTGTATGCCACCCTATCTCTGCCATACTCCCTCTGTAGCGCCTCGAGGCGATGCTCTCTGCGCCCCGCGATGCCCACACGCCATCCCTCGCCTATGAGTTGTCGTGCTACGGCCTCTCCGAGACCCGATGTTGCGCCTATGATTATCGCCTGCTTCATATCTTTGTAGTGTTATCTTGCGAAGCGCACCGCGGGTGTTGGGGCTGTGGTGCGCTTCACCTCGCGTGTAGGACGTCGTGGCGCCATGATGTCGTTGCTACGACAGCCGTTGTCACCAACAACAAGGCTTGGTGCCGCATATGTCTTTATTGTGCCCATGTAGTAGTCTATCCACTCCTGCGCATCGCCCGCACCCTCATGTGTGCAGGTGAAGCACTCGCGGTATACGGGGCTTGGGTTGCCATCGCTGTCGAAGGCTACGGCAGCAATCATCAGCGGTGTATCCCACACGCCACGGAAGTATGCTGGCGACCATGTAGCGCCCACCTCGTAGAGGTTGTCTATGAGCCTATCGTCGCTATATACTGCGGGGTCCTCGAGGCCCTCCACATAGTTGAAGATGGTGTATAGGTATCCGGCACATGCGCCCTCGGTCTTTACTGTCAGAGGTATTATCACCCATCCCTGCCATGAGGACATGTAGTCGGGCTCTATGGCATATGCCTCGTCGCCGTCGTAGTACTCATCCAGCGCCACCTCTATCTTGATGTCGGCAATTATAGCCTCCTCGGTGGTGAAGACCTCGCCCTCGCGCATAGTGCCTATATACTCGAACTCGTCGGGGTTCATAGGTATGATAACAATCTTGTAGTCGGTGTTTGGCATGAGCTGTCCTATGCCACTCTCCACGGCACCCTGTGCCAACTCGTAGTAGCTAAACTCCCAGTAGTCGGCGTAGTATACGCTGTTGTATGAGTCGAGGATGAAGGCCTTTATCTCCTCCTCTGTCGCCGATGCCTCAAAGACGTTCCAGTAGTACCATATGCTGTAGTCCGAAGGGGTAATCTTCACCATCGCCTCACGGTCACCCACGTTCGATACCTCGATGTTGTACTGACACGCCTCGATGTCTCCTGCTTGGGCTGTTGTGATGCCTATGTTTTTAATCTTCGTTGTGCGCACACCCGCCTCGTAACCGAAGATGAGCACACTATACTCGGTGCCAGCCTTAAGGCCGCTGAAGGTACCCTTAACATCACCCTCGCAGATGTAGTACTCGAGTTCCCATGAGCCATACTCCTGCATGAGGTAGTTGAATATGGTCTCGTCGCTGCGCATCTTACTTATCTCTATTGCAGGTATTGGGAAGATGATGTATGGGTCGAGGTTTGTTGTTGTGGTTACAATGTCGAATGTTGTCTGTGTGACATTGCTTATCTCTGCTGTTATCTCGTTGTCAGAGGGTGGTATGTCGCCCACCTCAAACCATGTATACGACACCTCGCTTAATCTCTGGCACTTGTCGTTCCACTTGAAGGCGAAGGCTACATACTCGGTGTTTGCCATAGCCTCAAATTCGTATGTCGTAGCCAGATAGTCGGTGTTGTATTCGAAGGTCTCGGCGAGGCTGTAGTCCCATGCCGCATAGTCCTCTATTATCTTTGCTATGACGCCATCTGCTGCCGCCTCTATGCTGCCATATGCCTCGAAGTCCTCACGTGTGATAAGGTTGTTGAAGTATGCTACACCCTCGTGCGATGGTTGTATGCTCACTGTGGCAACAGCCCTGTTTACCACCACCTCTATGTCGAATGTGACGTCGTTACCCTGGTATGGTGCTGTTGTTGTGAATGGGGCGTGGTATATCGCTGTTGTGGCCTCACCGATGTTGTTCATGCCGTATACATACATCACATAGTCGGTCTCGGGGTCGAGGCCTCCCATGCGTAGGTTGTTGTGCGAGCCCTTGTTTAGCACCTTTGCGATGTATTGCTCAAATGTTATGCCCTCCTCCTCGGCCATGCTGTAGAAGTAGTCTCTATCTTCGAGTATCTTCTCCTCGTCGGTGTATGCCTCAAACCACTCCTTGTCCACAATCTGACCTATCCATGTTGTCTCTGCCGATGCTGTCTCCACCGATACTACCACTGCCACAGCCTCCGTAGCCTCCACACGTATGCTTATAGGCTCAACAAAGGGCTGCTGTGTAAGTGTTATGCTGCACTTGTCTGTGCCGTATGTTAGTTCGAGGTGTGCTGTGCGCACCTCGCCTGTTGTGTTACGCTGCGCTGTGACAGCCACGAATGAGGTGTATACCTTGACAGCCTCTATCCACTCTGCCTGACATGTGGCCACGAGCATCTCGCCCTCGCGTGGCGCCTCTATAGCGTAGTTTATGTGTATTGTCTCACCCTCGGGTGCTATCTCCATCGTGGTGTTGTATATCCTGATGTTGTTGCTTGTCATCTGCTCGCCGCTGTTGTCGCAGGCCACCACGCCCGCCACCAGGGCTACTACAGCCATCAGTCGCGTGATTAACGTCTTAATCATGGTTGTTCGTGTTGCGATAAAATCTATAGGCTGAAAGCCTCAACCGAGCTTCCAGCCTATAGCTATTGTTGTTTAAATGTTAGAATCTGCTCTTCATGAATGGCTTTGCAGACTTCACGTCGTGCTTCTCGCCACGCTGCATCTGCTTCATGTTCTGACCCTTTGTTGGCATGTTAGCACTCTTCACAGATGCTGTAGTGGCACCATTGTCGATGCCTGTCCACGATGCTGTGATGTTGTTGTCGGCGTCATCGTAGGCGTCGAGCTCAATGGTGTATGTGCCGTCACTGTTCTTTGCGATTTTCAAGGTGCCACTCATCAATGGAGCATAATCCACTGCGTAACCCTCCTCGTCGCGGTTGAAGTACCAAGAGCTCTCCAAGGAGTCGCCATCTATCCAGCCAGGATATGCGGTGTATGCATCGAGAGAGTTAGATATGGTGTACTCGCCAGCTATTTCAGATGTTCCCGTAGCGCCGGTGATAAGGTCAAGCTGAAGGCCATCGCCAATGCCACTCTCTGGCATGAGTGTCATAAATATGTTGTCGTAGCCCACCTCGTAGTAGTCGCCCCAGTTTTTATACGACAATATGCAGCCGTCGAGGTTACACCTGTAGTCCTCCCACAATGTAGAGTATATGTCGTCGCCACCCTCGCTATCCTCGCTGTAGTCGATGATGTTGTCTACAATACCCTCGTATGTGATTGTGTGTACTGCGCCACTCTCTGTTACGAGCTCTGCTGTTATGCCCTCGGCGCTTATTGTCACGCTACCCTCCATGAAGTATGCCTCCTCGAGGTAATCCCATCCGGCATCGTCCAAGAGGTAGTATTGAGAGTATGATGCGTCGATGGTGAGAGGCTCCAATGTGCTGTTCACGTCGATAGTGTATGTGCCATAAGGCAATGCCAACTCGCCCTCGATGATGTTTGTGTATAGGTCGAGGACGTAGTATGTGCCGTTAGGGAGCTCCCAGCCCTCTTCGTCCCAACCTATGTCGCTGAGCAGTAGGCTGAAGTTATCAGAAGCGCCAGGGTTGTAGTAGTCGCCACGGTAGTATGCTATAGCCTGCTCTGCCACGAACTCCTTATCCTCACCTGCAGGTTTGCGCACATCTGCAACAGCGGTGCTGCCAGTGTATGTTACAGTGTGCTCCACACCCTCAATCACGACTGTTAGGGTCACGCTATTCTCTGTGATGACAACCTTACCAGAGTCGAAAGAGACCTCCGAAGTGATATTTGCATCCTCATCAGTCTTTACCAATCCCGAATACTCCTTTGTGAATGTACCTACGACACCTGCGCTTGTGGCATCCAATGTGTACTCACCCACGGGGAGGTTTACGACGTCTGATATCTCGCCATCGTATAGCTCTGCGAAGATGTCGACAAAGTAGTATGTTCCGTTTGCAAGCTCGTAGCCATCCTCATCAAAGCCCTTATCTGCGAGCCATATGTAGTAGTTACCAGCATTATCTGCGTAGTAGTCGCCATAGTACTCGCCACCGAATACCGTAGCCTCAAATACTACGCCTGTAGGTGCCTCGGCAGCCTTCTGTACGATTTCAACGTCGAACGAGATGGAACCGTATGAGAGTGTTAGAGGTGCCTTGCGCTCCTCGCCCTTGTTTTCAGCGATGAAGAATGTCACTGTTGAGTTCTCGGGCACCACGGTGATGTTTGTAATCCAATCGGCTGTTGTTGTTGCCTGTGGCTGACCCTCGGCATTCTCCAATCTATACTCAATGTCACCCTCGCCACCTGCGGCCTCAAAGTACTGAACGCCGTTAGATACGAGATATAGTTCTGGTTCAGGACCAGGTAATGGACCATCAGGACCAGGTTCTGGTGTAGGCTCTGGAGTCTTCTCACATGCTGCAAGGAGCATAGGAAGTGCAAGCAAAAGGTAGAATAACTTTTTCATAATTGATTAATTGATGTTGTTAATATGTTAATTAAATCTTACCACTGTTGTGTAGCGTGTATAGCAAAAGTACAAAAAAATATAAGAAGTGCAAAAAATAATGGATGAAATCTCTTATATTTGCTCCGTTATATATTTAGTTGTGCTATGAGGGGATATATGCGTAGATGTTTCGATGGTGTCAAGGCGTGGCTCGCGGGCCTCTCCTTCCGCACAGGTGTTGTGGTGCTTCTCATGGCCATCCCCTTCTATGTGCTCTCCTTTGCGCAGATGCTTCTACCCATCAGCGTTGGTGCCAAGACGGCACTATGGATCATCCTCTTTGGTCTTGCCAAGACCGCACAGTATGGAGGCCTCGCCATCCTCGGTGTCGAGGGCGTACGCCGCATAAAGGCGTGGCGTCAGCGTCGTCGTAATAGAGATTGAATAAAAAGTCTATTTTGTCGTTATACTCGCCCTCAAAATCCTCATTTACGCCAAGTAAACTGCGGTTTTTCGGGCTTCGCAAGCCTAAAACTAGATCTTTTTATTCAACCTCCCAAGATATATGAGGGGATGACTAATTGTAGTCCCCGCCCCCTCCACATTGTCTACTATCGTTGTGTTCTTCGAGCAATAAAAAGATAGAGGGTGTCCCAGTGGGCACCCTCTTCACATTTAGGTTATAGTAGTTATTACTTCTTGAAGTAGCGGTTGTAGAGACCCTCGAAGCCCTTGCCGTGGCGAGCCTCATCCTTTGCCATCTCGTGTACAGTGTCGTGGATAGCGTCGTAGTTGTTCTGCTTTGCGAGTGCTGCGATGCGCATCTTGTCGGCGCAAGCACCACTCTCGGCGTTCATACGCTTCTCGAGGTTAGTCTTTGTATCCCACACGCAGTCGCCGAGCAACTCTGCGAACTTCGAAGCGTGCTCTGCCTCCTCAAAGGCGTAGCGCTTGAATGCCTCTGCAATCTCTGGGTAACCCTCACGGTCTGCCTGACGGCTCATTGCCAAGTACATACCTACCTCTGTGCACTCGCCCATGAAGTGGTTGTTCAAGCCCTCGAGAATCTCTGGGTGGTCAACCTTGCCGTCGCCAATCTTATGCTCTGTGACGAACTCAAGAGCCTTACCCTCCTCCTGCATCTCGTTGAACTTATCAGCTCCTACCTTGCACAATGGGCACTTCTCTGGAGCCTCGTTACCCTCGTGAATATATCCGCATACTGAACAAATAAACTTCTTTGCCATAATCTTTGTAGTTTTAAGGTGTTAATATTTTATATCTATTTTTATTGGTTTCTTTCTTGTTTCCGAGTGCAAATATAATTGCTTTTTTCTCTTCTGCAATAGATTTTCCTTAATGATTTCTTATAGGTGTATAAGGCGTGGTTATATATGCTGATTATCAGCCTATTTCTTCTTGAGGCCTATGGCGAGTATCACGCCGAGTGCCACGCCGAGGAGTGCGGCAAAGAGCACACGTAGCTCGCCGGGGAGCATGAAGGTGATGGTGTGTGCTGGGTACCAGAATAGGGGTATTGTCTTCTTGAAGATGAATCCCCACTGCACATCCCAGTTGACACCCTTTATTAGTCTCTGCATGGGTATAGGCGTTACGAGTGCCTTCAGCGAGCCTCCGCACTCGGCGATGTGTGCATCAGTAATCTTGTGGAAGGTCATGAAGACGGGTGCGAAGAAGGTGTTCATCATCACAGATATAGATAGTGCCACGACGAACTTACCCCACGATATGCCCTCTGTGGCGAACTGTGCCACGAGGTGCTCTCCACCCATCGAGGTGATGAAGGCGGGTATGCCGGCAGCAAAGACACTCATAGCCATGCTTATGGCCATGCCGAGGAGTCCCCATACCACCATGCGGGGCATGACACCAAATGTTGGCGAGGTGTAGTTGCCTGTTGTTATTCGGCAGCCGAGCATCTCGCCGAGTGTCGAGAGTAGTGCGAACTTGATGAATGCCATAATCATGCTATGCTCGGCATTGAAGCCCTTATACCAGCCATATAACTCTGGCGAGAGGAAGAAGGGTAGGAATATTGCCAGCATGACGATGGCAAATAGTAGGTCTGTACGCTTCATAAATCGTTATTGTTTGGTTAATACTTATGCTATGTCACTCTCCTTCTCTGTGCGCCACGATGCCATCCACAGGCCTATTAGTGTCAGCATGCCGTTGAGTATTAGCACCTCGTAGCTGAAGGTGTAGCCCCCGAGCCACGCCTCGGAGTGCGAGGCTATGATGTAGGATATGGTGGGTGACGCTATTGCCACTATGGGTATGGCCATGCTGCGCACCCTACGTCGTGACATCAGTCCGAAGGCGAACATGCCGAGTAGCGGTCCGTAGGTGTAACTCGCCATGGTGAAGATGAGGGTTATCACGCCCGAGCTGCTCCATCTGTTGAAGCATAGTATCATAAGCCACATTGTCACCGCCATGGCTGTATGTACCCTGCGTCGTGTTCTTGTGCTGCGTTGCTGTGCCGCCTCGTCGTCGCTGTCGCTGTTGCGACGCATGGCGAGGATGTCGATGCTGAAGGATGTCGTCAGTGCCGTTAGTGCCGAGCCTGCGGATGAGTATGTCGAGGCTATGAGCCCGAGGAGGAAGGCTATGCCTACGATTGTGGGTAGTCCACACTCTGTTGCCACATATCCGAATAACTCATCACCACTCTCTACGACATCGCCCCTCTGTGCTACATATATATATAGTAGTGCGCCGAGAGAGAGGAAGAGGAGTATCACGACAATCTGTATCGCTATAGATGTCAAGAGTCCGCGCTGCGCATCGCCCTTTTCGCGACACGACAGCACCGTCTGCATCATATCCTGGTCGAGGCCCGTCATCGCCACTACAAGGAATACTCCTGCGAGGAACTGCTTCCAGAAGTATCGGCGGTCGAGAGGGTCGTCAAGGAATAGTGTGTCGGAGTAGTTGCTCTCTGCAATTGCGCCTACGGCCTCCGAGATGTTCATGCCGAGTGCCGACATCACGAAGCCTATGCATAGCACTATGCTTGCCACCATTATCAGCGTCTTGAGCATCTCCACCCACACCACCGACCTCACGCCACCACGACGTGTGTATAGCCACACGAGTAGCATCATTATTGCGCCATTTACGGCGAAGGGTATATCGTAGCGTGCGAAGAGGAGTTGCTGCAGCACCACACACACGACATAGGCGCGTAGCGATGCCGATGCCATCTTGGCTATGAAGAAGAACCATGCGCCTGTGCGGTGTGCCACGATGCCGAAGCGGCGGTCGAGGTATTCGTATAGCGACACCACGTTCAGGCGGTAGTATAGCGGTATGAGGAGGTAGGCGATGATGATGTAGCCGACGAGGAATCCGAGTGTTGTCTGCAGGTAGGAGAAGCCATCTGCTGCCACCGTGCCGGGCACCGATATGTATGTCACTCCCGACATTGCCGCGCCCACCATGGCTATTGCTGCCACCACACGATGTGTCGAACGGCCACCTGTGAAGAAGGTCGTCTGTGTCACATTACGGCTGCTGCGCCATGCCACAACAAAGAGCATGGCTATGTAGCCTACTATGGTTGCTATTATCGTCAGCGCAGTCACAGGAGGGGGTGTTGTTTAGAGGTTGTGGGCCTTGCAGTAGCGTGCCACAGCGTCGGCAATACGTTCGCCGTCGAGGGCTGCCGAGACTATGCCGCCAGCATATCCAGCACCCTCACCCGCGGGGAAGAGGCCGTCAACCTGTGTGTGCATGAGTGTCTCGGGGTCGCGCGGTATGCGCACGGGGGTAGATGTTCGTGACTCCACGCCCACCACTATCGCCTCATCCGACACAAAACCCTTCATCTTCTTGCCGAAGGTGGCAATGCCGCTACGCAACCTTGCCCCTATCTCCTCGGGCATCCATCTGTCGAGGCGCGAGGGTGTAAGACCAGGGATGTAGGATGTGCGTGGCAGTGTGCGCGACTCACGGCCATAAACGAAGTCCGATACGCGCTGTGCTGGTGCCACCTGCCTGTCGCCACTATGCTGTCGTGCTAACTCCTCGAAGAGTTGCTGGTAGCGTAGTCCTGCCAGCTCACCCCACTCCTCGCGTAGGTGTGCGAAGTCCTCGAGGCGCACCTCTGTTACGAGTCCCGAGTTTGCGAATGCCGAGTTACGACCACTTGGCGACATGCCGTTTACCACCGCCTGTGTTGCATCTGTCATTGCGGGCACGATGAAGCCACCGGGGCACATGCAGAAGGAGTATACGCCACGTCCCGCCTCCTGACTCACCAGCGAGTAGCTCGCCGCGGGGAGCCATTCGCCACGGTCATCACGGTGATACTGTATGCTGTCTATGAGTCTCTGTGGATGCTCTATGCGCACACCCATGGCAAAGGGCTTTGCCTCTATGGCTATGCCCGATGTGTGTAGCAACTCATATATGTCGCGTGCCGAGTGTCCTGTGGCGAGCACCACGGCAGCACCCTCAATGTCGTTATCCCCAACCTTAACGCCCGTAATCCTACCCCTCTTGAGTATGAATCCCGAGACCTTACTCTCGAAGAGCACCTTGCCTCCGCAGTCGGTTATCGTGCGACATATGTTAGATATTATTCGTGGTAGCTTGTCGGTGCCGATGTGTGGGTGTGCCTCGTATAGTATCGTGGGGTTTGCGCCATGCCACACGAGTGTCTGCAGCGCCTTGTTGTAGTCGCCACGCTTCTTGCTGCGTGTGAAGAGCTTGCCGTCGGAGAATGTGCCTGCGCCACCCTCGCCAAAGGCGTAGTTGGAGTCGGGGTTTATGCTCTCGCCACGGTTTATGAGTGCTATGTCGTGCTTACGCGACAGCACCGACTTACCACGTTCGAGGAGTATGGGCTTAAAGCCGAGTTCTATGAGACGTAACGAGGCGAAGAGACCTGCGGGTCCCGAGCCTACGACAATCACCTCGGTGCCATTCTCCACATTCGGATAGTCGAAGTGTAGGGGTGCTGGCTGCGGCTCCTTGTCTACATATATCTCTAACGATAGGTTCACCTTTGCCATGCGCTGACGAGCATCTATAGAACGCTTTATCACACGTGCTAATGCTATGTCGCTTTGGCGTATGCCGAGTCTCTCTGCGGCACGTGCTATGTAGAACTTCTCGTCAGCCGCCTGCTTTGGTGATAGTTGTAGTGTTATCGTCTTTGGCATATTATCGTCAATATTACATCATATGGACTGCTACATGGAGCAGTGTGATAGTCAATCAAGATACAAAAATAAGAAAAATTATAGAAATAAGGTAAACAATCCTTTAAAACATAGATGATATAGATAAAATTATGATGTTTTTTATACCACCATAATCATTTTTTAATTATCTTTGTATATACATTAACCACACTATTTTTATTACACAATTATGAAACTAAAGAATCTTTTCTATCTACTTCTCGCATTGCCAATGCTCATTGTGTCATGTGAAAAGGAACCATCGGAGACCCCCACCGATCCATCATCTCGCTACTTCATTGAGCAGGATCTCATTTTGGGCAGCGTGATGGGTGACTTTGCAAACGGTCGCGGCACTGTAACCTTCACAAGTGAAAAGGGTGATGTACATGTCATGGTCACATTGCAGGGCGAGACTACCGATACCACTCTTAAGCCTGGCACATACTCTCCTGCCGATTCACGTGTGCCTTATAGCATCTCTCTGGCCACCTCTACCGTGATGTACTATGGCGATAATGGTTTAGAGTATACCTTCCTCGATGGTGGCGATGCAACTGTTGTTGTTGGTGGCAGCTCGAGTTGCTACATCATTGATATGGTGCTTGCCGATGCCCAGAAGCGTGAGTACCACTTCACCTACGAGGGTCGCATCGATGGCTTGAGCCCAGCTCTTCCACTCCCCACAGAGCCTGTGAGCATGGTCGCAGAGGATACCAAATTCACTGTCACGCCATCAACCTACTACGAGTTAGATATCACCTTCTCTGATAAGGGTTGGAATGAGTACAGCAACCCAGCAGCAGGTGCCTCTTTCTATCACGTGAGCCTCTGGACAGAGCCTTTAGAGGCAGATGCCGAAGGTTATATGGCAATCCCTGTTGGCACATATCCTTTCAATGCTGAATATGGAGTTGTGTTGAATACTGTCCTCGGTAGATCATCTTACTTCCAGTCAGTAAGTGAGGACGGCACCGAATACGCTATGTATGCCGATTATGAAGACTGCGAGGTTGTTGTTGCAGAGGATGGCATCACCATCACAGCTATTATTGGAGGCGTCGAGCACGTAATAACATATAGTGGAACAAATAGACTTAAGGTCGATAGTATAATCAATATGTAGTCGTCCCACGATATAATAAAAGGAAAAATTTTACATTATAGACACGAAAAAGTGAAAATAATGTTGTGTATATAATAAAAAGTTTTTACCTTTGCGGCATCTTCATGGAAAATGGAGTATGATCCTTGCGGACATGGTGTAATTGGTAGCCACGTCAGACTTAGGATCTGATGCCGAGAGGCGTGGGGGTTCGAGTCCCTTTGTCCGCACAAAAAGCGACTGTCATTTGGCAGTCGCTTTTTTGCGTCCAAAGGGACTCGCACCTCCGGTAGCGCCTCGGATGACTAGTCTTCGGTGGGTAGTGATGTACTGCGTTGCGATGCAACTATGGGTATGCGCCGAGAGTAACTACCTATGCAAGCATAAAGTTACTCTCAACACACACCCACAATCTACGATTGCCAGCACATCACTCCCCTTCTCGGTCACCTCTCGGCTTCTGCGGACGTTCGAGTCCCGTGCAGTGCGACCCCAAAAGTTCTCCGCCAATCTATTTGGTTTGCTCTTGCTCTGCTGACCGCAGTTCGAGTCCCGGGTGTGTAGCCCTAATTGTTAAGTGATTATATTTACATTCCCTCCATACCTCCCTTTGGCAAAGGGAGGCTTGTGGCAAGTGTTCCACTTGCTTACGGTGAACATATTGCTACGCAACTTCAAAAAGCAAATGGATAATACTTCGGTGAGCGAATTCCCCAGTATTATCCATTCACTGTAACTATATTGATTATTATCTTACTAAGACGCTATCCTTCTTAATTAAATAATTGATTAGTATCAACCCTTGAGTTAACCATAGTTCTCATTTCATCAATATTCAAAGCTTCTATCATACTATCTATATCTTGTTCACATTCCCATACCATATACATCGTGTTTGTGATATATCTATTATTAGAAGCAGTGAACTCTTTTACTATCATCACGACCATCCTGCCGTCATCGAGTATCATAAATGTAGGTCTAAGTTTGACTCCAAAACTAAAATACCATTCATCTACCCAATACCAACATGCAGTGCAACTTGGTGTTTGAAAATCCATTTCTTTAGTCATATCGGAAACATTATTAGCAATGGCAATATTTTTCCATTCTATATATTTAGATTTTACATTTTCAAGGAACGCTTTAAAATCTACTATAGTATTACTGTCAAAATTTAAGCAAATGTCTGTGTTAGAGTTTTCGTCAATGGCATATATATAAATATCAAATACTCCATTTTTAATTTCATTACTAACCTTAACATCAAATGTTTTATCAAAATATGAAGAATGCCACTTTGAGAATGATTTTTGTCCGTTTGCCGAAACAACGCTAATCGAAAAAAATAAAATAAGAAACAATATTCGCTCTTTCATAATTCCACTAAATAATTTTGTATGTATATAACAATAAAATAGCGTGGACAACTCGCTATATCTGATTCTGAGGTCTTCGACTACCTATCACCCAAATACGGAATTAAGCCCACGCTAGCGTGAGCGTCAAACTCTATTCCGATAGGTGATAAATGAAAGTGTCGAAGTTTCAGAATCACAGAATAAAAGCTAACGCTTTTTATATTTATATGTCCCTAATGTTTGTTATTTTACCATAGGCATTATGTTTTGTCAATGTTTGATTTCTACAAAATTAAGAATAATTTCTGAAACGAACAACACTCCCAGGGACATTGCAAGAATAATTTATAGGATATAGGTATGAACACTTGGGAAACGAAAGAGGAGAGCTGGTGCCCTCCTCTGGATAGATAGGTTTAGTCCCTATCGTGCTATAAAAATCAGGTGCAGTGTTCCCTGACCGCATAAAGACTCACTGCCAGTCCTTATCTTGACACCAAGAATACCTCGACGCTGCATTCCTTTGATTGATGTCCTCGCTTTATTATAAATACTTCCTCAACCAGAAAAGCATAATTTATTCTGATATCTGTTCAGTAGGAACATCAAAGGCAATATCTTCTGTTATTCGCTCTGCTATATTAATTGGCGGAAGAATAAATTGATTAAATACTGAACTTTCTGTCTTGGCGAATAGTATTCCTCTTGCAGTACCTACAGAGTGCATTGCAAGGTGTGACAAGAAATCTTTTGGTAAGATAATCTTTCCATCTACATGTAGTTTATCCCAGCTTTCTTTGTAAATTTCGAATATACAAGAAAGCTCTAGTATTACCAATTTTTCATCATTAGACACAAGTTCGTATTTAGTGGTCACACGTACCCCTGCAACTGATGGATTTACGCCAAATGATAATGAGGTGTTAAAACTTACATCCCCATTGGGCATATTATTACCAAGTATGGCAAACTGCTCTACTTGAATTTTCAACATTCTAAAACCAATCATATCTAGGCTACTAAGTTATAGTTTGTGTCACTAAAAGTCGCAAAATCTCCAAGACTTTGCTTTGCCGCCAAAACAAATGTTCCAATATTTTCATCTCTAAATATTTCTTGCTCAATGGGAGTGAAATGAATCTTAGGAACATATCCAAATGCCATTGATGTTTCCACCAACTTGGATAGGCTGTAGTTATAATCTCCGCTTAGCAACTGAGTAACATAACCCTTACTTACACCTAAATATTCTGCCAATTGGCTTCTATTCTTGCCTGAACTATCCATAAAGTTAAGAGCGCACTCGTATATTGCCAACTGAATTTGTGCAACCCAGTATTCAGGCTCTTTTAATATATCTGTTCTCTCCATAGTTAATTGTTAGTTTAATTAGTTTGTTGTTGCGTTATAGTTGTGTATTAATTCTTTTTACTTTTTGTATATCTTTTTTCTGGGCATTTTTATACCCTCCCAATATAATATAAACGTTGGGTTTTACTACTTTTACATAGACCCTTATATTATCTTTTCGAAACTCAAATATATCTTTGCTATCAACCCCTTCAATATAACCAAATGTTCCATTTGGCATTGGCTTATTACCAAACCACTCCATGCGTCGAATTATGGAGGCCATTCTTTTCCTAGTTACATCTACTCTATACACCTCTTCTAAGAACTCATCGAATTGACAGACACCGTCAACTCTAAGTTTATAGAAGGTCAAACCATTTGTATTTTTTATACAGTCGCAAATTTCACGAATAATATTATCAGCCATGTTTAGTTATAACTAAATTTTCTGCAAAGATAATGCAACAAAGTCCCAAATGCAAGCTTTTTCTTTATAATTTTTATAAAAAATAAAGATTTATATTTACTTTGGATGCGTAATACATTAATCTTTTGATATAACCGAATACGAAAAACGGCAGTCGCAATTAAGTGGCTGCCGATTTTTCTGAATACACCTTGCTTTTGAATACACCCTAAATGAAAATTCCGAGTAAAATAGTTATCTCTAAAAGGAGACCTCGGAGTTGTTGTTTGAGTGATGGGGTGAGGTTTTGGGATAGTTTAGCAGCCAATGCCCGATAGGGTTTCATCACTTGCGATATATGTGTGCCTTTGGAATAGTAGTTTCGCAATAACGCCTCCACCTTCGCTAAATCACCACCGCAAAATTCCAATAGCAGTTTATTTTCAACTCGCCAATATCGGTGCAAGTCATCTCGCCATTTGACTCCACAAGCGCATTATCCAACATATCCCAAATAGGCGTAGAGGTTGAGTTAAGTACTGCCCCGATGGAGGTGTCATAAATATCAAGCGACCTGCGGATTTGCTCCTTTGAGTTGAGGTTGAGTTCAAATCTTATCTTACCATCGAAATAGTCTAATAGCAATTGTGGATTATCCAATGTTGATAAGAACCCACGATTGCCCGCCTTCTGAATCTCTTTCGCCTTGTCATATATAGTCAATCTGCGCTTGTAGCCTTTTGTCTGCACATTCTTTTCAATCACAAAGTTGTCGCCGATGTTTCTTACAAGATACTTATTGAAATTAGACACATTAGCACGAAGTGATTTTGTTAATGCCTTGCAATCGGGGTAATCAACATCCAAACAAACATCTGCCTTGACTATCTCCCCATTTGTCAATATCCCGTCAATGTCGAGGTCGCATAAACCCAAATCATTGATATTGGATAGACAAGTGTGGATATTGTTTGCGTGGATTAAATCTTTATAATCATCTTTTAATATCTTACCCGTAAACTCTAAAATGAGTTCTTGTTCACGATAATCTGCCTCTATATATAAATAATAAGGTGACATCATTGTATATCGTTGTTCTACGATACACCCATCTTTTACTTTATTTTCAAATACATCTTCATTTAATGATTTTACATTTTCTATTGAACTTACGATTTTAATCTTATCGAATTTTATCACTACGTTTCATATTTTTTCTCTTTATTATTCCCATAGAAATCGTCCTTAAAAAACCGAAAACTTAACCTTGATAAGTGGTTATAACGCCTCATTTTATATTATATCGTGCGAGCGATGATATTGTCAAGATTTTTCGGCGAGAAATTTTGCCTTTTCGGGATATGCGACCCTTAACCAATCTATGAAGTCAAGAATCTTCAAGTAGTCATCTATAAAGGTTCGATGGTTTGGCACGATGTGGCACAAAAGCGATTGTCTTTTTGACAGTCGCTTTTGTGCGTTCAAAGGGACTCGCACTCGCTTTGTCTCGCTGTCTCTAACCTTTTTGCCCCTTGTGCCCTTTTTCATTCTCGGGTACCAAAGGGCATAAAACGTCATAAAAGGTCATAAAAGGTGGGGCGTTGACGCGGACTTTTGTTTTTACCTTTTCTGACCCTTCTGCCCTTTAAACCCTTTGTGCCATTTTTTGACACTTGTTTCCCCTTTAGGCTTTGATTCTATAGAAATAATTTGTACTTTTGTAGTTGTTCCATGGCCATGGTGCTGTGGACTATAGCGAAGCCTATGAGGAGATTGTTCATATATGCTGCAGCAGGGGTGATGAGTGTCGTGATGCCATCGAGGTGTCGCGCATGGTTATGTGCCATGGTGGTGATGACTATTGCTGTAGGTTGTGCTACGCCAAGTGCCGAGGAGCAGCTCATAGCGCGTGCCGAGGTGATGCTCCAGGAGCAGCCCGCCATGGCGCTAAATATCATCGAGAGTATAGATAGGGAGGCTCTCGACGAGGAGTCCCTGGCGCGCTATGCCCTGGTATACAGCGAGGCAAACTACTACAATAGGGTGCTCATATCGAGTGACTCGCTGACGAGCATTGCCGTGGAGCACTATGCCCAGACGAGGTGCTACCATGAGCAGGCGCGTGCCTACTACCAGCATGGTCTTGTCCTCGAGTTATGTGGCCAGATGCCCGAGGCAATCCTCGCCTTTGCATCTGCGCAGGAGGCGCTTAAGAGTGTCGACGACAAGCACCTTGAGGGTGTTGTGAGTCGTGCCATAGGTGACGTATACCGTGCCCGCTACTGCTACAACAACAGCTATAGGGCCTACATGAGTGCCTATGCCTGCTTCGAGGAGCTCGACCTGCCATACCACTGCTACTATACGAAGTATAACCTCGGTCAGGTTGCTGTGAAGAAGCATGAGTATGCCGAGGCCGAGGCGCTGTTCATCGAGGCGCGCGACTATGCCATCTCCACCTCCGACCACGACTTCCTATGTGCTGTGCTGCACGAGCTGTGCGAGATATACCTGCAGCAGGGTATGTATGACAGGTGTCGTGAGACGGTGGAGCTCTTCGATAGGTACGACTGTGTGCGCTGGTTCCTCTCGCGCTACTACGCTGTCAAGGCCATCGTCACGTCGTATGATGGCGACAACGAGGGGGCACTGCGCTATATCTCCCAGGCCGAGGGTGTCGAACATCGTGATGATGCCATCATCGCCGAGGCGAAGTACCACGTATATAACAACATGGGAGACCTCACACAGGCCCTCCATTGGCTATGTGTCATAAATACCCAGCTCGACAATAAGTTGCTTGTTGCAGGTGAGCAGCCTGTGTTGAACTACCAGATAGACCTTCTGGAGAGCACCATTGCGCAGGAGGAACGCGAGCTCGAGATTCTCCGACAACGTAACATTGCGATATCTCTCTTCTGTCTCTTTCTCGTCGTCGTCACCATACTCATTGCCCGCAGCCGTCGTCGACGTATGCAGCGCGACATTGTGCACTACATGGATACCATCAACGAGTTGCAGCTCACACGTAGCGACAATATGCAGCCTCTCACCGAGGCTATCGACCGCCTGTATAACGACCGCCTGAAGGATATAAACCGCCTCTGTGAGACCTACTACGACCATAGCGACACGCCACGTCAGGCAGCGCGTGTCTTCGAACGTGTGCGTCAGACCATAGAGTCGCTTAAGAGTGATGATGCCCGTCTCGAGGAGCTCGAGAGCATGGTGAACAGTTGTCGTGGTGACCTCATGACAAGGCTGCGAATATCGTGTCCCAAGTTAAGCGAACGCGAGTTAAAAGTAGCGTTATATAGCTATGCTGGCTTCTCGTCACGCGCCATCTGCATCTTCGTGGATAGCAATCCCGTTGCTCTGTCGAAGATAAAATATCGCATCAAGACAAAAATCAAGGAGTCGGGCTGCGCAGATGCCGAACTCTTCATCTCGGCAATAAGCGACCATTAGTCGCAGAATATCAGCACTTTAGCGCTTCTTTCCCCACTCTCCTATTTCATCCTCGTAACTGCCTGATTATCAGGCACGAGAAAAATCTCTAAAAATCGCCTTTTCAACACACTGATATTCAGAGTGTTGAAAAGTGGCCTGCGAAATCTTTTTTGGGTATAAATTTGGTTAATGGCGGCCTATGGTATAACTTTGTATCAAGATAAGCAAGGGATGTGTGGTGCATGATGCCCACGCAGGGGGGTAGCGGTTGTGAGTTTAGTTTTTTCGTCTTTTTGCTTACGCCCCATGTTGGTGCATGATTTGCCATGAGGGGTGCTTCTCGGCGCTGCCGAGCCCAGGTTCGACAATTTGGTTAATGTAATATTTGAGTGTGTTCAGGTGCTATGCCGACTCCTCCCCACGTGAGAGAGGATATCCGCATAGCACTTTTTTTGTTGTCGGGTGTCAAAGGGCATAAAAGGTTGTGCGTTGTCTCTAACCCTTTTGCCCCTTTTTCATTGTCGGGTACCAAAGGGCATAAAACGTCATAAAAGGTCATAAAAGGTAGGGCGTTGTTGCGGACTTTTGTTTTTACCTTTTTTGCCCCTTCGTGCCCTTTTCATTCTCGGGTGTCAAAGGGCATAAAACGTCATAAAAGGTCATAAAAGGTAGGGTGTTGTCGCGGACTTTTGTTTTTACCTTTTTTGACCCTTCTGACCCTTTCTGCCCTTTGATAATGAAAAAAAAGAGCCACCCGCAAGGGTAGCTCTATATAATATAAGGTATATGTGAGGTATTAGATACCGAGCTCTGCCTTAACAAGAGCTGTGATGTCTGTGAGGGCCTCGGCATCGAAGTATGCGAGACCTGCGCTACCTGGCTGGTCGCCATCGGTGCTGAATACTACGAGGTAGCCACCCTCGGCTGCTATCTTCTTAACAGCGTCGTTAGCCTTCTCGACGATAGGGTTCATCAACTCCGACTGCTTACGCTGTATATCCTGCTGTGCCAACTGCTGGAACTCGCTATAGCGCTGCTGTAGCTGTGTTAGCTCCGACTCCTTAAGCTGGCGTACGGCATCCGAGTATGTGCTAACGTTCTTCTCGTAGTCTGCATACTTTGAGTTGAACTCCACCATGATCTGTTCGAGCTGGTCCTGTAGGTCCTGTCCGTATACCTCGAGGTTTGTCTGTGCCTCCTGGTACTCTGGCATTGTTGTTACGATCGCCGCAAGGTCAACGCGGCCAAACTTCTGTGCATAAACCGAACCGGCACTCATCATGAGCACTACGGCAAGGGTCAGTTTCAAAAAATTCTTCATTACGCTATAATATAAATAATTCTAAATGTCGGCAATTTGCTACTTGAGCATCTCGATGATGCGGTCTGTGAAGTTAACCTTCTCCGAGTAGTATAGTATTGTTGGGTTTGCGGCGATGTCGATAACGAGGTCGTAGCCGTAGAGCTTCGAGAAGTTATCTATGGTGTCGAAGACGAGCTTCTGTATAGGCTGGATAAGCTCCACACGACGCTTCATGAGCTCGCCGTCGGTGCCGAACAACGACTCCTGGAGCTGTGTTGCCTCCGCCTCCTTGCTCAATATTGCCTGCTCGCGCTGCTGACGTGCACTCTCGGTGAGTGATGCTCGCTGCTGCATATATGCGTTGTACATATTCTCTACCTCCTGGAACTTGGCATCCACACGCTGCTGATACTGTGCCGAGAGGTTCTCAATCTCGTTCAGGGCATTGTTGTATGCCTCGATAGACTTAAATACCTTCTCGCTATCCACTACCATGTAGTTTTGTGCAGAGGCTATGCCCACGCACATCATCATCGCCACAATGGCTATAAGTACTCTCTTCATAGTTATCTCTTAATGTTGGTTTTACAAATATAATCAATTTATTTCAAATATATTGCCACAGTTGTCAATTTTAGAACTGCTGGCCCATGACGAAGTGGAACTGCGAGCCACTGGGCTTTGTCGAGCCGTAGGGGGCATCGAAGCCATAACCCCAGTCTACGCCGAGCATACCTACGATAGGGAGGTATAGACGCACGCCGACACCTGCCGAACGCTTAATCTTGAATGGCGAGAACTCCTTCCATGAGTTGAAGCCGTTACCACCCTCGAGGAAGCCGAGGACGTATATCGACGAGTTAGGCTTAAGGATGACGGGGTAGCGTAGCTCGACGACATACTTGTTGTATGCCACAGAGTAGTAGTCTGAAGGGTCGAGGGCACCATCCTCATAGCCGCGCAGCGCGATGATGTCTACACCGTAGATGTTGTATCCCGTCATGCCGTCACCACCAATCTCGAAGCGTTCGAAGGGCGATACCTTATTCTTGTTGTAGTGGCCGAGGTAACCCATCTCTGCGCCGAGCATGAGCACAAGGTTCTGGTTTTGTGTCAGAGGGAAGAACCATCGGCCCTTGAGCAGCCACTTGTGGAACTCAATCCATCTGTAGCGGTCCTGATCCGAGAGGTTGGGGTCGCTATAGTCTATGCCATCCCATGCCGAGAATGGAGGTGTCGCCTGCACCGAGAGTGTGAACTCCGAGCCTGAACGCGAGAAGAAGGGCGCGTCGATAGATGAACGCTGCAACACGAGCTTCAGCGATAGGGTGTTGGCATTACCGTCACTCAAGATGAAGGAGCTCCAGCCACGTAGGCCATAGCGCTGATATCCGAGCTCACCGTAGAAGGTGAAGTATGGGTCTGGCCATGTGAGGCGCTTGCCGAGACCTGCGAAGATACCCATCGTGCGGTAGTACATCGTAGCATTCTGCCATACGTAGTATGCGTCGTTCTGCTCCGATATATATCCCGAGAGGGTGAAGGAGTTAGGTCTGCGGCCACCGAGCCATGGGTCTGTGAAGCTCAACGATAGAGCCTTGTAGTATGTACCGTTTGTCTGACCCGATATAGATAGTCTCTGATTCTGTCCCGAGGGGTATGGACGCCATGCTCCGCGCTTGAAGAAGTTACGCATGGATAGGTTGTTGAGGGTCACGCCTATAGAGCCGACGAATGTTCCCGAGCCCCAACCTCCGGCGATGTTAAACTGGTCGGAAGCCTTCTCCTGTAGTGGCCAGTTGATGTTTACCAGTTCATCCGATACGGGCTGTATGTCGGGCATTATAGCCTGCTCGTCGAAGTGTCCCATGCTCATCAGCGTGCGCATTGTCTGCATCAGCAGAGCACGGTTGTAGAGGTCACCGGGGCGCACATAAAGCTCACGACGTATCACCTCGTCGTCTACGCGCATATTTCCCGAGATGCCCACCTCGTTGATGGTGAATGGCTTACCCTCGAAGATACGTATCTCGAGGTCGAGGGAGTCGGCACCCACGACAATCTCTGCGGGCTCAATCTGCGACATGAGGTATCCGCTGTTGTTGTATAGTGACGATATGGACATCTCCTCGGGGTTCATCTCCTTGCCTATGCCGAGGCGCTTGTGCATCGACTTCTTGTCGTATACGTCACCGGGTTGTATGCCGAGCATCACCGACAGTTGCTCGGTGGTGTATACCGAGTTACCCACCCATCGTATGTCGCGTATGTAGTATTGGTTACCCTCTGCCACCTCGATGTCGATGCCGAGGTTCTCGTCGTCGATGTAGTATATCGAGTCGCGGATGATTGTGGCGTTGCGGTAGCCACGTGAGTTATAGAAGTCGAGGAGCAGCTCGAGGTCTGCCTCATAGTCCTCCTCGTTGAGCTTACGGTTTTGGAAGAAGAGGATGCTCTTCTGGTGTGTCTTCTTGAACGTACGACGCAGACGCTTGTCGTCGAAGGCGTCGTTACCCTCGAAGTTTATCTGTGCCACACGCACCTTGGGGCCGCGGTCAATATCGAATGTCACATTCACGCACTGCTCATATATAGAGTCGTTTGTTATGCGCACGGCAACCTCGCAGTTGCGGTAACCCTTTGCTGCGTAGTGCTCCTTGATGAGCTTTATGTTTTTGTCGATAACATAGTCCGAGAGCTCGGTGTTGCGGCGTAGCTTGAGCACCTCGTCGCGCAGGTCAGTCTTCTTGCTCTTCGATACTCCCTCAATCTCCCACGATAGTATTCGTGGTCTCTCCTTGAGGAAGACCTCGAGGTCGAGGGAGTCGCCCTCGATTGTTGCGCCTATCTGTATGTCGGAGAAGTATCGTGGAGCCCATAGTCGCATCATGGCGTTAGATATGAATCTGCTTGGCAGATATATCGAGTCGCCCTCTTCGAGGCCTGCAGAGGCCTTCAGGATGCTGTGGTTTAGGTATTTTACGCCGTGAAGGTTTATGTGACGTATGTAGTATAGCTTGCCATCGTCCTCGGTGAGTATTGGAGCTGTGAGGTCGAAGTCTATGCTATCTGTGTCGTCTGAAATCTCGTTATTTGCGGCATCGCCAACCACATAATGTGTTGTCTGCTGCGCTGTCACGTCGAGTGATGCGCAGAGCAACGCCATGATGGCGATAAGAACAATCTTGGTATATCTCATCGTTATTAACTTTCGTCAGTCACTAAACCGTATCGGCGGTCGCGCTGTGCGAACACCTCTATCGCCTTATCGAACTCCTCCTCGTTGAAGTCGGGCCATAGCACCTCGGGGAAGTAGAACTCGGCGTATGATGCTTGCCAGAGCATGAAGTTGCTCAATCGGTACTCGCCACTTGTGCGTATTATCATGTCTGGGTCGGGCATGCCGGCTGTCATCAGAGCCTCGGCCATCAGCTGCTCTGTAATCTCGTCTATGGCTATTTTACCCTCTGCCACACGCTGTGCTATGTGCTGCGTGGCAAGGAGTATCTCGCGACGTGCCGAGTAGTTGAATGCCAATACGAGTGTCAGCCTCTCTCCCTTGCGTGTGACACTCTCAATCTGCTCTATCATCTCCAATACTGCGGGTGAGAAGTTTGTGCGTTCGCCCATAATCTTCACTCTCACACCCTGACGTGCCAGGTCGTCGCCTTCGCCCACCACGGTGCGGCAGAAAAGCTCCATTATAGCCTCCACTTCGGCTATGGGACGTCCCCAGTTCTCTGTCGAGAAGGCGTAGAGTGTCAGCCACTTCACGTTGTTGCGCACGGCGGCACGCACGGCGGCACGCACAGGCTCCACACCTGCGAGGTGACCCTCGTAGCGTTCCTTGCCACGCTGCTTTGCCCAGCGGCCATTACCATCCATGATGATGGCTACGTGTTGTGGTGTAACTCTCTTTACGTTCATAATATCTTGCAAATGTAAGCAATAAAATCGCAAATCACAATCCTTTTGGGGCATTATTTTCGTACGCACGCGTACGTGTACAGCGTTTATTGCTGTGTCTCAATATGTTATCTGTGTGCTACTCTTCGCGTTTATCCACGCCCCACATCATCTTCTTTCTCAACGTGTCGTAGAATGTATTATTGTGTGGTGTTGCCAAAATAAGAGGCTCGCATGCCTGTGTAAGTGTTATCGAGGCCCCATCTTTGAGCCTGTATGTGCGGTTGTCTGCCGAGAGCAGTGCCTCGCCGTAGCGTGTTCCGAGGCGCAGTGTTATGCGTGCGCTGTCGGGCGCCACCACGGGGCGCATAGTGAGGTTGTGGGGAGCGAGTGGCGAGAGCACCACGCATCGACACATGGGGTCTACGACGGGGCCTCCGGCACTCAACGAGTAGGCTGTTGAGCCTGTGGGTGTCGATATCACCATTCCGTCGCCGTGACACGTAGCCACAAGACGGTCGTTTATGTAGACCTCTATGGCTATCATCGTTGCGCCACTGCGGTGTATTGCCACCTCGTTCAGTGCTATGTCGCTACCCTCTATGTCGCCCTCCACACGTAGCATCTGTCGCTGCTCGAAGAGTATCTCGCCTGCGGCGATACGTCTGAAGAGCTCCTCTATGCCCTCGCCGTCGTCTGCCGTGAGGTAGCCGAGGTGTCCGCAGTTTATGCCCACCACGGGTATAGAGTAGTTGGGCAGCAGTGCCACGCCATCGAGGAGTGTGCCGTCGCCACCGTAGGTGACCATCACGTCGTTGCCTGTTGGCGTTATGGTATCTCGGAATATGCGTTTAGGCTCGATGCTATATCCGAGTAGTTGCTCTATGACGGCCGCAAAATCCTCATTTACAACGTAGTCCATGCCGAGGTTCTCTATGGCACGAAACATCGAGGCTATCTGCTCGGGGCGGTGGTTTAGCTGCTTGCGCGAAAAAAGTATTATGTTCATTGTCGCAAAATGAAAAAAAGTCGTAACTTTGCTACTAATCTTGTAATACAAGTAGTTTAAACATCCATCACGTTCATCACGTGAGAGCTATAACTCCTACAGTAGGCGCTGTAGTTAAGTCCTCTGTGATGGCAAAGGTAATAAAATTATGACAAAGTTAAGTGTAAATATCAATAAGATTGCCGTTGTGCGCAATTCGCGTGGCGGAAATATGCCCAATCTCTTGAAGGCGGCTCTCGATATCGAGACTTTTGGTGCCGATGGCATCACCGTTCACCCACGCCCCGATGCACGTCACATCCGCTATAGTGATGTCAGGGAGCTCAAGGCACATATCGCCACCGAGTTGAATGTTGAGGGTAACCCTATCGAGAGTTTCTGTGAGCTTGTCGAGGAGGTGCGCCCTGCGCAGGTCACGCTTGTTCCTGATGCCGAGGATGCCATAACATCCTCTGCGGGCTGGGATACCATCAAGCATCGCGACTACCTCAAGGCTATGGCCGACAGGTTCCATAAGGCTGGCATACGTGTATCTATCTTCGTTGACCCTGTTGTCGAGATGGTTACTGCGGCGAAGGAGTGTGGTGCCGACCGTGTGGAGTTGTACACCGAGGCGTATGCTGCGGGTTATGCTGCTGACCGTGAGGCTGCCATAGCGCCATATGTAGCAGCTGCCGAGGAGGCACGACGTGTAGGTCTGGGCTTGAATGCTGGCCACGACCTAAATACCGAGAATCTGCAGTACTTCATCCAGCGTATACCATGGGTCGATGAGGTATCTATAGGCCATGCACTGATTAGCGATGCCCTCTATTGGGGTCTTGAGAACACCGTGGGCATCTACCAGCGTTGCATCCATCGTGCACATAATGGGGAGGAGTAGCATGCCACTTAAGCATCCTATATTCAAGCATATAACACGTGTTGTTGACCGCCTCGGTGTCGAGGTGTATGTCGTTGGTGGCTATGTCCGCGACCACTACCTACGTCGCCCCTCGTCAGACATAGATGTTGTCGTTGTGGGCAGTGGTGTAGCTGTTGCCGAGGCTCTTGCCAAGGAGCTGAATGCCAAGGTCTCCATCTTCAAGACCTATGGCACGGCGATGCTTCGTTGGCGCGATACGGAGGTTGAGTTTGTCGGGGCACGCAAGGAGAGCTATACTCCCGAGTCGCGTAACCCGCAGGTTGAGCCTGGCACCCTTGAGGATGACCAGCGACGTAGGGACTTCACCATCAATGCCATGGCGTGGTGCCTCAATGGCGATAGGTTTGGCGAGCTTGTCGACCCCTTTGGTGGCATCGCCGACCTCGAGGATTGTATAATACGCACCCCTTGTGAGCCCGATAAGACCTTCTCTGACGACCCACTGCGTATGATGCGTGCCGTGAGGTTCGCCTCGCAGCTGGGCTTCGACATCGACGATGATACGTTCGATGGCATCTGCCGCCAGGCCGACCGCATAAAGATTATCACGAGGGAACGTATCGCTGTGGAGCTAAATAAGATTATGGCCTCTCCTGTGCCCTCCATAGGCCTCGGCCTTATGCGTAGCTCGGGATTGTTGAGGCATGTGCTGCCGGAGCTCGACAGGATGTCGGGTGTAGAACGTAGGGGCAAGCATGCGCATAAGGATAACTTCGAGCATACGATGAAGGTGCTGGATAATGTGGCGAAGAGGAGTGATGATATATGGCTTCGCTGGGCGGCGCTGCTGCACGACATAGGCAAGCCCACTACCAAGGCCTACGATGCGCGCCACGGCTGGACATTCCACCAGCATGAGGCTGTAGGCTCGAAGATGATACCGCAGCTCTTCCGCCGCCTTAAGCTACCCCTGAACGAGCCTATGCGCTTTGTGCAGAAGATGGTATTTCTTCATATGAGACCTATCGTGCTGTCCGAGGATCTTGTCACCGACTCTGCTGTTCGCCGTCTGCTCTTCGAGGCGGGCGACGATGTCGAGAAGCTCATGACCCTCTGCGAGGCAGATATAACCTCGGGCATAGACTCCAAGGTGCGTCTATACCTCAAGAACTTCGAGCTTGTGAGGGCGAAGATGCAGGACTTGGAGGAGAGAGATAGAGTACGTAACTTCCAGCCCCCCGTTACGGGCGACCTTATAATGAAGACCTACAATCTTCCGCCATGTGCCGTCATCGGCGAGATCAAGGAGGTCATCAAGAATGCCATCCTCGATGGTGTTATCCCTAACGACTACGATGCCGCCTTCAAGCTTATGGAGAGTGAGGCTGCACGCCGTGGTATCGTGCGCCCCGAGGAGTAGCCGTAGGTAGGTGTCTAATAGCCTAATGTATAGATAGATATGATGTGGATTGGTGTGGCTATGATGCTCCTATATCTGGGTGGCAACACCTATGTTTTCATCCGTCTGTGGCAGTTGCTGCAGCCCGCACCCATGTGGTGTAGGGTCACCTTTGCTGCTCTCTTTCTCTTCGCTGTTCTCGCCCTCTTTGTCGCCATGGTGCTGCGCCACGCCTCCCTCCCCGTGTGGGTACATAGGGTGCTCTTTGGTGTTGGCTCCGTGTGGCTTGTTTTCCTACTATATATGGTGCTCACCACGGCTCTCTTCGATGTTGCGCACCTCATCTTCCCGAGTCTCAAGTATGGCGTGTTGTATGCCCTTGGTGCCACCACGCTGCTCCTCGTCTGTGGATATGTTAACTACCGTCTGCCACGTGTCGAGAGAGTTGTTGTGCCCACCACGAAGCACCTCGAGGATGACTACCGTATCGTCATGGTCAGCGATGTGCACCTCGGCTATGGCACCACGAAGCGCGATATGGAGAGGTATGTGAGGCTTATCAACGAGCAGAGGGGCGATGTCGTTGTCATCGTCGGCGACCTCATAGATAATAGTGTTGTTCCTATTGCTGCAGAGGATATGTGTAGGATGTTTGACGATGTTGTGGCACCTGATGGCATATATATGGTTGCTGGTAACCATGAGTATATCAGCGGCATAGAGGCGTGCGAGGAGTATCTTGCGAGCACCAGCGTACGCCTTGTTCGCGACAGTGTTGTCACACTACCCTCGGGTGTGCAGCTCATCTGCCGTGACGATAGGAGCAATAGGCGCCGTGCCACTATAGATAGCCTCCTTCAGGGTGTAGATATGTCGCGCCCCACCGTTGTCCTCGACCACCAGCCCTACGATGTTGAGGCTGCCACCCGCCGAGGTGTAGACATCTACCTTGCTGGCCATACACACCGTGGTCAGGTGTGGCCTCTAACATGGCTCACAGATGCCATGTACGCCCAGAGCCATGGACACAGGGTGTGGGGTAGTAGCCATGTCATCGTCTCCATGGGTCTCTCCCTCTGGGGGCCACCTTTTAGGATAGGAACGCATAGCGAGATATTTAATATAGAGATTAATGAAGAGAGTGAATAAAAAGTGTATTTTGTCGTTACGCTTGCCCTCAAAATCCTCATTTACGCCAAGTAAACTGCGGTTTTTCGGGCTTCGCAAGCCTAAAACTACATCTTTTTATTCACTCTCTTGAGTTATTGGGGCTGGCAATGTCAGCCCCTTAAATGTTTATAGGAGTGGTTGCTACCTCTCTAACGCCTTGAAATAGCGGTATGTAGATACGCGCAGCTCCTCGGCAGCACGGTCGTCGCAGACGATTATGCCGTGGGGGTGTGTCTGCAGTGCCGAGAGTGTCCACTGGTGGTTGTAACCACCCTCAATAGCGTGACGCAAGGCACGTGCCTTCTTTGCACCTGTTGCGAGGATTAGCACCTCGCGGGCATCGAGGATTGTAGCAACACCCACAGTGAGAGCCTGTGTTGGCACCTTCGATATGTCGCCACCGAAGAATCGTGAGTTCACAGCTATGGTGTCGGGAGTTAGGGTCTTGATGCGTGTGCGCGACTGAAGTGATGAGAATGGCTCGTTGAAGGCTATATGTCCATCCTCGCCTACGCCACCCATGAAGAGGTCTATGCCTCCGGCCTCAACTATTGCCGCCTCATACGCCTCGCACTCCGCCACGAGGTCTGTGGCATTGCCGTTGAGGATATGCACATTTGCTGGCTCTATGTCTATGTGTGAGAAGAAGTTCTTCCACATGAACGAGTGGTAGCTCTCGGGATGACTCTCCTCGAGGCCTATGTACTCATCCATGTTGAATGTCACCACATTCCTAAACGACACCTCTCCCGCCTTGTGTAGGCGTATAAGCTCGCGGTATGTCTCGAGGGGTGTCGAGCCTGTGGGCAGACCCAATACAAAGGGCTTCTCTGTCTTTGCTGCCTTGGCATTTATGGCATCCACAATATGTCGTGCTGCCCATGAGGCCACCTCGGGGGTGGTGTCCTTGATTATTACTCTCATATCTATCTGTTTATTAGTTATTTATTGCTATATTACCCTTTGTGCCCTTTTATGACCCTTCGTGCCTCCGCAGACCCTACCGAGGGTTAAAACATCTTTACGAATACCTCTATTGCTTGGTACTCTGCCATGCCGAGTTTGTCGTAGAGCTTTGCGGTGTTTTGAGTACGTTCCTCTGCGCGCTGCCAGAACTCGCGTGAGTCGCTGCCGGGGAATGGCACAATATCCTTCTGCGAGAGGTGTCGGTATATTGCGTGACGCTTCTTGAGCATCTCGTCGGGCGATAGGGGCACAGCCATGTCTACAAGGCCGAGGTTCCACTCCATCCATGCGCCACGATATAGCCATAGGTGGCACTCCTCTCTCCAGTCGTCGTCGCGTGTCACCTCGAGGGCCTCGAGTATCGCCTCCATGCATGTTCTGTGTGTGCCATGAGGGTCGGCAAGGTCGCCTGCGGCATATATCTGGTGAGGACGTATCTCGCGCAGCAGCTTTACGATAATCGCTATATCCCTCTCCGAGAGAGCACCCTTCTTTATGCCACCCGTCTCGTAGAATGGTAGGTTTAGGAAGTGTGCGTTGGTGTCGGGGTTAAGGCCGAATGAACGCACTGCGGCACGTGCCTCGGCGCGACGTATTCCGCCCTTTATGTCGAGGAGCTTACGTGGCTCGGGCTTACCTCGCTTCTTGGATGCTATGAGTGCGCACACCTCGTCGTAGGTGTTACCCAGTCCGAGCTCTCGTGCTGTGTCTACATTCTGCAGCACCACGTCGTCATGCACCGCCACATTACCCGATGTCTGGTATGCCACATGCACATCGTGTCCCTGCTCCACAAGGCGTATGAACGTACCACCCATAGATATCACGTCGTCATCGGGGTGTGGCGAGAAGATGAGGGCACGCTTGGGGTATGGCAGTGATGGTGCGGGACGTGTTGAGTCGTCGGCATTTGGCTTGCCACCGGGCCATCCTGTGATGGTGTGCTGCAGGTCGTTGAATACGCGTATGTTAATCTTGTCGTATGTGCCGCACTTCTCGAGTAGCTCACCGAGTGAGTTCTCTATGTAGTCCTTGTATGTGAGCTTTAGTATAGGCTTGTTTACCACACCACATAGCCATACTACGGCCTTTCGCACAAACTTGGGTGTCCAGTTGCATGGTCCCACGAGCCATGGTGTCTGCTCGCGTGTAAGTCTCTCTGCGGCATTCTCATCTATTATGAGCTCAATGTTGTGGTGCTCCTGCAGGTGGCTTGCTGGCACCTTGTCGGTGATGTCGCCCTCGACAATGTGCTGCACCACGTTTGCCTTATCCTCGCCCCATGCCATGAGTATTATGCGGTCGGCACGCATTATCGTTCCTATACCCATCGTTATAGCCATCTTTGGCGTATTCTCCAGGCCGAAGAATTGGTTAGACTGCACCTTGCGTGAGTTGTGTGATAGCTCAACGAGGCGTGTGTGCGACTTGGCATATGAGCCCTGCTCGTTGAATCCCACCTGACCATCCTCGCCGAAGCCTATAATCATAAGGTCAATCTTACGTATCAGCTTATCGTAGTTTGCACAGTACTCCGATATCTCGGACTCGGGCACTGTGCCATCGAGGATGTGCACATTCTCGGGCTGTATGTCTACATGCTTTAGGAACTCGTCGTGAATACGGAAGTTACGACTCTGCTGCTCTGTGCGACGTATGGGGTAGAACTCGTCGAGGGTGTATACGGCGACATTGCTGAAGGATATCTCACCCTCCCTATGTCTCCTCACGAGCTCACGATATAGTCCCATAGGGGTGTTTCCTGTTGTCAGGCCGAGCACAAATGGAGGCAACTCCTCGTATATGTCGCGTGCCGAGGCATTCTCGCCATGCTGACGCACAAGGCGACATATTATGTCGGCAACATACTGCACACCGTTATACTCGTTCTCGAATACGCGTGTCGGCATGCGCTCATAGCGATGAATGATATCCTTTGGTGCATTATCCTTGATAAGACCGCCATCCTTTGGTAGTTGATACTTGCTATTCATTGTACAACCTATTTTATTTCTCTACTCTATTCTCATTAACTATACCACCACAACTGTGGAATATCGTTCAAAGATATGAAAAATTTTCTAAATATGTGCCAATATCTCCAAAAAATCACCACTTGGGCAGAATAAAAAGAGAGTGAATAAAAAGTGTATTTTGTCGTTACGCTTGCCCTCAAAATGCTCATTTACGCACAGTAAACTCCGCTTTTTCGGGCTTCGCAAGCCTAAAACTACATCTTTTTATTCACTCTCTTGGGTTATGGGGACTGGCTATGTTACTTTTTAGTCAGCCCCTGAAATGACCATTTGGTGTGTTGGTGTCTACATATTACACTGTCATCACCTCTTTCTCCTTCTTCTCGAGCTCTACGTCGAGGAGCTTTGTGAACTTCTCGAGCAGCTTCTGCACCTGTGCTTCGCCATCCTTCTGCTCGTCCTCCGACATGCCCTCCTTCTGTGCCTTCTTGAATGCCTCTACAGCATCACGGCGTGCGTTACGTAGGCTTATGCGTGCTGTCTCGCCCTCGCCCTTCACCTTCTTGACAATCTCCTTACGACGGTCCTCTGTGAGTGGAGGTATAGAGAGGCGTATGTGCTCGCCATTGTTCGATGGTGTGAGTCCGATGTTAGAGTCGATGATAGCCTTCTCTATGGGGCGAATCATATTCTTATCCCAAGGCTGGATAAGCACTGTCTTGGCATCAGGCACTGTTACGCTTGCCACGCCCGATACGGGTGTCTGCGAGCCGTAGTAGTCCACGAATACGCCATTTAGGACATTCACTGATGCCTTACCCGCACGGATGTTGAGCAACTCTTCGACAAGGTGGTCGAGGGCGCGCTGCATGCGGTCGGTTGTTTCATTCAAAATAGTCTTGGTATCCATACTCTTATCTTTTTGTTAATTGCGTTCTGTTACAATGCCTCCTTTATTGCGGCATCCACCTCCTTGGCTATCTCCTCGTCGTAGCCCACACCTGCGTATAGCACCTTACCCTCGCTGTCTATGACGAAGCAGCGTGGCACATAGTTCGTCGCATACTTGCGGTATATGCTCTGGTCGCTGTCGAGGCCCACAGCAAAGGTGTACCCCATCCTTGATATGTAGCCCTCCACCACGTCGCGCTTCTCGCCACGCGATATAGGCAAGACGGTGATGGTGTCGCCATATACATCTATGACACCCTCCTGGAGGTGTGCCAACTCGCTGCGACATGGAGGACACCATGTGGCCCAGAAGATGAGCAACACGGGCTTGCCACGCAAGTCCTTGAGCTGCACTGTTGAGCCATCGAGCATCTCTGTGCTGAAGTTGGGCGCCTCATCGCCACGGTGTATGAGTGTTGTTGTCACAAGGTCGTCCTGTGCTGTTGTTGCGGCAGGTGTCGAGGCCTTCGCCTCCACGGGCCATAGTACTATCGCCACTACAAGGCCGATGAGTGCTATGAGCATCAGCGTGAGTGATAGTGCCGAGCCTCTCTTCTTATGATTCTTTCGTATCGCCATAATCTATGTTGTTAAGTGTTACTCCTTTACTATTGTGCCTATAGGTTCGCCGTTGATAACCTTAAGGAGGTTACCTGGGGTGTCCATGTCGAAGACTATCAGGCCGAGGCCATTCTCGCGACATAGCGTGAATGCTGTCTGGTCCATCACCTTAAGACGCTTTGCGAGCACCTCGTCGAAGGTTATAACGTCGTACTTTGTTGCTGTAGGGTCCTTCTCGGGGTCTGCGGTGTATATTCCGTCTACGCGTGTGCCCTTGAACATTATCTCTGCTTCAATCTCTATGCCACGCAGGGCAGATGCGGTGTCAGTAGAGAAGTATGGGTTCGACGTGCCACCACCTATAATCACCACATATCCAGCTGCGAGGTACTCCAGTGCCTTTGCCTTCGAGTAGAACTCGCCGATGGGCTCCATGCATATCGATGTTAGCACCTTACACTTCACGCCTATCGACTCGAGTGCTGACTGCAGTGCCAAGGAGTTTATCACTGTTGCGAGCATGCCCATCTGGTCGCCCTTCACGCGGTCGAAGCCACGGCCAGCGCCCTGAATGCCGCGGAATATGTTACCGCCGCCTATGACTATGCCTATCTCCACGCCACGGGCATGTATATCCTTAATCTGCTGGGCGTATGAGTTTAGCACCTCCACGTCGTGACCATAACTCTGCTTGCCCTGCAACGACTCGCCGCTGAGCTTGAGAAGTATTCTCTTATATTTTGCTGCTGTTGTTGTTTTTTGCTCCATAGCATTATAATGATTTTGATTTGCGAAGATAGTAATTTTTGGCTGAATATACAATATTTTATGCATACTTTTTAATTTTCGGGTTGTGGAGTATGGTTTTTGTGCCCAGCGAGGCTGTGTAACACAAAAAAATCACTATCTTTGTAGATTGATAATTATGCACCCGTGCAAGGGTACTACGATAAAATGATTAACGATTGATAATGAGCAATATAGAGTATAAGTATTTGAATAGGGTAAATACTCCCGAGGATTTGCGTGCTTTAGGCAAGGAGGAGCTTGGTGGCTATGCTGCGGAGCTGCGACACTACATCCTGGAGTGTTGTGCCACAAATCCTGGACATCTCGGCTCGAGTCTCGGCACCGTGGAGCTTACCATAGCCTTGCACTATGTATATGCCACCCCCGAGGATCGCATAGTGTGGGATGTGGGACATCAGGCATATGCTCATAAGATTATCACAGAACGTCGTGATGCCTTCCGTGGCAACCGCACACGTGAGGGCATAAGTGGCTTTCCGCGCATGGCGGAGAGCATCTACGATTCGTTTGGTGCTGGTCACTCGTCGGTGAGCATCTCGGCAGCCTTCGGCATTGCCAAGGCGCTGGAGATGAGTGGTAAGCAGCAGCATGTTGTGGCCGTCATCGGCGATGGAGCACTCACCGGAGGTCTCGCCTTCGAGGGTCTCAACAATGCTGGAGCCTCGCCCAAGACCGACATCCTCGTTGTGCTCAACGACAACGAGATGTCTATCGACAAGCCTGCGGGAGCTCTCGACAGATACCTTGTGCGTATGTCCACCTCGCGCTGGTATAACACCCTGAAGCGCAGGCTGTGGAAGGGCTTTGCTGTGATACCACCACTCCATAGACTCATCCGTAAGACGGGCAATGCCATCAAGCAGGGACTGCTGCAGAATAGCAACCTCTTTGAGAGTCTCAACTTCCGCTACTTTGGCCCTGTGGATGGACACAACATCGACGAGCTCATACGCACACTCTCGGGACTTAAGGATATAGGAGGCCCGAAGCTGCTGCATATAAAGACCACGAAGGGCAAGGGCTATGCTCCTGCCGAGGCCGACCCTGCGGTGTGGCATGCCCCTGGTCGCTTCGATGTGGCCACAGGAGAACGTGTCAAGACAAGCTATGCGGCAGATAGATACCAGGATGTCTTCGGCCAGACACTCCTCGACCTTGCGCGCCACGACCAGCGCATCGTGGGCATCACGCCCGCCATGCCTTCGGGTTGCTCGATGAACATCGTCATGCGCGAGATACCCGAGAGGTGCTTCGATGTGGGCATCGCCGAGGGTCATGCTGTGACCTTCTCTGCGGGTCTTGCTGCGGGTGGCAGCCGCCCCTTCTGCAACATATACTCGTCGTTTATGCAGCGTGCCTACGACAATGTTATCCACGATGTGGCACTCCAGCGTCTGCCTGTGGTGCTATGCCTCGACCGTGCGGGCATTGTCGGTGAGGATGGCGCGACACATCATGGAGCCTTCGACCTCGCCTACTTCGGCTGTGTGCCCAACATCACCATTGCGGCACCCCGCAACGAGCTCATGCTCCGCCAGATGATGTATACGGCATCGCTTATGGATGGCCCCTCTGTCATCCGCTACCCCCGTGGCGTGGGTGAGGGTGTTGCGTGGCGCGATGTAGCCTTCGAGGCTCTGGAGGTGGGTCGCGGTGAGCAGCTTACGGAGGGCTCGGATGTTGCCATCATCGCTGTGGGCACCATGGCAAATGTTGCTGTTGCTGCCGCCGCACGCAGCGCACGTAGCGTTGCGGTTTACGATATGCGCTATGCGAAGCCTATGGATGAGGCTATGCTCGACGACATAGGTAGCCGCTATCGTAGGGTCATAACGATTGAGGATGGTGTCATACGTGGCGGTGTTGGCGAGGCTGTTGCGGCATATATGTCTCGCCGTGGCTATAGCCCCATGATGCGCAACCTCGGCATCGACGACTGCTTTGTGGAGCATGGTCGCCCCGCAGAGCTATACCAGGAGTGTGGCTACGATGTTGAGGCGCTATTGGGCACCATAGAGGATATGTGTGCCGAGAAAAAGGATAATGATTAAAGCAATATAGTTATGTTTAGTGTTGAGAAAGAGATAGTTGAGCAGGCATGGGAGGACCGTGCGTTGCTGCAGAAGGAGGAGGTTAAGGCGGCCATCCGCCGTGTTGTTGAGGCTGTGGATAAGGGTACGTTGCGCTGTGCCGAGCCTCTCGACGTGGAGAGGAGTGAGTGGCAGGTAAATGAGTGGGTTAAGAAGGCCATCATCATGTACTTCCCCATACAGACCATGCGCACCATGCGTGCTGGGGAGCTCGAGTGGTACGACAAGATGGAGCTTAAGCGCGGCTATGAGGAGCTTGGCGTGAGGGTTGTGCCCCACGCTGTTGCCCGCTATGGTGCCTATATAGCCCCTGGTGCCATCCTCATGCCATCATATGTCAACATCGGTGCATATGTAGATAGTGGCACTATGGTCGACACGTGGGCTACCGTGGGTTCATGTGCGCAGATAGGCAAGAATGTGCACTTGAGTGGTGGTGTGGGCATCGGTGGTGTTCTCGAGCCTGTGCAGGCCTCGCCCGTCATCATCGAGGATAACTGCTTCATCGGCTCACGCAGCATCGTCGTTGAGGGTGCTCATGTATGCCGTGAGGCTGTGCTCGGCTCCAACACCGTCATCACAGGCTCCACACACATCATCGACGTCACCGGCAGCGAGCCTGTGGAGTATAAGGGCTATGTGCCACCACGTTCTGTCGTTGTCTCTGGCACCTACACCAAGCGCTTCCCCGCAGGCGAGTATGGCGTTCAGTGTGCTCTTATCATCGGCCACCGCAAGGAGTCTACAGATAAGAAGACGTCGCTTAATGATGCTCTGCGCGACTTCGCCATATCGTAGAGTGTGGGGTGTGTGCACTGCGCGTGATGCAAAAATTACCCCTAACTATTTGGTATAAAGATTTTTTTATCTATCTTTGTCGCCCCAAGCAGGCACTTATGGGGTTGCGAGATATGTCGCACGAGGGCCTTAAGGCTACCCAAAGAGTCGTTCAAGGAGTGGCGGTGACGCTGTTGTGAGAGACTCAAGGTGGTGGTTTATAGGTTGTTAGCGGGGCGTATGGGCGCAATTGAGTGGTGCTGAAGTTAAATTATAAATTACAAAAAAAGATGAAGACAATTCAGATTAACGGTACTGCACGTAACAACTACGGTAAGAAGTACGCAAAGGCAGCACGTCGTGAGGGTCAGGTTCCTTGCATCGTTTACGGTGGCGGCGAGGAGGTTACATTCACTATCGACGCAAAGGAGCTCGGTCAGCTTATCTACACTCCTAACTCATACATCGTTGAGCTCAACATCGACGGTAAGATTGAGACAGCCGTTATGCGTGAGGTACAGTACCACCCAGTACGCGAGCAGATTCTCCACGTAGACTTCTACCGTGTTCAGGAGGGTAAGCCAGTAGCAGTAAATGTTCCTGTACGTCTTACAGGTAACGCAGAGGGTGTTAAGATCGGTGGTAAGCTCCAGCTTTCAGCTCGTAAGCTCACTGTTAAGGCTCTCGTAGAGTTCATTCCAGATGAGATCGTTGTTGACGTTACACCTTTGCAGGTAGGTCAGACAATCTTTGTTGGTGACCTCCAGCGTGAGAACCTCACATTCGTAACTCCTGCAACAACTGCTGTTTGCGCCGTACGCGTAACACGTGCATCACGCGCTGCGAAGTAGTAGTTGATGGAATAAAACGAATAGCGAATGAAATATCTTGTTGTTGGGTTGGGCAACATCGGTGCCGAGTACGCCGCTACCCGCCACAACATAGGATTCAGAGTGTTGGATGCCTTGGCCGAGGCATCCAATATCTCTTTTACGACGGTGCGTTATGGCGCTATGGCGACCCTCAAGCACCGTGGTCGCACGGTATTGCTTCTCAAGCCCTCCACATATATGAACCTCTCGGGTAAGGCCGTGAGATATTGGATGGACCAGGAGCGCATACCTCGCGAGAACCTCATCATCATATCTGACGACATAGCCCTCCCCTTCGGTACCTTCCGTATGCGTAAGAATGGTAGCGATGGTGGTCACAACGGCCTTAAGAACATCACCGAGATGCTTGGCGACAACCAATACTCTCGCATACGCTTCGGCGTTGGTGGCGACTTCCCCCGTGGACACCAGGTAGACTATGTCTTGGGTAACTTTACCGACGAGGAGAATAAGCTGATGCCAGAACGCCTCAAGCTCTTTGGCGATGCTATTCTGTCGTTTGTATCGATAGGCGCAGACAGAACAATGAATTCCTATAACGGAAAGTAAGGTTAGTGAAGCTGTATAACAAGGCTCCTTTGGCGTTATCCTCATTCTCGAAATCCTCATTTACGTCATGTAAACTGCGGTTTCTCGAATTTCGGATGCCTAAAATTAGCTCTTGTTATACAACTTCATTAAATATAGAGAGAGTGTCCTTTGGGCACTCTCTCTTTTGTTGTCTATCTAATGTTAGTACTTCTCGCCCTTCTCGAGCTCCTCGCTTGTCAGCGACTTACGGTCCATCTGTCGCCAGAAGTAGGCTATGTATGCCACCACGAAGGGTATCATGAGAGATACCACGGCCATCGTGCGTAGTGTGAACTCACTCGACGAGCTGTTGGCGAGTGTCAGCGACGATGCGAGGTCGGCAGTAGAGGGGTAGTAGGCGGTGTTGTTGTAGCCCACGACCATGAAGAGTGCCATCACTGCGAATACCGTACCTGGTCCCGCAAGCCATATGCCACGTCTGAAACCCTTGCGTAGGAGTGTTGCCGCGATGCCCACGACGACGAGCACGGCACCAGCAAGAAAGAGTGTCAGCACGGCGGGCATCTCGACGAGGTTATTGAGGTATTTGCCCTCCTGCATGAATACCTCGCCTGCGGCATCCACCGCGAAGCCATCCATGGTTACTATCTGTGCTACGACAGCAACAAAGGCCACGAGGAAGAGAGGGAAGCTTATCAAGAGGCTACGGCGTAGCTGTGCCGCCAGCTTGTCGTCATCTATATTATTAATAAGGTATAGTGCGCCCAGCGATATTGTCAGCAGCAGCACCATGACGCCGAACTCGACGTTGAAGGGGTTTGCCACAGCCTCGAGGCCATGCCAGTTGTTTGCCCAGCGGCTTATCACGGGTGCTGCGATGTCGCCCACGGCACCCTTGTCTACGATGAATGCCGAGCCTGTGAAGAATGTACCCACGGCGGTGCCTATGAGCAGTGGTGCGAGGCATCCGTTGAGGGTTAGGAATATGCGGAATGTGCGCTTGCCGAGGATGTTACCCGCCTTACTCTGGAACTCGTACGACACGGCCTGTAGCACGAAGGTTATGAGTATTAGCACCCACACCCAGTATGCGCCGCCGAAGCTTGTGCTGTAGAATAGTGGGAACGAGGCGAAGAAGGCGCCACCGAATGTCACAAGGGTGGTGAACGTAAGCTCCCACTTGCGGCCTGTGGAGTTCACTATTAGCTGGCGTTCTGCCTCATCTCTTCCTGCGAGGAAGATGAGGGCGTTGCCACCCTGCACGAAGAGTAGGAAGACGAGGAGTCCTCCGAGTAGTGCTATGAGAAACCACCAGTAGTTCTGTAGAAATGCGTATGTTATCATAGTCGCCATGTTTTAGTCGTTATCTACATTAGGGCCATGCTTTATGGCCTTGAAGAGTATGCGTATCTCTATTGCGAGGAATAGTGTGAATATGGCAACGAAGAGCCAGAATGTGGTCTTCACGGCAGCCACGCTTACGCTTGATACGGCAGCCTTGACTGGCAGTAGTCCCTCAATTGTCCAGGGCTGACGACCCACCTCCGCAACAATCCATCCCGCCTGACCGGCGATGTATACTAAAGGTATTGATAGCAGTGCCACCCATAGCAGCCAGCGCATATTCTCAATGCGGCGCCTACGTTCTGCCCATAGCACGAAGAACATGAGCATGAGGAGGAAGCCACCAAGGCCCACCATCACGCGGAAAGCCCAATATATAAGTGGTACGGGAGGCACCAGCTCATCCCTCGACTCTATGTATCCATATCCGAAGTACTCGATGTTCTGGTCGAGTGTTGCGCGTGCCTCGGCAGCGGCAGCGGGGTCACTATCCTTAAGCTCGCGGTAGTCGCTGAATGCCTCGAGGGCGAGCTTGCCGCGTGCCATCTTCTCCTCGGCAGAGGGGTGGTACTCGCCGTCGGGTGTTGTGTAGCCATCCAGGATGTCGTTTATGCCTGGCACATATCCGTCAATGTCGTGTGTTGCGAGTGCCGAGAGCATGCCTGGTATCTCCACGCCAGGGACTATAGAGAAGGGAGCACGTGTGCCACCATCCTCCAGGCCCTCGGCTGCTGCGAGCTTCATGGGCTGGTACTTTGCAGCGTGTATTCCCGAGCTGTCGCCGCTGAACATCACGGCGATGGTGCCTATGATGCCTACTATCGCCGCTACACGTATGCTCGCCAGCGCGAAACGCCTCTCGCGGCCCTTGAGCAGATACCAGCTGCTTATGCCGATGACAAATATTGAGCCTGTCATCCAGCCGCTGAATACGCTGTGGAAGAACTTCGATATTGCCACAGGGTTGAGCACAAGTGCCCAGAAGTCCACCATCTCGTGACGCACAGTGTCGGGGTTAAACTCCATGCCTACAGGGTGTTGCATCCACGAGTTGGCGATGAGAATCCACACAGCAGATAGCGCTGCGCCTATTCCCGTGAGCCATGTAGATGCCAGGTGAAAGCGCTTCGACACCCTCTCCCAGCCGAAGAACATCACGGCGAAGAATGTCGCCTCGATAAAGAATGCGAAGATGCCCTCTATGGCGAGTGGTGCGCCAAATATGTCGCCCACAAACCACGAGTAGTTACTCCAGTTTGTTCCGAACTCAAACTCCAGGATTATGCCTGTTGCTATTCCCACCGCGAAGTTTATGGCGAATAGCTTCATCCAGAACTTTGTTGTTCTCTTCCAGAACTCGTCGCCCGTAGCGACATATATTGTCTCCATCGTCGCCATTATCACCGCCAGACCGAGTGTCAGGGGCACGAAGAGCCAATGGTATCCTGCGGTGAGTGCAAATTGCAATCTCGACCAGTCGACTAATGCTGTCTCTACCATAGTTAGAATCTTTTATTAGGTTATTTTTTGTTGATGATTAGTTGGTTGCCTATGTACTCAATGCGCTGCTCCTCACTCTTACCCTCCAGCGTGGGGCGGAAGAAGAAGCCACGCAGCACAACAAATAGTATTATTACCTTTAGTAGTATTATGAGCCATAGCTGACGCCCCCAGGTCATAGCCCTGAATCCGTCAACGTAGAAATTCCATATCGAAACAATCGCCTTTCTCATACTCTAATATCTCCTCTATGACAAAAATACATAAATAAATCATAAAAACAAATAATTTTATGGTAATATATGCATAAAAAAGGAGATATCTTAACCATTTAATACTATTATGAGGCTGATGCCTAATATGTTATATTTGTTGCCCGGCGGCTCGAAAAAGATATGCCACGGTCTGTGGCACGGTATCTGCGGAGTCCTCTATCGTGGTAGTGGGGTATGGTATAAGTTTTGCTAATAAGGCTATAAAAACAAACGATTTGACAATTAAAATATTTTGCTTTATCTTTGCACCAGAATAAAACCAATAAAACTGAATGACTATGACAACGAAATTCTATAAATGCGATATATGTGGTAATGTAATTACGAAGATTGTGGACTCGAAGGTCCCTGTGGTGTGCTGTGGTAAGCCTATGACGGAGCTTGTACCCAACACGGTAGATGCAGCAACAGAGAAGCATGTTCCTGTTGTTACATGGCTCGACGATAAGCGCATCAAGGTTGAGGTTGGCAGTGTTGCACACCCCATGCTCGAGGAGCACCACATCTCGTTCATATACGTGGAGACTCTGGATGGTGGCATACGCGTAGATCTTAAGGATAAGCCCGAGGCAGTCATATATGTTGGTGACAGTAAGCCCGTGGCTGTTTACGAGTACTGCAACCTCCACGGTCTCTGGGTAACAAAGCTATAATGCCCCCTTACCCTGTACCATAAGCAAATGAGGCCGACTAAAAAGTAATTTTTGGTCGGTCTCGTTGTTTATGTTTGCGATGGTCGTACAAAGAGTTGCAATATAAATAATTTGAAAATATCTGAATTGACCAGGCTCCAGACCGAGAGGGTATCAAAATAGCGACTCGGGTGATACAAAACAACATAGACTCAATCCTTAAAACAAAAATCCCCAAAGACTACGAATATTGAAGTAGCTTTTGGGGATAGTTTATTTGGGGATGGGAACGATTAACCCATCTTACCAGTAAGGTAGGCTTTGGTGTGTTCGTCTGCGGGGTTGGTGAACATCGTTTCGGTGTCGCCATATTCGACAAGTTCGCCTAAGTACATAAACATAGACTTCGAAGATATTCGTTTTGCCTGCCCCATATTGTGCGTCACGATAAGGATTGTAACCTCCTTCTGCAACTCCAATAGCAGCTCCTCGATATGCTTTGTCGCAATGGGGTCGAGTGCAGATGTCGGCTCATCCATCAGAAGAACATCGGGCTTCATTGCCAAGGCACGGGCGATACACAGACGCTGCTGCTGACCACCCGAGAGGAATGTTCCCTTTTTGTTCAGTACATCCTTCACCTCATCCCACAGGGCAACGCTACGCAAGCAACGTTCCACGGTTGCATCTTTCTCTGCTTTGGAGAGCTTGATACCGTTCAATGCAAAACCCGACAGAACATTGTCGTAGATGCTCATTGTTGGGAATGGTGCAGGGCGCTGGAAGACCATACCCACACGGCGACGCACATCGATAGGCTCCATCGCAAGGATATTCTCGCCATTGAGCAGGATTTCGCCATCGACACGGATGTTGGGATAGAGGTTGTGCATAAGGTTTACGGCACGCAGAAGTGTCGATTTACCACAGCCCGAAGGTCCCATAATCGCCGTGATAGTGTTGCGTTCAATGGCTGCTGATACATATTTCACAGCCATAGTTTGCTTGGTATATGATACGCAAGTCTTCTTAAACTCCAATATAGGTTTTACTGATTCCATTTCTTTGCAAGATATTTAGCTGTAAGATTCAATGTGAGAACGAATAACAGGAGGAAGAGCGATGCTCCCCAAATAAGCTCTTGTAGGTTGGGGTCGTTGAAGAACTCCCATATAAGCAATGGTACTGCCGAAATAGGCTTGTCGATAGAGAAGCGTATAAGCGAGCAACCAAGCGCTGTAAACATCAGCGGTGCAGTCTCGCCAATCACTCGAGAAATGGCAAGTAACACGCCCGTAAAGATACCACCAAAGGCGGCGGGCAGTTGCACTTTCATCATTACTCGTGCCTTATTGCCGCCCAATGCCAAGCCGG
>JAGCMF010000007.1 GCA_017646625.1 Alistipes sp. | reverse complement strand
GCCTTACGGCGACCTACGGTGTTTACAACTTCCATAATTCTTACTTAATCTCGTTTAACTTAATCTCCTTGGGGTTCTGGGCAGCGTGTGGATGCTCCGCACCTGCATAAACCTTCAAATTCTTCATGATTGCCTCACCCAAACGAGTCTTTGGCAACATACCGCGTACTGCGTGCTCTACAACGAACTCTGGCTTCTTGTCTGTTGTCAAGAAATCAGCTGGTGTAGCGAAACGCTGACCACCAGGGAAGCCTGTGTAACGTGTATAGACCTTGTCAGTCATCTTTGCGCCTGTGAGCTTCACCTTATCTGCATTGATTACGATAACGTAGTCACCGCAGTTTGTGTGGGGTGTGTAGCTAGGCTTGTTCTTGCCACGGAGGATCTTTGCCACCTGTGATGCAAGACGTCCCAAAATCTCGTTCGTAGCGTCAATGACGAACCACTCCTTCTGAGCATCCTCTGCCTTGACCGAGATTGTCTTGTAACTCTTTGAATCCACTTTGTTAAAAGTTTAGTTAATACTTAATTTATTGTAATCCTTCCCGAAAAACACTATTTCGGGCCTGCAAAGATACAAATTTTTAATCGTTTACAAATTTCGCAAACCTCTTTTTTTTCAGTGAAAGTGTCATTCACCTATACATCAGCGAGTTAACATATTTTTAAGCCCTACAAATAATATCTTCTAATAGGTGTAAATGGGGTAATATATGCAAAATAAGTTGCGATGCAAGAGACCTCACATCGCAACTAATAACACTCCACCGGCTACTTATCCAGAGCCTGCGATATGTTGATTATAAAATCACCCATACGTTCAATCTCCGAGATGGTATCGAGGTAGTAGACACTCGACTGATAATTCGAGCCATCGTTCTCTATTTTACGGATTTCCTCCTCACGTATGTTATTACGCAACTCGTTAATCTCAATCTCGCAGTCGGTGGCCATGCGCAAGCCCATAGGCTCGAAGCTCTCCGCCTTAAGATTATCAATCATCACGCCATAGGCCCTATCCACAGCCTCGAGCATAGACTCAATCTTTGCCTTCTGCTCATCACTAAAGCTCTTGTCGTGGCTATTGCGACGTGCAAGGATGCGACTAATACTCTCACCCGAGTCACCAAGACTCTCAAGCTCGCCTATAATCTTATACATCCTCTTTGTCTCGGTACGTGTATCCTCCGAGATGCTATCCTCGGGCAGAGCATTCAGGAACTGCGCAATCTCATACTCTATGCGGTCAGAGATCTCCTCGTACTTAACGAGCTGGCGACGTGCCGCCTCAAACTCCTTATCATTCGCTGCATTTATGGCACTACGTATATGACCCACCGTACGACGTGATATCTCTGCAAAGTGAACAACCTCATTACGCGCCTGTCCAACTGCAAGCTCGGCAGTAGAGAGAGGACCAGCATCTATAAACTTAAGCTTCACAGTATCCTCCTCTGCACTCTTCTTATCCTTGATAACCCTCGACACCACCTTCACAATAACATTCACAAACCATATTAGAATTAATGTATTGAACAGGTTGAAGAGTGTGTGCAACATAGATATACCATAGAGTGTCGCCATGCTATCATCCTCGGTCATGGGTACATCTGCCGAGTGCACAACATCCATAGGGTTAGGTAGACCAAGCCATGTTATGGTGATACCCACCAACATTAGGAATGGACGGAAGAGGATAAGCGCCCAACATACACCGAATACATTGAAGAGGGTGTGTGCAAGAGCTGCACGGCGTGCGTTAGCATTACCAACCGCTGCTGCTATGTTCGCCGTAATTGTGGTACCTATGTTCTCGCCGAGCACCATCGCCGCACCCATCTCAAAGGGTATCCATCCCATGTTAACCATGATAAGCGTAAGCGCCATTGTCGCCGATGACGACTGCAACACGAGAGTTAGCAGCGTACCAAACACCAAGAAGATGAGCACCGAGCCAAAGCCATAGCTTGTCCAGTTCTGTATGAACGCCAACACCTCGGGCGTCTCACGCAAATCGGGCACTGACTCCTTCATCAGCGAGAGGCCAAGGAAGAGGAGTGAGAAGCCGATGATAAGCTCGCTTATATGACGACGCTTGTCACTCTTTGCGAGGCTCAAGATAAAACCTACAGCCATGAGAGGCACAGCGAAGAGTGATATGTCAGCCTTGAAGCCAAGAAGCGATACTAACCATGCAGTAACCGTTGTGCCGATGTTAGCACCCATGATAACACCCACAGCCTGCGATAGCGAGAGGAGTCCTGCATTAACAAAGCCTACGGTCATCACCGTTGTTGCCGACGACGACTGTATGACAGCAGTTATACCCAAACCCGTAAATACTCCCTTGAAGGGATTTGAGGTCATCGCAGAGAGAAAGTTTCGCATCTTGCTACCTGCAGCCTTCTGCAGACCACCACTCATAAGGTTCATTCCGTAGAGGAACATACCCAGAGCACCAAGAAGTGTCAATAATTGCATCATAATCTATAATAATTTAATACTCTTTTCTACTTTTTCGACAGCAAATGTACCATAGATAAAATCATCATGCAAGTAACAATATTAAATGTAACATCTTTTTAACATCATTGAAAACTCTTTGACATAATAACGGCAAAAAAGCAGTGGGGCTGACTAAAAAGTAACATAGCCAGCCCCCCCCCATAACATAAGAGAGTGAATAAAAAGATGTAGTTTTAGGCTTGCGAAGCCCGAAAAACCGCAGTTTACTTGGCGTAAATGAGGATTTTGAGGGCAAGCCAATTTGTTGAGAGAATAGTGCAGATACTTTCACTCGGCGAATTTCGAGGCGATGGGCTGTACTTTGGCGTACTGCCCATTGATGAGATAATTCGTTAGCGAAAGTAGATGCGCTGTTATATCAACAAAGAACGACAAAATAGACTTCTTATTCACTCTCACCTATTATATATTATACAATAGAGACTATTTTCTGTTACCGAAGATACGCAATAAGAATAGGAATAGATTGATAAAGTCGAGATATAGTATCAATGCACCAAAGAGCGCAAGCTTATAGCCAACCTCATCAACTGCACCATACTCGGCAATCATACCCTTAATCTTCTGGGTGTCGTAGGCTGTGAGACCCACGAAGATAATAACACCAGCATAACTGATAATCCAATATAGCATCTCCGACTCGAGGAAGATGTTAACCACAGAGGCTATGATGATGCCTATGAGTGCCATGAAGAGAACACTGCCCACCTTCGATAGATCCATACGTGTAACATATCCTATGATACTCATCACAAAGAACATACCTGCGGTGATAAAGAATGTTGAAGCTATCGACGCCGCCGTGTATATCATAAATATCGTAGTCATGGTAACACCCATCAGAACAGAGTATAGGATGAATAGTAGCGTTGCTGCGCTTATGGACATTGAGTTTAAGCGTGCCGACAACCACACAACGACACCTATCTGAGCAATGAGTATAATCCAGATAAGCGGCGGATTCTCAGACATGAAGTACCAGAAGTCCATCGACTGCGAAAGGAAGTAGGCTACGAGACCTGTTATCGAGAGCGCAGCAGCCATCTGCAGATATACACTCTTAAGAAGGGTGCTGACAGCCGTTGTGCCAGCCACATTTGTTGTTGAATAGTTTGCCATAATATCTGTTTTTTATAAGTATCTAACGCAAAACATATACCCTATATTACTACGTAGCATCGCTATTTCATAATATATTAGCACATATGCAGATTCATTGTTCAAAGATAGTAAATATTTTTCTAAATAACAAACAGAAGGGATACTCAAAGACAACCTCACATAACTCCATAAAGCAGCACATCGACACATACAGACAACATAAAACAGATTGCAAAGCCAATACATCAAGCAAAAAGGGACTCGAACGGCAAAGCCGTAGCGCAGATTAAGCATAAAACCTTGTCCTCATAAAGTAGCCCCTCCGACTCGAACGGCAAAGCCGTAGCGCTGATTAAGCATAAAACCTTGTCCTCATAAAGTAGCCCCTCCGACTCGAACGGCAAAGCCGTAGCGCGGATACCTCAATAGCGCAGACTGAAAGTCGAGCAATAGATAATCTCATATCCGCGCAACCCGCAATTAGTGAGTAGTACGGAAGGGAATGTTTTTGTTGTTTGGGAGACATCGCTTTAGCGATAGTGAGCTATAATAAGATATTGAGAGCTTGCTCACAAATATCTTATTATAGTGCACTAATGCACACTTGTGGGCTGCCTCACAAACAAAAAAAACGCATTGCTTTTGCAATGCGTCACAACCAACAGTAGCCCCTCCGGGACTCGAACCCGGATTTAAGGTTTAGGAAACCTTCGTTCTATCCCTTGAACTAAAGAGCCAAAAGAGACTACAAAGATAGTCTTTTTTTTGCAATAATCAACGACTGAAGCATAAATTTATATAATTAAGCCTTTTAATACTACTTTTTACCTATTGTAGCAGATGATAGCAGAGAGGGTGTAGGAAAATTTGCATAATTAAAATTATATTCATATTGACCGATATCACAGTGATTAACAACCATTTAAACACACAAATACCAGAAAATAGAGAAATAGAGGATTAGAAAATAGGTTGAATGTTGTCGTTCTCACAAAAAAATCATATATTTGCAACGTAAATGGATATTTTCAAAACCAAGATATAGATATGTTGGACAGAAATTTAATAAAGATTTACGAGCAGAGTTTCCGCAATAACCGCGAGATGTCGGCTCTTACAGACTACTTCAAGGGCGAGACATTCTCGTACTATGAGGTTGCAAAGGAGATTGCAAAGTTACACCTCATGTTTAAGGAGGCAGGTATTGAACGTGGCGATAAGATTGCCCTCATCGGCCGTAACAACACACGCTGGTGCATCAGCTACATCGCAACAATAACATATGGTGCCGTTATCGTGCCTATCCTCCAGGACTTCAACCCTAACGACGTCATCAACATCGTTAATCACTCCGAGAGTAGACTTTTGTTCCTCGGCGATAACTTCTGGGATGACATCGAGGGCGACCAGATTCCTGGCGTAGAAGCTGTATTCTCACTTACAGACTACCACGTGATTCATGAGAAGGAGGGCGATAAGCTCACTAACTACATGAAGAACATCATCGGTCACTACCGTGATGCATACCCACGTGGCTTCGGCATCGAGGATATAAAGTATCCAGAGATTGGCAACGATGAGATATGCCTCCTAAACTACACATCAGGTACTACAGGCTCATCAAAGGGCGTTATGCTCACCGTAAACAACCTCACAGGTAACGTATGCTATGCTATGGACATGGAGAACCCTGAGAATGGTGACCACTACTTCCGTAAGGGTGGCCGCACACTCTCGTTCTTGCCTTTAGCACACGCCTATGGCTGCACCTTCGACTTCCTCGCACCTCTGGCTTGTGGCGCGCACATAACACTCCTTGGTCGTATCCCATCGCCAAAGATCCTTATCGAGGCGATGAAGATCACACGTCCTAACATCGTATGTACCGTGCCCCTGATCCTCGAGAAGGTATACCGCAAGAGCATCCTTCCAATGCTCGAGAAGGGTCCTATGAGCATCGCCATGCGTATTCCACTCATCAACACAGCGATATACTCTACAATACGCACACGCCTCATTGAGCAGTTTGGTGGTTGCGTAGAGATCTTTATCGTGGGTGGCGCAGCCCTCAACAACGAGACCGAGGAGTTCTTGCGCAAGATTAAGTTCCCTATCACCGTAGGTTACGGCATGACGGAGTGCGCACCACTCATCAGCTTCGAGTTGCCTACACTCTTCAAGCCAGGCTCATGCGGCAAGCTCCTACCAGACTACCTCCTCGAGGGTAAGATCTGCTCAAGCAACCCAGCAACTATCCCAGGTGAGTTGCTCGTGCGTGGTGAGCATGTGATGAAGGGCTACTATAAGAATGAGGATGCAACGAAGGCTGTTCTTGATGAGGATGGTTGGTTGCACACAGGCGATATGTGTACTATGGACGAGGATAGAACACTCTACATCCGCGGTCGTTGCAAGACGATGATCCTCTCTGGTTCGGGCCAGAACATCTACCCCGAGGAGATTGAGGAACGCCTCAACAACCTATATATGGTTGCCGAGTCACTCGTAATCGAGAATAATGGTCGTCTCACAGCCCTTGTGGTACCAGACTATGAGTTGGCAAATGCCGAGGGTGTGAACCTCGACAACATACAGGAGATCATGGATAAGAACCTCCAGGAGCTAAACGGTATGGTGGCATCATACGAGAAGGTTGCCAACATCATCATCCACCGCGAGGAGTTCATAAAGACTCCAAAGCGAAGCATCAAGCGCTACCTATACAGCGCAGAACGCCTAAACCTTAACTAATAGGCATAAGCACAAATGATTGAGGGTGTCCGAATGGACACCCTCAATAGTTTTTGCGTTGTATAGTTCTCGGCTATACCCCGCTAATTCTAATGTAGGTCGCTTAAGAGGGCATCGTCGAGCACCCAGCCCTTATCAAGATAGTAAGTGAGTGACACCTCTATAACTGAACGCATGTCGTCTTCACACTCCAACATGATGCGACCAGCATCTGTAACGTCACAAGTAGAGATGATAACCTCGGCGCGCGCACGTGTAATACCATCCTCCTCATATATCTGAATATTACGAGCCTTAACAGCCTCGAGCTCATACGCCTTGATATATACACTCTGCTGATCAATATTCACAGCATGATACTTCAAAAATTGCTCTTCATCATTGCGATCTATGTTATCATCCACCTCCTCTACATCCTCATACTCGCCATCATCATAGTCCGCCTCTTCCTCGCAGATAACAACCTCATCATCCTCATCTGTCTCTGCTGATCTCTCGATGAATGGGTTGTGTATCTCGGGCCATGACTCACTCAAGTCATCCTTGTTCCACGAGTAGTCCTCTGGATTAATCTCTGGCTGCTCCAAATCCTCATCCACCTGCTCGATAGGCTTGGGAAGTTCATCAACACATATCTTCTGACCACTCTTTGTGAGAGTTGCTGTTACCACATAGTGGTCTTCGAAGTTATAGAATGTCTTATTCACCCAACGGTACTCGGTGTCGTAGTAGCCACCATACCAATATGACTCGCGCCATACGCTATAGCTCTCACGCACGCTTCTCTCCTCCTTCTCCCACCACGCATAACGTGTTATATCATAGTCCAAAAGGCCGGCATTCTCCAACTTACGCAAGCAGAGACGATAATCCTCATAATCACACTCAAAGGTACCTATCTCGAGGGGTAGGTATACGACATTGACAGCCTGGTTCTCCAAGCTCTCGTTAACCTGATTAACAATTGTGCGTTGCGAGATGCTGTTGGCAGAGTCTGAACATGAGACGTAGAACACGCCCACCAGCAGTGCCACAACAACCACTGCGATGTAAGCAAAATACTTCTTCATAATTTTGGGGTTTAATAGTTGTTTGTTTATGTTATATCGAATTTACAACTTTTTCACTATACATGCAAGTTATTAAAAAAAAGATTGCCGGAGAGAATGTTTCCCCAGCAATCATTAATGCTTTAGACGCCTCTACGGCCTACACGCCATTAGAATGGCATGTCGTCTACGACACCCGCACCAGCGCTATATGCTGGCTGTGGCTCCTCCATGAATGGAGGCATATCCTGTACGGGAGGCTGCGACTGCATAGGCTGAACGCGCCATGCACGAACATCTGTATACCAACGACCCTGATAGTTACGTGACTCGATATCAAAAGATACGGTATATGTCTCGCCTACACGCAACGAGGCAACCTCCTGCGCCTTGTTCATAAATGTAACAGCTATCTCCTTGCCATACTGCTTCTGTGGCTGCTCGAATACTACTGTCTGACGTTCCCATGTGCCACGTGCCGACTGACCAGTGACAGCTGGGAGAATCTCAATTACTTTACCTTCAAATTCCATATTATAATACAATTATTAGTTTTCAACTATGCCACAGAGCATGGTATGCTGAGGGTCTCAACCCTATCGGCGATGCCACGAAGCTCATCCTTCTCGACCTTCTCAAGGGTCTTGCAGGGCGTGTCACGGTCCAACGAATATACCATGACCTGCTTTGGCTTAATCTCGGCAACAAGCTTAAGCCATGCCGCAACCTCCTCCTCGGTGGTATTATCCACACGCTGGCCGATGTACTCGCCACGGAGGAACATCGTCTGCATGATGAGGTTACCCTCGAAGGCCTTGAGGAGCTCCACAGTACGAGCAACACTATATGCGCCCTGGGGTTTATTCACAAGCTGCACGGTAGCATCAAATGCCGAGTCGAGCTTCAGAATGTTATTGTCGACACGCAAAAGCGCACGGCGCACATCCTCCCTATGTATCTGCGTAGCATTAGAGAGCACTGATACCTTGGCCGTGGGGCAATACTTATCGCGCATGGCGATAGTATCATCTATGATAGCCTCAAAGTCGGGATGCATGGTAGGCTCACCATTACCCGCAAAGGTGATGACATCTGGAGGCGTACCCTCGCCAACCATCTTCTCAAGGGTGGCAGCGAGCATCTCACGCACATCATCACGCGCATTGAAGCGTCGCTTTCCTGGATGCTCATCATTCCATCCGCACTCACAATATATGCAGTCGAAGCTACACAACTTCGACTCCACAGGCAGGAGGTTGACACCCAACGACAGGCCCAAACGGCGCGAGCGCACTGGGCCGAAGATTATGTTATTATACAAAGCTGTCATAATTCACAATTTAAAAGTTAACACTACTTGGCACCCTTGCTGCCACCGAGCTTCGCACCATGCTTCGCCTGGTAGGCAAAGATATTCTCCGAGTAGCTTGTAGTCTTGAACTCCGAGTCGCGCTTACGCTGGAATGCCACGGCAATAAGGCGGTCTACAAGCTCATCGAACTTGACACCCGTAGCCTCCCACAAATAGAACGACAGCGAGCCAGGGATGGTATTAATCTCATTAACATATATGCCTCCTGTGGCCTCATCTATCATGAAGTCGATGCGCGACACGCCATCGCACGCCAAAACACGGAAGGTCTTGCATGCGGTCTCGCGAATGAAGGCAGTAACATTCTCGGGCAGCTGTGCTGGAATCTCGCGCACCGTAGAGTGCATACCCTCCGATGGCTTATTCTTGCCACCACCGAGATACTTATCCTCATAGCTCAATATCTCGCCACTGCGCACAGGAGCCTCACATACCGAGGCCTCACAGTCGTAGTAGTTACCCAACACCGAGCAGTTAATCTCCTTGAGGCGTTCTACGAGGCGTTCTACGATGATACGCTTCGAATACTTGATGGCATTATCCACAGCGTCACACAGCTCCTGACGTGAGTGCACAGCCTTGATACCGACACTCGAGCCGAGGTTTGCGGGCTTGACGATGAGGGGATAGCATAGCGCCTCGGCCTCGGCGATGCATCTATCCTGCTCCGAGAGCCACTCCTTATCCGAGAACCAGGCATACTCCACAACAGGGATGCCACTCTCCTTGAGAATCATCTTCATGGTAATCTTATCCATGCCGTTTGCTGACGCAAGGGTGTTCGGACACGCATAAGGGATGCCAGTCATCTCTATAAGACCCTGGAACGAGCCATCCTCACCCGATGTGCCATGCAGACATGGCAGTATAACATCGATGGTTGTAGTCACATCGCTACCGAAGAGTGGCTTACGCACCTTATAGAGTCTATTATCGCCATATATAGGGCGGAAGTAGACCTCCTCAACAAAGGCCAACAGCGCCTTCATATCGCGGTAGTTATCTGTCGAGAGCAACTTATCACCCGTATACCAATGACCCTCCTTTGAGATATAGATGGGCACAATGTTATACTTCTCCCGGTTCATTGCTGCCATGGTCTGCGCTGCGGTGATAACAGATATCTCATTCTCCACAGAACGACCACCAAAAATTACACCTACATTAATCTTCATCCTCTTATAGTTTGTTTTTGATTACTTAAATGAGTCGGGGAGGTCATTCTCGTAGAGTACCACATCTCCCGCCTTGAGGCGTGGCTGCAACCCCCCCATGGCCTCGTTGAACGACGCCACGCAGTGCACTCTCGACATATCATAACCTCCATCCTCGAGGCCCGCAACGATAGCCGCACGGTTAACCTCGTTAACGACATATACTGAATCGGCTCCCGACGCCGCAATATCGGCACCGAAGGCTCTATTGTTGTCATACTGTCTTGCTCCCATCTCCACAAATCCTGGAGTTACAACATAGCGACAACCCTCCGTGGCGAAGCCCGCAAGCACCTCAAGGGCCATACGCGCACCCGTAGGATTTGAGTTATAGGCATCATCGAGTATCGTCACGCCACCCGCACGACGCATGCTCAAGCGGTGCTCAACCTGCTCCATCTGACGCACTGCACGACGACGCTGCTCCGCACCCACGCCGAGATGCTCGGCCACAGCCAGCGCAGCGGTGATGTTAAGGATGTTACCACGGCCAAGAAGGTGTGTGGCATACCCCTCGTCGCTACCCCTCTGCGACACCACGTCGAAGCGCGTGTCGGCAGCAGTGTAGAGAATGTTAGTGGCATGATAGTCGGCATCCTCGCACTCAACACCATATGTTGTGACGTTGTATCTGCCCTCCGCAACATGCTTGCGTGCCGCCTCCGAGTCGATGTTAACAACACCGAGACCTCCCACAGGCAGGACATCTATAAGCTCGAACTTTGTGCGTGCCACATTCTCCACCGAGCCGAAGGTCTCGAGGTGCATCTCACCCACGGAGGTTACAATACCCACAGTTGGGCATACGAGGTCGCATATCTCCTTAATGTCGCCACGCTGCTTGGCACCCATCTCTACGATGAAGACCTCGTGGTGAGGCTTTAGGTGCTCACGCACGGTGCGCACAACACCAAGCGTAGTGTTGAAGTTACCGGGCGTCATAAGGACATTATAGCGTTCCGAGAGCAGACGGTAGAGGAAGTGCTTTGTGGATGTCTTACCAAAGCTACCCGTGATGCCGATAATCTTAAGGTTGGGCATAGCGCGCAACATACGCTTTGCATCGTTGTAATACCAACGCGAGATGGCCGCCTCAAGAGGTTTGTTTATTAGGTTAGCCACGATGGTCCAGTAGTCCAACGATAGCAGGAACATCGCAGCGAAGGTGTACTCCACAGCATAGATGTGCACAAGAGTTATTACGGCCGCCGTGAGCAACAGGCGTGTTGCCATAAGGCGCTTGACACGCATGGTGTAGACGATGGCAATCTTATACTTTATCGAGAACTCGGCAATGGCTATTACGAGCATCCATATACCGAGGAGTGCTACGACGACGATATTATCGGTAAGCGTGAGGAGCACAGCACCGAGCACCGATAGGATGTTAGCCCTCGAGAGCCACTCGTGGGTCGAGATAAGCCAACGGTTGTAGCGCGCAACACGGTATGAGTTCTGCTGGAACATCTGCACCGAGTAGCGCATGGTGGCACATAGGAATAGTAGCCACACCGCTGTGAGTATATGTAGTGTTATGCTCATCGCTACTTGATATTTAAGAATGACATGAGTGCTCCCTGCCACAACTCCGCAGCCTCGAGCATGGCGAAGTGTCCCCTACCCTCGGCAACAACAAGACCCGCATTTGGCATCAGGCGCTGCATCTTATGGGCATCGGCGATGGGCGTCGCAGTATCCTTATCGCCCCAGAAGAGGAGCACGGGGGCTGTCACACGTGGCATCACATGACACAAATCCTCATTCACACACTTCGAGAGTATGGCGCGCATCTTTGGCGTTGCCCTGTTATAGTCCGCCGAGGCGGCACGTGCACGTCGTTGGTCGAGGAGCATCTGCGCCTTATGGCCACCTATGAGCAGCGGCAAGAGGTGCTTCATCAACTTGTAGGTGTATACCTTGCGGTAGTAGGCGAAGGTGCGGCGTGGCTTTATGCCCGCAGCATCTGCGAGCACCACAGCCTTCACATCATTGCGTGAGGCATACAGGGTAGCCACACGACCACCAAACGAGTGACCTATAAGCGTTGGGCGGACAATGCCGAGCTCGGCAACGAGGGCCTCGATAGAACGAGTGTACTCCTCTACGCCCCACACCTCACGTGGCTCGGCACTACGACCGAAGCCCGCAAAGTCTACCGCCACAACACGAAAGTTGTTGCGCAGCAGCTCCACTGTAGTGCGCCACACAGAGGCATCACAGCCCCAGCCATGTAGCAACATAACCACATCACCCTCACCCTCAACGGTATAGGCAAGCTCTACAGAGTCATATACGTAACGTGCATCCATACTTGCAAAGGTAGTAAAAATTTCGTTACACACGACGTTAATACTCGGAAAAGTTACAATAAAAAGAGATGGAGTGTCCAACAAATTTATGGACACTCCATTTGCGTTTAGAAGTTGTATAACGGTAGTTACGACAGCATAAATGGTGGCATCTTCTCTGCTGGTGCCGACAACTCCATGTCGTTCTGCATCTCAATCATGTAGACTATGTCTGCAGCACACTCGGCACCACCAATCTCCACGACCATGCCATTCTGCACCTGCACAAGGGCGATGCTCTGCATCAGGTAGCCACTACCCATGACTATATCCTTGGGTGCGAGGATGATGACACCATCTACATCGGTGTACTGTGCCATGAACTGTGTGGTGACGAGTATGTCGTGCATGGTGGGCACATACTTTATCAGTATGTTATCGCCTTGACAGCCCATGCGCGTGAGGTTATCAACGAGCATCGGAAGATGTATCTCGCTGTGCTCCTCGAACTCGCGTGCCACGATGACACCGAACCTCATGTTTGATGCATTACCCTCTGCAATCATACCTACGTTCTAACGCTACGTATTACTCTGCGATGAACTTTGAGTACTTTGACTGAAGCTCTGGGTATTTAGCAACCATATCCTTGTATGTCTGCTGTGCCTTCTCGGCATCACCCATAGCGAGGTATACGAGAGCAAGCTTCGTTGCAGCAGTCTCATAAGTGTAGAGGCTGTTGCCCGCTACCATAGCCTTGCCGAAGAGCTCCACAGCTGTCTGGAGGTCGTTCTCCTCAACAGCAACATCGCCACGCAATGTGTAGACAAGGGCGTTGATAATCTCTGCTGCAGCACCCTCGGCGTCAACATACTGTGCGAGGTATGCCTTTGCATTCTCGATGTCACCAGCCTTGAGGTACTCTGCGCCTGCAAGGTAAGCAGCTGTATTAGCAGCCTTTGTACCCTCATACTCTGCAACAATAGCAGCATAAGTAGCAGCGTCAGCCTCTGTTGTCAGAGCCACTGTGAGGGCTGCCTGTGCAGCGTTCTCACTCTTCTGCTTGTTGTTCGATGAGATGCTTACCCAGATGAATGCTGCCACAGCGATGACAGCTACAATAGTGAGACCTTTAAGGAGCATGTTGCCGTACTTGTCGAAGAACAACTCGAGCTTACCCTTTGTTTCCACCATAATGTCAGTTTCGGGATTCTGTACTTTGTTTGCCATAATCTTTTTTTTGTATTTTAATTAAATATTTGTCATATCTACACTTCAACCTACAAAGATACAACAAAATATTATAATATCATAGAATTTCGTCAAAAAAGTAAACTATTCGGATGCGCCATCGGCAGATAACTCGCGGGCTAAAGATTGAATAATCTTATATAGCATGACATCTGCCTGATTGATGAGGACGATGAGTATATTTGCGGCGGCTGCATCATCACTGCGCGATACCCAAAAGATGAAATCCTGCACATCATCACTCTCCTCACCTATCTCCCACATCCTTTTATACTTCGTGGAGTCAGGCATCCATAACCCATCATTGCAGAGGCCTATCAATGAGCTCAACCGTCGTCGCAGGTCTACAAGACAACTCTGTGCACTCTGCAGCAGCACAAGCCCCGCCTCCGGAGATATAGGTAGTGCCAAGCAGCCCTCGGCAATATTGAGTTCGCACATACGTGCTGACCTAATCAGCATGTCGCCATTGACATATGTAGGGATTGTGCGAGCACCACAGAAGTGGCACATAACGTCATGAATGATTACCGCCCTCTTGTAACAGGCGAGGTCTTCATATGTAACAAGTGAAGATATAAGTGAGGTGTTGTGCGACATATCTATCATCAATCAAGAGGTACAATCAACGACTACAAAAATGATACGTTAGGTCGTATATTACCACCCTCTTCTGATAGCACAATAGCTTTTTATAGTCCGAATTGAGTGTGATGATGTTAGGAGAGTACATATAGTGTAATTTTACACGAAGATAGAAATAATTGAGCACAACTGCAAGAAAAATAGATTTTTTCTGACCCTTGTGACCCTTGTGACCCTTGTGACCCTTTTGCCCTTTTTTTATTCTCGAGTACCAAAGGGCATAAAACGTCATAAAAGGGCATAAAAGGTAATGCTTTGTCTCGCTGTCCCTAACCTTTCTGACCCTTGTGACCCTTTTGCCCCTTTTTCATTCTCGCGTACCAAAGGGCATAAAACGTCATAAAAGGGCATAAAAGGTAATGCTTTGTCTCGCTGTCTCTAACCTTTCTGCCCCTTGTGACCCTTTTGCCCTTTTTTCATTCTCGGGTACCAAAGGACATAAAACGTCATAAAAGGGCATAAAAGGTAATGCGTTGTCTCGCTGTCCCTCTGTCTCAAACAAAAAAATTCAGGGCGATCCGAAGACCGCCCTGAAAAGATATTAGGAATATATTGTATACTACAATACAGAACCGCCACTGTAACGATAGAAAACAGTCTTACCACCAGAATTAATCATAATGTAATTGATTGTATACGAGCCATCAGGATTTTGATCAATACTTGAGTAAGAATATCCATAGTCAATATCACCCAAGTTATAACTATGTCCTTCTGACCACCAGCCATTATCTCCGAGTGTTATAACGCCCGTTGGCAAGCCGTAACCTGTATTTGACTCCAATGTTAACTCTGCACCATCTTCTGCTCCGCTAAACGTAAGTTTTGGAAACTGTGCTACAAATACACTACATTCTGTAAATGTATATGGATTATTTACTGTACCAAGCTCTGCTTCAGAACCGCCTCCTGTATTGTCGCCACCACCTTCGCCAGTGTTGTCGTCACCAGAGTCATCAACATCAGGAATAATCCAACCACCTGGCAAACCCTTATAACCCCAAGTCTTGCCATCAATTGTTGCAATGATTACATACTGACCATCTACTATCTCAACGTCAAGATATGAACTACTATTCGCAGTTGAATAATAATACTGCCATGTATCTGTACAGTAGCGTAGGTTTACACTACCTACCGAAGAAGGGGTACTTGCACCCTGGCCCAAACAATTGTAGTGACCTGGATTAATATAATTACTTCCCTTATCACTGCTGTTCAAGTATATTCTCAAACTAGTCTTAGTATTTGCAGATCCATTATTCCAATCACGATTAAACTCAAAATAGTTTGAACTTACCGTTACATAATCTAGCTCATAATCAGCAAATGAGTTAGGATCCTTACCTGTTGTTACATTAATTGTTTTAGATGAAGATGATCTGTAATCAGGATCTGTATCCGCAGCAACGGCTTTAATATTGAAAGTGTATGAAGTTGAATACTCAGGTGCCTCAATTGTAACTGTAGTCTCAGTTGTTTCGATCGTAGCAAAGCTATTTGATTCTACAACATACTTCTCTGCTCCTGTTACAGAATCCCATGATATAGTAATCATCTTACCATCTACTGTAGCTACCGCATTTGGAGTAGCAAGAGGTGTGCGAAGATCAAAACCCTCGATATATCCAGTATAAGTTGCATTAAACTCTGAAGCACCCCCATTATACTTAACATTAAATGTAAAGTTATATTGCTTATTATCCATCTGAGCAACAACTAACTCAACATCAGACAACTGATACTTTCCAGAAGAGCCTGCTGGCTGGTAGTAAGAATACTTTGTACCATCACCAGTATAGATATGATTTTCATCATATACGCCTGCAGGAATATTAAAACTACTGAAGGTATTGTAAAAATTCAATTGCAATGTACCCAACTCCTCACTTGAGAAAATAAACGACACATCGCTTGGCGAACAATAATACTCGTTATACTCATCGACATATGTCCAAGAATTAGAATGATAATACATTGTATTCTCACTTGTAAACACTGGAACAGATGGCACAGCAGGCTCCTTAAGCTCTGAAACAGAGAATGTAGAGACCTTACCATACGAGAATGCCAATGGCTTCTCTTTACCTGCCATGTTTACAGTCTTAGTAACTGCTTTGCCCTCAGCATCGTATGCTGTAACGGTGAACTCAGCAACATCGATTGGCTCAGTAGCAAACCAGAATGTGTTGCCCTCTACATTATCAGCGTTGATAGTATAAGACAACTCTCGAGAATTGTTATAGTAAGAACCCTTAAAGTCAACTACTACGTGGTCGATAGCGAAATCTACACCATTTACAGTCATCTTACCATAAGCAGCCTGGTGGCCCAAATTAATCTCGTTAGCAATGCCATTAGAAACATAGATACCCTGAGCCTGCAACAAGTGAGCCTTAGGATCTACAGAGTTTGCAAGTGGAGTCTGCTCAGTAGGAATAGTTGAAGAGTACATAGCACTCCAAGACTCAGCAGGAGAACATACTGTCATAAAGAAGCTCTCAGGAGCGTTCTCCAACTCAAATGAGAACACACCCTCTTCATCAATAGAAGCAGTAGTCTCTGCGCTCCAACTTTGATCATTAGTCTGTAGGAAAAGCTTAAGAGTCTCATTACCATACCACTCAGACTTGTAAGCTGTTGCGCCATCCTCCTTCTCAGCGAAGCCAGAACGAGTGTCGTCAGCGATCTCTGCTGTGAACTCATAACGAGTTACACGTTCAACATTGTTCACCTCGTTGTTATCCTCTGAACAAGCTGTGAATGCCATTGCAGCTACTGCAACAAGCATCAAATTCTTAAACAAATTTTTCATCGTTGCAATAGTTTTAGAAATCACCATAGTTATCCTCCTCTGCGTCACCAATGTTTGTAGACAAGCTGAAACCAGCCTCTACAGATACAGAGATAACCTCAACCTCTGGAGCAACATACTCCTCAGCAAAAAAGTTTGATTTTCTCATAACCTTAAAAGTTAATAAAAAAGTTAATATTAAAAATTAAAAAAATATATCATCCTCATACCATTGCCTAACACTCATGACCATCAACAGATTACACCGCGCCGGACAACACTACTACAAAGTACAAAAGTAATAAAAATTTTTATTCTAACACAACCAAAATGAAAAAAATTTCAACGAAACATCAACAAAATTAAAAAAGAGTGTTTAAAGGGCGCTTCGATTAAAGGGCACGTGCCTACCCTTTTGACCTTTTATGACCCTTTTGACCTTTTTGACCATTTTTCATTCTCGGGTACCAAAGGGCATAAAACGTCATAAAAGGGCATAAAAGGTAATGCGTTGTCTCAGCCCCTTCTGCCCCTTTTGACCTTTTTGACCCTTTAATTTTTTTTTATATCTTTGCCATCAAAGATGGCTCCCCTACAGCATAGCATTGCAGCATCCTACGCATCAAGTGATGCACCGTATCTACTTTTTTTATATCTTTGCCAAACAAAACATTTAGACCATGACTCTCGATAGCATCGACATCATAGACTTCAAGAACATAGCCGAGCAGCACCTGACACTATCACCAGGAATAAACTGCTTCGTGGGAGACAACGGCGCAGGAAAGACAAACATCCTCGACGCCGTACACTTCCTCTCGCTGGCACGTTCAATGCACACACTAACAGATGCGCAGAGCATACGCCACGGACAGGAGGCATTCCTACTCGATGGCCGCCTACACCGCGACGACACACGCCCCGAGCAGATAGTATGCTCATACACACGTCGTGGTGGCAAGGTGCTGAAGTACAACGGCAAGGAGTACGACAAGCTATCAGAGCACGTAGGCCGTGTGCCCATAGTCGTAGTATCGCCCGCCGACACAGCACTCATAAGTGACTCGGCAGAGGAACGTCGTCGCTACCTAAACCGCTTCATATCGCAGATAGACCGCCGCTACATGAACGCCCTGATACGCTACAACGCGGCACTGCAAGAACGTAACAAGCTGCTAAAGACATCGCCAGCCGAAGAGATGCTACTCATATACGACTCTATGCTCGAGGCCACAGCCGACATAATATACGAGGGCAGAAAGAGCCTCGTAGAGTCTCTGCGACCCCTCGTAGAGGAGTACTACGCACTGCTGGCCGAGAAGCGCGAGACAATAGGCATAGAGTATCGTTCGGAGCTACAGACAGCACCACTAAAGGAGCTACTCCTGGCATCACGACAGCGCGACATAGTGAATGAGCACACATGTGTAGGCATACACCGCGATGATATGATACTCAACATCGGAGGCTACCCGCTACGTAAGTTCGGCTCCGAAGGGCAGCAAAAATCGTTCCTCATAGCGCTAAAGCTCGCAGAGTACACCCTACTCGCACAGCACACAGAGGAGAAACCCATACTTCTGCTCGACGACCTCTTCGACAAACTCGACATGCGACGTGTGGCACAGCTACTACGTCTCGTGGCAGGCGACATCTTCGGACAGATACTCATAACAGACTGCAACAAGCACCGTCTGGAGAGCACACTGCAAGAGGCTGGCGCCGAATATAAACTATTCACCATAGCGGAGGGCGCAGCACTATGAAACGAACAGAGCCAAAGCTTATAGGAAGCATCCTCGAGGAGTTCTTCAGCCGCCCATATGTAGCACGTAAGATTGCCGAGGGTAAGGTGCCTCAATATTGGCGAGAGATTGTAGGCGAGAGGATAGCCGCAATGACGACATACTGCCGTCTTGAGGGTGTCATATTATATATAGGTATATCATCGGGCGTAGCACGCCAGGAGATATTCTACCGCCGTGATGAGCTCGCACAACGCATAAACAAGCGCGCAGGACACGACATTGTGCGTAGCATAGTGGTAAAGTAGCAACGAGGTACACAAGGGGCCAAAATAGAATAGTAAAAGAGTCTGCCTTTCGGGGCAGACTCTTTTACTATTATCGTCACAACAGCACTACCAGAGTGATACCTCCTCGCCGGTAGTAGGATCGATAGCGAATGGCTCATGGAAGTTACCATCCTCGCATACCCATGTAGTATAGATGAAGGTAGCACCGCTTGAACCATATGGGAAGAAGTGGAAACCATAAGGATGTACCTCGCTATGGTATACCTCCTCGAGGTAGTTGTCACCATCGGTATCCTCCAACTCTGTCCATTCACGTAGATACTCACCCTCAGCATTCCATACAAAGCTCTTACCCTGCTCAGCCATACCGCCAGTATCGCATGATGTGATAATCTCGGCAATAAGCTTCTCAACAGTGTTGATGTTTGTACCCAAATCATCGTTGATGAAGTTACCAGGGAACATAGCCGCTGTATATACAGTAGTATGCTCGCCAGGTGTCGTCGCCCAGCTGAAGTTAAGGAAGAGGTGTGGGTTATCCTCATAATCGAGAATCTCGATTGTTGGCTTACCTACCTCCCAGTGTGCATCATCTCTCTTAACAACATCACCGATATTCGCAATAGGCTTGAAGTATACAGACTGTGGCTTTGAGTATACACCGTCAGCATCAACAGCCATAACAACAACAGCATACTCAACATCCATGGTCAAACCATTCAACACGATGCAACCATCTACCAATGGATTCTCATCTGTAGTATAGATGCGGCTGTCACCCTCATTGGCGATGATGAACTCACCAGCACTCTTCTTTGTGCCACCATAAACCTTTGTCCACTCATCGCTTCCTGTCTCACAGTATACATATGCATACTTCTCGGCACCAGCACACTCAACACCGATACGTGTGTTATCAATCTTGTAGTCCTTGAGTGACAATGTGAGCTCCAAATCATTATACTCGAAAGCCTTGGTTGTATACTCCTCCTGAAGAATCTTACCATAGCAACCATTAGCATCTACAGCAACAGCAAAGAGTGTGAGCTCTGTACCAGCAGTAGCACCTGTGAACGATACATCCACAGCCTCTGTAGTATAGCTTCTATAGCCCTCGCTTGTGAGCATCTCGATGATGAGCTCATCTTTAGAGTATGCCGTTGCCATGTATGATGGCATAAGGTTGTAATACATAGCGATATGGCCATCTGTTGAGAGTGTCATATCGATTGATGTGTACTCAACAACAACATCGCTTACAGCAACCTCAACACTACCACCATTGGTAAATGCAGATGTAGAAACCTCCCATGAGAGGACATTATCTACAAGGATATTTGGAAGTGATGACTCGTTGATATACCACATCACATATGAAGTGTCGGGATCAAGCTGCATAGTATAAGGATCTACCAACGACAAGAATGAGCCTGAATATGCCTCCTCGGCATTAGTAGCAAGGAAATACTCTGGATAGTCAGTGTAGTATGTAGCAAGCTCCTGGGCATCAAACTCATCAGCTGGGCAGTAGCCTATCATATACTTATGATCCTCATCCGCACCCGTAGCCTTAAAGTCTACTTCGAGATCGAAGAAACCTGCCTCCTTAACACTCAACGAAACAGCGACATGTCTGTAAGACGAAGAACATATATCAATCTCTGTGATATACATCTCACCATCCTCATTAGTATTAGGCGACGCATACCAGAATACATAGTCTGTACCAGCCTTGATATTTGATACCAAATCTGTGTAAGGCACATAGAGAGTATTAGACTCCATGAACGACATATCGTAGATCTGTGAGCTTGTAGTACCAGCAAGGTGTGTATTAGCTACACCCAAGAGCTTATCAAAGTTGCTCTCGAATGATGTCGCACTCATAAGACCACCGATAAGGTAGCTAGTGCCATAACCAACCTCTACATAAAGACCTGTTGATGTGAACTGCACAGTAGCAGGGTTGGTAGTCACCTTGATGCTCGCAATAGCAGATGAGCCATTGTTGAAGACAATCATAAGCTTCGCTACACCTGTAGCAACAGCATTACCCGCAACGATATCATCATATGTAGGAGCAGTGAATGTGAGCTCCATTGTATCATCCTTCACCTTATGCTTAACGTCACACTCCCAACCAAGAGGTATCTGTGTGAGGTAGTCGGCAGCATCCTGAACATCGATGTAGAATGTTGCTGTAGCACCATATGTAACGAACATAGTATCAGATGAGAGTATGAGCTTACCATTCTGCATGCCAACCTTCACTGAAGAGCCATCGTTGAGTGTGAGTACACAGTAGAGTGCCAATGGGTTACCGTCAGCATCTACCTGCCAATCAGAGTATACAACATTGATATCTGTGATGATGCTGTCTGCAGCAGACTCACTATAGCCTGTAATGTACCATGTGTTACCACCATCGAACGAAACCTCAATAGCATTAGTATCCTCGTTAACACGTGTCTGTGGAGCAGCATCCGCTACAGGCACCTTCTGACCATCAACAAGGATAGGCTGCTTGTTACCAAGGCCATCGAACATTGCCCAATAGTAGACACCATTCTCCTCAACTACAGTAACAATGTCGGCAAGCACACCACCACCCTTCGGATAGACAGTAACCTGTGCACCATTCGAAAGCACAAGGATAGTGCTTCCATCGTTCTGCTTCTTAATCTCCTTGATGGTTACAGCACCATCAAGCAATGCCTTTAGGGCGTTAAGCTCTGTCTCTACGCTTTCACGCAATGAGGCAAGCTCCTTCTTAATGCCTTCAATCTCCGCCCATATCTTGGTATCATCATAGGAGCATGAGACAGAAGATGTGGCCAATACAGCTGCCGAAAGAAGGACAGCCGCAACAGCCTTGATGTTCATAAAAATCTGCTTCATATAGTTATTTTTAAATAGTTTGTTGTCTTATTGATATTCGCACAACGTACTGAAATATAATTAGAATACAAAAATATGCATAATTTACGACTTTATCAAATATAGTCACTCAATTATGACATTTTTCTGCATAATATGCAAATTATGCACCCGATAGATGCCTACAAATAACCAATATTAAACTACGGAAAAACCAATCTCAACAACTCATCTGTCATGCTGCAGACCATACACTCGCGCCTCACAAAAAAAAGAGGCCTACCCACATTGGATAGACCCATATAGTTACCAGATAATGCTCCTTTAACTACATGTTAGAATGGCAAGCCATCAGGATCCTCATTAGGCATCACAGGAGCTGCTGACTGTGGCGCAGGCTGCTGATAACCACCCTGCTGTGGTGCTGGTTGCTGGTAACCTCCCTGCTGTGGCGCGGGCTGCTGGTAGCCTCCCTGCTGTGGTGCTACACCTTCAGCACGACGACCAAGGAGCTTCATCTCATCAGCAACAATCTCTGTTGCATAGTGCTTAACACCATCACGTTCCCACTCGCGGCTACGGAGGCTTCCCTCAATATAGAGCTGTGAGCCCTTACGAACATACTTATCTGCCACATCTGCAAGACCACGCCACAAAGTCACGGTATGCCACTCTGTATGATCCTGAGCTTCGTTTGTCTGACGATTGAAGATTCTCTCCGTGGTGGCGAGGCGCACACGCGCAACCTTAACACCTGTCTCAAGAGTACGCACCTCGGGGTCCATGCCAACATTACCCACCAATATCACCTTATTAATCATATATATGCTATTTTACGTTACGAACAATTTTGCACACACCAATATCATGCCGCGTAATTGCGACCATAGGACTAAAGCGTAGGCTCCTCGCCAGCAGCACCAGCACCATCCTTACCAGCATCCTTGCCCTGCACATCTCTCTTATCCTTATACTCAATCTCGGAGATAAGATTACCCACGAAGTCCTGGTCAGGGCCATCAACAAGAGTCATATTGATAGGCTGGTAGTACATCATGCGCATGAGACTCTCGGGCAGACGTGCACGACGTAGTTTAACAGCATCCTTCTCCGTCATGACGATAACGGCGCGTGGATACTGCTGATGCATATTATAGAGCTGAAGCATATCGTCGGCATTGAAGCGGTGGTGGTCAGCGAAGATAAGCTTACCAACAACATTAAAGCGGTTACCCACCTCACGCATGAAGGGGCGCGGATTGCCAATACCCGAGAGAACAATGGCCTGCTGACCATAGTTCACCTCCTCTCTATCTTCAAAGTAGAAGAGAGGTTCTATCCTGCGGCTAACAATAGTCGAGAAGTAGACCTTCTGATATGCTATAGAACGTAGCTTATTATGCCATAGACGCTTATCCAGTGGTGTCATCTCATCGCTACACTTTGTGACGATGAAGAAGTGAGCAGCACTCAAGCGCGACTTAAGGTCACGGAGACGACCCAACGGAAGAAGATTATCTGACTCTATTGGGCGTGTCGAGTCAACAAGCAGGATGTTAACCTTGGCTCGTAGCTTACGATGCTGGAAGCCGTCATCCATGACGATGAGTGTAACCTCGGGATGCTCACGTCTGATACGCTGCACGGCCTCCACCCTATCCTCTGCCACAACAACGACAGTATCGCGGAACTTAAGCTTTATCTGCAACGGCTCATCACCCACCTCAAGGTAGTTATCCTCGACCGTCACCTCACGATAGCCCTTCGTTGTTCTGCCATAGCCACGTGACAGGATTGCTATTTTATAGTGCGCAGCAAGCTCCGCAAGAAGATACTCTGCCGTGGGGGTCTTACCTGTACCACCGACAGTGATATTGCCAATACATACTATTGGGATGTCAAAAGAGTAACTCTTGAACACACCCCAATCATAGAGACGATGACGCGTAGCAATCACCGCCGCATAGATACCCGATAGTATGCCTCTAACAATCTTCATTTATCACAATAGCAACACGACGCATAGCGCCATAATTCGGTCAAATATACTACCTTTTTTTGTAATAGACAAATAATTCACCTAAAATGGCGGTTTTACACCACCTACGTGACAACAAATAGAGATAAAATTATTAACAAACGTAAATATTTAGTATAGTGCATATGGTGTAAAATGAAATTTTCACTACCTTTGCCAATCATGAAATTTACAATACGCATCTCCGCGCTACTGATGCTCATCGGCATGGTGGCGTGCGGCAGCTCTGCCGACACAAAGAGCAACGACATAGAGGCTACACCCGAAGTTGTGGAACCAGAGTACCTATACGGCATAAACATCGATGGTTACACCATTGCCAGTGACACAGTACGTTCTGGCGAGACCGTAGGCGGAATCCTCGGTCGCCGTGGCATATCTGCCGTGACAGTAGATCATCTTGACCGTGCCGCCAAAGATATATTCCCACTACGCAGGATACAGGCAGACAAGGCATATACCACCTTCACACGCCGTGTGACAGACTCACTTGGTGACCACGACATCCTCGACTACCTCGTCTACCACATCGACGCCATAGAGTATGTAGCATTTGGCTTCCATGCCGACTCTGTATCGGTAACCAAGGGTCAGAATCCTGTGGAGTGTGTGCGTCAGCGTCGCGAGGCGGTGATTACATCGTCACTGTGGGGTGCCATCATGGAGCAGGGCATGCCCTATGCGCTGGCGGCAGAGGTGGAGGATATATACCAGTGGACAGTAGACTTCTTCGGCATACAGCAGGGTGACTCCTTCACAGTGATATACGACGAGAAGTTCGTCAACGGCACATCAGTAGGCATTGGCATGATATGGGGCGCCGTATTCAACCACAACAACAAGCAGTACTACGCAATACCATATGCGCAAGAGGCGGGCAAGCTACGCTACTGGGAGTCGTCAGGCGAGTCACTACGTAAGCAGCTACTCAAGGCACCACTTAAGTATACGCGTATAAGCTCGAAGTTCTCAAACTCGCGCCTACACCCTGTGCATAAGGTATATCGTCCACACCATGGCGTAGACTATGCTGCGCCATCGGGCACACCAGTACACTCTGTAGCCGACGGCACCGTGGTATTTGCTGGCTGGGGTGGCGGTGGCGGTAACACCATCAAAATCAAGCATGCGGGCAACCTACAGACAGGCTATCTGCACCTCAAGAGCTTCGCCAAGGGCATAAGAGTTGGCACGAAGGTATCACAGGGACAGCTCATCGGATATGTAGGTTCAACAGGCACATCTACAGGCCCACACCTCGACTACCGCATCTGGAAGAATGGCACGCCTATAGACCCACTAAAGGTGCCACAGGAGCCGGCAGAGCCTATAAGCGAGGTACACAAGGCACGCTTCGAGGCGGTACGCGACAAGGTAATGGCCGAGCTTGAGGGCACAGCAACAGAGGAGCAGCAGATAACACGCGAGGAGATATATCCCGAGGGATAGCATAACAGCATTGAGCAAAAGAGGGGGTTGTCCAACAAATGAGTCGGACAACCCCATTCTTTTGAAGCTATTTAGCAAGAGTATGGATAATAGAGAGATAATTACTACGATATTCGTCTCCTATTCTCTACTTAATATCCACTCGGCATACTCCACATCCTCGGGCGTGGTGAGCTTTATATTTTGTCTCTCGCCATCGACCAAAGAGACCCTATAGCCTGCTGCCTCAACGACAGATGCATCATCAGTAAACGACGCATCAAAGGGTAGAGAGTAGGCCTTGCGCAGCACCTCCGCCTTAAAGGTCTGCGGGGTCTGGACGATGCGCAACGAGGCACGTGGCACAATATACGACTCTTCAGACTCCACCCTACGGTACGAGTCAACAACATCAACAACAGGAACAACGGCATCGTGCTGCTCGGCAGCAAGCATAGCACGCAGCACGAGACGCTTTGTGGCAAGAGCCCTCACACCATCGTGAACAGCGACATACTCCACATCCTCGGAGAGAGCATCGAGACCACACTTGACAGAGTGGAAGCGTTCCTTACCACCCGCAACACAACGGTGTACAGCGACATCAAAGCGTGCCGCCATATTCTTCCACATTGCAATATGCTCCTCGGGAAGTACAACAACGATATCTGCGCCAGGGAGTGCTTCAGAGAAGGTATTGATGGTGCGTGCAACAACTGGCTCTCCACCAACAATCATAAACTGCTTCGGCACAGAAGAGTGCATACGGCTACCCGAGCCGCCAGCAACGATAATTACTCCTCGCTTTGCCATATCAACTTCTTACCAAATCCCAACGTGTTATCAGTGAGCTTCATCATCTCGGGGCGCACCATCCACAACGTCAGTGGTGCAACGACAGCATAGGGGAAACGCTTGAGGTATGTAGAGGTAGCATCGTCATCACCCCTCTCCGCACGACCCGTAACCTGCAGACCCTGTATACGACCAACGACACGTGTCTCAAGGACAACGGAGAGTGCCACATTCGCATTTGCCACCATCTCCGCACCATGACGTGTTGTATCATCCGAGGTAAAGATGAAGATGTTGCGGCCTGAATCATAGGCATAGAAGCAGTTGGCGACGTATGGCATACCCGCCTCGTTCACCGTGGCAATGGTGAGGACATGATGGCGCTTAATAAACTTAACAATACGTTCCTCCATGGCACACTATCGCTTAAAGATTACACCAATATATATATCAGTAAAGCTATCGAGCACCGCGCGTGCCATAACCACAGATTGGTTGGTGGCAAGCTCGGGAGAGGTCTTTACCATTGCATCAAGGACATCGCGAGCATCGATGAGCACCACAAGATTCTCCGACACCATCTTAATGTAGCCATCAAAGCTGAAGGTCTCACCGCCCGACATAGTAGTGGCAGTCACACGCGCTGAAGTCTCATCGTAGGTGAAGCTACCCTCTTGCAAAGCATCAAGCGTAGAGATAACAGCCATGCCGTTGCGACGTAGCGTAAGCGAACAGCAGCCCTCAACGACACCCATCTTCTTAAGCTCACCAAGAGCAAAACCCTCGAGCTGCGAGATAGCAGCACCAGCAAGCTGGTTATTCCCGAGGTACTCCATAGATGCTGTCTTATACTGCCATGTGCCCAAGATGCGACTCTTCGAGGGTGCAGCCTCGGCGATAGCATCATATGGGTTGGGGGCATCAGTAGACTCGGCACTGCCACCGAGCAGCGTACCAATGGCACGCGACAAGTCGAACTGTGCAGAGGCCTCGACGCTGAAGAGCATGACAGATGCCACGAGCATCACAAGTGTTATAAGTCTTTTCATAATGAGTAATTATTTAGTGTAGAACGTAGAGAGGCGCGATATTATTTCACGCCAACTACAACTCTACATTTAGAGGGGCTGTCCAACATGCTGTGGATACACCCCTCCTAATGATTTACAACCATCGATGTGATAGCACATCTACTATATCAAGTCTAACTCACGTTCCACATCCTCAACCTCCTGCAGCCATGCTCTCTCATGGGCATCAGAAGGCATATGGAGGTCACCACGTGGTGAGAGACCTACAGCACCGACCTTTGGTCCATCAGGCATAGCAGAACGCTTGAACTGCTGCGAGAAGAAGCGACGGAAGAATACCTTGAGCCACTTGATGATGGTGGGTTTATCGTAAGTATCCTCGAAGGCGATGAAGGCCAACATGGCAATCTTCGATGGCGAGTAACGACGACGCAGTGTGCAGTAGAGGAAGAAGTCGTGGAGGTCATAAGGGCCTACGATATCTTCGGTCTTCTGCGCTATATCACCATCAGATGCTGGCAAGAGCTCTGGGCTAACAGGCGTATTCACAACATCGAGGAGAGCATCACGAAGGGCGCCCTCGGCACGGTTATTAGCGTACCAATCAACCATATACTTAACAAGGGTCTTGGGCACAGATGAGTTGATGCCATACATAGACATCTGGTCACCGTTATATGTAGCCCAGCCGAGAGCCAACTCACTCATATCACCCGTACCGATAACCATGCCGCCGCACATATTTGCCACATCCATGAGTATCTGTGTTCGTTCGCGTGCCTGCGAGTTCTCGTAGGCCACAGAACGTTCATCTATATCGAGGCCTATATCCTTAAAGTGCTGCTCACACGCCTCCTTGATAGATATCTCACGGAGTGTGCAGCCGAGCTCACGCACCATAGTGAGGGCATTCTGGTATGTTCTATCCGTAGTGCCAAAGCCTGGCATGGTAACACCTATGATACCCTTACGGTCGAGACCTAAGAGGTCGAAGGTATCGCACACAGCCAACAACGCAAGCGTAGAGTCAAGACCTCCAGATATGCCAATAACGGCAGTGTTACATGATGTATGCTCGAGACGCTGCGCAAGACCCGCGCTCTGGATGGCAAAGACCTCACGACAGTGTATCGCACGTGCCGCCTCATCCTCGGGAACGAAGTATAGAGGCTCTATATGGCGGCGCACATCGCCCTGGTAGCATATTTCATCTACATCTATCTCCACGACACGCATCTCGGGAGCCTCTGGATAGTAGAATGTATTACGCGCAGTACGACGTGTCGAGATATACTCAACGTCAATGTCGGCAATAACCATGCGGTCATTACGAACAAATCGTTCGCTGACGCCAAGTACTCTACCGAGCTCCGCAACAACAGCATTACCCGCAAAGACAAGGTCGCTTGACGACTCGCCATGACCCGACGAGGCGTATACATAGGCCGACATAGTACGTGACGACTGCTCGGCGATAAGCGAGATGAGGTAGTCGTGCTTACATACCGACTCGGGGGATGCCGAGAGGTTGAAGAGCAACTTGGCACCCTGCACCGCCTGCATAGATGATGGTGGCACGGGAACCCACATATCCTCACATATCTCTACGCCAAACTCCACACCGTGGATGTCGAACATAAGGTCGCTACCAAAGGGACACTCCTGACCCGCAAAGCGTATTGTTCTATCCTTGATGCCATAGCCCGATACCCACCAACGGAGCTCCGAGAACTCACCATAGTTGGGGATATATGACTTCGGCACGATGCCCCACAACTGACCCTGACCAAAGATGGCAGCACAGTTGTAGAGACGGTCAGCAAACACCACAGGAAGACCTACGATACCTATTGTTGGGATGTCGACAGTCTCGTTCATGAGCCATGCGAGGGCAGCCTCCGAGTCGGCAAGGAGCTTCTTCTGAAGCACCATATCGCCACAGGTATAACCAACCAGCGACAACTCGGGCATTACAACAACCTCAACACCCTCATTAAAGGCGTCCTGCATAATCTTGAGAGCACCCTCGGCATTGCGATGGGCATCGGCGATGTGCACACGTGGCACAGCAGCCGCAACTCTCACATATCCATATTGGTTATTCATAATTATCTCTTTATTTTAGTCACACAACCTTTGTGTTGCCGTTAAGACACCATAATCTGGTCCTATCGCAAGACTACTCTGTCCAGATTCGAGCAAGGTTGATGATTGTATTCATTGCCTTCTGCATGGTTGTGAGTGATGCATACTCATAACGGCCATGGAAGTTCATGCCACCAGTGAAGATGTTAGGACATGGAAGACCCATGAACGATAGACGTGAGCCATCGGTACCACCACGAATAGGCTTAACAAGAGGCTTAACACCCGCCTCAATCATAGCACGCTTCGCCTTCTCGATAACCTGTGGGTGTGGCTCAACCATCTTACGCATGTTGTAGTACTGGTCACGCATGTTGAGTGTCAACACCTTCTCGCCATACTTGCGCTGCAAGAAGTTTACTACATCCCACATAAGCTGCTTCTTATGCTCGAACTTATCGGTGTCGTGGTCACGGATGATATAGTTAATCTCCGCCTCCTCAACACTACCCTTGATGCCCACGCAGTGGAAGAAGCCCTCGTAATGCTCTGTAAACTGTGGACGTTCTGACGATGGCAAAAGAGCATTTAGCTCGGTGGCTATGTCAATGGCGTTAATCATCTTATTCTTCGCCATGCCAGGGTGTACATTACGGCCAGCGATGGTGATCTTGGCACCCGCAGCGTTGAAGTTCTCATACTCCAACTCACCCTCCATACCACCATCCATGGTGTATGCGAAGTCTGCCGCAAACTTCTTAACATCAAAGTAGTCTACACCACGACCAATCTCCTCATCAGGAGTGAAGCCAACACGAATCTTGCCGTGTGCAACCTCGGGGTGAGCAACGAGCCACTCCATGGCTGTGACAATCTCCGCAACACCCGCCTTATCATCAGCACCGAGAAGTGTTGTGCCATCGGTGTGAATGAGGGTGTGGCCCTTGAAGAATGACAACTCGGGGAACTCCTCAACACGGAGCCACACATCACCACCAAGCATGATGTCACGGCCATTATAGTTCTCCAACACGTGTGGCTTAACATTAGCACCACTCATGTCGGGCGCTGTATCAACATGCGAGATAAAGCCGATGACAGGGGCATTCTCATAACCCTTTGTTGCTGGCAGAGTGGCCATAACATAGCCATATTCATCCATTGTAACCTCCTTAAGACCGATAGTCTCAAGCTCCTCCTTGAGGTGGCGAAGCAAGACAAGCTGCTTGTCGGTAGAGGGGAATGTTGTGCTCGACTCATCAGCCTGTGTGTCGAACGATACATATTTGAGGAAGCGTTCTTTCAAATCCATACTATTATGTTTTTATCTATTTATTACTTACAATGTTAAACGACACCCATTACTCGCCAATCTTTGCCTTGCGTGAGTGCCAGATGAAGTAGGCGATGAGGGCTACGTAGGCTACGATGCCAACATACACAGCACCCATAGAGTTCATCCAGTCGGTGAGCATCCAGTCGGCACCCGCAAAGGCTATAATAGCGCTAACAACACCCATCAACGCACCACCAGCGATGAAGCCAGAGGCGATAAGCGTACCACGGTTATTGTTCGCCTTGGCCTTCTCGGGATTCTTATGACGGTTAACAGCCCATGATACCAAACCACCAACAACGAGTGGCGCATTGAGGTTCATAGGAATAAACATACCCAGAGCAAATGGAAGGGCTGGCACGCCGATAAGCGTGAGCACAAGGATAAGACCTGCACCGATGCCATAGAGCAACCATGGTGTCACACCACCCATCATAAGAGGCTGTATAACAGCTGCCATGGCATTTGCCTGCGGAGCTACAAGGGCGTTATCACCAGTAAAACCATATGTCTCGTTCATGATTATCATCACACCAGCAACGGTGGCTGCTGACACAAACGTACCGACGAACTTCCATGTCTGCTGCTTCTTTGGTGTAGTACCAAGCCAGTAACCAATCTTAAGGTCGGTGATGAAACCACCCGCCATAGAGAGTGCTGTACATACAACACCGCCAATCACAAGTGCCGCAATCATACCACTGGTGCCCTCAAGACCTATGGTTACGAGCACCAACGACGATAGGATGAGTGTCATGAGTGTCATACCCGATACAGGGTTAGAGCCGACGATGGCGATGGCATTTGCTGCCACAGTGGTAAAGAGGAAGGCAATGATGAAGACGATAGCCAGAGCTACGATTGTCTGCATCCAGTTGCCAAGAACACCAAACTGGAAGAAGAAGAGTGTTGCCACAAGAGCCGAGATGAGGATTGTGAGAATGGTCTTCATAGGTATATCCTGCTGTGTGCGTGGCTCAACATTTGACACCTTCTTACCGCCGAACTCATTTTTAGCAAGAGCAAAGGCACTCTTGATGATGCCCGCCTGACGCACGATGCCGATAAGACCCGCCATGGCGATACCACCGATGCCTATAGGGCGACCAATATAGGTGTATAGGTTCTCTGGGGCGAAGAGCAACGATGGGTTGTTGATGATATTCTCATTCGTGATACCGAGAATAGAGACCATCTGCGAAGCATCAAGAGCCGACTCGAACGAACCCACAAGAGGCACGATAAAGAACCACACGAGTGCCGAACCAGCAGTGATGATAAGTGCATACTTGAGGCCGATGATGTATCCGAGACCAAGCACCGCAGCAGAGGTGTTGAGACCGAAGGTGAGCTTAACATTGGCTGCCAACGCCTTACCCCAACCCCACATAGATGTCGATAGTGACGACACCCACGCACCAAAGGTAGAGACAACGAAGTCGTAGAGACCACCGATAAGACCTGCCGTAACGAGGATTTTAGCACCCGAGCCACCCTTCTCACCCGACACAAGCACCTCTGTGGTGGCTGTAGCCTCGGGGAATGGGTACTTACCGTGCATCTCCTTAACGAAGTACTTACGGAAGGGGACAAGAAGCACAATACCGAGCACACCACCGAGGAGTGATGATAGGAACACCTGATAGAACTGTGCATCAAGACCCAAGATGTAGAGTGCTGGGAGTGTGAAGATGGCACCCGCCACGATGACACCTGACGATGCACCGATAGACTGAATGATAACATTCTGGCCGAGCATATTCTTCTTACCGCGCATCTGGCCGAGACCTACGGCGATGATGGCGATAGGTATGGCAGCCTCGAATACCTGACCCACCTTAAGGCCGAGGTAAGCAGCTGCTGCCGAGAATATCACAGCCATGATGATACCTAGCGATACGGAGTATGGGGTAACCTCTCGAGGGCTATCCTTTGCACCCATAATGGGCTGATACTCCTCGCCCTCATGGAGCTCGCGATAGGCGTTCTCCGGAAGCGATGTTTTAGGTTGTTGTTCCTGCATAGTAGTTCTGTTTTTATGTTTTTAATATTACTTACGTGCGTAAATCAAGCAAAGGTAGTAAAAAAAGATAAATATGCAAAGCTAAAGAGACAATTTAATACCACTAAACCACCATCTTAAACACAAAGCAGACAACATAATATTTGACCCTTAAGTTTTATGCTCGCAGTGTTCAATTTTTAAGTTTTTTTTCATATCTTTGTCGTTTAGACATGCGTACATACGCACGCGACGTCACAACATAGAATTACAACAAACAAAAACATAGATAGTTATGCAGTTAGCAGACAAGTATTCACCCGATCAGATTGAACAGAAGTGGTACGACTTCTGGATTGAAAAGAATCTATTTCACTCGGAGCCCGATAGCCGCGAGCCCTATACCATTGTAATTCCACCACCAAATGTGACAGGTATGCTCCACATGGGTCATATGCTCAACAACACTCTTCAGGATGTGTTGGTACGTCGCGCACGTATGCAGGGCAAGAACGCATGCTGGGTGCCAGGCACAGACCACGCATCTATAGCCACAGAGGCAAAGGTTGTGGCAAAGCTCAAGGCCGAGGGTATAGATAAGGCATCACTCACACGCGAGGAGTTCCTTGCACACGCTTGGGAGTGGAAGGAGAAGCACGGTGGTATCATCCTTCAGCAGTTGCGTAAGCTCGGTGCTTCGTGCGACTGGGAACGCACATGCTTCACCATGGATGAGCCACGTTCTGCAGGCGTCATCAAGGTATTCGTGGACCTCTTCCGCAAGGGTCGCATCTACCGCGGCGTGCGCATGGTCAACTGGGACCCATCAGCAAAGACTGCCCTCTCTGACGAGGAGGTAGTATACAAGGAGTCACAGGGTAAGCTATACTACCTACGCTACAAGATTGAGGGTAGCGAGGAGTATATCGTGGTGGCTACAACACGTCCCGAGACAATCCTCGGTGACACAGCCCTCTGCGTGAACCCTAACGACGAACGATATAAGCACCTTGCGGCAGATGCTCGCGTAATAGTGCCCCTCGTAGGCCGTTCTATACCCGTCATCCGCGACGAGTATGTAGACCTCGAGTTCGGTACCGGTGCCCTCAAGGTTACTCCTGCGCACGATGTTAACGACTACATGCTCGGCGAGAAGTATGGCCTCGAGGCTATCGACATCTTCAACGACAATGGCACAATCAACGACAAGGTGGGCATGTACGTCGGTGTAGACCGCTTCAAGTGTCGTAAGGTTATCGAGGGCGACCTCACAGCTGCAGGCCTCATGGAGAGGGTTGAACCATACACAAACAACGTGGGTTACTCGGAACGTACTGGCGTAGCCATAGAGCCAAAGCTCTCTATGCAGTGGTTCCTATCTATGGAGGAGCTTGCGAAACCCGCAACAAAAGCCGTACTTGAGGATATCATCAAGTTTGTGCCAGCAAAGTATAAGAATACATACCGCCACTGGATGGAGAACATCAAGGATTGGTGTATCTCACGTCAGCTATGGTGGGGACAGCGCATACCAGCATACTACCTTCCAAAGGGTGGTTATGTCGTTGCCGAGACTGCCGAGGAGGCACTCGCACTTGCACAGCAGAAGGATGCATCACTCACAATGGCAGATCTTCGCCAGGATGAGGATGTGCTCGACACATGGTTCTCATCATGGTTGTGGCCTATATCTGTATTCGACGGTCTACGCTACCCCAACAACCCAGAGATCGAGTACTACTACCCCACTAACGATCTTGTGACAGGTCCAGATATCATCTTCTTCTGGGTGGCACGTATGATCATGGCAGGCTACGAGTGGCGCAATGAGAGACCTTTCAGCAACGTATACTTCACAGGTATCGTACGCGACAAGCTCGGTCGCAAGATGTCGAAGCAGCTCGGCAACTCACCAGACCCACTCGACCTTATCGCCAAGTATGGTGCTGATGGCATGCGCGTGGCTATGCTCATGTCTACATCTGCAGGTAACGACGTAATGTTCGACGAGACACTCTGCGAGCAAGGCCGTAACTTCTGTAACAAGATTTGGAATGCATACCGTCTTGTTAACATGTGGGCTGTGGACAGCAACGTAGAGCAGCCAGAGGCAGCACGTCAGGCTATAGCATGGTTCGACGAGGTGATGCTCGAACGTATAGACCGCATAAGCCACGACATGGATCAGTATCGCATATCGGAGGCCTTCACAGAGCTATACCGTCTCTTCTGGGACGACTTCAGCGGCTGGTACCTCGAGATGGTGAAGCCTGCATACCAGGCACCTATCGACCCTACTACGCTTGCCAAGACAAAGGACTACTTCGACCAGCTACTACGTCTGCTCCACCCATTCATGCCATTCGTGACAGAGGAGATATGGCAGGACTTGAACGCCGAGTCAGAGGCCGTATCTATCGTCATAGCTAATATGCCTGTGGCAGAGCGCAAGGCTGACGAGAAGGTTCTTGGTCGCTTCGAGTTGGCAATGGAGATAATCACTGCTATACGTAACATCCGTAAGCAGAAGAATATTGCACAGAAGGAGACTCTCGCACTCAACTATATCGCCGACGAGAACTACCCAGCAGAGTATGAGGCAGTGATTGCCAAGATGGGTAACCTCAAGGAGGTGGCAGAGGTTGTTGAGAAGGATGCTACAGCCGCAGCATTCATCGTCAAGACAACACAGTACTTCGTGCCTATGGAGGGTAACATCGACAAGGAGGCGGAGATTAAGAAGCTCACTGCCGACCTCGAGTACTACGAGGGATTCCTCAACTCGGTGATGAAGAAGCTCTCGAACGAACGTTTCGTAAGCTCTGCACCAGAGAAGGTTGTAGCAAACGAACGTGCGAAGCAGGCTGATGCCGAGGCGAAGATTGCAGCCATAAAGGCTCAAATCGAGGCTCTCAAGTAATGGCTGCAGATATCACAATATATACCGACGGCTCGGCCCTGGGAAATCCAGGGCCGGGTGGTTATGGCATAGTCCTTATCTCGGGACCACACCGCAAGGAGATTTCCGAGGGATACCGTCTGACAACAAACAACCGCATGGAGCTTATGGCCGTATGCGTAGCCCTCGAGGCATTAAAGTTTAAGGGCTCAAACGTGACGCTATATTCCGACTCGAAGTATGTCATCGACGCAATAAACAAGGGGTGGCTATTCGACTGGGAACGTAAGGGCTTCAAGGGTAAGAAGAATCCCGACCTGTGGATGCGCTTCCTGCGCATATACCGCTGTCACAACGTACGCTTCATATGGGTCAAGGGTCACGCCTCGACGGTGGAGAACAACCGCTGCGACCAGCTTGCTGTGGCAGCAGCATCACAAGACCCACAAAAGCAGGATGTGGGATATGATGAGTAGAGAATAGAAAAAGTTGTAGTTATGGGCAAACAATCATGGAAGCCAGGCACGCTGATATACCCGCTACCAGCGGTGCTTGTCAGCTGCGGCACAACACCCGAGGAGTATAATATGCTCACCATAGCCTGGACAGGCACAATATGCACAGAGCCACCAATGTGCTACATATCAGTACGCAAGGAACGCCACAGCTACGACATAATTCGTCGTACGGGCGAATTCGTCATCAACCTCACCACCGAGGCTATGGCGAAGGCTACGGACTGGTGTGGCGTACGTTCTGGCCGCAACGAGAATAAGTGGGAGGCGACAGGCCTAACGCCAATCCCTAACCCTCATGTTGCAGCACCTCTCATCGCTGAGTCACCACTATCGATATGCTGCCGCGTACGCCAGGTGGTTGAGTTGGGCACACACGACATGTTCATCGCCGATGTTGTAGGCATAGAGGCTGACGATAGATATATAGACCCCGAGACGGGTAAGTTCTCGCTGGAGAAGGCAGCACCTATAGTCTACTCGCATGGCGAGTACTACACTCTGGGCAAGCTCATAGGCCACTTCGGATGGTCGGTGCGCAAGAAGAAGTCTGGCACACGTAAGACGAAAATAACAAAATAGAGACTATATGACAGAACAACAACTTGAGTTGCTCGCACGCTACGAAGAGCAACTACGCACAACGCTTACAAAGCACCTCACAGACCTTAAGGCTCTCGACGGCCAGGTGCTCGAGGTTGCGGAGCTTAACGACAAGTGGAAGACGTCGGCACCATCATACATGGCCGATGCCGTACCCGAGATCGTTAAGTACCCACTTGTTGCCATTGCCTGGGCCATGTACGAGGGCATGGGCGCAGCAGTGCTCTGGGATAAGGAGTGGAATAGATATGAGGCTGTCGAGGACCTACACAAGATGTTTACCGAGCCACGCGGCTTCGACTGCATGGATGAGTATATCACCGAGATTCTTCTATGCCACCCTCTGGGCAGTGCCGAGGCGGAGAAGCTTGAAGATATGATACGTTCTACGGCAGAACGTGCTCACTCACTAATACGCAAGGAACAGGTAGAGGCACAGAGCATCATGGCCTTCCATGTCTTTGCACGCACCACAAAGGTTATGTTCGAGATGGGCGTATCTGTTGCCCTCAAGCGCATGGGATACAACTACGTAAAGGTTAATGCTGACGTGGTAAGCTAACGACAGAACATTGAACTACAGCATAACAGCACTCTGATGGGTGCTGTTTTTTTTTACATTAACGACAGCAGAGGTGCAACAATCACAACTTATTTGTTGTCAGAATGGTGTAGATACTTTCTCTCGGCGAATTTCGAGGCGATGGGCTGTACTTTGGCGTACTGCCCATTGATGAGATAATTCGTTAGGGGAAGTAGATGCGCCATTATCACAACTTATTTGTTGTCAGAATGATGCAGATGTGGTGCATCGCGAATGAAGATCTCCTCGGGATAGTACAAAACGTACAGACCGAGGAGTCTTACATGAAGGGATGTGCCACATATGCGCCATTATCACAACAAATAAAAAAAAGAGCTACCCCTTAAACAAGGATAGCTCCACCTATATAGTTAGGTTAACTATTTAACTGCATTAACGATTGCCTCAAATGCCTTTGGCTCGTTGAGTGCGAGGTCAGCCAAAACCTTACGGTTAAGAGCAATACCCTTTGTATTCATCTTGCCAATAAACTCTGAATAAGTCATACCGTGCATACGAACTGCAGCGTTGATACGAACAATCCACAATGAACGATAATTTCTCTTCTTCTCACGACGGTGTGCATAGGCAAACTGCAAACCCTTCTCGACAGTATTTTTCGCAACTGTCCATACGTTTCCCCTTGAACCAAAGTTACCCTTGGCAAGTTTCAAAACCTTCTTTCTTCTTGCGCGTGACGCAACAGCGTTGACTGAACGTGGCATAGTTTAAAGTTTTTGATAGAGCTGGTAGCGGTGTGATTCTCTCCCACTCTTTGGGGCTACTG
>JAGCMF010000006.1 GCA_017646625.1 Alistipes sp. | reverse complement strand
TAAGTTCATCGAGAAGTTGGGTACATACAACCCAAACACGAATCCTGCTACAATCGATTTGAAGTTCGACCGAGCTTTGGATTGGGTTTGTAAGGGCGCACAACCTACAGATACTTGTCGAGCAATTCTCTCGTACAAGGGCGTAATGTATATGAAGCACCTCATGGGTGGTGTTGCAAAGGGCGCTTTCACCGAGGCTGAGGCTGAGGCTCGTTTCAACAAGTGGGCAGCAGACAAGCAGGGTAAGATTGAGGCCAAGAGCAACAAGCTCGCTTCTGACGCTAACGCTGCAAAGAAGGCACAGCTCGCTGCCGAGACGAAGGTTAAGGAGGATCGTGCCGCTGCAATCGCAGAGAAGAAGGCAGCACAGGCTGCAGAGGCCGCTGCTGCAGAGGCAGAGGCTAACGCAGAGGTAGAGGCTCCTGCAGAGGAGGCTTAATCCCAACGTGGTGCCATGATCGCCGTGGGACGTGTAGGCCGACTTTTCGGCACTGATGGTGGTGTGATGATCACACTATACGCCTCATTCCCCGACGATTTCCAGATTGAGGAACCGCTGTTCGTCAATATAGACGGACTTGCGGTTCCTCTATTTTGCAACTCCTTCGAACGCCGTGGACAGGCGGGCGCCATAGTACACTTTGATGATATTGACACGCAGCTACGTGCAGAGCAGATTGTCGTGGGTCGCGAGATATTCATCGAGGAGAGTGCAGAAGAGGATAACGACGAGTTCTATATGGAGGACCTCATCGGTTTTACGGCCATCGTTGGCAAGCAGCGTGGTAAGGTCACCGACTACTACGACAGCGAGGCAAATCCCTTGTTTGAGATTGAGCTAGATGGTAACACACACCTCGTGCCAGCGGTAGAGGAGTTTATTGCCCACATAGACTTTGATGGTGCAACCATCAAATTTGTACTACCCGAGGGACTTCTCGATTTATAAAAATTAGTAGTACACAGTTATAGAGCATCAGAATTCAGCAGAGTTCTGATTTTTTTATCTATAATTTTGCATCACCAATTTATTTATGTATTTTTGCTTTAATAATTAGCAAGAAACATATGGAAGAGATTATAACAAACTACAGACGAGAGGATATATACAATCAGGAGAAGATAAACGAGCTCATGGTGCACTACCGCGAGATTCTTCGACTCTTGGGCGAGGACCCCGACCGTGAGGGTCTCATTAAAACACCAGAACGTGTAGCCAAGGCTATGTCGTTCATCACCAAGGGTTACTCTCAAGACCCTGTTGCTATCCTTCAGTCAGCAATGTTTAAGGAGGAGTATCAGCAGATGGTACTCGTCAAGGATATTGAGCTATTCTCTGTATGTGAGCACCACATGTTACCATTCATCGGCAAGGCACATGTTGCATATATTCCTAACGGTCACATAACCGGCCTATCGAAGATTGCACGTGTTGTAGAGTGTTTTGCTCGCCGTCTGCAGGTACAGGAACGCCTCACAGTACAGATTCGCGACTGCATACAGCAGGCACTTAACCCAATTGGTGTTGCAGTAGTTATTGAGGCGAGCCACACATGCATGCAGATGCGTGGCGTGGAGAAACAGCGATCAGTGACTACCACATCGGCATTTACAGGCATATTCCTATCTGACCCTCGCACACGTGACGAGTTCATGCAGTTGATTAGATAATAAACCACAACTCTCTATAATCATGCGTATTGTCATAGGACTATCAGGAGGTGTTGACTCATCTGTTGCGGCATACCTACTCAAACAGCAGGGACATGATGTCGTAGGCCTATTCATGCGCAATTGGCACGACACCACGGGCACCCTCGAGGGTGACTGCCCATGGTACGACGACCAGGTTTTTGCCGAGCTTGTAGCCAAGCGCTTGGATATAGAGTTTCACTATGTAGACCTATCTGCAGAGTACCGCAAGCGCGTTGTTGAGTATATGTTCTCGGAGTATGAGGCGGGTCGCACCCCCAACCCCGACGTACTGTGCAACAGAGAGATTAAGTTCGATGTATTCTTGAAGGAGGCTCTTAAGTTGGGTGCAGAACGTGTAGCAACGGGTCACTACTGCCGCCGCGAGGAGTGGAGAGATAAAGAGGGTGCAATACACTACCGACTACTTGCCGGTAGCGACGGCAATAAGGACCAGAGCTATTTCCTCTGTCAGCTAACGCAGGAGCAGTTAAAATATGCAATGTTCCCTATTGGCGACATCATAAAACCCGAGGTGCGACGTATTGCTGAAGAGCAGAAACTCGCCACCGCAAAGCGCAAGGACTCACAGGGAATATGCTTCGTGGGTAAGGTCGACTTACCTGTTTTTCTGCAGCAACAATTAAAGGCAAAGGAGGGTAATATCCACGAGATACTACCCCACTCGCCACGCTTCGCGCGCAACTGTGAAGATGGTGATTATAGAGCACTTGCCGAGCCTTATAGGCTCACTGTGCGCGATGGTAAAAAGATAGGCACTCACCAGGGTGCACACTTCTACACCATAGGTCAGCGCAAGGGTTTGGGCATTGGTGGCCGCAAGGAGTCACTATTCATCATCGGCACCGATGTTAAAGAGAATGTCGTATACGTTGGTGAAGGTGACAGTCACCCAGGCCTACATCGCAAGGCGCTACACATTAAGCCCGAGGATGTACACTGGATAGATGCCGCAGAGGCGATGAAGGAGGGCGAGAGGCGTAGATATATGGTTCGTATACGCTACCGACAGCCGCTACAGGGAGCTGAACTAATATGCGATAATGAGGGTCTATACATCCTCTTCGATGAGCCACAACGAGGCATTACGGCAGGTCAGTTTGCAGCATGGTATAGCGGCGATATACTCGTCGGCAGTGGAGTAATTAACAGATAATCACCTCATTATTGGCGTTATAATTAAACAAACAATAGTTAATCTTTCTTTGTTATCTATTATTGATTATATATACTTTATGAAGACAAGTAAACAACAAAAGTTTTTCAATACTAACATCACATATCTTGTCCTCCTTTTTGTGTGCATGATATCTATTGTTGGTTGCACGAAAGACCCTAACAGTTCTACGACTAACACAGACATCGATATTGAGACTGTTGAGTACGTAGCACCTACAGAGGATTTGGTAGCTGTTAAATCATCACTACAGTCTTACGTCTCACCAAATGTATTGAACGAAGGTTTCGGACGTGCACTACGCAATCGTCTGACAAATCAGATTTCGTCAATTGAAGGCGACAATGCGGAGTTCCTTCTCACAATGGTGATTCACAACTCCGACCTACAGAGAATGACCAGTGACGTAGATTTTTTAGCTTTGCTTGCCACACAGCTTCTGTTCGGTCGTAATATCATCATCGTTGAGCCAACACTTGATGGCATTGAAATTTTTAGCACAACCCTAACCCTCATGTTTGATATTTTTGTCAGCGACCCCGAGGGACAGGAGATACTCGAGGAGCTAGAGAGAGAGGCTGTACCTGGAGCCCGTCAGGTTATCGAAGTGTTGCATGAGATGAGTAATGATAAATCAAAGATTAACACTCTCTTTGCACTCGACAGCGACATGACCGGTGTGCTTGCCGAAGCCTTTGCTATTCGAGGCAGCACCTTCCACATCGTGGAACGAATGTCAAAAGATGTTATTGAGAGTACCACAAAGTGCGAGGTTGTAGATGAGAATGGAGAGTCATCAATAATTGAGGATTTTGATAGTCTTGTAGGTATAACGCCTGTCACCGATAGTAAAATTTCGGCATACTCATACGGACTTGCTGCCGATATGCTTACATCGTGGATTAATGACAGCGAATACTATATAGATGAGTATGAGGCAAGTAGTCAGCGTTCTATTTACGATATACGCAAGGCCTCTGATAATAAACTATCATTGGATGAGGTTGCTAATGTACAGAAGGTAGAATACACTATGAATGTGGCTTCACCATACAATGTTGGTGCTATTTTACCTGTGGTGGTACGCTTCGAGATATGCTCCGTGTATATGGACAATGAGGACTGCGACTACTACTGCATCTACAAGACCATCCGTTCGTACAATCAGGTTCTCGAGTGTGGACCTACTGATGAGTATGAGTGGAAATTGAGCCCAAGATTTGAATACCTAGCTAAAGACGAAAGTGGTCGTGATTATTTCAAAAAGATCCCTTTCTATGGCCCATTTATGCGAGATATAGCAGGCAAAAGCATCTGCTATGCGGCCACAGAGAGCATTGCCAATAATTCAAACGACGTAGTAGAGTTACCAAATGGCGACAATATCGCCTCTCTTCCTAATGTTAGTGTCATGGAGTATGCACCGAAGAACAGCGTCGGTAGCACAGACCACTATTGCGGCATCAGCTACGGCTTTGATGGCGGCTTAAGCTTCGGTTCAGATACGTCATGGAATTTAGGCATGAGTGTCAGCTACGACAAGTCTACATCACAGACAATCGACGACTTGGAGATTAAGGTATCTACCAAATCTGGAATACCCACATGGCAGTATATTGGCAACAACCTCCCAGGGACACATTTGGGTTGGAGTAGTAATTCTCATGACATTGTGCCATCAATCATGAGTGAGGAGTGTGAAGTTAATCAGAGTTGGATTTGGCGCGTTCAAAACCCAACGGGCTCATATTGCCTATATGACGAGACGCAAGTTACAACATGCATATTGTCATGGGAACTTGGCTTCTTTAGAACATATGAGGTATATAACGACCGTACAACAACCAAACGTGTTAGCTTCCTCATGCTGCCTCCTCCACGCTACGAACAGTGCTGGATACGTGATGTGCAACCATATAGCGAGGCTGTAAACAATCTACTTGGCACACTACACAACAGATTCTGGAATCCAAACGACTACGAAATAATGATTCCAGACTCAAGTGAGGATAGCAATATCAGTATCAAGCAGTTTATCAATGACTTTAAACGCGACTTGGAGGATAAGAGGATGATATGGTATAACCGAGGTTTAGTGCCCGAGGGAAATAAGTATACCTTCAGCTTCTACAAGAAGGGTACGGCAACCGAGATAACATTTGAGTTTGAGTTATAAAAATCGAACTACACATTATACAGCACCACGAAAGTCGTGGTGCTGTTGCTTTATCATCACCACATCACATCGCCATGAGTCTATTTACAGCTCAAAACAATCAGCAGATGAAGAGCTATATTTTTACTACGAACTGGCTTTTTTTAAAGCACAATTATTGCATTTTAGAAAAATATTTTTTACTTTTGTTGGCTATTCACCGTGAAGCGGTATAAACGAAATAGCTCAATTTAGACAATTATCATATTAACTAATTATAAAATAGACAATTATGGCAGATGTAAAACGTGTCTACACCTTCGGTAATAAGGAGGCTGAAGGTAATGGCAAGATGCGAGAGTTGCTCGGTGGTAAGGGTGCCAACCTCGCCGAGATGAACTTGATTGGTATTCCTGTACCTCCAGGATTCACTATCACTACCGACACTTGCTCGGAGTACTACAAGGAGGGCAAGGAGAAGGTTATCGAGTTGTTGCGCCCCGAGGTGGAGGCCGCTATCAAGAACATCGAGAACCTCACAGGTCGTAAGTTCAACGACACAACTCTTCCTCTTTTGGTTTCAGTTCGTTCTGGTGCTCGCGCATCAATGCCTGGCATGATGGATACTATCCTCAACCTTGGTATGAACGATGAGGCTGTTGAGGCTATCGCAAAGCTCTCTGGCAACCCTCGTTTTGCATGGGACTCATACCGTCGTTTCGTACAGATGTATGGCGACGTTGTGCTCGACATGAAGCCAGTGTCAAAGGAGGATCACGATCCATTTGAGGTGCTTATTGAGGCACAGAAGGAGAAGCGTGGCGTTAAGGCAGATACAGACCTTACTACTGACGACCTCAAGGAGCTCGTTGCTGCATTCAAGAAGGCAATCAAGGAGCAGACAGGTAAGGACTTCCCAACAAGCGCTTGGGATCAGCTTTGGGGTGCTATCTGCGCAGTGTTCGGCTCATGGATGAACGAACGTGCTATCCTCTATCGTAAGCTTAACAACATCCCAGAGGAGTGGGGTACAGCAGTATCAGTTCAGGCCATGGTATTCGGTAACATGGGCGAGAACTCTGCAACAGGTGTAGCATTCTCACGTGACGCTGCAACTGGTGAGAACCTCTTCAACGGTGAGTACCTTATCAACGCACAGGGTGAGGACGTGGTAGCAGGTATCCGCACACCACAGCAGATCACAATCGAGGGTTCAAAGCGTTGGGCTGCAGCGCAGAACATCTCGGAGGAGGAGCGCAAGGCAAAGTATCCTTCATTGGAGGAGGTTATGCCAGAGGTATACGCAGAGCTTGATGGCATCCAGAAGCACCTTGAGCAGTACTTCACAGATATGCAGGATATCGAGTTCACAATCCAGGATGGTAAGCTTTGGATGTTGCAGTGTCGTAACGGTAAGCGTACAGGTGCTGCGATGGTTAAGATCGCTATGGATATGCTTCGCGAGGGTCTTATCGACGAGAAGACTGCTGTCTTGCGTTGTGAGCCAGAGAAGCTCGACGAGCTCTTGCACCCAGTATTCGACAAGAAGGCTATCAAGAACGCAAAGGTAATAGTTAAGGGTCTTCCAGCATCTCCAGGTGCAGCTACAGGTCCTGTAGTATTCTTCGCAGACGATGCAGAGAAGGTTCTCAATGAGACAGGCCAGAAGGCTATCCTCGTTCGTATTGAGACATCTCCAGAGGACTTGAAGGGTATGTTGGATGCAGCAGGTATCCTCACTGCACGTGGTGGTATGACATCTCACGCAGCCGTTGTTGCACGTGGTATGGGTAAGTGCTGCGTATCAGGTGCTGGCGAGTTGGAGATCGACTACAAGGCTCGTACTATCAAGGTTAACGGCTTCGAGATTAAGGAGGGTGACTGGATTTCATTGAATGGTTCTACAGGTGAGGTTTACCTCGGTCAGGTAGCTACACAGG
>JAGCMF010000005.1 GCA_017646625.1 Alistipes sp. | reverse complement strand
GTAGGACATGATGCTACACAAACACCACAACCCTTGCAATGCTCTGTGTCGACTACAACTGTTCCTTTGATTTTAGCCATACGACAGTAGTTTTATAGATTGTTAAAAGTTCGGTTTTCTCTAAATGCGGAATTAACCAAACAAATGTACACATAATTTTGCAAACTACCTACACTTTTTTGAAATATTTTTTCATTTAGTGTCGATGTAGTTTAATTTTTAGTCGATTAGATGTAGTGATGAAAAAAAAACTCGACCTGCACAGCGCAAATCGAGTTAGTGGAGGTGGCGGGGGTCGAACCCGCGTCCAAACAAGGAACCCCAGAGCTTTCTACACGTTTAGCCAACCGTTTAGTCCTTCTCCTCGTGCCAGGCAGGTGGCAGCCAAACCCGAGGCCCAGCCTCTAAATCTCGTGTGATGACCGAGGCGCACACCACACTATCTCTTAATTGATGATACCCCATAATGATTGGTCATTAAAGAGCCGAACGACCTCTCGGGATACTCGTCACACAGCCTCCTTGGGCTACGCGATTAAGCCAATTTTCCCTGAAAATTAGGCAGCGAGTGCGTAATTGTTATTGCCATTTATAGCTTGAGTGTTCAGTTTTACGAGACCCCACACAAGGCTCGACGTGCTTACAATCGAATTCTACCTGCTGTCAAAACCGGTCACCCCCTGTTGAAGATGGCGTAGATGCTCTTTATTGGCTTCTATAAAGTCTCTTTTTGGCATCTTACTGTTTTAATTTTTCGGAAATAGTCTTGCTATTCCTCTCAAAATTAAAAGCACAATCTGCCTTAAAATAGACTTTATATAATCTCAACAAAGAGCATCTACGACATCTTCTTTGATGAGAGTGCTGCTATGAATCTCTATCGTTTGCATCTTATTATTTTAATTTTTCGGAAATAGTCTTGCTATTCCCCTCAAAATTAAAAGCACAATCTGCCTTAAAATAGACTTCATATAATCTCAACAAAGAGCATCTACGACATCTTCCTTGATGAGAGTGCTGCTATGAATGTCTATCGTTTGCATCTTATTGTTCTAATTTTTCGGAAATAGTCTCGCTATTCCCCTCAAAATTAAAAGCACAATCTGCCTTAAAATAGACTTCATATAATCTCAACAAAGAGCATCTACGACATCTTCCTTGATGAGATAATAGAAACCTTGTAAAGAACGGCACAGCGATATAATCAAATCATTGTGACACTTGTGGCAATTCAAATGTGGTGCAAAAGTAGTAAATTTTTGCGCAATACAAAAAAAAATCTTATTTTTGCTGAATAATGTTTAAGAGTAGAGCTATGCAGAGCAACAAAGTTATAGAGTTGAAGGATGTGTCGTTATACGTGGGTGATGCTCATCGTGTGTCGAACGATGAGAATGACCTTATCCTTTCGGGTGTCAACCTCACTGTTGGAGAGGGTGAGTTTGTGTATCTAATAGGTCGCGTGGGCACGGGTAAGAGTACGCTTCTGAAGGCTCTATATGCAGAGGTGGATATTGCTGCTGGCGAGGCGAGTGTCGTGGGCTTCGATCTCCGAGGTATAAAGCGTCGTACGATACCATATCTGCGTCGTTCTTTGGGTATAGTCTTCCAGGACTTCAAACTCCTTACCGATAGAAATGTCTTTCTTAACCTCTACGATGTGATGCGCGCTACAGGCTGGAAGAGTGAGGAGGATATACGTTGTCGTATTGATGAGGTGCTAAACCTTGTGGGACTCGAGCATAAGAGTTATAAGATGCCGTTCGAGTTGTCGGGAGGCGAGCAGCAACGTCTTGCTATAGCTCGCGCCCTTGTCAATCGTCCGCGCCTAATCCTTGCAGATGAACCAACAGGTAATCTTGATCCACGCACTGCTGAAGGCATCATGGAGGTGTTTCATCGTATTGCTCGCACGGGATGTGCTGTTGTGATGTCGACACACAACATATCGCTTATCGAGCAGTTCCCATCACGCACAATTCTCTTTGCGCATGGTAAGATTTCGGAGGTCGATATTGACGCTGTAATATAATATATAATACCTATTAGTAATATAGATGTGAAACAAGGGTGCTCGACGGGCACCCTTGACCATTTTGTATTGTTAAAATTTAGTATAGTTTGATGTATTCGTAGGTGTTGCCGATGAGTGATAGGTACTTCTCGAACTCCTCGCGCGAAATGACCACGGTGAAACGGTTGTCGTTAGGGTGGAAGCTCAATGCTGGCTGCTGCAGTAGGGTCTCATCGAGGAACAGGTGTACATGGTTTGCAGTGTCGTTGATGAGTCCAAAGGGTGATACGGAGCCGGGGCATAGTCCGAGCCACTTGTCCATACGTTCGGGTGAGGCAAATGATAGCTTGCCCTGGTGTAGGATGTGCTCGAGGTCGTGTATTGCCATTGACTGCTCGGAGTCAAATACGACGAGGTAGTGGCGGTTGCCCTTGTGGTTGCGAAAGAAGAGATTCTTGCAATGCTTTGAACCGTCGTTGTGCCAATATTGGCGTGCTATCTCAATTGTTGGAGCCTCGGGGTGCTCATACCATGTGTATGTAATATTGTGGCTATCGAGCCACTCAAATACTTTATCGCGTCGTTCCATACTGCAAAGGTATAAAATAATCTGCAAAAGCTGTTGCATGAGTAGAATAAAATACATAACTTTGTAAGGATTATGCTAACAATATTAAAACTACATACTATGGATGTGAAACTTATCAACGAGAAATTTAACGAGAGATTTGCTGGTGAGGGCGTGCTCTATACGTCGCCTGGCCGCATCAACCTTATCGGTGAGCATACGGACTACAATGGAGGCTTTGTGTTCCCAGGTGCAATTGATAAGGGTATGGTTGCCGAGATTCGTCTTAATGGTACCGATAAGGTGCGTGCATACTCTGTCGATTTGGATGATTATGCGGAGTTTGGACTCAATGAGGAGGATGCTCCACAGGCTAGCTGGGCTCGTTATATCTTCGGTGTATGTCGTGAGTTGATAAAGCGAGGAGGTGAGATTGCTGGCTTCGATACGGCCTTTTCGGGCGATGTGCCACTTGGTGCTGGCATGTCATCATCTGCAGCCCTCGAGTCTACGTTTGCAAATGCTCTAAATGAGCTATTTAGCTTGGACTTTGATCGCTTTGAGCTTGCTCGTGTAGGTCAGTCTACGGAGCATAATTATTGCGGTGTTAAGTGTGGTATTATGGACCAGTTTGCTTCTGTATTTGGCAAGGCGGGACATCTCATGCGTCTCGACTGCCGTTCTATGGAGTTTGAGTACTTCCCATTCGATCCCGAGCAGCATGGTTATAAGCTCGTGTTGCTTGATTCTGTGGTTAAGCATGAGCTTGTTGGCTCTCCATATAATGATCGTCGTGCGTCGTGCGAGAGGGTAGCAGCAGTGCTCGGTCAGGAGTTCTTGCGCGGTGCCACTATGGAACAGCTCGAGGCTGTCAAGGATAAGATCTCGGAGGAGGACTATAAGCGTGCTCGATATGTCATTGGCGAGGAGCAGCGTGTGATGGATGTATGTGAGGCTTTGAAGCGTAACGACTATGAGACTGTTGGTGCGCGTATGTACGAGACGCACTGGGGCATGTCGAAGGATTATGAGGTGTCGTGTGAGGAGCTTGACTTCCTTGCTACCGTAGCAAAGGAGTGTGGTGTTACTGGCTCACGTATCATGGGCGGTGGCTTTGGTGGCTGTACTATTAACCTTGTTAAGGCGGAGCTGTACGATGCCTTTATTGCTGCTGCCAAGAGCCGTTTTGCGCAGCAGTATGGCCATGAACCAAGGGTATATCAGGTGGTAATTTCTGATGGTGCACGAAGAATGTAGTAAAATTTCTCGGTTTCCTTTTGTAAATCGTAAAAAATGCTTATCTTTGTGTGACTATAAATGTGCAGTAGCCTATTTACTGTAGGATAAGTGGCACACAGCGAACAGAATAACGAATTTTTTATTACCAAAACATACTTAATAAACAATTACACTTATGAAACACAATTTCAACGCAGGTCCTTGCGTACTTCCAAAGCAGGCTGTTGAGGCTGCTATCGAGGCTATCCGTGATTTCGACGGTACAGGTATCGGTATTCTTGAGATTTCTCACCGTACTCCAGGTTGGGAGCGCGTTATGGCAGAGGTTGAGCAGCTTTGGCGTGACCTTTTGAACATCCCAGATGACTACGCTGTCTTCTTCGTGGGTGGTGGTGCATCAACACAGTTCTTCCAGGTTCCAGCTAACCTTCTTAAGACAAAGGCTGCTTACTTGCAGACTGGCGTTTGGGCAAAGAAGGCTGCCAAGGAGGCAAAGTACTACGGTGATGTTGAGATTGTAGCTTCTTCAGAGGATAAGACTTATAGCTACATCCCAAAGAACTACACTATCCCAACAGATGTTGACTACTTCCACATCACTACTAACAACACAATCTACGGTACAGAGATTCACGAGGACATCGACTCACCTGTAACATTGGTTGCTGATATGTCTTCAGATATCATGTCACGTCCTATCGACGTTAAGAAGTATGGTATGATCTACGGTGGTGCACAGAAGAACGTAGGTCCTGCTGGTGTTACTTTCGTAATCATCCGTAAGGATCTTCTTGGCTCATCAGAGCGCAAGCTTCAGTCAATGGTTGACTACGCTACTCACTACCCAGAGGAGGCTCGCAACCACTCTATGTACAACACACCTCCTGTATTCCCTATCTTCGTAATGTATCAGACATTGAAGTGGGTTAAGGAGCTCGGTGGTGTTGAGGTTATGTACAAGATGAACAAGGAGAAGGCAGAGTTGCTCTACAATGAGATCGATCGTAACTCTATGTTCGTTGGTACAGCTGCCAAGGAGGACCGTTCATTGATGAACGTATGTTTCGTAATGGCTCCTGGTAAGGAGGCTCTCGAGGCAGAGTTCATGGCGTTTGCAAAGGAGAAGGGCATGGTAGGTATCAAGGGTCACCGTTCAGTAGGTGGTTTCCGTGCTTCTATCTACAACGCTTGTCCAAAGGAGTCTGTAGAGGCTTTGGTAGCTTGCATGAAGGAGTTCGAGGAGCTTCACAAGTAATCCGTAACGAGTTAACAATATATTATGGTAGCCATCCACAAGTGGGTGGCTGCCTTAATAACTTAATAAATTAAATAAGAATAGACCTATTATGAAGGTACTTATTGCAACCGAGAAGCCCTTTGCAAAGACTGCAGTTGAGGGTATTGAGTCAATCTTGAAGGAGGCTAACTACGAGGTGGTACGCCTTGAGAAGTATACTGATAAGGCAGAGCTTTTGGCTGCTGTTGCTGATGTTGATGCTCTCATCATCCGTAGCGACAAGGTTACAGCCGAGGTTATCGAGGCTGCAAAGCAGCTTAAGATTGTTGTTCGCGCAGGTGCTGGTTTCGACAACGTAGACCTCGCAGCAGCTACTGCTCACAACGTAGTTGTTATGAACACTCCTGGTCAGAACTCTAACGCCGTAGCAGAGCTTGCTCTCGGCATGATGGTGTTCATGGCACGTAACCAGTTCAACCCTGGTACAGGTTCAGAGCTTCAGGGTAAGACTCTTGCTATCCACGCTTATGGTAACGTGGGTCGCCTTGTAGGCTTGAAGGGTAAGGCTCTTGGTATGAATGTCGTAGCATATGACCCATTCATCACTGATGAGGCTGTATTCGAGAAGGATGGTGTTAAGAAGATGAACTCTGTAGCAGAGCTTTACGCTGCTGCTGACTACCTCTCACTCCACATCCCAGCTACTGCAGAGACCAAGGGCTCTATCGGCTATGACCTTGCTATGTCAATGCCAAAGGGTGCTACTATCGTTAATACTGCACGTAAGGAGGTTATCAACGAGGAGGGTCTCATGAAGGCTATGGAGGAGCGCGAGGATCTCAAGTATGTTACTGATATTGCACCAGATGCAAAGGATGTATACGCAGAGAAGTTTGGCAAGCGTTACTTCGGTACACCAAAGAAGCAGGGCGCAGAGACTGCAGAGGCTAACGTAAACGCTGGTCTTGCTGCTGCTCGTCAGATCGTTGACTTCTTTGTTAACGGCAACGTTCGTTTCCAGGTTAATAAGTAGTAGGCTGCTTATAACAAGATTTAATAGGGTGTTGATGTATAAGTCGGCACCCTTCATAGAATAACCAATCTAAAACTATTTACAAATATGGTAAGAATTAAGCCCTTTAAGGGTATCCGTCCTCCAAAGGAGATGGCTGCGGAGGTTGCATCACGTCCTTACGACGTTCTTAACTCTGTAGAGGCAAAGGCTGAGGCTGGTGAACGTTCATTGCTTCACATCATCAAGCCAGAGATCGATTTCGATCCTATTGCTGACGAGCACTCACAGGAGGCTTACGAGAAGGCTATGGAGAACTTCCGTGTATGGAAGGAGAAGGGTTGGTTGGTACAGGATGACGAGGAGTACTACTATATCTACGCGCAGACAATGAACGGCCGTACACAGTACGGTATTGCTATGTGCTGCCACTATGAGGATTACCTCTCTGGCGCAATCAAGAAGCACGAGCTTACTCGCGTTGATAAGGAGGAGGATCGTATGATTCACGTGCGTAACCAGAAGGCTAACATCGAGCCAGTATTCTTCGCATATCCAGATCAGAAGGAGATTGACGAGATCATCACAAAGTGGGTTGCAGAGCATGAGGCTGACTACGACTTCGTAGCAGAGGATGGCTTCGGTCACCATATGTGGGTTATCCGTTGCAAGGAGACTAACAACCGCATCACAGAGTTGTTCGCTGGCATCCCAGCATTGTATGTTGCCGATGGTCACCACCGTACAGCTGCTGCTGCACGTGTAGGTCAGGAGTGCGCGTCAAAGAATGCTAACCACACAGGTAACGAGGAGTACTGCTTCTTCCTTGCTGTTACATTCCCAGCGTCACACCTCCGCATTATCGACTACAACCGTGTAGTTAAGGACCTCAACGGTCTTTCAAAGGAGGAGTTCTTGGCTGCTATCGAGCAGAGCTTCGTTGTTGAGAAGAAGGGTGCAGAGATCTACACTCCTAACGCATTGCACAACTTCGCAATGTACATCGACGGCGAGTGGTACTCAATGACAGCGAAGGAGGGTACATACGACGATAACGATCCTATCGGTGTTCTCGACGTATCAGTTCTCTCTAACCTCGTTTTGGATAAGGTTCTCGGCATTGCTGACCTCCGTACTTCAAAGCGTATCGACTTCGTTGGCGGTATCCGCGGCTTGGGCGAGTTGCAGAAGCGTGTTGACAGCGGCGAGATGAAGGTTGCCTTCGCATTGTATCCAGTATCAATGCAGCAGCTCTTCGACATCGCTGACACTGGTAACATCATGCCTCCAAAGACTACATGGTTTGAGCCAAAGTTGCGTTCAGGCGTTGTTATCCACTCTTTCGAGGAGTAATATATTGTGATTGAGGTGCTTTAGGCGCCCTATTACAAGCATTATCCCACGTGGTGTAGTACTTTCGTACCATCCACGTGGGATACTTTTTTGTTGTGAAGTTCTTATTCTCTTATGCTTAATCTATACCCAACGCCACGTATAGAGCTTATGTCAATTCTCTTGTCTTTCGAGAGATAGGAACGAAGCTTTGAGACAAATACATTCATCGAACGTAGGTTGTAGTAGCTGTCATCACCCCATATATCCATCAGTAGACGGTGAGAACTTACCACATTGTCACAGTTTTGTATTAGTATATTGAGTATCGCCGCCTCGCGTGATGATAGATGTCGTACCTCGTTGTCAATTTTGAGAGTTTGAGCTTTGTAGTCGAAATCGTAGAGGCCAATGTTGTATGTGTGACTCTGCGTATTATCACTTAAACGCGATAATAGAGCCTCTACACGTACTATTAGTTCTCTTATAGCAAATGGTTTGCGTAGATAGTCATTGCCGCCTGCGAGAAAACCCTCTACCACATCTTCCGAGTCGCTTAACGCCGATAGAAAGAGATATTGTGTAGCACTCTGTTCTTTGCGCATCGTGCGTACCATCTCATATCCATCCATCTTCGGAAGCATAATATCTGCTATTACAAGATGTGGCTGCTCCTGGCGAAATAGTTGCAAACCCTCCGCACCATCACTTGCTGTAATCACGTTATATCCCGCCTCTTCGATAGCATCCTTTACGATGTGACGTAGGGTAGCCTCATCCTCAACTATTAGTATTCGTCGTTTTGTCATACGTGGGGAGTGTTATTTCAAATGTTGAGCCTTTGCCCACTGTGGAACGTAGCGATATTTTTCCGTTGTGTAACTCGATGATGTTCTTCACGTAGTACAACCCCAATCCAAAACCCTTGGTATCGTGGCGATTTCCTTGTGATATGCGGTAGAACTTCTCGAATATTCTTCTGCGCTCGCTTATGGGAATACCCGTTCCATTATCACTGATGCTTATCGTGGTGTTTGTGCTATTACTTGATGCATTGATAGTTATATGCGGTTGCTTGGAGCAATACTTTATGGCATTATCAACAAGTGCGCTCAGTGCTGCTACGATATGGAGTTTATCGGCAACAATCTCTGTAGAGTGCTGAATATCTATGTTCCACCTCACCTCCCTTGTCTGATATTTCAGGTCAAGTGTCGCGCGTACCTCCTCCACAATCTCCAAAATATCACACTGCGTGTAGTTCAGTCTGCGCTGCTCAAACTCCTCGGTCGAAGAACGGAGAATCTCCTCTACCATATCTTCCAGACGCTTTAGTGACTGCAACGAAAGGTCGAGATACTCGTTACGTTTCACCTCATTATTTGCAAATGATGGCGATGTGCGTAGCGCATCTGTTGCTGCGTATGCCGCAGCGATAGGAGTTTTTAGTTCGTGCGTGATGTTGTGCGTAAGGTCACGTCGCATCTGCTCGAGACTCTTTGCACGAAATAGTGTGCGGAGTAGGTATATGAACGTCACTATAAGCACTACGATGGAGAGCATTTGTAGGGTGACTATCCATCTCATACTTTCTATGATTGCCGTATGAGGATCGTCCACTGCAAGCGATATGATTAGCGGAGGAATGCTCTTATCGAATTTAATCTGCTTGCTCGATAGGCTGTCGTTGCTTATCTGCCATATAGGCTCAAAGTTGTCTCCTATGGGTGCAAGTATCGAAATCATAAATTGGCACTCCAGACCAGATGTGCGTAGCTCCTCTTTGAGTATTGTGTGCAGTCGTTCGATGTTGGGGAGGATATAATCGCCATTGGGATGGCGTGTTATATATTGCCACGTTGCCTCATCGAAGATGCTCTCTATCTGGTTGCGATAGGTATTGCGCATATTCTTATAATTATCCACCGCCCAGATAATCTCCACCGCAGCGAGGAACACCAATGAGAATATGCCACATAGTAGCACTATGGTAAAGCGACTCTTTTTCATATTGCAAAGTTATGAAAAATATGATACGATGACTCGCCGGCGTGTGAACTTTAACACTATTTAACATTCGCGTTAACACTCTTTAACCTAAAACCTTTGGCGGAGCAGAGAAACCATGCTACCTTTGCAATAACAAAAAGCAGCTGCAGTATTAATCTTAAAACCTTTGAACTATGAAACGAAAACTATTTGTATTTATATTTTCGCTGTTTGCACTCTCTATCGCAGCCACAGCGCAGGAACCTGCTTATATGATTAATGGTGAGAGTGTAACCATTGAGCAGGTCATTGACCTATCGTCTGACTCTATTGAGATGATAGAAGTTGTGAAAAATGCCCAGGCCTTGGATGATTTTGAGAAGAGGTATGGTTTCCGCCCAGCGTGTATTACAAAGATAACCGCAAAAAGCGTAGATGGGGAGGATGAGGTATTCCTAATGGTGGATGAGATGCCACAGTTTATGGGTGGTGATCTTACGACTTTTAGAAATTGGGTAATGCAGAATGTCCGCTATCCCGAGGAGGCTATGAACAAAGGTATTGAGGGAATGGTTCTCGTAAGATTCTGCGTCAGCAAAGATGGATATATCAATGAGAGTATGACAGGTATTCTCGAATCTCCAGATAAGTCGTTGTCGGATGAGGTGTTGCGTGTGTTGAAGAGCTCGCCACAGTGGATTCCTGGCAAGCAGAAGGGCAAGAATGTTATAGTGCAGTTTGTTTTGCCTGTGAATTTCAAATTTGCGAATAGTGCCAATATAACTTCTGATGATGACCAATCAGCAAATGGCATTGAGCAAATCGAGGTTGTAAGTTTTGGTGAGTAACCATTTTCCCTAATCATAAGCAAAATAGGCGACCACGAAGGTCGCCTATTAATTTGTGTTTACTATTTCTTTGTTCCCTCGTAGGTTACGGGGTACTCGCCACATATGAATGATAGTGACATGGCGTTGTCGCTTATCTCACCAGTGAGGTTGGTAATGGTGAACTTCTCGAATGGACCACCCATGGCGTAGGGCACAATGCCATCACCCGAGAGTGTGTATACGCCATCTGTCTCTGTGAAGTCGACACCCTCGACTACCATGTCAAGTTTAAGAGGCATGCCTGTAGCGAACTTAACCTTGTACATCACAAAGTTTAGCTTACCGTCGTCGCTAATCTCGTAGTCAACCTCTACCTCCTCCTGTGTGAATGTTGTACCATCGTTCTGGTCTACTACCATGGTGCCCTTGTAGCAGCTGTTTTCTACAGGATTGTTTGGTAGCTCATTGTTTTCGCCATTCTCGCATGATGTTATCGCTAATGATGCAAAAATCAGTGTGAAAAAATACTTAATCTTATTCATAGGTTTAAATGTTAAAGTTTAGTCTTATGCCTGCGTGTATGGGGTTTCCTTGTGAGAAGAACTCCTCACCGACACTCTTAAAATAGAATACGTTATATGATGTGTTAGTGAGGTTTCGTCCCCATAGTGTCAACTCCACACTCTTCATGTGTAGTGATATCTGTGCTCCGAAGGTGGAGTAGAATGGCTGCATCAGTGTGTTCGACTCGTTCCAATATATCTCACCTATGCCTCGCCAGTCGGCCGCTATAGTCAACTGGTGTAGTGTAGGGTGGTCGAACAACCATGTGTAGGATGCGCTAACTGCCACGGTGTGCGAAGGAGCATATGGCAACTGCTTGCCGCTATAGTCATTTAAGCCGTCGTTATACTCCCTGAAGCGTGCGTTGGTATAGCCGTAGTCGGCATTTATGCTGAAACCCTCGTATGCATAATGTGCCGATAGCTCTGCACCAAAACTGCGCGCACGTGCTGCGTTCGACATCATGCGACCGGTGTTGTTGCCCTGTGGTAGGACTGTAACCTGTTGGTCGAAGCACTCAATCCAGAAGAGAGAGGCGTCGATGTTAAGTCCCTTTATTTCGCGTACGTGTGCTCCTATCTCAAAGTTCCAACTTGTCTCTGGCTTATAACGTGTTGCCGATGCAGAGTCGTATGAAGCACCACCCACACCATCAAGTCTTATGCCCAGCTGGTCAAGCATATCGTTCATCATCTTGACCTGCAGAATATCGGAGAATATCTGCGTATTGAAACCTCCCGACTTATATCCGCGTGTTATGGTAGCATATGCCGAGCTATCCCCAAAATTATACTGTGCTGCAATCTTGGGTAGTATCTCATAGAACAGCTGTCTCTCCTCTCCTTTGAACTCCGAGTATAGGTCATCGAACTCTGTCATCGTGAGGTCGAAGCAGTAGGGTATCGTCGTGTATGAGTGATACTGCATCGCGGTGTACTCCAGGTCGAAACGTATGCCAGCAGTAAGAAGCCAGTTGCCTGTCTCAAAGGACGACTGATGATATAAAGCTGCTCCGTAGGCGGGGATGTGGAAGTTGCTCTCTATCACAAAGCTATCGCCGCCAATATGCATATTATTATTTGGGAATACAGTATGTAAACCCTTGTTGATATTACCCACTATAAGTTCGTTAATACCATCCTCCTTGAATGTCACTGGTGACGACATGTCGAGCCACTTGGCAAAGAGAAAGGCACCCGATAGCCATTGCCAGCAGTGTGAGCTGTCGGCATTACGTAGCACAAGCTCCTCGGTTATGGTATGCTCCTGCTGTCGCTGCTGCATGGTGAACATCGACTTTGGTGTGAAGTCCTGGTCAAGGGTCATTACGTCACCGAGATATTGGTAGCTTGTGGCACTTGAGAGTAGTATGTTGTCACCTCTATACTTTGCCACGAAGCCCTCTACAATGTTTAGACGCTGGTAACCCGATGGGTCGTTGTATGCAACATCCGCATAGGCGCCTGTCGTAGGGTCGTAGTGATGGTATGCGTAGCCACCTTCGTTGGTGTATCCCGCAGTTATGCTGTTGTCGAAACCCCATCTGCCAGCTATCCACTCTGTCCTTATGCGTAGTGATCCGCTATATCCGTCGTCGCACATCTCGTTGGTGTAGCTGTTGCGGAAGAAGCCTCCATCATGGTTAATGTGTGCTGCTACAGAGATGCCGAAGTTGTCTGTGGGGCGTGCGTAGTATGATGCCGTTGCGCGATATGATGTTGCTGTGTAATACTCTGCCATAGCTCTAACACCCTGCCATGTGAGAGGTGATAGTGTTGTTATGTTCATCACACCTCCCGAGGTGTTACGACCATAGAGTGTTCCCTGTGGGCCACGTAGCAACTCTACGCGTCGTATGTCGTAGAAGTCGAAGTCGTAGCTATTCTTGTTCATCACAGGTATATCGTCTATTGTCACGCCGAGTACGGGCTGGTCAATGCGTGAGCCAAAGCCGCGCACGTATATTGATGATGTTATTGATGACCCGTAGTCTGGCTGGTAGAAGTTGGGCGCCAGTGCAGATATCTCCTTTACAGATGACACACCTCTATCTTCTAACCTACGCATGGTCATTATGGTTGACGATATAGGCATAGAGTGTTTCGAGTCACTCTTTAGTGACGCGGTTATATCCACGCTTTCTATGAAGTGGTGAAGCGAGTCTGCTGGCTCATGTGCCATAATCGGAATGGCTATGAGCAGTGTAAGTATCGTTATTAATATTTTCACGATGCAAAAATACCTCTATTAAATATATTCGTCAACCCCCATTTGTGATAGTTATTTATCCTTAAAAGCGTATTTTTTTTGTGTTTAGGTGTGCTCAAATAGTTTTTATAAAAAAAGCCTATCCCGAAGGATAGGCCAATTATGGGAGTCTATGTTCTATTTTTTAGTACTGTGGATATATGGTTGTCATATCTATCAATGAGTAGTCGCCCTCGTATGTCACTGTGTGTGTCTCGAGCTGATCGTTTGCGAAGAGGTCTACGACAAGTGTCATCTTGCCATCCTCAACCACAAGGTTACCATCCTCGAACTTTGACTGTGATAAGGCGAAGCCATTCTCGTCATTCTTCTGCAACCAGCTTGTATCCTTGTTTATGCTGTGCATTACACCACCTGATGCTACGCGGTATGTGCCATCGGGTAGCATGAACTTGTCATCTGCAGGCTTCACATTTGTGTATATATCGATGATATAGTAGTAGGCATCGGGTATGTTGAAGTATGTTGCCTCTGTGCTTGGCTCATATGATGACATGCCCTTATCTGTGAGTGCTATGTAGTAGTTGTAGTAACCAGGTGTTGCTGTGCCATAGTAGTGACCTGTGGCCATTGGTGCAACAACCTCTACCTCTGATGGGGTAGGACTGCCTGCCTGTTTAACATTCACTGTGAACGATGACTCACCGTATGTTACGGTAACGTTGCCCTCACGAGCCTCCATCTTTTTGTTGTCATCGACGATGAATAAGATGCTTCCCATATCCTTGTATGTGAAGTTGTAAATCCACTCTACATCAGCAGTCGCTTCAACGGTTAGCTCTGATGTCATATTCTCAATGGTGTATGTTATCATTACTGATGTCTTCTTGTAGTCAAGCTGAAGCTCGGCATCAGATGTGAGTGTTATTGTTGCAGTTTTATCTCCACCACCGTTTGGTGAATCAGTGTTCTCACATGCAACGAACAAAAGTGCAGTAAGTGCCAAAAGTGATAATAGTTTATTCATATTCTTTTATTGTTAGTTATTTATATATGCTTTTATTTCGACAAAGATAGTCTATTTTTGTGATTTATCTAATATAAGATGCTATATTTGCAAAAAAAAGTATTCATGATGCTATTGTTGATTCTATTTTTAGTCACTACTTCGGTGTGTGCTGTGGCGCAACCCGCTGTCGACTTTGATGCTAAATGTCGTGAATATGGTCTTGTTGATGTGCGTAGCATAGATGATGAGATACTTGTTGAGTTAAAGTATGCTACAGAGGATAACTTCATGGGAGTGAATATGTACGGAACGTTAACTAATGCATATCTTGAACCTGTATTCGCACAGAAAGTTGTTAGAGCCCAGCAGATTCTCAAGTCTCGTTATCCAAACTATACACTTCTCATCTACGACGCTGCACGCCCTATTAGTGTTCAGAGATATATGCATAGTGCTGTGCAAGGTACCGCCTTTGAAGATTTCGTGGCTGATGGTAGTAGGGGAGGGCGACATAATTTTGGCGTTGCCGTGGACCTTACCATTGTAACAACTGATGGAGTGCCTCTCGATATGGGTGCTGCCTTTGATGAATTTAGTGATGCTTCTGCTGTCAAGGGTACTCCTGATAGTTCCGATGCGAGCACCCGTAATATAGGCGTTTATAGAGACTATATCAATGCCTTGCGCGACCGTGGTGTTATTAGTGCTGTGGCGGCAGAGAATAGAATTCTGCTTATGGAGATTATGTGTGAAGCTGGCCTGGTACCATATCGCCTTGAGTGGTGGCATTTCGAGGAGCTTATCTCCATGGCGGATACCAGACAGAAATACCGCCTCCTTAACTTCTAACCTTGAGTTACTTTTTTTTAAGCCTTGCTGGTATACTTAACCATTTTGTTTGGAGTTTTACAAGAGAATAATTATATTTGTATCGTAAATTATTTATTATGGTTTCTATTATTGTTATAATTCTTGTTATCGTCTTCAGAGAAGAGCTTAAAAATTTTCTCAAAGATTTGTTTTAATTAACATAATAGTTCATGGACATTTTGCCTCTAACGCATTTCATAACCTCTTAATATTCTGCACCTGCTGTCTATTTGTCGCATAATTTACTATAATATTATAACTGCGTCACGTAAGCATGAACGCGCTATTCTCGAGACACGTTCAGGTAGTGGTCAATTATCTCTATTGTGGGGTGCTGGTTCAGCTGAATGAATAGTTGCATAATTAAAAAAAACATTTATACCTTTGTAGTGTAAAACATATTTTATTATGTTGCATATTATTATTTCATCTGTTGCTCTTGTCTTATTTATTATATCTATGATAGTATCTATACCTCTTATTCGTGCTATCATTCGTTTTTTAAACAGACACTAATTTAACATAACGTTCTTTGACATTTTGCCTCCTCGCGTATAGCGTAACCTCTTAATATTCAGCATACGTTGTCTATATGTCGTATAATTTACATTATGTTAAATCACGTGGGTTTATGTGTTGATATATGATGATTTATCATGCATTATATAAATTAATTTATATTGTATTATTTTTGAATATTTACCCTAGTTTGATTTATATTGTGATGGCTCTATGAGGATAATCTTCGATAGACTCTTGAATCTATATTAATTATATGGATATATTCAACACGACATGATTGGAGTGTCTTTATAGGATATGTGTGCAATACGATGCAGTTGATGCCGAGTTAGGATTTGCGGAATGTGAAGAAGCGTGCGGCAACGTAGCTATATGCAACACAGATGGCTGTCGTAAGCATCTTTGAGGGTGTTGGCCATATGTTAAACACCTCAACAAAGAGTTTCATACAGGCATAATTGATGGCAAGTGACCCGGCGACAGATAGCAGGTAGCGTATAAGCTGCTTGCGTGAGGCGAGGTGTGTGACGCGGAATGCCACATATCTATTTAGCCAGAATCCGGTAAAGAAGGTTATTGGAAAGACTACAATAAGAGTCGCTATATGAGGTGAAATAACAATGAAGTCAAGATCTATAAATCGGTGAGCAACAATGTAGTTGTATATTATAAAGTACCACAGCGTGTCGAGGGCCATATTAGCTGCACCGCAGATGCCATAGCCAAACGTATCGCGCGATATTAGGCGCGATACGGGCTTGATATATAGCCAGTCGATAATGCGTATAAGGTACGATGCAACCATATATACCCTACTTCTTATATTTGCGTGGCGTGTGAATCCATGACTGTTTAAACTGCTTCATATGCTCTTGTTTAAATGATTCGCAATCAGCATATTCGCTACTACCAAATGCAGCGACAGCATACATGCTGCCAAGCTGGAAGGTGGCAAACATAATATCTGGATTCTTTGCCTCGAGGTCAGTGATGGCGCGCGCGACATTCTCCTCTGAAGAGTAACTGCCAACAACTACCCAGTGGCGTATATCGTCGCGCTGTCTCCAGTCGTCAATTGTGACACTCTCTATCATGTCGGTAGTGCTACCCTGCTCCTCAACGACTATCTCATCATCAGCTATCTCTTCTGTGATATCATCCGTTGTAACATCTTGATTATCATCTAAAATAATCTCTATTTCATCAATGTTGTTATCCGTGATGGCTTCTGTGGATATTTCAACTTGAACTTCGTTAGATGTGGTCTCTTTTAGCGTGTTGGAATATAGCCAGTAAGCCGCGGCAAATGCAACTGCAATTACTGCGAGTATTATGCTGATGTTACGATATGTATGACTTCGGCATGATATCTCTATTTCGTTGTTACTGCTTGGATTTAGCTTGCTGCTAAAAAGTGGGTCTATGACGATATGGCTATTGTTGATGCTGCACACCTCGAATATTGAGATGCTGCCATCATCTTGTCTAACCTTGTTTAACCAACGTCTATATATATCCTCCGCCTGTGTTATCTCTATCTGTGCGATGTTGGCTATGGCGTCAACAATGGATATGCTCCTCTTATCTGGCGATAGAGCTAATGTTAGGCGTGGTGCCGAGATACTTTTACTCGATATCTTTGTTGCTGGCTTGCGGGTTACATATATTGTGCCTATACCCGGGAGGGATACTCCTCCTTGATCCAATATAGTGTTGTGTATTATCTTATTAACTTCGTTTACCATAACCTTTACTTCTTGCTCTTTTTGCCACGCTTCTTATCTTCGCGTGCATACTCTCTATTAGCGTGGTCAACAACAGCGTTTATGTCGGCAACAGCAGGCTTGCGAAGCGATCTATATATCATATATACACCAATGAGGATGAAAGGAATGCTCAATAGCTGTCCCATATCGAGTGTCATGCCCTCCTCAAAGTCTACCTGTCGTTCCTTGAGGAATTCGATGAAGAAGCGTGTGAGGAAGATGCCAATCATGGCTACGCCAAATAGGAATCCTGGGCGGCGACGACCTAAATCTTTACGGTAGTACAGCCACAGTATTATTCCGAAAGTCAGGAAGTAGCATAGTGATTCGTAGAGCTGTGCTGGGTGTCGGGCAGGGATGTCGGCTATGATCTCTGCTGGCACGTCGCCATTAAACTCTATCCATGCTCTACGTGCATCATGGTATACGAACTTAAAGCCCCATGGTACATCTGTGGTGTAGCCAACAATCTCGGAGTTGAAGAGGTTTCCGAGGCGTATTATGGCGCCACTCAATGGTGCTACGATAGCAATGCGGTCGAGACCCCAAATAAATGGTAGGTGGTTGCGGCGTACGAAGATCCATATGCCCAGTAAGATGCCTATTGTGGCACCATGGCTAGCCATGCCACCGTCGCGTATGTCGGTTATTATGCGCCAAGGCTCGGGGAGGTATGTCTCTGGCTCGTAGAAGATGCAGTGGCCAACGCGTGCACCCACAAAGGTGCCGAGCACAATCCAGATGAAGGCCGACTCAAGGGTGCGTGGTGGTAGGCCTTCGTGGCGGAAGGTTAGGTGACATATACGTTCTGCTGCGAGTATGGCAAGCGCCCACATGAGTCCATACCATCGTATATCGAGGTTGCCCAGCATGATAAATGTTGGGTCCCAATTCCAAACTATTGATAAGATATTCATTTTGATACTTTTTTATCGTGTTAACTCTCCAATATGGCGAGGCGTGCTATCACGCGCCATGCTCGCTTGATGTCTGTGCGATCGATGAAGATATCTGGGAAGTCCTCGCGGTTGTGTGCCACAAGACGCAACTTATTCTTATCGCGTGCTACATAGCGCACTCTGCGCCAAATAACCTCATCGCCAACAAGCAGTGTGTACTCGTTGCCCTGCACAATATCTTCTGGTGCTATTCTCTTGAGGAATAGGTCGTGGGCAACACTTAATGTGTCGTTCATCGCGGGTGAGTGAGATCGTAACACTGCATCAGCGCCGGTGGCGTATGGTAGTGTATATTGTGTGTGGGGACTCTTACTTTCGAGGTCGAGGAGTGCTACCTCCGCCTCATCTCTATAGAATGGCACCGTCTCCTGCTGTACAGGGTCCGACTTGAGCATGTTGCCCACGCCCGATAGTAGCCATGTGCGATCTATATTAGGGTCGCTGCTGATGATTCTATCTGCCAGGTCGTGCGAGATGCCATAGTTGCCCTTGCGTATGTGGTATAGGTTCTCTGCTCTGCCCAGACCGAGGTGCGCGGCAAAGAGGTTTGTATTCATGCCGACATGGGCGAGAATCCTCAATATACGTTCCCAATTATTATGGCGATTTGTCATGTCGTTCTAAATTGTGTTGTTGCGGTCGTTTACTATGCTTGGTGCTGATAATTGTAAAATTTATCTTATCTTTGCGCCATGGCTCCGTAGTTCAATGGATAGAATTTAAGATTCCGGTTCTTACGATGAAGGTTCGAATCCTTTCGGAGTCACAGTCTGGCGTTGCGGTTAACACTGTGACGCCTCTATCTTTTCTGAACATTAATAACCGCAACAAAGATACAACATTTATTTGAAAAATATAATAAATAGAGACTAAATTGTAGGGTTACATGATGGCGTGTGTTGTCTCTCTATTATTGTAGTGTTTATGGCGGCTTGAGTATTTTAATCTATGATTACTTGACCTATCCACTCATCCCCACTATTCTACCATTCATCGCAAAAATATGCGCGTAACTTGCATTATTCGGTCAAAATTACTACATTTGTGACTATGGAAAAGATTAAAAATGTAGTTTTTGACCTTGGTGGGGTTGTCTTTGCACGTGACCCCAGAAAATTTGAACCCGAATTTATTAAATTCTTCTCCTATATAAACCTTCCCGAGATGCCACATTTTTGGGAGGAGTATGACCGTGGTGTGGTGTCGTATGATGAGACTATTGAGGCTCTTGCGGCGTACAACGCTTGCGATCGTGAACTTGCAGAGAAGAACCTTAAACACTCGATACTCATGCAGGAGGAGATTCCTGCGACAAAGAGCCTTATTGCAGAGCTAAAGGCGGCTAACTATAAACTTTATGTGTTGTCTAATATGTCGCTTGAGTTCATTGAATTCTTGCGCCAGAAGGAGGTGTATAGGCATTTTGATGGCGAGGTGGTGTCGTGTGTCGAGCATGTTGTAAAACCCGATGCGGAGATATATAGACGCCTCGAGTCGCGCTATGGTCTCAATCCTGCGGAGACGCTATTTGTTGATGACCGTCCCAAGAACACGGAGGCAGCACGTGCATGTGGGTGGCGGGGTTTTGACTTTGATCATCACAATCCCGAAGATAGTTGTGCTCGATTGCGTGAGATGTTGTTGTAGAGTAATAGACATTAAATTATATAATTGGTATGATACTAAACTTAAGACTCGATTATCAGACTTCATATGGCCAAGAGCTATATGTTGTTGTAGGTGGCGACAAGGAACGTGCATATCCTATGCAGTATGTCAGCGATGGTCGCTGGGAGGTGTCGCTTAAGCTCGCCTCTGCTACGGAGGTGGTGTACCGCTATGAGGTGCGTTATGGTAGCGAGGTGATACGTAAGGAGTGGGGAGGTAAGCATGTTTTGCCTCTGGATAAGAAGGCTGAGGTGGTGCGTATACTCGATAAGTGGTACGAGATGCCGTTTGACCGTTCGTTCCACTCGTCGATGTTTGTAGATGGTGTTTTTGCTCGCCCAAAGCGCAAGAAGGCACAGGGTGTTGCAGAGGGATATATCACGTTGCGCGCTGATATAGCCGTTGTGCGTTCTACACAGCACGTCGTTGTTGTAGGTAGCTGCAAGGCATTGGGTAACTGGGATGTTCGCAAGGGTGTGGTGCTCAATGATGCCCAGGCACCTATCTGGAGTGCTCGTATCAAGGCGCAGAAGGAGAGCTTTGCCTATAAGTTTGTTATTGTGGATAGCGCATCGGGCGATGTCGTTGCATGGCAGTCTGGTGAGAACTACTACTTCAGTGAGGGTGTCACAGAGGGTGAGGCTATCGTAGTGGAGGGCTTGCGTCCTCACTTCGATATGGCACCATGGCGTGGCGCGGGCGTTGCTATACCAGTATTCTCGTTGCGTTCGGAGTCGAGCTTTGGTGTTGGCGAGTTCAATGATATCCGCTTGATGGTTGACTGGGCAGCTGCTACGGGTCAGTCTATAATTCAGATATTGCCTATTAACGATACTACGATGACTGGCACATGGCAGGATTCGTACCCATACAATGCTAACTCTACATTCGCTTTGCATCCTCAATTCTTGCATCTCCCGGCTGTTGGCGAGCTCAAGGATAAGAAGGCTGCGGCACGCTTTGAGGCTCTTGGTAAGGAACTCAACAGCTTGCCTATGGTAGACTACGAACGTGTTAATAATGCCAAGAGTGAGTACTTGCACCTTATCTTCGAGCAGGATGGTAAGAAGACTCTCGCGTCGAAGGAGTTTAAGGCGTTCCTCGCTGCAAATGAGGAGTGGTTGCGTCCTTATGCAGTCTTCTCGGCACTTCGCGATGAGCATAACACTCCCGACTTTGCACAGTGGGGCGGCATGGCGAAGTATACAAAGGCGAAGGTTGCAAAGTATGAGAAGGAGCACAGTGATGCTGTAGCTTATCACTACTTCGTTCAGTATCACCTTGCAAAGCAGCTCCGTGAGGTGCGTGACTATGCGCACTCAAGGGGTGTTGTTCTCAAGGGTGATATCCCAATTGGTATCTCGCGTACAAGTGTTGATGCATGGGCATATCCCGAGCTCTTCAATATGGACTCATCTGCAGGTGCTCCACCCGATGACTTCTCTGTTATGGGTCAGAACTGGGGCTTCCCAACGTATAACTGGGCAAAGATGGCCGAGGATGGTTATGCATGGTGGAAGGCGCGCTTTGTGAAGATGGCCGAGTACTTCGATGCATATCGTATCGACCACATCTTGGGCTTCTTCCGCATATGGGAGATTCCTCTCGATGCAGTAAATGCACTTCTTGGTCGCTTTAACCCTGCACTACCCTACAGCCATGATGAGATAGCCTCTTATGGCTTCCGCTTCGAGGGTTGGCACGTGGGTAATATTGCCGAGACTGACAATGTGCTCTTCGTGGAGGATAAGTTGCAGAAGGGTAAGTTCCATCCACGTATCTCTGCACAATCTACCGACTGCTATCGTTGGCTTGCTGACGACCAGAAGGAGGCTTATGATAGACTATATAACGACTTCTTCTACCGTCGTCACAACGACTTCTGGAAGTGGGAGGCTCTCAAGAAGTTGCCACCATTGACAGAGGCTACAGGTATGCTTGTTTGTGGTGAGGACTTGGGTATGATTCCCGACTGTGTTCCATCTGTAATGTCTGGTGAGCAAATTCTATCGTTGGAGATTCAGCGTATGCCTAAAGATCCAAAGGTGGAGTTTGGGTCAACATACCACTACCCTTATCTCTCAATCTGTACTACCAGCACTCACGATATGAATCCATTGCGTGCATGGTGGGAGGAGGATAGAGGTGTTACTCAGCGCTTCTATAACCATGTGTTGGAGGCTTGGGGCGAGGCTCCATACTTCTGCGAACCATGGGTCTGCGAGCAGGTTGTTGCCATGCACCTCAAGTCTCCAGCGATGCTTACCGTGTTGCCATGGCAGGATTGGGTAGCGATGGATGGAGCTTTGCGTCGTGAGAATCCGCATGAAGAACGTATCAATGTGCCTGCTAACTCGCGTCACTACTGGCGCTATCGTATGCATATGACGCTTGAGGAGTTGCTTCAGTCGGAGGATCTCAATAGAAATATTCGTCAGAAGATTGCCGAGTCAGGTCGATAGGCGCTTGGTCTATGCAACTTTTATCTAATGGGCTGTTCAACGATGTTGGATGGCCCATTTTTTTGTGTTTTATGCTCTGTTTTATGCTGCATATAGCGATTTTATGATGCGATTTGATATTTAGAGTCATCTATGGTGGTTAATTTCGGTGTAGTATGCTTTGAATTTTCGTTTATTATTTGTATCTTTGTGCGTTTTGAAGCGACACTTTATATTGAAAATATAAAATAAACTATCATATGAGTACTGAACAGGAGAAAGTGATGAAACATGAGGAGGAGTATTCGGCGTCGAATATCCAAGTCCTCGAGGGTTTGGAGGCCGTGCGTAAGCGCCCCGCAATGTATATCGGCGATATCGGCGAGAAGGGTCTTCACCACCTTGTATATGAGGTTGTAGATAACTCTATCGATGAGGCCTTGGCGGGCTACTGTAGCGATATCTATGTTACCATCAATGAGGATAACTCAATTTCGGTTAAGGATAACGGTCGTGGTATCCCAACCGACTGGCATGAGAAGGAGGGTAAGTCGGCTCTTGAGGTTGTGCTCACAGTTCTCCATGCAGGTGGTAAGTTCGATAAGGGTAGTTACAAGGTGTCTGGTGGTCTTCATGGCGTGGGTGTATCATGTGTTAACGCCCTCTCTACACTCCTTGTAGCTGAAATTCACCGTGGTGGTAAGATCTACAAGCAGACATACTCAAAGGGTGCTCCTACATCACAGGTGGAGGTTGTTGGTGAGTGTGAGGATCGTGGTACTACAATCACATTTAAGCCAGATGCAGAGATCTTCTCGCTTACAACAGAGTACAAGTATGCTATCTTGGCTAACCGTCTTCGTGAGCTTGCATTCCTTAATAAGGGTATTCACCTGACGCTTACCGACCATCGTGTGAAGGATGAGGAGGGTAATTCACTCTCTGATCACTTCTACTCGGAGCATGGTCTCTCGGAGTTCGTTGAGTACCTCGACGCTACACGTGGTCAGAAGATCATCGAGAACATCATCTATCTCGATACAGAGGAGAGTGGTGTTCCGGTGGAGGTTGCTATGCAGTACAACGACTCATACTCGGAGAATGTGCACTCATATGTAAATAACATCAACACTATCGAGGGTGGTACTCACCTCACAGGTTTCCGTTCTGCACTTACTCGTACGTTGAAGAAGTATGCCGAGGATAGCGGTATGCTTGCAAAGTTGAAGTTTGATATCTCGGGTGATGACTTCCGCGAGGGCCTTACAGCTGTAGTATCTGTGAAGGTCGCAGAGCCACAGTTCGAGGGTCAGACAAAGACCAAGCTTGGTAACGATGAGATTGCTGGTGCCGTAAACCGCGCTATGTCTGCGGCGTTGAGCAACTACCTCGAGGAGAATCCAAAGGATGCGAAGGCTATCGTGCAGAAGGTCATCCTTGCAGCCCAGGCTCGCCATGCTGCGCGTAATGCTCGTGAGGCTGTGCAGCGTAAGACAGTTCTATCGGGAGCAGGCCTTCCTGGTAAGCTTGCCGACTGCTCAAGCCGTGATCGTTCTATCGCCGAGATCTTCTTCGTCGAGGGTGACTCTGCGGGTGGTACTGCAAAGCAGGGCCGCGATAGAAACTTCCAGGCCATCATGCCTCTTCGTGGTAAGATTCTTAATGTTGAGAAGGCGCAGGAGCACCGTATGTGGGAGAATGAGGAGATTAAGAATATGTTTACTGCCTTGGGAGTGTCAATCGGTACTGCCGAGGATAGCAAGGCTCTCAACCTCGAAAAGTTGCGTTACGACAAGATTATCATCATGACCGATGCCGATGTCGACGGATCACACATCGCGACACTCATGCTCACATTCTTCTTCCGCAAGATGAAGGCTCTTATCGAGAATGGTCATATATATATCGCTACCCCACCTCTCTACCTTGTTAAGAAGGGTAAGCAGGAACGCTACTGCTGGACAGATAAGGAACGTGATGATATAGCTGCGGAGTTTGGTTCAAAGGGTATCCACATTCAGAGATACAAAGGTCTTGGTGAGATGAACGCGCAGCAGTTGTGGGATACTACAATGAATCCCGAGACACGTATCTTGCGTCAGGTTACCGTTGAGAATGCTGCCGAGGCGGATCATATATTCTCAATGCTCATGGGCGATGAGGTGCCACCCCGACGCGAGTTTATCGAGAAGAATGCACACTACGCAAATATCGATGCTTAAATAGTAATTTGGGGGTTGCGCCGTTGGTGTGACCCCTTACTTTAAAAGTTATATAGCTATGAATGTTACAGTAATAGGTGTTGCTGGAGGTACAGGCTCTGGAAAATCTACTCTTGTGAAGCGTCTGCAGGAGGCATTTCGTGATGATGATGTGGCGACGCTATGCCACGACTTCTACTATAAGGCGCATCCTGAACTTACATATGAGCAGCGCACGAAGCTTAACTACGACCATCCCGCTGCCTTCGATACAGATATGCTTGTCGAGCATATACGTACGCTGAAGTCTAATGTGCCTATCAAGCACCCAGTGTACTCATTCGTTGAGCATAATCGCACGGATGAGAGTGTTGCCGTTATGCCATCGAAGGTTATTATCGTCGACGGCATCCTTATCTTCGAGAATAAGGAGTTGCGTGACCTTATGGATATAAAGGTGTTTGTAGATACAGATGCCGATGTACGTCTTGCGCGTCGCATATTACGCGATGTATGTGAAAGAGGTCGTACTATGCAGTCGGTAATAGATCAGTATACTACAACCGTGAAGCCTATGCATGAGGAGTTTGTTGAGCCATCGAAGAAGTATGCAGATGTCATCATTCCAGAGGGTGGCTTCAACTCTGTTGCCGTGAGCATGCTCATTGAGAATATACGTTCACTTATCAGCAGGTAGCATATGAGACTTATAAATGGGCTTTTGATCGCTTTGCTTGCGATTATGACGCTTGTGTCGTGTGATGGTAAAGCAGATGTAGTGGTTGATGGCGACTACCTTGTTGTTGCCTCGGATGCTGTAATGGCAGATGATGAGTGGAGTGCTGTGGCAGAGACGCTTGCTGCACGACACAATGCCGACATCGTAACCTTTACGAGTCTACCTCGTGAGGCTCTTGATGCCATCCGTGAGGCCTATCCTCGCTATGTTGCTGTCGTTGATATGCCCGAGAATATAGGTAGAGACTATGTCATAGACCTGCACCACGTATGTCGCGAGATGGATGAAGATATCTATGGCGACTTCCTGTGGGGTATCATCACGGGCTATGATGCTGCAGCAGCAATGCGCATGGTGGAGAATAGTGCCGAGCCACTCGTTGTCAAGGATGCTGTTGCAACAATCATGGAGCTAAACTCGGCAAAGTGGTTTGATAACTATGCGTGGGTAGATGATCACACAAGGGGCTTGTGGGGATATAAGCAGGGACGTGATGGTGATATTGTGACAGGCATGGTTGCTCCAGAGGAGGTGCTCGGAACATTTACTCGCCTATATGAGGAGTATGATCCAGACCTTATTGTCACCGCAGCGCACGCCACACAGTGTAATCTTGAGATGCCATACTCGTTGGGACATTTGCGCCCTCGTGATGGTAAGCTATATGCTCAAAATATCTTTACCGAGGAGGAGTATGATATTGAAGAGTCGGGTAAACGTCGTGTGTATGCAGCTGTTGGTAACTGTCTTATCGGTGATGTTAACAATACGCGAGAGAGCATGGCTGTGGCGTGGATGAATGGCTCGAATGCAGCAACAATGATTGGCTATGTAGTCACCACATGGCATGGTCGTAGCGGTTGGGGAGCACTCAAGTATTGGGTTACGTCGCCTGATCGTTACACTCTTGCCGAGGCTGTATATATGAACCAGCAGGATCTCTTGCACCAGCACAGCGTGTGGACTCCTGGTCTGCTCAATGAGAGTTACAACTATGAGGGTAAGTTCTATGATGAGTTGACAAATGCTGCGGAGGCTCTATCTGCAGAGCTTGGTCGCGAGGTTGACTTGGATAATCCTACGGATTGGGATATGGTTGGCTTCTGGCACGATAGAGATGTGTTGGCATACTATGGCGACCCAAAGTGGAGTGTAATGTTGCAGCCTGTAGCTGCGGAGTGTGACTATGATGTCTCTATGACTGTAGAGGATGGAGAGTGTATAATCACTATTGTCACCAAGGAGGGTTTCTCGTTAGAACGTATGCGTGGTGATAAGTTTAAGCAGGAGCATGTCCTCGACTTGCCATTCAACTACTTCTTCCCCTCACGTCTTAAGAATCCTCGTCTTGCCGAGGGACAGTCTTGGGACGTGGTGCTCGACGAGAACTTTATACTTGTGCGTAATGCCGAGTTCGAGCCAAACTCTACATATACAATTACCCTTGATGTGGAGTAGCGGTCATAGATAAATAGATGAGGCTGACTAAAAAGTAACATAGCCAGCCCCTCCCATCACTTAAGAGAGTGAATAAAAAGATGTAGTTTTAGGCTTGCGAAGCCCGAAAAAGCGGAGTTTACTGATCGTAAATGAGCATTTTGAGGGCAAGCGTAACGACAAAATAGACTTTTTATTCACTCTCATCTTATAATATATAAGGTATTCTAAAGACACATCTCGAAGATGTTTTCAACATCCTTTTGCGTGAGAGTCTTGAAGCCCTTGATGTCGCCATAGCGGCATGCCTTGCGTGCCATGAGCTCGAAGTCCTCACGCTTGATGCCTACCTCTGTGAATGTGCGCTGCAGGCCGAGGGTGTCGAAGAGGAACTCTGCTGTTAGACGTATGCTCTCACGTGCTATGACCATCTTGTCGAGTGAAGCGTCAATGCCAAAGACATTAACACCATAGCTTACATACTTATCTACGTTGCTCTCATCGAGGCAGTACTCCATCCATCGTGGCGTGAGTATGGCGAGGCCGAGACCGTGTGTTATGTCGTATACGGCAGATAGCTCATGCTCCATAGGGTGGCAGCTCCACGCCTTGCGCTTACCGCCATTGATGAAACCATTTATCGCCCATGACGATGTCCACATTAGGTTTGCGCGAGCCTCGTAATTCTCGGGCTCGGCAAGTGCTACGGGTGCATACTTAACAATAGTCTTAAGCATGCCCTCCATGAAGCAGTCGAGCATGAAGAGGTCCTGCTGTGTGTTGAAGTATACCTCAATGATGTGTGACATTATGTCGGCAGCACCACATGCTGTCTGGAACTTGCTCACAGAGTATGTTAGTGTAGGGTCAAGGAATGATACCTTGGGAAGCAGTGCTGGGGCAAGACGACCCAGCTTATCGCCCGTTTCGAGATTGGAGATGACGGCAGCGGTATCCATCTCCGAGCCTGTGGCAGCAAGTGTTAGGATGGTAACTATGGGTAATGCTCTCTCTAAAGGTTTTGCATCGGCGCCAAAGAACTCCCATGGGTCGTGATCTACACAAGCTCCTGCAGCCATAAACTTTGTGGCGTCGATAGTCGAACCACCACCCACGGCAAGGAGTACATCTATATTCTTCTCCTTGCATAACTGTGCACCCTTGCGTACGGACTCTATGCGAGGATTTGGCTCAATGCCCGAAACCTCAAACACCTCCATGTTGGCATTGCGTAGCTCCTCTATTACTCTGTCGTAAAGACCTATACGCTTTATTGAGCCGCCACCATATGTGAGCAGCACGCGCTTGCCGAACTTCGATAGCTCCTTGCCGAGGTTGTGTAGCTGATTCTCGCCAAAGTATACCTTTGTGGGGATGTTATAAATAAAAGGATTCATATTATTTCATTTTTTAATGTTATTAGCACCATCGCTAATGCAAAGATAGAAATTTTTTTGTATCTTTGCCACGCATTTTTGCATTAACCTATTCAGTTCATTAAACTATGTTGAGTAGAAGATTGCTCCGAGTAAAGGTCGCAAAGGCCCTTTACGCACATCTTAAGTCTGGCTCCGATAACCTTAAGGCCTCGGAGAAGAATCTCATTGAATCTATCGACAAAGCATACGACCTATACTTCCAGATGATGTCACTGGTTGTGGAGGTGGCACACTATGCCGAGTTACGCCAGGAGATAGCAAAACAGAAGAAACTCCCCACATATGAGGATTTGAATCCTAACCGCCGCTTCGTGGATAACGCTGTTATTACACTTATCGCTAATAGCGACTCGGTAAACGATGTGCTCGCATCACGCAAGCTGTCGTGGTCGAAGTATCCTGATGCTGTTAAGGATGTCTATAACCGTATGGTGGAGGCCGACTTCTATAAGTCGTATATGGCAGCTCCAGTAGCCACATTTACTGATGACCGTCGCTTCGTTGAGGAGTTTTTCACATGGCTCGAGGAGGATGAGGCACTCGCTGATATCATCAACGAGATGTCGTTGCTATGGACTGATGACTATGGTTTTGCACTTCTTATGGCTGTGCGCACCGTGCAGAACGCAAAGCGTAGCCACACCGAGCTTAAGGTGTTGCCAAAGTTCAAGAGTGACGAGGACTTGGACTTCGCACGCACACTCCTCGTGAAGACCCTTGTGGACTATGAGGATAGCCAGAATATCGTTGATCGCTACTCAAAGAATTGGGATGTTGAACGCGTGGTATTCATGGATAGCCTTATCATCTCTATCGCCATTGCCGAACTCACATACTTCGAGTCTATACCCGTTAAGGTTACTCTCGATGAGTGGATTGATATTGCGAAGTACTACTCGTCACCCACAAGTAGCACATTCGTTAATGGCGTGCTCGATAAGATTGTTGCAGAGTTCAAGGAGAGTGGCCGTATCAACAAGAGTGGTCGCGGCTTGCTCTAATAACATGCCATGAGACGCCGCTGGATAATCATCATAGCCCTTGTGTTGCTTGTAGCGACGTTGGCACTCGTTTTGCGTATCGTTGACTCCGAGTCTGATAATAGACGTCGAGGTGAGGAGCAGGCAGCACAGCAGATGGAGGAGTATTCGGGTATTGTCGCAGAGGTGGCAGATGGTATGTGTGAGGTGCTCGTGGACTTCGATAGTGTAGCATATGGGACAACCACGGTGAAGAATATCCGTATTGTGAATGTCGGTACTACCCCACTTGTACTTTTAGATAACACTACGCAGTGTAGATGTATGTGGCTCGAGTATAGCCGTGAGCCTATCGCTGTGGGTGAGAGCATCGACATCAGCCTTATGTTTGATTCGCGTGGCGAGTGGGGCTCTGTAGGAAACTATATGACCATCACCACATCGCGCGAGGAGGCATCCATAGTGTTGTGGATTGCTGCAGAGGTGCAATAAACTGCTCTATAAGGCTATAAATTTTGTCGGCACAATATTATTAATTATATTTGCGTTGACACAGAGACAAACAGAAAATATAAACAATTAAAAATAGAGAAAATTATGAATTTGCTTTTTATTGACGGTGAGGTTGTAGAGGCTACAGCTCCCGTAGTTGAGGGTGGTGTAACTGTAGAGCAGACAATCGTAGAGGTTCCTGCGGATGTAGAGGCTGATGCTTCAGCGGAGATTACTGCAGAGACAGCAGCGCAGCAGCCAGCTGGTTCTGGTTGGACATTCTGGGTAATGATCATCGCCATGATCGCTATCATGTACTTCTTCATGTGGCGTCCAGAGTCAAAGCGTCGTAAGCAGATGGAGAACTTCCGTAAGGGTATCAAGAAGGGTGATAAGATTATCACTGCTGGTGGTATCTATGGCGTTGTTAAGGAGGTGCAGGAGACATCACTCCTTATCGAGGTTGACAGCAACGTTACACTTCGCATTGACAAGAATATGGTTGTGGGTGATCCATCAAACGGTGTTATGCAGAAGTAATAATCTCCAATGCGAGAATATGGTAGTGGCCACTCCTTTGGGAGTGG
>JAGCMF010000004.1 GCA_017646625.1 Alistipes sp. | reverse complement strand
TGGATGCAACTCGCTGACAAGTGTTACTATAGGCGATGGTGTTACTGAGATTGGTGATAGTGCATTCGGTGGATGCACCTCGCTGACAAGTGTTACAATCGGCAATGGTGTTACTTCGATTGGTTATAGGGCATTCTATGGATGCAACTCGCTGACAAGTGTTACTATAGGCGATGGTGTTACTGAGATTGGTGATAGTGCATTCGGTGGATGCACCTCGCTGACAAGTGTTACAATCGGCAATGGTGTTACTTCGATTGGAGATTATGCATTCTTTGAATGCAACTCGCTGACAAGTGTTACTATTCCCGACAGCGTTACTTCGATTGGTGATAGTGCATTCCGTGAATGCACCTCGCTGACAAGTATCACAATTCCTAATAGCGTTACTTCGATTGGTGATAGTGTATTCGAGTATTGCGACTCGCTGACAAGTGTTACCATTCCCGATAGCGTTACTGAGATTGGAAATTTTGCATTCTATAATTGCGACTCGCTGACAAGTGTTACTATTGGCAATGGCGTGACTGAGATTGGAAATGTGGCATTCGGGTTTTGCGACTCGCTGAAAGAGGTTTATTGCAAGCCAACAACTCCGCCAAGAGGAGGTTTAGCGATGTTCGACAACAACGCTTCGGGGCGCAAGATTTATGTTCCAACAGAATCGGTCGAGGCGTATAAGTCGGCAAGTTATTGGTGGGACTATTCCGGTAAAATATTTGGGTATAACTTTTAATATGTATTACTATGGATAGTAGCTTATTTTCTATATTCAATGGAAAGTATTTCAATCAGAATTTGATATGCTTTATATTGTCATATCTTGGTGTATTTTTTGCCTACAAGTATAATATATGTTGCTTGCATTATTTATGCTATGGTTTGTTATTAGTGTCGATGTTTTCATTGTTTATTACAATTGGAGCTTATACGTGGGAATATCTTCGAAGAAAGGCCTATAAAGCAAAATGTCATAAGGTGCGATATAACTATGCAAAGAGAATAGCGACTCAAGAAAGCCCAACTAAGACAACTAAAACAGAAGAGGGCAAGAATAAAGAAACTAAAGATATTATACTTCCCAAAGACATAGTTGACTGGGGAGGGCAATAATACCTATAGGCAGATTTCACCCACGAGCAATTAAGTTCGTGGGTGTTTTGTTTTTATTATCCTCTTAACCTCTCCAACACCCTATCAATATCCTCTACCGAGCTAATCCTCACAATTTCCCCGGCGAACTCAATGTAACCGCTAACAACTGGTTGAGGTTCTGCATCTGTATCTGTCACCAGGTCTGAAAACTTGACCCCCAGTTTATCTGCTATCTCCTCAATCTTACAGACGATAATGCAGTAGTGGCGTATGTAGTGAACCTTATAGTTCGCACATACGCCACCATTGTTTATTTGTACAGCATCTTAAAGGATGCTACATTGCGGACTTTACTTTCAAGGCATTATTACCTTTGCGCTTCCGTTTAGGGTTTAGTTATGACCTCCATTGAGCATCTACAGATCCTACTTTCTTATTTCTGCGCCGGTCTTCTGCTCGAGCTGAGCCTGAAGAGTTGCCATGGTGCGCTCAATCTGCTTGTCGGTAAGGGTCTGGTTCTTATCCTCGAGGATGAAGCTTAAGGCGTATGACTTCTTGCCTGCAGGAAGCTTGTCACCCTCGTATACGTCGAACAACGATACTGACTTAAGGAGCTTCTTCTCTGTAGCGAATGCTATAGAACGGAGCTGCGAGAATGATACACTCTTGTCGACGAGGAGTGCCAGGTCGCGCTTAACCTCTGGGAACTTTGAGAGCTCCTTGAACTGTACCTTTGCCTTCTTGGTCATCTTGATGAGCTGGTCAAAGTCTATCTCGGCGAAGTATACCTCCTGCTTGATGTCGAACTTCTTACGTACCACAGGATGAACAACACCCATGCGCAACACCTCCTTTGGACCCTGCTTAAATACAATAGCATCAGCATAGAGGTCGCAGTCGAGGCTCTCGCACTGCAAGGTGTAGATGTCGATGCCGAAGCGCTTGAGGAGCTTCTCGACCATGGCGCGGAGTGTGAAGAATGATGAGCCCTCGGCCTTGCTGTTCCATGATAGCTGTGTTGCGAGACCTGTAACGGTGATACCTATGCGGTAGCTCTCCTCATACTTCGCAAGGGTATTCTCCTCTGCGGCCTTCTCTGCAGCAAAGGCGTAGCAGTTACCCACCTCATACATCTTGAGGTTTGCGTTACGACGATTCACGTTCAACTCAACAGCCTCGAGTGCATTGAACATAAGTGTCTGGCGCATAACGTTGAGGTCCTGTGATAGTGGGTTGAGGATCTTAACGCAGCGGTCTACGGGGTATGATGTGCTTGTCTCGTAGTATGACGCCTTGGTAAGCGAGTTAGACATAATCTCTGTATAACCATTTGCCGAGAGGTAGTCGGATGCTACGTTCTGCAGACGAGCCTTATCTGGCTTTGGAGCATACGATAGTGTCGAGTTAACATGGTCTGAAATCTCGATGTTGTTATAGCCATATACGCGCAATACATCCTCGATGAGGTCGGCCTCGCGCTGCACGTCTACACGATATGGTGGCACTGCAACCTTGAGGACATCGCCCTCGCGGCCACGTACCTCAACATCCAACGCCTCGAGGATTGTCATGAAGGTCTCCTCTGCGATATCCTTGCCGATGAGCTTACGAGCACGTTCTATAGAGAAGTCAAACTCGAAGTGCTGTGCTGGGGTTGGGTTGATGTCGATAATCTCTGATGTTATGCGACCGCCAGCCAACTCCTGCATGAGCATCGCTGCACGCTTAAGGGCATATACCTGGATGTTAGGGTCGATGCCTCGTTCGAAACGGAATGATGCGTCGGTATTGAGGCCGAAGCGCTTTGCTGTCTTACGTACCCATACAGGGTGGAAGTATGCACTCTCGATGAAGACGTTAACAGTCTCATCGCTGATGCCCGAGTCCTGACCTCCATATACACCTGCGATACACATTGGGCGTTCTGCCGAGCATATCATCAGGTCGTTGGCTGTGAGTCTGCGTTCTACGCCATCGAGAGTCACGAACTTCTCGCCCTCAACAGCCGAACGAACTACAACCTTACCGCCCTCAATCTTATCTGCGTCGAAGGCGTGAAGTGGCTGGCCAAGCTCAAAGAGTACGTAGTTTGTGATGTCTACGAGGTTGTTTTTTGGGTTGATGCCCGCAGCACGCAACTCGTTCTGCATCCACTCGGGTGATGGGGCAATCTTACAGCCGCTAACGGTGATACCAGCATAGCGTGGTGCTGCCTCGCCATTTACAACCTCCACCTCAATGGTGCGTGATGTGTCGTCAACCTTGAAGCCATCAACAGATGGAAGCTTAAACTCTACACGTTCGCCACGGCTCTTGAGGTATGCTGCAAGGTCGCGTGCGACACCTATGTGTGATGCTGCATCTACGCGGTTAGGTGTGAGGCCGATGCCGATGAGGTAGTCGTCGGCGATGTGGAGGTACTCCTTGGCGGGTGTGCCTACTACGGCATCTGCAGGAAGCTCCATGATGCCCTCATGGTTGCGGCCTATGCCGAGCTCATCCTCTGCGCAGAGCATGCCGAGTGACTCGACACCACGAATCTTGCTACGCTTAATCTTGAACTCCTCGTCAGAGTCGATAGGGTAGAGCACAGCACCTACTGTTGCGCACATAACCTTAAGACCCTTGCGGCAGTTAGCTGCGCCACATACAATCTGTAGAGGTGCCTCGGCACCTACGTCTACGGTGGTGATGTGTAGGTGGTCAGAGTCTGGATGATCCTCGCATGTGAGAACCTCGCCCACAACAACACCCTTAAGGCCACCCTTGATGGTCTCTATCTTCTCAAACTCCTCGACCTCAAGGCCAAGCTCTGTGAGTATCTCGGCCATGCGCTCGGGAGTGATGTCTGCATCGAGATAGCGCTTTAGCCAGTTGTAAGAAATGTTCATAGTATATTGTTTTTAATTATTTGTCGGTAGTATTGCTACAATCGCACAAAGATACTAAAAAAAAGTGGAAAGGACAAACGACATATGCTCTAATATGCAATATTAGTCGTTGTTGTCCTCTCCACTTTACCTTGACTGGCTGCTTGACGCCTGTCGTGGCCATTTTTATCGCCATGCAGTCAGCAGCTTTAGATGATGGAGGTGTGCGTGCCGCCTACTCGTTAGCAATGCCCATAGGGATGTGTACGGCTGGTACATTGCGTAGGTGGTCAAGGTGTAGCATCTGGTCATCAAAGAAGATGTGTGGACGCATAATCTCGAGCACTCTATCCTTCGATATGCCGCCGAGGAAGAAGGCCTCTGTGACCTCTACACCCCAGCTCTTGAGTGTGTTAACAACACGTTCGTGTGCTGGGGCATTACGTGCTGTAACAATAGATATCTTTATCTTACGATTGTATTCAGCATCCTGGGCCATGCGTTTCATCTCGAGCTTCTGTAGGTTCGATATCTTTATCAGCAGGTCTGCAAGAGGGCCTGGGTCGAGTGGCGACTTTGTTGTTGCCTCATGTGTGTGAAAGGCTTTGAGGCCATGCTCCTGAAATATTTTCTCGCTGTCGTCGTCGGCAATAACGCCGTCGAAGTCGAAGGCTATACGTAGCTCCTTGTCTGTTGCGTCATCCATGACTACGCTATCCAGAACCCTACCTGCGGCATAGCCTGCGTCGCACGCATGCTTGACATCACGTTCTGATGCCGAGAGGAATAGTGAGGCGTTGAAGGCTGGGAGATACTTGTATGGTGACTCGCCAGAGAAGAATGAGGCACGCGATATGTCCAGTCCATAATGCTTTATGGTGCGGAATACGCGAAGACCTGTCTCTGGGGAGTTGCGTGAGAGGAGAACAACCTCTACAGGTTGCTCGGTGGGGAACAGCTCGTTTAGGCTTAACAATCGCTTTACAAAGGGGAATGCAACACCCTTGCCTAAAGGGATATCTATATTCTGCTCCTGGTATAGTCTATACTCCTCAAGGCCTCTCTCGTTATATACCTTGTCAGACTCCGAAAGGTCGAATAGTGCTGACGAAGAGACCGCAACAACAAGTTTATTCTCAATAGGAAATGCCATATGTCTCTTAATGTTAGTGCTATGAAAAAAGGTTGCCCAATTCTTACTCTTGGACAACCTTGTCTATGGTTGAGCTACCGAGATTCGAACTCAGAATAACAGAACCAAAATCTGCTGTGTTACCGTTACACCATAGCTCAATCGTTGCTCGTAAGCGGTTGCAAATATAGTGTAAAGTTTTTAAATGGCAAAATTTTGCAAGCTCTTTATTGGTTGCTGTACCGTCTCATCTCTCTTTTTTTGTAGTCTCTATTTGTCTCTCTTATGTATTCTTTTACGAAACTCTACGGGAGTCTCTCCTGTCTCCTTCTTGAATACTCGTGTTAGGTGATGTGGGTACTTGAAACCAAGGTTATAGGCTATCTCCGAGATGGTATATTGGCTATATTGAAGTTGATGCTTTGCTTCACGCATAAGAATGCTGCGTATATACTCCTGTGCAGTTATGTTGCAACTCTTTCGTATCGCGTCACCGAGATAGTTTGGCGATAGGTTGAGTTCGTGGGCACATGATGCTACAGTAGGTATCGTCTTATGCTTATTTGTGGGGTGTAGTAGATGGTCGCTAAGCAGTCGGTTTAGGCGTAGGAGTATCTTTTTTGCTGGTGAGATATTGTCGTTGCAATATTCTCGTTCATAGTATCGCATGCTGATGTTTAGGATAACGGCAATGCCAGCAGCAAGAATCCTTTCCGAGAATTTATCGTTATTATTAGATAACTCCTCAAGAATACTGCGCATGCAATTTTGTATCATAACCATCTCCTCGTAGTGAAGATGTATGATATTATTATGTGGATTGCTGAAGAATGGGTACTCGTGTAGTCTGCTTGATAACAGTGTGTTCTTGGCTAATTCAGGACTAAATATGAGTAACCATCCATTATATGGTTGTAGGATGCTTCCACTGTGTTGTTGTTTCTCGCATGGGGCCTGGAAGTATAGGTGTGCTGATGGCTCTCCATCAACTACATTGTCGTACCAATGTAGCATTATGGCGTACACACCAATCTTGTTAGGGACTAAATTACCCTTGGGGATCTTTGAAAAGTCAACGATGTTGACGTAAGGATGTTGTGATTTGACCCCAAGGAACATATTGCACGACTCCACGTCGGGCAAGTGGTTATAATCTCTATTTTCTCCCATAGCCTCACTCCGTTTTATACATATGTAGCCGCTAAAAAATGCATATGGAGGCTGCATATGTAATATTGGTTATACATTCGGTAGAATGTGTATTGTGTGGTAGACCTACAATGTCTACTTTTGCGCCATAGAATTTTGCCGGTGTGTATGTCGGTCAATCTGTGTTGATGAGGCTTTCATTTGGGTATTGATTGATTTGACAATGGGGGACACACCGGCTTTTTTTGTATCTATATCTATAGCTTACTCAAGAACTTATCTCTGTTCACAATATAGCGGATGTGCTCACCCTCGCCGATGAGTGTGTCGCCATCGTATGCTGAAATCTTGAATGTAAGTTTACGGCCATCAATCTCTGTCAGTTCGGCAATAGCACTAATTGTATTACCAATTTTTGATGGTTTGAGATGTGATGTTGAAATCATAGAACCAACTGTGGTCTCGCCCTCTTCAATCTTGAGCGCTACAGCCAACATCGCTGCATTCTCCATTAGGGCAACCATTGCTGGTGTTGCAAGTACTGCCATATCGCCAGAGCCGATAAACTCTGCTGTGTTACCATCCATCACGCGCATCACGCTTTGGTGCTTAAGTCCAATCTCTAACATATCTGAAAAAATTAGTTATAATATATACAAAGATAACAAAAAATTGGTTAATTGACAACTTTACAAACTATATTTTCGTTATATTTGTGTTATGAAACGATGCTGGCTGATATCATTTTTTATCCTTGTGCTACTTTTTGTTGTTGGTAGTGCCAATGAGCCTATTTATGCACAGCGTTATAGGCAGCATCGTGGCATACGTAGCATACGCAGGGGTGTTGATGCTACGGGCGATTCAATACTATATATCACCATTCTCGATGTTAATATCTTCCATCGTATGCGAGACTTGAAGGAGTATGAACGCATGGTGCGTGCCGTGAAGAAGGTATATCCGCTGGCTATGGAGGCGGCAAGGCGTATGGAGAATCTGGATGAGGAACTTGCCATGTATGAGAAACGTAGGGATCGTAAGGCCTATACTCGTACTATAGAGGATGCACTGAAGGAGGAGATATCGCCCATGCTGTGGAAGATGACGCGCTATGAAGGTAAAATACTACTTAAACTTATAGACCGCGAGACACACCATACCGTATTTAGAATAATCAAGGATTTCCGTTCTGGATTCACTGCTGGTTTCTATCAGATGCTGGCGCAACTATTTGGTAATAACCTCAAACTTGAGTACGATCCTGATGGTGAGGATGCAATGCTCGAGCAGATAGTTAAATACTATAAAGCGGGATTATTGTAGTATATGGCTGTCGAGTGTTGTTCTTAAAAGAAACTTTTGTATCTTTGCGTGATGATTGATCGCGAAACCATAGACCGAATATTTGCTGCCGCCAATATCGTAGATATTGTTGGTGACTATGTCACACTCCGACGTAAGGGTGTGAACTATGAGGCGTGCTGTCCTTTTCACAATGAGAAGACACCCTCATTTAAGGTGTCGCCAGCACGCGGTATCTACAAGTGTTTCGGCTGTGGTAAGAGTGGTAATGTCATCGGTTTTGTGATGGAGGCAGAAGGTGCTACATATCCCGAGGCGCTGCGTCTTTTGGCAAAGCGCTATGGCATAGATGTACGCGAGGAGGCGATGACAGAGGAGGATATAGAACGTAACAATAACCGCGAGAGTATGTTTATGCTCAACTCGTGGGCTGCGGAGTACTTCCAGCGTTACATGTTCTCGGAGGATGAGGGGCGTAGTGTTGGTCTCACATACTTCTCTACGATGCGTGGTTTCTCGGATGCTACGATACGTAAGTTCGGTCTCGGCTTCTGTCCTTCATCGGCAGACCGCTTCACCAAGGATGCTATAGCTGCGGGTTATAAAGAGGAGTTCCTCCTATCTACAGGTCTTACATTCAAGCGTGAGAGTGACGGTGCTCTGCGTGATAGGTTCTACGACCGCGTGATATTCCCCATACACAACGTGTCGGGACGTGTTGTTGGCTTTGGTGGTCGTACGTTGCGTACTGATAAGAAGGTTGCCAAGTATCAGAACTCTCCCGAGAGTGATATATATAACAAGCGCCGTGAACTCTACGGCTTCTACTTCGCGAAGAAGGCTATACAGCAGCAGGATAATGCCATCCTTGTTGAGGGATATGCAGATGTTATATCTATGCATCAGGCGGGTGTCGAGAATGTCGTTGCCTCGTCGGGTACGTCGCTTACCGAGGAGCAGATACGTCTCATAAGTCGCTTCACGCGTAATATGACGTTGATGTTCGATGGTGACCCTGCGGGTGTCAAGGCGGCATTGCGAGGTGTGGATCTTGTCCTCAAGGAGGATATGAATGTTCGCATTGTGCTACTCCCAGAGGAGCATGACCCTGATACATTTGCACGCGAGCATACTACGGAGGAGTTGCGTGAGTATATAGAGACTAATGCACAGGACTTCTTGGCATTCAAGGCGCGATTGTTGCTCGGAGAGGCTACTGATGACCCTATGAAGCGCACAGAGGCAATCAACGATATGGTACGCACCATAGCCCTGATACCCAACGATATAAAACGTTCGGAGTATTCGCGCTACTGTGCGGATATTATGAATGTAGACCAGCAGACGCTTGCTGTGGCTGTTGCTCGTGAACTTGATGGCGTGAAGGGGGATAGCGAGGCTCAAAATTTCCTGCGTCATCAGCAGCTTTTAGAACGCCGTCAGGCAACGCCCTCATCACTATATGTTGAGAAGCCAAAGGGTGAGGATCACAAGCCTATGCCACCTACGGTAGGCACAACACTTGAGACGTTGGAACGTGAGCTTACGAAGTATCTACTTAAGTATGGACACTACAACTTTACCGTAGAGGAGGAACGTGAGTCGCTGACATTCAATGTGGCACGTTATATATTTGAGGAGCTCGATGCCGATAATCTAACATTTGATATCCCTACGTACCGAGCAATTGTGGAGTGCTATCGCCTGGAGTGGAGTCGTCTGGGTGATGGCGAGGAGGTACCCACACATCAATTTGTTGGGCATCATGACCAGAGGGTGAGTAGCGAGAGTATTAACCTCCTAACGTCTGATGACAACTATGTCATTAGCAAGATATGGGAGCAGAAGGATGTGCATATTGAGAGTGTTGAGGAGCAGCTGTCGCAGGGTGTCCCCAAGGCTATGGTCCTATATAAGTGGCGCACGTTGGATAAGCGTATTGCCGAGCTTACAACGCGCCTTGCTACGGGTGATGACTCCCCAGATATTATATCGTTGCTTGCAAAGTACAAGGCGGCACGTTTGGCTATAGCCAAGACTGTTGGCAGACTTATATAGTAATATTGTTGGTAGTGACAAAAAGAGGGTGGAGCTCGGGGCGTCGACGTATCACTACGCCAACAGTGTGCAAACAGAAAATAAACTTAAAAGATGTGTAAAACATATCAAAGATAAAAGAATTAGTTACCTTTTACCGAGTCCACCCACATCCAAGTGTGGCAAATCGCGTGCCGCAGAGTGTGTGGAGAGTAAAAAGTGGGGTAGGTAAAGAGTAAATATAGTGTTTGTTATGGCAGACTACAAAAATGTAAATATACGAAATAAGCGTGCGACGTTCGACTACGAGATTATCGAGGAGTATATCGCGGGCATTGTGCTTGTAGGTACCGAGATTAAGTCGTTGCGCCTGGGTAAGGCGTCGCTGGTAGACTCGTACTGCTACTTTGAACGTAACGAGTTGTGGATTCGCAATGTTAACATTGCCGAGTATACATGGGGTACGTGCAATAATCATGTGCCCAAGCGTGACCGTAAGCTACTGCTCAACCGTAAGGAGTTGAATAAGTTGCAACGTTCGCTGCAAGATAGGGGACTCACCGTTGTGGGCTTGCGTATCTTCCTCAATGACCGTGGTTTGGCGAAGGTTGCCGTAGGTCTTGCGCGTGGTCGTAAGTCGTACGATAAGCGCGAGTATATTAAGAGTAACGATGCGAAGCGTGAGATGGATAAGGCAATGAAGGATAGTCGTAGGTAATAATGTAAATGATATATGGCACTTATTTTATCGATAGAGACAGGAACTGATATATGCTCTGTGGCGTTGGCTAACGATGGTGAACTTATAGCTCTACGCGAGAGTGATGAGGGACGTGACCATGCCAAGAAGGTGGCATTGTTCGTTGATGAGCTACTCCGTGAGACGGGCGTTCAGCCCTCCGACCTTGATGCTATAGCTGTGGGTAAGGGGCCTGGCTCATATACTGGTTTGCGTATCGGTGTATCCTTTGCCAAGGGTATGTGTTATGCGCTAAATATACCATTAATATCTGTAGGGTCCTTGGATGCTCTAACGGAGGTTGCGCGCGAAGATTTCGATGCGGGTATCATAGATGTGGAGGATGTTGAGTGGTCTACATCTCACCTATGTCCTATGGTCGATGCTCGTCGCATGGAGGTGTATGCCCAGGTCTTCGATGCTTCAGGTGTTGCGCAGTCCGAGGTGGTTGCGGAGGTTGTTACAGAGGAGAGCTTTGTAGAGTGGCGTCAGAGAGGTAAGTTTGTCATCTTTGGCAATGGTGCTGCAAAGTGTGCCGAGGTGCTTAAAGATGCTGTATATGTTAATGTCTCGCCTTCAGCGCGTGGCATTGTGCGCCTTGCCGAGGAGGCCTTCAATGCTAATAGATTTGAGGATCTTGCATACTTCGAGCCATTCTATCTTAAGGAGTTCTTGGTGATTCCCTCAAAAAAGAAGTTGTTGTAAATATCTCCATTATAGAGAAAAGAAATCCTCTTGGGTGTTAACTCAAGAGGATTTTTGCTTGCTTACGTGCGGCATCTGTAATCTCGCTTCCAGAGAGCATCTTTGCAATCTCATCGATACGTTCACTCTTCGCCAAACGACGTATGTTGGTGCGTCCCTCGGTCTTGTATACCACAAAGTGAGAACCACTCTTCGATGCTACCTGTGGAAGGTGTGTGATGTCGATAATCTGCATCGACTTGGCAAGGTGTGCTATGATGTCGCCCATAGCATCGGCAATACGTCCCGATACACCTGTGTCAATCTCATCAAATATCACCGTTGGGAGCATGCGTCTCTCTGCCAACAATGACTTGATGGCAAGCATGATTCGTGATAGCTCACCGCCAGATGCTATACGTTCCACATTGCCGGGCTTCGTTGTGCGATTGGCAGTAAAGAGGTATACGATGCTATCTCTACCCAGAGGTGTGAATGTTGCGGCCTCTGATATATCCACCACAAATTGTGCATCCTCCATGCCCAACATGCGTAGCGTTGCCACGACTCTCTCCTCGAGGACTCGCGCAGCCTTATGGCGTGATGCTGTGACTATGTCTGCTGCTTTACGACACTCTGCCTCTGCCGCTGTAATGCGTGCTTCGAGCTCCTTGAGTGCTGCGTCGCTATTGTCGATTGTAGCGAGGCGTGCCTCGAAGGCTGCTGCCTTATGCAGTAGATCATCGTATGACTCCGCGCGATGCTTCATCTCGAGTGAATATATTGTATTGAGCCTGTCGCTTAACTTCTGCAGCTTCTCGGGATCGGCATCTATGCGTTCTGCCTCATCACCCGCCGTAGCACTTATATCCTTAAGCTCTGCTGCTACCGACTTGAGACGTTCGGCTATAGATAGACCCTCGGGGTACTTCTCGCCTATATTCTCGAGGTCGCGCTGTGAACGTGTGATGCTAACTATTGCACCAAGTTCCTCATCATCAAGGGTGTTGCGCAAAATTGTTAGTGCTTCGCCAATGCGGTCGGCACTCTCAAGCGTAGCGAGCATCTGCTCTGTCTCTATTTGCTCACCCTCCTTGAGCTTTGCTGCACGAAACTCCTCCACAGTATATCGCAACCACTCCTCATCCTTACGTGCTGCATCCATCTCTGTTGCCATTGTTCGGTGCTCGGCCTTGAGGCTACTCAACAGGTTGAGCTGTGCCTTATAGTTACCTATCTCTGCATCGTTGGCAGCAAGTGTGTCGAGTGTCGTTGTGCGGAACTCCTCCGAAGCGAGGATGAGGTTTTGGTGCTGTGAGTGTATATCCACAAGGTGTGCGCCCAGCTCCTTGAGTGTAGCGAGTTGTACGGGCATATCGCCAATAAATGCACGACTCTTACCTGCAGGGGTGATGATGCGTCTAATGGTTATCTCATCCTCATAGTCGAGGTCGTTGTCCTCGAAGAGTTGCTCAAGGCCACGACCGCGAATGTCGAATGTAGCCTCGACTATGCAGTTGCGTTCAAGGTCTTTGGTCGCCTGACCCTCATTCTTGGCACCCAGGAGTAGGCCGAGAGCACCGAGAAGTATGGATTTACCAGCACCTGTCTCACCTGTAATGATGTTCAGATGGTCGTCCCACTCAACGTGCAACGAGTCGATGAGAGCATAGTTCTCTATAGTCAGGCACTTAAGCATACGCTGTCTACTTACTTATCTTTTCAATCTTATCAACGATTATGGCGGCCACCTCGCGCTTCGACATCAAGGGGTGCTCCTCATGACCATCGCGGTCTATGAGTGTCACCTTATTGGTGTCGCCACGGAAGCCTGCACCAGCATCTTGCAATGAGTTGAGCACCACTAAGTCGAAATTCTTGCGCTGCAACTTACCCTCTGCATTTGCCTCCTCGTTGTCAGTCTCAAGGGCAAAGCCTACAAGTGTGCGACAACCCTTCGTTGCACCAAGCTCCTTTGCTATATCCTTTGTGCGGCGTAGCGCTATGGACATATCGTCATCACTCTTCTTTAGCTTGTGGTCAGCTACACTCATCGGTGTGTAGTCGGCCACTGCTGCACACATTACGCCACCATCGGCCATCTGCCAAGCCTCCACTGCGGCATTATACATATCCTCGGCAGTGAGGACATCTATGCGCTGCACGCCTGTTGGCGTTGGTAGGGTAGTACGACCGCTTATGAGCTTAACCTCGGCGCCGCGCTGTGCCAACTCCTCGGCAATGGCATATCCCATCTTGCCTGTAGAGTGGTTGGTGATATAGCGCACAGGGTCTATGGGCTCTATCGTAGCTCCTGCGGTGACTATATAACGCTTGCCGATAAGGCTCTTTCTGCACTCCTTGGCAAATATAGCCTTCACCTGCTCGACAATCTCCTCGGGCTCGGCCATACGGCCCTTGCCAATGAGACCACTTGCCAACTCACCAGCACCTGGCTCTATAACCTCGACACCGCGTTCGCGCAGTGTCTGAAGGTTATTCTGTGTAGTGATATGGGCATACATGTCGAGGTCCATGGCTGGTGCCACGGCAACCTTTGAACGTGCCGAGAGGTATGTTGTTAGAAGAAGGTTGTCGGCGATGCCTGTAGTCATCTTCGCCAGCGTGTTTGCTGTGGCTGGTGCTATGAGGAGCATGTCTGCCCACTCGCCAAGCGACACATGCGAGTTCCACTCGCCATTCTCTGGGTTGAAGAACTCAACGAGGATGGGGTGTTTCGAGAGTGTTGCCATGGTGAGGGGTGTTATGAACTGCTTTGCCAGTGGTGTCATGATGACACGTACCTCGGCACCCTCCTTCACTAAAATACGGCAAAGCATAGCTGCCTTGTACGCCGCTATGCTACCTGTTATGCCGAGTATAATATGCTTACCCTTGAGCATAATCTACCTTATTTACCTGTTTCGTCTACTCCTTATCGCCGTGACGGAAGTATACCTCACCATCGAGGAACTCCTCTGTAGCGATGATTGCTGGCTTTGGCAGACGTTCGTAGTAACGAGATATCTCAATCTGCTCACGGTTCTCGAATGTCTCCTCTACAGAGCTATCTGTTGGTGCCGAGAAGTCAGCGAGTTTACGGTTAAGTTCTGTCTTAAGCTCTGCTGCAATCTGGTTAGCACGACGTGCAATGATGTTGATGCTCTCGTATATGTTACCTGTTGGGGTGTCGAGATCAACCAACTTACGAGTGATTGTGTTGCTGGGGACGTTCTTCTTAATTTCCATAACTATATTGTTTATTTCGTATTTTTCTTATAATCCATCCTCTGTTCGGCGGTTCTTGTCTATGAAGTTTCGCGCATCTCTTGCCATACGTTCCAACTCACGTAGACGCTTCGACTCGGGATACTCGGCAAGGTATGAGTAGTAGTGGTCGAGCATGGCGATGTATCTATCCAGCTGCTTTGACTCTACAGAGTTTTCCGCAAGACGATATGCCGACACGGTGATGTAGTACATTATATCCTCGATGTATGGCGAGTCGGGATAGTTCTTCATCGCATTCTTGAAAGCTACAATTGCCGCCTTGTATCTGCCTATCTTGTAGTATGTGTAGGCATTAAGATAACTCTTCTCCATGAGTCTGTTCGAAAGCGTTGTTAGCATCTCGTTGAAAGCATCAATATCTTTCGACTCGGGGTATCGCGACATGAACTCGGTGATGGCGATGATGGCCTGTGTTGTTACCGTCTGGTCACGTTCAGGCGATGGCGACATGTAGTAGTAGCATAGCGCATACATGCCCTCGGCATCCTCGATGAATGGGCTACGACCAAACTTACGACGGTAGTCGTCAAGGAGAGTTGCCGCCTCATCCCAGTTGTGTGTCTTGAACTTACAACGAGCATTGTAGAATGAGATGGTATCCTCACGTGGTGTACCCATGTATATATGTTTGCATGCCTCGAATAGTGACGATGCCTTGTCCCACTTTCCATTGTCATAAAGCATTAGTGCCTGCTGATATGCAAACTCTGGGTCACCAGATTTGATGGCATTGTTCACTACGCTACACGACACTATGGCCACTGCGATGACCACGGTAGAGAGTATGTATGCAAAAATACGCTTCATTCGTCTATATCTTTCTTGCGCTTATGTGTATAAGCGCACAAAGTTACACAATATTTTTGAATAAACGAACATAAAATCAAAATTATTGCGTATGCTTTGCTTTTGAGGGCGCTTCGCTTTGGGGGCGCTTCGCTTTGAGGGCGCTTCGCTTTGAGGGCGCTTCGCTTTTGAGGGCGCTTCGCTTGATGTTATTTGGTGCTAATCTATTAAGCAAGCTTGCTTGCGCCCTTTTAAGAGAGCATTGCTCTCGCCCTTAAAGCACCGTAGGTGCGCCCCTATAAGCGCAGCGCCCTAAAGTATTGCAACACTTTACCCTGTGAGCACCCTAAAAGATTACTCTATCTTACGTTTCGTTCTTTTAGTCTTTCACGTGTGAGTCTCTCTCTGAAACCACCATTCCTTTTAAAGTGCTCTCCTCTATTTTGGATATATCTATATAACAGTTTTTCAGCACTTTTAATAATTATTATAGCCATGTTTGCTATCGCCTCATCATTCCGTGTCTGTGCGATTTTTAGATATGTGTCACTATCATTATTCTCTTTGTCGAGCCTTATCATTGCTCTCTCCTCATCGCTACCATTCTCCCACCTTTTAAGGTTTCTTGTTCGAATATAGTCTTCGTAGTCCTCAAGTAGCTCCATAAGGCTTCCGCGTGCAACATTTAGCAGCTTAATACACATCTCCACCGATGTTGCACCATCAACGTATCCCTCTACTATATTCTGTTTTCCGGAACGTGCAGCTTGTATCATTTGGTCGTAAGTGCGGTCTCTCTTATCAATGTATCTTGTGCAGAATAGAAATGTTAAATCGTATATAGTCACTGCTTTTTTGTAGAAAAGCATGTGTTTATATCCCATGCTTCGTGCTACTAAATTATTGCTATCTCTTACCATAGTGCTCTATTTTTACAAATATAACTTTTTGTGGTTTCCTATGCAAACTTTTGAGTGCTTTTTTGTTGTTTTGATGGCGCTTCGCTTTGAGGGCGCTTTGCTTTTGAGGGCGCTTCGCTTGATGTTATTTGGCGCTAATCTATTAAGCAAGCTTGCTTGCGCCCTTTTAAGAGAGCATTGCTCTCGCCCTTAAAGCACCATAGGTGCGCCCTTATAAGCGCAGCGCCCTAAAAGTTATAAAACAAAAAAAGACACTCGCCGAAGCGAGTGCCTTTTGAAAGAATTTAATCAAGTTTTTACTCGAGGTAGGTTATTGTCATTTTGTTTGCTCGAGCCTGTGCTGAAAGGTTTGTAAACTCATAAGTATTCGATGTGCCGTCCAATGTGATTGTTACAATGCCATTGTTATCGCTACCCCAAGCTGATTTATATTTAGATTCTATACCTGTAACGTCGATTGATATAGATAAAATTGCACCTGGAGCTTCAATCTTTACATTTGAGCCTTTATAGAAGCGACCTGGATTAGCATAATCACCAACGTTGGTAGTTGATCCTGCTTTTTCGTTAGTTACTTTAATACCATTCTGCTCCCAAACCTGTTTTGATGTAGAATACTCTGTACGGTTTGCCTTATCTGCAAATGAAATTGTCGCTTCTTCAACTGTTTGAGTACCTGATGATGCACCTAATTGTGATACTGCGATAACCTGGGTTAAAGTACCACAAGTAACTGTTATATTACCATTAATAGGATCAGATGAAGTGTTTTCAAGAGCTGAAATAGTCAATACACCATCTGCGTATTCTCCAGAGAACTGTGCATTATCTGATTCAACACTAACAATTGCTGTAGTATTATATATAGTAACACCAATAGACTTATTGTCTGCTGCAGCCGAGAATGAAGCAGATGTTGCATCAAATTTCCAGAATGCCAATGTGCCAGGAAGAAGCTCTACGAATAAAGCATTCTTGCCCTGTGGTGTACTATTGTATGATGTACGTATAGTCTTAACTACAATATCATCACCAAGCTTTGCGCCAGAAGTTGCCCAGTACTTCTGCACGCCCTCTGGAGAGCATAGACCATAGATATGAACCGTGCCAGTCTCATCAGTAAGGTCGAAGTTGCCATATGTTGTCTCGGCAACAGCGGTAATTGTACCCTTCAATGTGTAGACAGTGTCATCCTCTGCAGCATCCAAGAAGTCAGCAACAGATGTGTAAACTGGCTCCTCTGGAGTCTCTGGCTTTGCCTCTGTAGTTGCAGTTACAACAGCAGCCTCTGAATCGAGGTTCTTCTCTGTGTCAGCAGCGATAGCCTTAACAGTGAATGTATACTCTACCTCGTAGTCACCCTCGAATGTGTATGATGTTTCGTTTACTACCTCCTCTACATCGTCGTCAACCTGAACAGTGTAGTGTGCAGCACCCTCAACAGCATCCCAATTCAATGTAACAACATTAACATCTACAGAAACTGTAACGTTAGGAGTAGCGATTGCTACAGGAACAACAGGAGTGGTAGCTGTGAAAATGCTCCAAGTACCTTTATCCCATGCACCTTCCGTAATAGTGTAGAGGTTAGTGCCATCAGTTGGAACTTTGAGGTCTGCAGTCTGATTCCACTTGTTGTTCCAGTCGTTTGCTGTAGCAGTAGGATTCATACGGCAGAAGATGATATTATCAAAGCCTGCAGGTACAGTAACAGTATAGATGTTAGTCTCGCCCTCAACAAGAGTCATATCAGCCCATGTATTACCATCGTTATTGAAGAAGTATGCAGCGAAACGAGCATTATCTGTGTTCCAATTTGCATTAGGCTGCAAGTAGAGAACAACAGGCTCTGCTGGCTCAACAGCCTTTGCAGGGATAACAACCTCGCATGTGGCAGCCTCTGAAGTTTTGTAGCCATCAGCATTTGCAACGATAGATGCAGTGAGCTTCTGCTCCTCATCAGTAGCCTGAACAGTGAATGTTGCAGTTGTGCCCTCGCTGATAGTAGCAGTGATGCCGTTGAATACAACATCGTATGAAGTAGCCTTCTCAACAGCTGTCCATGTGAATGTAACCTTCTCACCCTCAACTGTGCCTACGAAGTTTGCAGGAGCAGCAAGAGGCTCAACAGCCTTAATTGCAAAGTCGCCGTAGTAACCGAATGAAGGATATATAAAGTTGTTAGCATCATCCTTAACTACAAGGTCGATAGCGATAGTATACTTGTTGTTCTCATCGATATCAACAAACATCTTACCACCCTCTGCAGTAGCAGCAGCTGCAGCACGTGTAAGTGGCATGTTAACCATCACGTCAGTTGCAGTGAAGTCTGTGCCGTACTCGTACTCACCCTTTTGAAGTGTGCCATTTTTGAGAGCTGAATCCTTGATGTTGAGAGTGAATGACTCATCTGTAGTAGCGTTAGATACGTTGTATGAGTAAGCACCGTTAGCGTATGTGCCACCATTCTCGAAACCTGTAACGATGATAGTGTCGTTGTCAAATATGCGATCTGGTACCAACTCATTATGGTTGCCAACAAACTCGTCGCTAATCAAGATCTGTACTTTAGCCTCTGTAGTAAGGACATTACCGATAAGAGTAGTGAGGTGGTTACGCTGTACAGGAATCTCTGTGCTGAAGTCGTTAGACTTGAGCAGACGGCCACTCAGATCGAAAACATCCATACGGAAGTTGATGTTAGACTGCTGATCTGCGATAGCGTGGATGTAGTCAGCGTAGAGAGTCATGCAGCCTGAGTTCTCGCTATCATAACCAGCGTCGTACTGATCATTATACGTAACAACGTGTGTGAGCTCGTCGCCTGTCATCTCTGTAGAGATAGCACCATTAACAGCGTTGAACGACTTGAAAATAGGGTGGTTGTAGTAAGTAACAACAACCTTGGTTGGAGTAGCATACTTCTCAAGGTCGAGGATGTCTGTTGTAACAACACGTACCTTTGCGAATGGACGAGTCAAGATAAGGTCCTGTTCCAAACCTGTTGTTACATGAATGTTCTCGGTGATGAAGTAAGCATCGCGTGCCTCGTTCATTGCGTTCCACTGTGTACCGCGTGTCAATGATGTGATGTCGCGCAAATCCTTAGTGTCGTAGTAAACGTCTGCGATCTCGAGTGGGTTAGATAGCTGATGGCTACCCTGTGCTACGAAGTCTGCAAATACAACGAACTTGTAAGTGCGGTTAGGCACGAGACGAAGCTTGAACTCTGTAGGTGCATAAGCATCCAAGCAGTTTACCAAGCGATCCTTGGAGATACGACCCTCTGAACCGTCACTGTCATTCTCTGCGTACACCTCGAGGATGTAACGAATATCGTTATGATCCCAGAAGTCTGCATCTGCGTAGTCGATAGCACCATATGCGCTATCCTTCGCATTCTTTGAATCACCGTCGTCACCGGCACGAGTGATTCCAAGCTCAGGAGCCTCAATGTTAAGAACAACGTCTACAAGGTCGCTGTTCGAAACATTTACCTCAGGCTCATTCTGGCAGGCAACAAAGCAAAGTGCCAAAGCCAAAATAGATAAAAGCTTTTTCATTGTGTAAATGTTTAAAAGTTTAAAAAAATTATAAGTGTTTTAGTGTGTTTGCATTGTCCTACATATAATTGCACAGAAAGGGCAAAGGTGCACCGACCCCAGCCTAATATTTGAGCAAAAATGTATTAGTTTGATAGTTAGATATTTACTCGTAAAATACCAAACCCTTAAATTCATTACAAAATTATATTTTTTTTTACTAAAATCCAAATTTTTACTGCGTTTTTATCCTGTTAGTCTTTGATGAAAAGTCTATCTTCGTGTTGGCAATACACTCAAATATCGTGACAAACTATAGGGGCGATACTACTTTTGCGACGTTTTATGATTAGAAATGCAGCACTAATGATGAAACCGGTAGGGTAGAGAGGTGAGTGTATAACTGTCGAAGGATAGTTATATGTTTTGGTAGGAAGAGTGTATTAACCATCCGCATGAAAACAGATAGGGTGTCGCAACCGATGGTTGGACACCCTATTTTTGAGTGAGATTACTCTCTTATATTTGAGATTATTCTGCTACAACAGCAAACTTGATTGTAGCCTTAACCTCGCGGTGAAGCTTTGCAACAGCCTCGAACTCACCAAGAGTCTTAACTGAATCAACAGTGATGTTCTTGCGGTCAACCTCGATACCCTTCTCCTGCAATGCAGCAGCAAGGTCAGCAGCTGTGATAGCACCGAAGATCTTCTCCTCCTCTGCCTTTGCTGTAAGAGTGAGGTGAAGGTTGTTGATTGTCTCTGCCAAAGCCTGTGCGTCAGCAAGGATCTTTGCATCCTTGTGTGCACGCTGACGAAGATTCTCTGCGAGTACCTTCTTTGCAGATGCTGTAGCAGCCTTTGCGAAACCCTGAGGAATCAAGTAGTTGTTAGCATAGCCAGGACGTACGTTAACGATGTCGTTTGTGTAGCCCAAGTTCTCTACGTCTTTGATAAGAATTACCTCCATAGTCTTTCCTCCTCTTTATTATTTCATACAATCGGTTACGAATGGAAGAATAGCAAGGTGACGTGCACGCTTAACAGCCTGTGCTACCTTCTTCTGGAACTTCTGTGAAGTACCTGTGAGACGACGTGGCAAAATCTTACCCTGCTCGTTGAGGAACTTCTTCAAGAACTCACCGTCCTTATAGTCTACATACTTGATACCAAGCTTCTTGAAGCGGCAATACTTCTTCTTCTTAACATCAACTGATACGGGGTTGAGATAACGGATCTCTGATGCTCCCTGCTGTGTGTTCTCTGCCATGATTACTCCTGTGTTTTGTTTGCAAGCTTTGCACGACGCTTCTGAGAGTACTCAACAGCGAACTTGTCCTGCTTGAAAGTTAAGAAACGAATGATACGCTCGTCACGACGATACTGTGTCTCAAGCGTGTTGATGATTGAGCCCTCACCAGTGAACTCTACAAGGAAGTAGAAACCGGTAGTCTTCTTCTGAATAGGATAAGCAAGCTTCTTCAAGCCCCAGTTCTCCACATTCACAATCTGACCGCCGTTCTCGGTGATTACGCCCTGGAATTTGTCAGCTACCTCCTGAACCTGTGCGTCTGAAAGGACGGGAGTGACAATGAAAACGGTTTCGTAATTGTTCATACGTTTAATAAATGTTAAATTGTTTTTGCATAATGCGGTGCAAAGGTAGTAATAATTTTCTAATCTCCAAATATACCTATGAAAAAATATACCTTATATATTAGAAGAGAGGTAATTCACCTGGTGAACTACCTCCCTTCGCATTATCTAATTATGATTACTCCTGGATCTCGAAGACATCCTTGCCAAGAGCACACAATGGACATGTCCAATCCTCTGGAACATCAGCCCATGCTGTGCCAGCAGCTATGCCATTCTCTGGATCGCCTACCACGGGGTCATAAACATAACCACATGCTGTGCATACATACTTTTCCATAATAATAAAGATTTTAAGGTTAGTTAAATAGCCAAATATAGAAGTTTATATAGGTTGCTAATGCCAACCATGCCAAGTATGGTATCATTATTATCGAGGCAAAACGACTCGCCGGCCAGGTGATTACAGTATAGCTAAACACTGCAATGTCTAACATCAGTATCACCACAAGTCCCGATATGGGTGACTCCATGAAGAAGAACATGGGGCTCCATAAGAAGTTTAGTCCCAATATTAAGAACCACAATCCGACATAGTCTCTATTCCCCTTATCCCACAACCTTCCGATGGATAGTCCCGAGAATATGTATAGTATGCTCCATACAATCGGGAATACGATGTTTGGTGGTGTTATGCTCGGCCTATCGAGGGTGGGATACCACTCGACTATCGCCTCACTCTGGAATATCATCGATATTCCTCCTACGACAAAACATAATGCTATGGGCAGGAGATAGTGTAGTAAACGTTTCATAGAGATGCTATTTAGTGACTGTGTTTTTAAGATTTACTCAAACACCATACCAAATAGCAGTCGTATCCATATAAAAATGAGGTTGAATAAAAAGATTTATTTTTAGGCTTACGAAGCCCGAAAAACCGCAGTTTACTTGTCGTAAATGAGGATTCCCGGGGCGAGTATAACGACAAAATAGACTTTTTAGTCAGCCTCTATATAAAAGTACCCCGCCTATATATATAGCGCGGGGTAATAATCGTAATCTATTACGGTTTACTCTGCGCTGTCAGTTGCCTCGTCAGTTGTCTCTACAACAACCTCTGCACCCTCTGCATCAGCATCTACAACAAGACCATCCTCACCAACGGTGACAGTCTGCTCTGTAACCACTGTTGCCTCCTCAATAGCTGCATCAATCTCATCAAGACCAGCAATTGCCTGCTGACCGTTAGACTTTGGAAGTGCGATTACTGATAAAAGTGCGAAGAATACGATTGCGGCAACCATGGCCCATGTAAACTTCTCAAGGAAATCTGTAGTCTGACGAACACCCATAGTCTGGTTAGCGGCGCCAAAGTTTGCAGCCATGCCACTCTTGGGGCTCTGCACCAATACTGCAAGTATCAACAGAATACTTGCAATAACAATCATAACAATACAAAATGTATACATAAAAATATATATATTTAATTATTCTTTACTGTTTTTTCGCTATCTTACCCTCAATCTCTGCGATAAGTTCCGCAAAGTAAATACTTTTTTCTGAATTAACCAAACTTAATTTGCGATAAGTATCGATTGCATCGCTATATAAGCCCTGTTTAACGTATATTTCTGCCAATTCTTCACTCACAATCTCATCCTGATCATCCATCACCACTGCCGAAAGATCATCGGCAGCACCCTCCTCGGCAACAATTCTATAGTCGCTGCGGCAAAGGAACCTGTCGATGAGATCATCCGTGCTCACATGGGTGAGTCGAGCTATGTCGATGCTATGCATGGGAATTGTAGCAGTGGGGTGGAGCATGGCAACAAGGCGTGTGGCGCTATCTGCATTATTGCTATCCTCGCGGTATTGCATAATGCGCGCCTCACTCCACCATGGGTATCTATCAACGATGGCCTGTAGTTGGCCCCTCATACTCTCCATAATCCTCGCTTACGATTACCAGTTACCGGCTGCTGCCATGTAGATGTCATTAACAAGGTCCTCGACGATCTCTTCGATAAGCTGATCCTGAACGTCGATGAGCAACTGTGCTGCATCGTAGTCGGCATACGATGAGAAACTCTTGGAGTCAAACGACTGTGTCTGGTCTATGGCGTTCTGGAAATTTACCTTTACGGTGATGGTAAGGCGGTTCTGAAGAGCATAGTCGCCACTCGCAACTGAAGATGTTGTAGAGGTGTAGTTTGTGATCTCACCCTCGAAGGCAAAGTCGCCGCCCTCCTCAACTTGCTGAAGGCGTGTCTGGCGCGAAAACTTATCGCGTAGGCCTTCAGTGAGTACATTACTCAATGTGGGGGCTACCATTGGTGCGTTATTGGGAAAGTAGGCAACAGAGAATGTCTTTGCCTCGGGAGGAATAGAGCCACCCGAAAGGTTATAGGTAACCTTATATCCGCAACCATTAAGTGTCATGCCTATGACAACAATGGCGAGCATCATCGCAATCTTTCTATATATACTCTTCATAACTTTGTTATTTATTATCATCGTCAATGCCCAATGCCTTCATCCTGCGATATAGTGTTCGTTCAGAGATGAACAGCTCACGCGCAGCATCCTTACGTTTATAGTTGTTGCGCTGCAGTGCCTGAAGAATCTGCTCGCGTTGAACATCATCCTTGGTAATCTCGCGCATAGGGATGTCGTCAACAACCTCTACAGCATCATCATAGTCGTAGCGTACGGGTGATTGTGGCGCCTCGGGAAGAAGACCTACAACCTCGTGCTGTGGCTGTGGTGGTGTAGTCATGCTACGACCACGGATTGCCTCATTCATCATCTGCTTCAGCTCGTTGATGTCGTTGCGCATGTCGAAGAGAATCTTGTATAGCAACTCTCGTTCAGTGTTCATGTCGCTATAGCCTTCTCGCTGACTACTATTGTTGATGGTACGCACAGAGAACTCCTCGTCGGGAAGGTAGCGGCGGAGGATGTCTGTCGTAATATTTCGACTCTGCTCAATTGCCGATATCTGCTCTGCAACATTCTTGAGTTGGCGAATATTACCTCTCCAGTGGTAATTCTCGAGCATGGCGCGTGCGCCCTCATCCAATGATATTGCTGGCATCTTATACTGCACGGCAACATCGCTGGCAAACTTGCGGAAGAGAAGGTGTATGTCGCCCTTGCGATCACGCAATGCTGGTATTGTGATAGGTACAGTATTCAGACGGTAGTATAGATCTTCGCGGAAGCGACCCTCGGCAATAGACTTTAAGAGGTTATTGTTTGTCGCAGCGATAACCCTGACGTTAGTCTTCTGCACCTTCGCCGAGCCTACGCGCATAAACTCACCACTCTGCAACACGCGAAGTAGGCGTACCTGTGTGGCAAGAGGTAGCTCGCCAACCTCATCAAGGAATATTGTGCCTCCATCAGCCTCCTCGAAGTAACCTTTGCGGCTCTCAATAGCACCTGTAAATGAGCCCTTCTCATGACCGAAGAGCTCCGAGTCAATAGTGCCCTCGGGTATAGCACCGCAGTTGACGGCGATATACTTATTGTGCTTACGTGCCGAGTGTGTGTGTATAATCTGCGGGAAGAACTCCTTGCCGACACCACTTTCACCTGTAACCAACACTGATAGGTCGGTGGGTGCAACACGTATTGCCACCTCAATAGCATTATTGAGTGCTTCGGTATTGCCAATAATACCGAAACGCTGCTTTACTGTTAGAAGTTCGTTCGCTGTCATATGTTACTTGCTTACGCTAATATCGCTTAAAACTCGCTGCTCTATGTTTAGACTATCTGTTATATTCTCAAGGGTGTCCGCCTCAATCACCTCCTCATCTATTACCGTATCATCGCGTGCTATATCATGGCGTTGTATGCTGCTATGCTTGGTGATGGGTGTAGTATCTCCATTTGTCCACTGCCATAGACCCCATATGATGCCAAAGGCTACGGCGGCAATGAGTAGCACGATGACTATAGAGTGTATAGCACTGCGCCCCCTGTTATCCGTCATCTCCTCGCTACGCTTTCTATTCTTATTCTTATCGTACTTAAGACCGCGTAGATAGTCGTCTGGGCGTGTCATGGAGATGTTGCTTTCCGTCTCATCTTGTCGCTTGCTACGTCGCTGCTCACCCTGGCCAGCATGTGCACTGCTACGCTTTGAATCATTAACATTGCCAGATGTGGCATTGCGCTGTGGTACTCTGCGCTTGAGTCTCTCCTTCTGTGAGTTGAGCTCCTCGACTGGGGGCTTGATGCGTCCTCCAATCACCTTGGGCTCGCGCTGCTGCTTAAACTTTATTGTATTATTCTCCGCAGGGCAAAACTCCCCCAGACCCTCGATACTGAAACTATCACCTCGGCCTGTAGCATGGCGTATCTCAAAGACGAAGCGGTCTATCATGCCTGTTGCCTCCAACTCTCGGATGCCGTAAGCGATAAGCAACGAACGTAGCACGCCATCGTCATTGCGCATGAGGTCAGAGAATACGATATTTCCCGACTGCTGCTTAACGATAAAGACACCGAGCTTGGGCACTACAAGACGCTTGTTGTGCTTAAGGTATTCGATGAGTATGTTGGTAATAAGTTTCAATGTCTATGCTATATATAACGTGCAAAGATACGAATAAAATTCAAAATATTAAATACGCATTAAAAAATATACGTCATCACGCTTTTTAATCTCTCTAAATATTATCTACATATGGTAGGGTAGTGTGCCCATGGTCTCCATTATAGAGTGCTGTATAAAATAAAACGAGGCCGATGAAGCATCGACCTCGTAGACGTATGTCTCTAAAATTATTTCTGCTCGTTTAGGATGCGCATCGCAGCATCGAAAATCGTAGTGTCGTCCAAAGTAACAACGCCACCATCTGGGCCCTGCTCAATGTGAATACCAACACCCTCCTTGGCATCAAAGTGCTTACCACCAAAGTAGTTGCGTACTGTGTCAACGTCGATTCCCAATTCGTCTGCTATGCGCTGTGAGCTACCGCTGGGCAACTTGTCCTTGATGCGGCGCAATTCGTTAAATGTGATGATCATAACTCTTATGTGTATTAAGGTTAATATAAATTTCTTTTCGCAGTACTAAATTAATGCTTTTTTTTGTAACCGCCAAACTATTTTTGATAATTTTAAAATTATTTATGTTTTTATGTCAAATAATCGCTATATACACCTATGATCACATTCCAATTTCCTATACCTATTTATAATAAGTAAGGGTCATCCCTCGATGGAATGACCCTTAACCTATGAAGTAAGATATATGATTACTCGTTCAATGCTGCGTGAGCCGCTGCAAGGCGTGCGATAGGCACACGGAATGGAGAGCAGCTTACGTAGTTCAAACCAGCGTAGTGGCAGAACTCTACAGATGATGGCTCACCACCATGCTCACCGCAGATACCACACTTGAGATCTGGACGTGTTGTGCGGCCCTTGAAGACAGCCTCACGAACAAGCTGACCTACGCCGTTGCGATCCAATACCTTGAATGGGTCGTTCTTGAGGATGTTCTTCTCAAGATATACTGGCAAGAACTTCGCGATATCGTCACGTGAGAAACCGAGAGTCATCTGTGTAAGGTCGTTTGTACCGAATGAGAAGAACTCGGCAACCTCTGCAATCTGGTTAGCAGTAACGGCAGCACGTGGAACCTCAATCATTGTACCTACGAGGTAGTCGATGCGGTCGTTGCGCTCTGCGAATACAGCCTCGGCAGTCTTGTCGATGATATTCTTCTGGTAGCGGAGCTCCTTATGGTTACCTACGAGTGGTACCATGATCTCAACCTTTACAGGTGTGCCAGCAGCCTTAACATTCATTGCAGCCTCGATGATAGCACGTGCCTGCATCTCGGTGATCTCTGGGTATGTGTTACCCAAGCGGCAACCACGGTGACCAAGCATAGGGTTAACCTCGTGCAATGCCTCAACCTTCGCTACAACCTTCTCGAATGGAATACCCATTGCCTCGGCCATGTCGCGCTGATCCTTCTCTGTGTTTGGTGCGAACTCGTGCAATGGTGGGTCGAGGAGACGTACGATCACTGGGTATCCGTTCATAACCTTGAAGAGACCCTCAAAGTCACCACGCTGCATAGGCAACAACTTTGCAAGTGCCACGCGACGACCAGCCTCGTCATCAGAAAGAATCATCTCGCGGATAGCCTTGATACGATCGCCCTCGAAGAACATATGCTCTGTACGGCAAAGACCGATACCCTGTGCACCGAAGGCAAATGCCTGCTCTGCATCACGTGGAGTATCAGCGTTAGCACGAACGTTCATCTTTGAGTACTTACCTGCGAGCTCCATGAGCTGACCGAAGTCGCCATCGAGGTTTGCAGCCTGTGTAGCTACCTGACCGAGGTAAACCTCACCTGTAGAACCATTCAATGAAATCCAGTCACCCTCCTTAATCTCGAAGCCGTTAACCTTGATAGT
>JAGCMF010000003.1 GCA_017646625.1 Alistipes sp. | reverse complement strand
CAAGTAGTTAAAGAGTATATTGTAGATTATTATCGGCATTACTGCTTATCATAGGCAGTAGTGCCGATATTTTGTTTTAACTGAAAAACGTACGCAAGAGATAGGGAATTTAAGGAGATTAGGGAATATAGCGAGTTTAGCGATTGCGTCAATCACTAAATTCATTAAACTCACTAAACTCACTAAATAAGCAAAAACTTTTACTTTATCGCAAGGTGTCAATATTTGTGTTACCGATATGTAATCTGTCTGCACTATTTTCTAAAATTTCTGCTCTTTTCTCTTGACTCGTACCTTGGGTCATATATTAACTTTGCATTCGCTAGCAAAAATATCGTACGATTATGAGTAATAATACAAAGTTAAAAATCGGAGAGTTTTCCAAGATGATGCAGGTAACGGTAAAGACCTTGCGCCACTATGAACAGAGAGGATTGCTTATGCCTGAAGAGGTGGACAAGTGGACTGGGTATCGCTACTACAGCATATCGCAGATGCAGAGGCTAAATGCCATACGAGATTTACAACGACAGGGTTTTACATTAGAGGAGATTAAAGAGTTGTTTGATGATGGCGCTCAGATTCCAGGAGTTGAACTGTTGACTCAAAAAATTGAGGAGACAGAGAGGCAGTTGCAATTGTTGGTGGAACGTCGCAGGCAGCTGCTCAGGTGGTTAGACTCTCACAAACAAAAAAACAGAATGGAAAAGTTTAGTATTCAATCGTTGCCAGATATTATTGTGGCAAGTCATCGTGAAGTCATTGCGGACTATAGTGCATTAGGGGCACTCTGTGTAAATAAGATTGGTCCAGAGATGCAGCGTCTCGGTTGTAAATGTCCGCTACCTGGTTATTGTTTTACAATTGAGCATAACCCAGAGTATGCTCCTAGCACGATTGATATAGAGTATTGCGAGCAGGTAGAGGAGATGGGCAAGGAGAGTGATATCATTAAGTTTAAGCATCTCCCTGCTGTACCAAAGGCCTTATGTATGAAGCACGTGGGACCTTATGAACGTTTTTATGAGTCCTACACTGAAGCCTTCAAGTATATGGAAGAGCAGGGCTTTAAGATTGCGGGTAAACCACGCACAACTTATATTGATGGAGTTTGGAATCAGGAGGATCCCGAGAAGTGGGTGTCAATAATTCAGATACCAATCCAATAATAAATAGGGCTGTCCGAGAATAATCTTGGACAGCCCTTACTACTATGAAATGATAAATTATCTGCGAGACATGTACTGCTTGATTACGCCACGCTTTGAACCGCGGATAAACTCTATAAGCTTATTGCGTTCTGCTGTCTCTGGTATCTCTGCCTCTGCCTTGTCGCAACCAGCCTGATAGTTAAGTTCACTCTGGAAGAGGATGCGGCATGTGTTGTGTATTGACTCTATCTGCTCGGGGGTGAAACCACGGCGTGATAGGCCTACCTTATTGATGCCAGCATAGTGTGTCTCGCCGTTTGTTGCGATGATGTATGGTGGGATGTCCTGTGTTACGAGAGCACCGCCCTGTATCATTGCATGGTCACCGATATGTATCCACTGGTGGAGTGCTGCATGACCGCCGATAACGACCCAGTCGCCCACCTCTACTTCGCCGGCCAATGACACGCGGTTGGCTATGACGCAGTGGCTACCTACAACGTCGTCATGTGCAACGTGTACATAAGCCATGAGTAGGTTATGGTCACCTACGACAGTTGTGCCACGTGATGCTGTGCCACGTGCTATGGTCACACACTCGCGGATGTCGTTATAGTCGCCAATAACTGCTGTTGTCTGCTCGCCGGCAAACTTGAGGTCCTGGGGGAGACACGCGATACATGCACCAGGGTGTACCTTGTTACCCTTGCCGAGGCGTGCGCCATTGTAGATAATGGCGTGGGGGCCTATCCAGCAATCGTCGCCAATGACTACGTCACCCTCGACGTAGGCAAAAGGCTCGATAGTTACGTTCTTACCGATCTTTGCATCGGGGTGAACGTATGCCAAATTACTAATCATAAAAAAACTATATTTGTTTGTGTTCGTTACTTTTTCTTGGCAATCTGCGCTGTGAGCACCGCCTCGCATGCTAGCTGTCCACCAACGAAGGCTTTACACTCTGCTGTGCATATGCCACGGCGCATATCTACGATATGGCACTCGAGCTGCAATGTGTCACCTGGCACCACCTTACGCTTCCACTTCACGCCATCGGCCTTGAGGAAGTATGTAGAGTATGACTCTGGATCCTCCACGCGTGAGAGCACAAGTATGCCGCAGCACTGTGCTAGTGCCTCTATGATAAGCACACCTGGCATTACGGGCTCCTCGGGGAAGTGACCTACGAAGAATGGCTCATTCATCGATACGTTCTTGATGCCGCCGATAGCATTCTCCTCAATGTGGAATACGCGGTCAACAAGCAAGAATGGAGGACGATGTGGAAGGAGGGCCTTGATGGCGTTGATGTCCATTAGTGGCTGCTCCTTTGAGCTATACTTGAAGGATGGTTTCTCGCCACTACGACGTATGGAGTGTGATATCTCCTTCATGAACTCTGTGTTGGCATAGTGACCAGGACGTGTAGCCCATACTCGGCCCTTAATGCGCATGCCGAGGAGTGCGAAGTCGCCAAGCACATCGAGGAGCTTATGGCGTGCAAGCTCGTTATTGGCACGTAGCTGCTGGTTATTCAGGTAACCGCCAGTGATTCTGATATCATCCTTACCAAAGATTTTCTTAAGGTGAGTGAGCTGCTCGTCAGATACGGGATTCTCCACCACGACGATTGCGTTATCGAGGTCACCACCCTTGATGAGGTTCATCTTCATGAGTGGCTCCAACTCGTGGAGGAAGACGAAAGTACGGCACATAGCGATCTTCTCTGCGTAGTCGTCATTACTGTTATATACAGCATACTGGTTACCCACTACCTTTGAGTTGTAGTCCACGTGTACCGATACCGAGAACTCGTCATCGGGATATATAACGATAGCCACACCCTTCTCTGGAAGAGTATATACCTGCTTCTCTGTAACCTCAAAGTACTTACGTTCAGCCGTCTGCTCTACTGTGCCTACCTCGATTATTCTGCTGGCATACTCCTTTGCTGAGCCATCCATGATAGGTGTCTCTGGAGCATTAATATCTACTATAGCATTATCTACGCCGAGAGTCCATAGTGCCGACATGATATGCTCGATTGTGCTTACTTTAGCTTCACCCTTCTCTATGGTAGTACCGCGCGACGTATCTGTAACATATTCACACAATGCTGGTACCTCGGGTGTACCCTCGATGTCGACACGGCGGAATGTGATACCGTGGTTATCCTCTGCTGGGTTTACCGTCATCTTAACCTGCAAACCTGTGTGTAGTCCCTTACCCTCGAATGATATTGCTGAAGCAAGGGTGCGTTGTTTGGTTGCCATATTCTTACAATTTAAATGTTCATATTAAGTCGTGTAACAGAGTAATAGTCTCTACTACCTACCCCTATTATTTTCAATAATAATGGTACAAATGTACTAAATTTTTTAAAAAAAATTACTATTTTTGCGAGAAATATTACAGTGAGATGTCCGATAGGAGGGTGATACATAAAGATGGTAGTAGAGGTGGTGCGCGCCGTGCGGTGCGTAGACCGACTATTGATCTTGGCGATACACGTTCAGAGTCGTTTGGCGAGTGGCTATATAGTCATCGTCTGGGTCTTGTCGTTGTCGTCCTGGTCTTCATGGTTGGTGGTACTGTGCTTGCTACGGCACGCTATCATGTCACTCCTCGCCCTATAGAGTATATCATTGAGTTTGTCGAGGATGAGCCCTCGGTGGAGGAGGTAGAACGCCTACGCCAGCAGCGAGATAAGCTTCAGGAGGATATTGATAGACGACTTGCTGCCATGCAGAAGGTGCAGAATCTGCAGTCTAATGATGCTGCGGATAACGCTGCCTCGAGCAATACGCAGTATGACAGCGACATGCAGCAGATGATGGATAAGGTGGCCTCGGATATGGCAACAAATAGAGGTGAGTATGAGAGTGGCATGAGGGAGGTTGATGGCATAGGCCGTGGCTCTGGTAGTGGTGGCTCGCAGGGCGCGGGTGATAGTGGAGAGAGGGGCAAGTTCTCGGGTGCTGTAACCGTAGCCTATAGCTTTGAGAATCCAGTGCGTCATCACCGTGATCTATATGTTCCAGCCTATAAGTCCAAGGGTGGTGGTGTCGTTGTTGTCGAGGTGTGGCTCGATAGAAATGGTGCTGTTACCTCGGCACGTATCAAGTCATCGACAAATAGTGAGCTTAATGCCCAAGCTATTGAGGCGGCACGTCATAAGCGCACCCTCTTTAAGATTGATAGCTCGGCGCCCACGTCGCACTATGGAACTATAACATATACATTTGTTGCTCAATGATAGATAGCCTACGCATAACTCGTATCTTTGTAGCGCTTGTTGTGGCGTTGCTGCTCCCCGATGTGGTGAGTGGTGCGGATGTATGCGAGGTAGTTTCGGGTGATAGGGGTGTATATGCTCATCATGAGTCCGGTGGTAGTGCTACGGAGTATACCTTTATAGGAACCTCTGCGCCACTGCTCTCTACTCCTGCCCCCACGGCGCAGCCATCGAGCTTTGTGCCTGTTGTGCGAGTGCTACCGCATGCTACACGCACGGTGGAACGTAGCTTTGCCTATACGGGAGCTGTTAGTGCTATAGATGGCACGATGGCAGCCATGCGTTACGGATTGTATAACCATAAAATACTCTTTGTCTCTCTTGCACGATATTACTATCTATGTCGTCTTGTGAGACTTATTATTTAGTTGATGTGGCGCAGCCATCCTTGCGCCAGTTACTGATTGTTTAATTATTGTAAATCAACTAATAAGAGTATTATATGAAAAATGTAGATATTTGTGAGGCGCTATATGCCTTGCCTGGGGGCGTTGTGGAGCCACGTCGTCGCCCCATTGTTAAGCCAATGGCTATCGCCATATTGGGTATTGTTCTTTTAGCTATTGATATCGTTGCTGTTGCCGAGGGGTCGGATGCCTTGAGCATGATGCTCATCGTTTCGGGCATCGTCTTGGCCTGCTATGGGGCAGTTGTAAGTATTGTGCGTCTATGTGGCGATGATAGGGTGCCATACCACATCCCATCACGTAGCTATATGTCGCGCACAGAACGCTACTACCACCGTGACCAACTTTTCTTCATAGAGGCGGCGCTTGCGCGTGGTGACAGGGCAGCTATTGATGCCATGCCGACGTCGAATGTTGCAATGATTACGCTTGTGGGCTATCATGCGGCAGATGACTCGCTTGATGCCTATGCTCTACATGAGTATGTAGATATGGAGTATAGGATTATAGGTGATGTAAGAGTAATTAAGAGAGATTAGTCTTACGATTGTAGTATACAGGTCGTGAGATATAACTAAATATATCGATTGAATTATGGGTGAAAACTTCCTTCTTGTAGGTGCTATATTGCTATTTGTTGCTGTGTTAGCCGGTAAGGCGGCATATCGTTTGGGTGCCCCCGCGCTGTTGTTGTTCCTTGGTGTGGGTATCTTCTTCGGATATGACGACTTTAACTTTATATCATACGACTCGGCAGACTTCTCGGAGTTTGTCGGCATGATAGCATTGTGTATCATCCTCTACTCTGGAGGTATGGACACAAAGTTTTCAGAAATACGACCTGTGATGGCCCCTGGCGTGGTCATGGCCACGCTGGGTGTCATCCTTACGGCACTTGTCGTAGGTTGCTTTATATACCTCTTTGCTCCATTCATCGGGGTCGAGATATCTGTGCCTATGGCGCTGCTTCTCGCTGCGACAATGTCGTCAACAGACTCGGCATCCGTATTCTCTATTCTGCGTTCCAAGAAGCAGGGATTAGTACAGAATCTACGCCCTCTGTTGGAGTTGGAGAGTGGTAGTAACGATCCTATGGCCTATATCCTTACTGTGGTACTTGTTGGCATCCTTACGGGTGGTGCTCAGCTAAATATCCCGCAGGCAATCTTCACCTTCATTGTGCAGATGATTATTGGTGCTGGATTGGGCTACGGTTTTGGTCGTATCACCGTGTGGGTGCTTAACACCATTAATGTCCGTAGTAACCCATCCCTTTACTCCGTATTGCTTCTCGCCTGCGCATTCTTCACCTTTGCGGTCACATCTATATTATACGGTAACGGCTATCTTGCTGTCTACATTGCAGGTATGGTTGTTGGTAATATGAAGATTGTGTACCGCACAATGTTGCGTACCTTCTTTGATAGTTTCACGTGGTTGCTGCAGATTGTGCTCTTCCTTGTGTTGGGTCTATTTGTAGATATAGAGGAGTTATTGAAGCCCGAGGTGCTATTCATGGGTCTCGCTATTGGCCTCTTCATGATCTTCGTGGCACGACCACTGTCGACCATAATCTGCCTTGCGCCCTTCCGTAGCTTCTCCAGGAAGGCACGCCTATATGTGTCGTGGGTGGGTCTGCGTGGTGCTGTGCCCATTGTCTTTGCGCTATATGCCATCAACAATAATGTGGCTAACTCCGACTATCTCTTTAATGTGGTATTCCTTGTCACCATCATCTCGTTGCTGGTGCAGGGTACTACGGTGAGCACCATGGCCAACTGGCTCGGGTTATCATTCCAGGAGAAGGAGCACACCTTCCGACTAACTGTCCCTGACCATATACGCAGTGAGTTCTCGGAAATAGAGGTCAATGGCGCTATGATTAAGGGTGGTAATACGCTTCGTGATATCCGTCTACCGGGTCATACCCTTGTTGTCATGGTGCACCGCAATGGCGACTATTTTGTGCCCAAGGGACATACGGAGCTACATAAGGGAGATAAACTTCTTGTCGTATCCGATAACAACGACGAGTTGGTACGTCAGGTGGAGCAGATGGGTATTGAGAATATCATCAAGATGCGATAAGCCGAAAGGATTGTTATACGACCTCTTTATGGGGCTATAAAGATGGGTTGTCTTAGACAACCCATCTGTTTTTGGTGTGCTCACCTACTACTTAAGTATGGTGTCGAGGCGGCTGAAGATATCCCTGCGAAGTGTGCGTAGGTACTCTATAGCTTTTCGGTTCTTAATTTTAACGAAGTTGCACGAACCTATAAACTTATACCACATCTTGATGTAGTTCCATGCGAGTATGAACATCAGTGGGAAGGCGAGGAAGTAGCCGAGAGCCCACCATCCGCCAGCAAATATCCATAGCAGCACTGCGGGAACTATCTGGCATAGTGGCACAGATACGAAGGCGCTGACACCTACATTGAACGAGCTGAAGAACATCTTATCCTTTATGAGTCTGCTCGTAAATATCTTTGGTATTACGAATAGCAGACCTGTCGGTATTATGGAGATGATGAATAGTGGCATCAGGAGTATGAGTCCCAGACCACGGAGTATAGGGGCCTCGATGCCAGGGTTGTGTATGAATAGCCAGTCGCGGATATTCATGCTCTTGAGTCCCTCCATGTACTTCGCTGTGTCGTCGTATATCAGTTCCATCTCTGTGGGTAGCTCGTCGTGGGCTCTCTGTAGTGCATCTACAAGCTGCTGGTCGGAACGTAGGCGCGAGGGCAGATATCTAAATTTATATCCATGCTCCTTTGCCCACTTTCTTCCGTAGCCTGTCTCGCGGAGAAAGTCAATCTGGTCGTAGTGCTCAAGGTCCTCGATGTGTAGCATCATCGACTGTATGCTGCTACGCACAATATCGTTCACCTTCATCATTGTTTCGCGTGGTGCCACCTTATACTGCTCGTAGTATGGCATAAGAGATATAGGCTCGCCAAACTTTATGAGCATCTCGGTGCGAGCATGGAAGTAGTTGGAGTAGTGGTTGCACGATGGCAGCACCATTACATCCTGCTTGAAGTCCATCTTCTCCGCAGCACCGAAGGCTATGCGCAGATAGCCAATCTTGAAGTTGCCCAGCCAGCGCTTATCCTGGTGGTCGGCCTCGGGGTAGAGCATTACCGTCTCACCATCTGTCAGTGCGTGTCCCGCAGCGTCGAGTGTCGCCTGATTGTTATTTATAGCGGCAAATCCCTCGTGGCTCATGCGGTATGCTGGAAGGAGACCCATGGCGCGCAGTGCTCTGTTGAATACAGGGTTCTTAAAGACGTTAGCACGTGCTATGAAGTTCATGCGTCTGTCCGTGAGCTTTAGGCAAACACATAGTGGGTCGTTAAGGCAGTTCTGGTGGTTTGATACCACAACGAGGGGTGTGCCGTCAACGGGCACATGCTCCAGACCAACGGTATATTCATTACTGAAATATAGCCCCGAGTTTATATACTGTAGGTATACTCTAAAGGCCTTTAGAAAGAGGGAGTGGTCTCTGGGTTTTAGTCTTTTTTTCATGTGACTGTCATTGTTTCGAGTGCCAAATATAGCAAACGGAAACTATATCGAAGGCAAATGGTGACCATTTTGCAATATTTTAGGTATATATACCTACTATTTTATGCGCTTTAGAGGGGTAATATTTAGTAAATTGTTTGAGTGATGTAAAAATATTTTTACCTTTGTGGTATATGCAATAAATGATAAAAATTAAGGTGATATGGAGGAGCTTGTACCCATCATAGCAGACTGCAAGGATGACCGTTATGCGCAGCTATATCCGCAGCTTAAGTCGCTTGTAGAGGGTGAGAGTGATGATATAGCCAACATGGCAAATATCTCGGCGGCGCTACACGCCACATTTGGCTTTTGGTGGACGGGCTTTTACCGTGTCATTGGTGATGAGCTTATCCTTGGTCCCTTTCAGGGCCATGTGGCTTGCTGTCGTATCGCATATGGTCGCGGTGTCTGTGGCACTGCGTGGCGTGAGCAGCAGACACAGGTGGTAGAGGATGTTGAGCTCTTCCCTGGTCATATAGCATGTAGCAGTGCCTCTCGAAGTGAGATTGTTGTGCCCGTGTGGCGTGCTGGCGTTATCGTGGGCGTACTCGATATAGATAGTCAGCATCTGGCTACTTTCGATAGTACAGATAAGGAGTGGCTGGAACGTATAGTATCTCTTCTTGACAAATAATATTATGCTCCATCGCTTCGATACTGACATTGAGGGCATCGAACTACCTGCGCAGTTCACCTATCCCTTTCACTATACTCCGCATCCGCTATGTAGGGTTGCTGCCGAGCAGGTGCAACGCTATATAGCCTCTCGTGCCGAGTGGCATGATGAGTTGTGTGCGGGTAAGATGTTTGGTGTCTTGGTCGTGGAGTCGGATGGCAATATTGGTTTCTTGGCAGCATACTCTGGTAACCTCGCGGGTAGAAATGACCATGAATATTTCGTGCCTGCAGTTTACGATATGTTGCGCCCTGATGACTTCTTTAGGCGTGGTGAGAGTGAAATATCGGCTATAAATAGGCAGATTATCACTATGGAGGCCTCCGAGGAGCTGATGCATGCTCGTCAGCGGTATGATGCAACGAAGAGTGAGTGCGATACGGCACTCAAGGCTCTCAAGATGCGCCTCGTAGAGGGTAAGGCTCTGCGTTGTAGACTGCGTGAGGCTGGCACATGCAGTGAGGAGGAGTTGATACTCGCCTCGCAGCGCGAGAATGCCGAGGCACAGCGCGAGAAGAGAGCTCTTAAGCAGCGCCTTGATGAGGCTACACTACACCTCGATGTACTCCATGGTGCTATAGATGAGTTGCGACGCGAGAGGCAGCACCGTTCTGCAGCGTTGCAGATGCAACTCTTTGCGCAGTTTAAGATGCTTAATGCCGAGGGCGTAGAGAGAGATCTATGCGAACTCTTTGCCCCCACGGCACAGCAGACGCCGCCTGCGGGTGCTGGAGAGTGCGCTGCTCCCAAGTTGTTGCAGTATGCATTTAAGCACGCTATGCGCCCTGTGGCTATGGCGGAGTTCTGGTGGGGTGACTCGCCCAAGGGTGAGGTGCGTAAGCATGGTTGCTTCTATCCGGCGTGCAACGGTAAGTGTAAACCAATATTAACCCATATGCTTGTCGGCCTCGATGTAGAGCCCAACCCATTGATGGAGATAGCACCCCCTGAACCAAAGGTGTTGTGGGAGGATGAGTGGCTTGTTGCTATCGATAAGCCGAGTGGTATGCTCTCGGTACGCGGTAAGTCGGGTGTACGTTCTGCCGAGGCGTGGGCCATGGAACGATATGCAGAGGCTATGATTGTGCATCGCCTCGATCAGTCTACCTCTGGCGTGCTCCTCATAGCAAAGAACAAGAGGGCACATGAGGCTCTGCAGCGTCAGTTTATATCGCGCACAGTTAAGAAGAGTTATGTGGCACTCCTTGATGGTATAGTAGAGTGCCAGCATGGTGAGATACACCTACCTCTAAAATTGGACTACGATAATCGCCCTCGACAGATGGTTGCCCAGGATGGCCGTTCTGCCCATACAATCTACGATGTTGAAGGATATGATGCTGGCCGCACACGTGTTCGCTTCTATCCCGTCACAGGACGTACTCATCAACTACGTGTCCATGCTGCCCATGCAGATGGTCTCGCTACCCCTATCGTTGGTGACGATATATATGGTACAAGTGCTGAACGCCTTATGCTTCATGCCGAGACTATAGAGTTTATGCATCCCATTACCGAGGAACAGATATCCCTAACCTCCAAGGCAGAATTTTAACCTGTAGGTGACTTCATAAGTTACCATCCCCTCACTAAAATCCCATATAAAGTATATAAAAAAGGTCAATTTAGTGATTGATTATTGCAATTACGAATATTTTATATATTTTTGTATTGTAGATGTGGGCTAATTAGAACAATCTACAGCAAGCAGAAGTATAACGATAATAATTAAGGGGATGAGTAGGCTATCCGCAGAGAGGTGTTTAACGATGCGAGTGACTATAGAGTATTACTCGCAACATAACAATAGACATATAAGGGCGATAATAACAGAGAGTGCGGTAAGTGGAGGTGGTCATCTCGATGTCAGTATAGAGCATGATGATGATAATCATATGCGCGATCGTGATTATCGCTTTGATGAGGCTATACTCCGAGGTCTTACAAGCAGTGCTACTGTTGATGAATTGGCTGCTATATGTTGCGAGTCGTGCTCTACCTTCAAGCGTCACTTTAGGGCGCGTTATAGTCTATCGCCACATCGTTGGTTTACCGAGCATAAGTTGCAGATGGCGTATAACATGGTGCGCAGCACAACCATCTCTACGAAGGATATATCGCGTCTATGCTCCTTTGGCTGTCCCTCACGATTCGTCCATCTCTTCCGCCAGCGTTATGGTATAACACCTATGCGTCTTCGTCGCGAGCAGGGTAGTGGTGCTACGTATGAACCGTCAACGGAGATAGTCATAGAGTTTTGATGCTGGGGGAGGGGTAAAAAATAGAGGTTGTCGCAACCATTGTTGGACAACCTCTTCTCTTTGGCTTAACCTTTCGCCTTTGATTACAATGCGTTAACGTGCAATGCGAGTGAGCTCTTAAGGTTAGCAGCCTTGTTCTTGTGGATGATGTTAGTCTTTGCCAACTTATCCAACATTGAACTTACCTTGGGCAAAAGTGCCTCTGCTGCGCTACGATCTGAAGTGTTGCGCAATGCCTTAACAGCGTTACGTGCAGTCTTGTGGTAAAGACGGTTGTGAGCACGCTTTGTAAGTGTCTGACGAATTCTCTTCTTCGATGACTTGTGGTTTGCCATAGTTTTAACTCTTTTATTTTTATCTTTTTATGTTTCAATAATTTTCCCGCAGCATTATGCTCTGCTGGTCAGCATCACAACGGTCGTAACCGCTTGCGGATAGGCCTTGACCCTCTCCTAATAAATTATTGTAACCGCACGCACCACACACAAAGTGTAACACGCCAAGTGTAGCCCGTACGAGAGTCGAACTCGTCTTTCAAGAATGAAAATCTTGCGTCCTAGCCGATAGACGAACGGGCCAATCCACTAATGCCTAACATATGTCGGGCAGTTTAGCGGTGCGAAGGTACGCAAAATTTTCTATTTGCCAAAACTTTTGCTGAAAATTTTACCCTAAAACGGTAATTCTCCTATTTTGTTAGGCGTATGGAACGTCTTTTTGCATCGAACGATACGTGCTCGCTGTCGAAGAGACGTTCTATATGTCCCGAGGCAATCATCTCCGTAGTAGTCAGGTGTATGAGTCGCGGGGTGTCGACAAGGGCTATGCTGTCGGCAAGCGATAGCGCTATGTCGAGTTCGTGCGTTGAGAAGATTACGCACTTACCCTCATCATGTGCCAGGCGTGCTAATAATGTGCATAGCTCGTATCTGTTCGGAAGGTCGAGGAATGATGTCGGTTCGTCGAGGAGTATCGCTGGGGTGTCCTGCGCCAAGGCGCGTGCTATCATCACTCGCTGGTACTCACCATCCGAGAGGGTATCTACATATCTATCTGCCATCGCCTCAATGCCTGCACTACGTAGTGCCTCCTCTACAACCCTCTCATCCTCACTATTTAGTCGACCCATCCAGTCTGTGTATGGTGCTCGGCCAAACGACACCAGACTGCGCACGGTGAGGGTCTCTATGTTTACTCGTTCGGTGTTCACAAAGGCTATCTTACGTGCTAACTCCGAGGCACTTATATCGGTCATGGGTGTGCCATCTATTGTTATGCTGCCACCCTGAAGTCTGCCCAGTGATGTCATGGCACGCAGGAGTGTAGACTTACCCGTGCCATTGCGGCCAAGGAGTGCTACCATGGTGCCACATGCGAAGCATGCAGAGGCATCCTCCATGAGTACTCTCTGCTCAAAGGCCAGACGTATGTTGTGTAGTTCTATCATTGGCGGTGGCTGTTTTTCATTACTACATATATTATCACGGGCACACCAAGTAGTGATGTGATGGTATTTATTGGCAGCATCATGCCACTACGTGCCACGATATCACATAGAAGTGTGCATAGGAGCATCGCCACAGCACCCCATAATATCGTTGCGGGCATGAGTGTGCGATGGTCTGCCGTGCGGAATGTCATGCGTGCGAGGTGCGGCATGGCAAGACCAATGAAGCCTATAGGACCGCAGAAGGCGGTGATGCTACCAGCAAGCAGTGTCGTGGATATGAATATCACTATGCGTGAGCGCATTACGTTGAGACCCATGGTGCGGGCATATCCCTCGCCGAGGAGTAGCATGTTGAGGGGTTTTATCACGGCTATGGATAGCGCAAGTCCCACGATGACGACAGGTACAAGGATGTATAGCTGCTCTGTTGTTACCGTAGAGACGGAGCCCATTGTCCAGACTACGAAGGCCTTGAGTGACTCCTCCGTACCCATATATTGGAGTATGCCCACCACGGCAGATATGGCCGAGCCGAGCATCATGCCCAAGATAAGTATTATGTTGATGTTGTGTATCTTGCGAGATAGCGACATGATGAGCATGAGTATTGCTGCCGAGCCCAACCACGCCATGCCTGTGATGCCTGCCGATATCATCCATGATGAGGCTGCCGCGCCGAGGAGTGGTGCTGCAAGGGTGAAGAGTGCCACGCCGAGGCTTGCACCAGCATTCACACCAAGAACATAGGGGCCAGCAAGAGGGTTGCGGAAGAGTGTCTGCATCTGTAGACCACTTGCCGAGAGTGCCATGCCGGCAACTATCGCAGCGATGATCTTTGGTAGACGCATGTGTAGTACTATCGTTACGAAACTATCATTTGTGGAGGTGCCCACGAGTACTGCCCACACCTCTTCAAGAGGTACACGTGTGCTGCCCATGAGTAGGTCGCCCACGGCGAGACCTACGAGTGCGATGCATAGTACTACGAAGAGTACCATATGAAGTATCCTTACTCTATGCTGCATATGCTACTTAAGCTTGTGGTGGTAGTAAAGAGAATCACTCTGTCCGCGCATGATGGATATGAGGTCGTTAAGCACAATGTCGGGGTGTACTATTGCTGACTCCCAGAAGTCGCTACCGCCAGCGGCTGTTCTACGGCTGTTATTGTTGTATACATTGCCGCTACGTACCACTGCGCAGTCACAGAAGTGGGGTGCTGCGGCACGTAGGTCATCAAGCGTTGTGCACTGACCTACATTCATCCATATCTCTGCCTCGCGCACAAGTAGTAGTGCCTCCTCGAGGCTTATGCCCTGTGAGCCGCTACTTAAATTCTTACCTTTATATATATAGTCGCCACCAGCATCCTCAATGAGGCGTACCATGTAGCTGTCATCTGCTGGCATGTACCATACATCCTGATATGGTAGGTTGAACATAACCTTTGGGCGGCTTGTTGTTGCCACCTTGCCACGTAGCTCCTCGTATCGTGCCACAACATCATTGAATATCTCTATGCCCAGCTCTCTGCATCCAACAATCTCGGCGATGGCGACAATCCACTCCGCCTTGCCCAGTGGTGATTGCTCGGTGTAGTCACCGAGGTATAGATATGGTATGCCCAGCTCGCGCAACTTTGCTGTTATTATGCTGTTCTCGGATGTTATTCCATACATGAGCACAATGTCGGGGCGTAGAGATATAAGTCTCTCGAAGTCTATGTTACTATCATATCCCACGTCGAGCACCGCCTCGTTGCCCACAACAGCACTATTCATTATATACTCCTTGCCCGATACACCCACTATATGTTCTGTAAGGCCGAGGCTCTCGAGCATAGCTATGTGGCTCGTCGACATACATACTATGCGTTGCGCGTTGCCTATAATATGCTCCCCGCTATATCCTGTTGCCGACTCCTCGTCTGTGAATATGGCGAGACTCTGCTCCTGGGTGTTGTCGCCCTGCCATGGGCGTGTCACGCGTAGCAGTGTGTTGCCCTCATTGTCGGTCATTATCACAAAGCCCGATGCATGTGTAGGTGTATACGCCTCGTTCTCAAACGTTTTGGTGGCGTTAGAGAGACTCTCTGCACAACTTGTGGAAGAGCAGAATATGAGTGCTAAAATGCAGATTTTAAGCCATTGTTTCATATGGCAAAGTTACATTTTTTTTATTATATATTTGCATTATTTGAAAAATTGTTATTATCTTTGCACCGCAAATCACTTCGGGATGTAGCTCAGCCCGGTTAGAGTACACGTCTGGGGGGCGTGTTGTCGCAAGTTCGAATCTTGTCATCCCGACCATATGAGTATGTAGCGTAACGATAGTTACGCTATTTTTTTTGTTGAGAGTGACTAAAAAGAGTATTTTGTCGTTACGCTTGCCCTCAAAATGCTCATTTACGCGCAGTAAACTCCGCTTTTTCGGGCTTCGCAAGCCTAAAACTACATCTTTTTATTCACTCTCATAGGTTACGGCGGGGCTGGCTATGTTACTTTTTAGTCAGCCCCTTTTTTTGTTGCATCACCGATTTATATGTTGATGATGAAAGTTTAATGCCTGGTACAAAAAAAGTCTGTCAGCGACAGACTTTTTTGCGATCTATTGAGGATGTATCAGAGTATGCGGTCGTACTCTAACTTCTGTCGTACCTTCGCCCAGCAGACTACGGGGCGACGTACACCATCTATAAACATAATTGGGCATCCGAGGGCCGAGTCATCTATGTAGATGTCGGCGTACACCTTGGGTGATTCTGTCCACTCTGCCTGCTCGGGGTTTTTATTAATGGCCCATAGCTCTATTTTGCGATCCTTGAACCACTTGACTGCCGCCTCCAGCTTCATGCCTGAACGCATAGTGAAGAGTATAAGTCGATGACCCTTGCTTTGAAGTGCACGTAGCGTCTCTACAGCACCCTCCACCTCCATGCCTACCGCGGGGTAGTCGTGCTCAACACATGTGCCGTCGAAGTCCACTGCTATAATCATGCTATTATCCTTGCTCATTAGTCACGCTTCTTAAATAGCTTTGTAAAACTCTTCCAGCGGCGACGCCATGGTGAGGCATCATCATTCTCGCTATAGTATCCATATCCATAGCCATAACCTGTGCCATAGCCATATGTGCGCTTGCTGTTTGTCACGCCATTGAGTACTATGCTCATGTTGTGGAACTTCTTCTCACGGTGTAGCTTCTCGATATCTGGAAGGTGACGACGGTCGAGGTTGCCCTGGCGGATGACATAAATAGTTAGGTCTACAAGGCGGTCGATGATCATGGCATCGGCAACAGCCATGGCAGGCACACTATCGAGGATGATGTAGTCGTAGCGACCACGGAGCTCCTCCATAAACTGGTCTACGCGCTGCGACATAAGCATCTCTGCTGGGTTTGGTGGCTGTGGTCCAGAGAAGATGAAATCGAGATTGCTATCTATCTCGCTTGGTGTGATTATGTCATTAAGTGAGCTTATCTTGTTAGATAGATAGCTTGTCAGTCCACGGCGGTCGTTGCGGTGTCCCATCTGCTTTGAGAAGGTGCGACGACGGAGGTCAAAGTCTATGACGAGTACGCGCTTGCCTGATGTGGCGAGTGTGAGTGCCAGGTTAGACGACACGAAGGTCTTGCCACTGTGTGGTATCGATGATGTGAGCATTATAACCTGTATCTTCCTGTCTACTGCCATGAAGCTCAAGTTGGTACGTAACATACGGAAAGACTCCGATACGGCATCACGGCCATCCTCGCGCACGACGATGCCATTGCCAATCTTACCGTCGAAGCGTGGTATGTCGCCAAGGAATGGTATGGTTAGTGCCTCGTCGATGTCGCGGCGTGAACGCACCGAGGTGTTGAGAATCTCGCGTAGGTATAGTATCGTAAATGGTATGGCTACGCCCATGATAAGCACCAATAAGAATACGATACTCTTCTTGGGACTTATAGGTTTATTGCTACCATATGCTCTGTCGATTATGCGGGCGTTGCTCTCTGCTGTAGCGCCTGTGAGTGCATTCTCCTCAAGCTTTGTTAGAAGGTATATATATAGCTCCTCCTTAACCTTCTGCTGACGCGCCTTCGAGAGAAGCTCCATCTCGCGTGTTGGCGAGCTCTGCATGTGTGAGTCGGCAATACTCTGCTCACGGTTTATGTGCTCCACCTGAAGACGTAGACCCTCGATGTGTGATGTTAGAGACTCTATAATGACACTGCGCATCGCCGTAATCTGGTTTGCGAGGTCTATAAGCACAGGGTTGGCAGCAGCCGACGATGACTGAAGACGTCTATACTCGAGAACACTTTTGTTGAAGTTGTCTATTTGCGATGTGAGGGCCGCTGAGGCACCACTCATTGTCACCGTGGCTGCGGGTATGAGTGAGAACTCTGCCGCCTGCTCGTTGAGGTACTCGCGTATATATTCCGCCATCTCGATGTTCGCCTCGAGGGATAGTGCCTCTGTCTTTAGGCGACGTATCTCCTCGGCACTCATCCTTGCCTCGTTCTCTGGGCTGTAGAGACGGTTATCTTGCTTGAATGAGGCGATGTCACTATCGGCAAGGTTGAGCTCCTCGCCGAGTGTTATAAGACGTTCGTTGATAAACTCCTCGGTGAGGTTTGATATCTCCTGCTTGTCCTGTATAGCGTCGATGTTATAGGCGTCGATGATACCATTTATCACATTCTCCGCACGGCGTGGCACGCGGTCGTTGAAGGTGAGTGTTATGACTGATGCCTGCTTATCCGATATCTCGCACTTAAGACGCTTGCGGTATAGCTCCGTAGCCTCGTTTAGTGGCATCTTAAAGACTATTATCTCCTGGTCGCGGTAGCGTTCCAAGTAGGGTGTCGCTTTGGTTGTGATGCTACCAAGAGGTGTTACCACGGTGTCGCCTATAGCTGCTGTGATGCTGATGCCCTCATGGTCGCTAAACTGGCTGAAGCATAGTGTGTTGTCATCAGACATAGTATAGCGGAATGAGCACTCTGTTAGTGGCTCGTCGCCTACGAACTTCACGAGCACAGGTGTACGACCATACATGTCGCGTGTTCTTACGCGGCCTTTAGTGTAGTAGTTTGTTGTGAGGTCATACTTTTTTACAACCTCCTCCATGAGTCTACGCGACTTGAAGATGTGTATCTCGTTGTCCACAGAACGGCGGCCCATGCCTCCAAGAAGATCGTTGAAGGCAGTAACCTCTGTGCCAGAGCCTTTACGTGAGTCCTTGACAAGTACTGTTGCGGTGCGCTGGTATATGGGTGCTGTGCGGTGTAGGTAGAAGGCGCCAACAATGCCACAAAGAAGTATTGATAGTAGGAACCAATACCAGTTGGATAGCACCAGGTGTAGTATGTCTGTTAGGGTAAATCTATTTACATTACCCTCCAATCTCTCGGTCGATTCATTTATATCTGCCATAGTCTATCTCTGATGTACGTATTACTCTTATAGTGCTATTATCTAATTACGGTGATGAGCAGCGTTGCAAGTGATATTGCTGTTGAGGCGAGAGATATCCAGAACGATCTATTCTGGTTTATCTCGGATGTCGCAGCTCGGTACTTGTTGGGGTTGACAATTATCACGTCGTTCTGCTCGAGGTAGTAGCAGGGTGATGTGAAGATGTCGTTGGAACGTAGGTCGAGCTTTGTGATTATGCTCTTGCCATCCCTCTCGCGCACCACGGCAACATCCTCACGGCTACCATAGATTGTCATGTCGCCAGCGAGTGCCAACGCCTCGAATATCGATATCTTATCACGCTTGATGTCGTAGCGACCAGGACGGTTTACCTCGCCAACGATAGATATTGTGAGATTGGCAAATCGTACGTTGACGTGTGGATCTTCGATATATCCACCCTCACGTATCATATTCTCAATCTTTGTTGATAGCTCCTCGCGTGTTAGTCCCTCGCAGTGCACCTCGCCAATGACAGGCATGGTGATGAAGCCCTCCTGATTTACAGTTAACACCTGAAGACTACTCTCCGTGTTGACCGTAGATGCTATGTTACCCGTGAGAGAGCCATAGCTTGTTGCTGTATTGAATGGCATTGCGAGCTCTGGGTTCTTGCATGTCACCACAACAGTAATCTGGTCTTGGGGCTTGATGCGAATGAGGTAGTTCTCTGGGAGTTCTATCTCTGTGCCACTCTCCATGTCTTGAATGTAGAGGACATTACGCTGTGCATTACACGCACCAAGCATCAATGTTAAGCCAAGGATTAACACCTTAATCAACTTCATAGTATGATAATGTTTTTATTTTCAAATGTTTACACCTACAAAAATATCGCATCAGGCGATTATGGTTGTCATAATTCGTACAAAGATACAAAAAATATGCGAAATGAGGACTAAAGATGTTAAAAATCTTCAATCCTCATTTTGTATTACTCTTTAGAGTATCTCTGGTGTTAGTTGTTGTCGAGCCACTCCAGGAAGTCGGATGTGCGGCTGCGACTTACGACCATCTCCTCCTCTGATCGAGGATTTAGCTGTAGTTTTAGGCGTGTGCCAAGGTGTTTCGAGATGTTCTCTATGGCATTTATCGATACTATACAGCTGCGCGATATGCGGAAGAATAGCTTGGGGTCGAGCATATCCTGCACGGTGTCAAGGCTATAGTCCAGTAGGCGGCGTGTGCCATTGCGGTTTATGGCATAGGTGCTCTTATCCTCGGAGTAACAGTATGCTATATCCTCCACAGGTATTATTATTATCTTCTCGCCGGTCTTTACTATGAAGCGCTTTTTGTACTCCCTATCCTTTGCTCCGCTAGCCTTCGATACCATGTCGAGCAACGCCTCAATGTTGGGTGTTGTACGCTTATCTATGCGTTCGATGCATCGTTCCCAGGCGCGTACAAGGTCGTCGTCGATGATGGGCTTGAGAAGGTAGTCGACGCTGTTTATGCGGAAGGCGTTAATGGCATAGTTGTCGTAGGCGGTGGTTATGATAACCTGTGCGGTGATGGCTACCTTGTCGAAGATGTCGAAGCATATGCCGTCAGATAACTCCACATCCATAAATATTACATCGGCACCCTCGGGGTTCTCCTCGAGCCACTTTACGGTGGAACGTATCGAAGTGGATGTCATGACTATGCGACTGTCGGGACAACACTTATCAATGAGTTTCTTGAGGTTTATCTGTGCGGGAATCTCGTCCTCAACAATGAGTACCTTTATCATACTATTGGAAGTTTTACAATAAATTCACTATCAGTCTGCTCTATAATTATACCGCGGCCTGTGATATCGAGGTATTGACGTTGTATGTTGGTCAGTCCAAGGTGTGTTGATGGCTGTCCATGTGTGCGTAGCTGTAGGTTGTTTCTTACCACCGTATATTCTCCCTCTGTGGCTATGCGTATTATGAGTGGAGAGTCGCCACTTACGATGTTGTGCTTTGTGGCATTTTCGACCAGCAGTTGGAGTGCACAGGGCACGACGCATGTCTCGAGGAGCCTCTCTTCGATGTCAATCTCAAATAGCATACCTTCGGTGAATCTCTCCTTCAGGAGGTCTATGTATTTGCTGGTGAACTCGAGCTCCTCGCTTAACTTTACGAGTGGTTTTTGGTCGTTGTTAAGCATGTAGCGATATATGCCAGCAAGCTTGCGTATGAATGCCGATGCACGTTCTGTCTCGTGCTCCTGAACGAGGTAGTCGAGGATGCCAAGTGAGTTGAATAGGAAGTGTGGGTTTATCTGCTGCTTGAGACGTTCGTACTGATACTCTGTGCGATGCTTCTGTTCACGTTCCTCGCGTAGCTCGCGACGCGAGTGTAGCGAAGTTAAAAGAAGGTAGCATAGGGCGAGAGTCAGGATGTCGAGAAGCAGGGCTGCCGAGAGTATGCGTACATACGCCTCTATGCCGCTGCTTGGACTCTCGAAGTGTGGAATATCGTAGTAGGCGAGTGTTGCTACGACTGCGGGTATGGCTATTGCGACTATGATGAGAAGTGTGCGATGTAGGTTGCGGTGGTGTATGTGTAGATGCCTGCGATGCACAATATGTATCATCAATAGGGTGTTGCTCGCAAGTAGTAAAAGTGATGCCCAACTATTGTTTATAATCTCTATTATGCTCGAAAAAATCATGCCATCGGTGAAGAGCTCCATGCGGTCCATTGCGATGTATGCCATGCGCAAGACGAGGATGGATAATGCGGTGATAACTATGCTCTTCGGCGTTATATCGAATCTATGTCCTCTATTTTTGAATCGCTTAATACGTATTGTGGCATAGTTCGTAAATAGACCAATAAGTGTTGTTATTAGGAATGTGGATATTGCGGGTGCTAAATACTCATTTGTCACCACTGTCAGCATCATATTTTGTAGCCATGTTCCTGTTATGTAGCCTATGATTGTTGCCGTGAGTGTCATTATCGCCATCATCTCGATGCGTGCGTTGTTGCGCATAGATATCACTATGACTACCGTGATGGTGAGGATGGTGAGTGGAATGTCGTCGTAGTAGTGAAAAGCACGACTTATCATCGCCACAGCGGAGTGTAGAAGGGCGAAGATGAGAATTATGATGATGTTGTCTATGTTTCGTTTCAACTTCATATTTTGCAAATTTATGTAAAAAAAATCATAACTCCAACTTTTATGCTTGGTGCACACAATCTATTTGTGGCATCCATCTCCACTCTCGCCGTTAGATAGCTAAAGCTATATATTCGGTCTCTTGAGTTTTGGCGATTGTGCGGTACCATTCGGTTGGCTAAACATGCATTTCATCCTGCATATTTACCCTTTGGGTATAATATATTTGCTTATTTGGTGGTTTTTTGCAAAATTTGTAGTGTTGAGAGTGTGTAGATATCGCGCGTGCTCGCGAAAACCCTTGGCTCCTCTCGGCACTTTTTTGACACTGACGACAATTATTAAAACTTTTTTAAGATGCAAAAACCTAACCTTTCATTTTGGCAGATGTGGAATTTGAGCTTCGGATTCTTCGGTGTTCAGATTGCCTATGCGCTTCAGAGTGCTAATATCAGCCGTATCTTCGCAACGTTGGGCGCCGACCCTCACACGTTGAGTGTCTTCTGGGTGTTGCCTCCGTTGATGGGTATGCTCGTGCAGCCTATCGTGGGTGCTATGAGTGACAAGACATGGTGTAAGTGGGGTCGTCGTAAGCCCTACCTCTATGTGGGTGCTATCGTGGCTATCATCGTCATGGCATTGTTGCCTAACTCGGGTAGCTTCGAGATGACCGTTAAGGCAGCCCTGGCCTTCGGTGCTATCATGCTTATGCTTCTCGACACATCAATCAACATGGCTATGCAGCCCTTCAAGATGATGGTGGGTGACATGGTTAACGAGGAGCAAAAGACACAGGCCTTCTCTATTCAGAGTCTTTTGTGTAATGCCGGCTCGCTTGTGGGCTACGTGTTGCCATACTGCCTTACATGGTTTGGTGTGCAGAATATTGCACCCGAGGGTCAGATTCCAGACTCTGTGACATGGTCGTTCTATATTGGTGCTGCCATCCTTATCCTCTGTGTCTTCTACACAGGTGCCAAGGTTAAGGAGTGGAACCCCGAGGATTATGCCAAGTACAACAACATCAACAAGGAGGATGCTTCGGGTCAGAAGACAAACCTCATAAGTCTCCTTTTCCATGCTCCCAAGGTGTTCTGGCAGGTGGGTCTCGTGCAGTTCTTCTGCTGGTTTGCATTCCTCTTCATGTGGACATACACGACAGGTGGTATTGCCGAGAATGTCTCTGTGTGGAGCACTATCGACACAAATACACCAGAGTATCAGGATGCTGGTGACTGGACAGGTATCCTCTTTGCCGTACAGGCTATCGGCTCAATCCTCTGGGCTATGGTCATCCCACGCTTCCGTAATGTTAAGGTCGCCTATGCCGTGAGCTTGATTCTCGGTGCTGTAGGTTTTGTCTCAACATACTTTATCCACGACCAGTACCTGCTTGGCGTGTCATTCCTTCTTATCGGTTGCGCCTGGGCTGCAATGTTGGCATTGCCTTTCGCACTCCTCACGAATGCACTCTCGGGCAAGTCGCTGGGCTCATACATGGGTCTGTTCAACTGCACTATCTGCTTGCCACAGATCATCGCCTCATTGGCGGGTATCGCCATTATGGGCTTTGTAGGCACAGAGAGCTTCGTTAACAAACTTGAGTATCCTCACAGTCCAAAGATTGAGAACTGTGCTTTGGTCGTACAAGATGCGGAGGGCGCGGAGATGAGCTTCGATATGTTGTACGATGCAGATAATAACCGCTTTGTGCTTGCAGATATTCTTACGGCAGCTGTTGCTGACAATAGCTTCCGCATTACGGCTAACAATGGTGCCGAGGAGTATGCTATTAACCTCTCTGCTGCCAAGTCTGATATTGCGCCTAATGAGGCATTCGGTCTGACACGTCGCACCGAGGATGTCGATATTAAGAACATCCGTGTGAAGAAGGTAGACGAGAATGGTGAGGTGCAGCAGATGGACCGCACTGTCACAGCCTACTACTATCCTGGTTGCGACCGTCTCTTTGTGATGGAGCAGTCGGAGGAGTTTGTTGAGGCAGAGCTCATGCCAAAGGCAACAAGCGGACAGATTGCAATGCTCGTTCTTGCGGGTATCGCACTCTTGTTGGGTGCCATCTCGGTTATTGGCATCTCGACAAAGCGTGAGACACGCTAATTGATGTGCACAAACTCACAAATCACATATTTACTAACTTTATTAACTAACACTAAAACACTATGAGAAAATTCTTAACTATGTGTTTGGGTCTTGCCATCCTCGCGTTGGCTATGCCCGCCCAAGTGTTTGCCCAGTCGGGTAAATACGAGGTCAAAGGTGTGGTAGTTGATGCTACCGGAACGCCGGTTATCGGAGCCTCTGTTGTTGAGCAGGGCACGACTAACGGTGTCACCACCGATGTTAACGGTCAGTATGTACTGAATGTTAACAGCCAGGAGTCTGTAGTCGTAATCAGCTTCATTGGTTACGAGACAGTTGCTCTTGCTGCATCATCAACCATTTTGCAGAATGTCGTTCTTCAGGAGGACTCTGCTATGATCGACGACGTCGTAGTCATCGGTTATGGTACCGTTAAGAAGAATGACCTTACAGGTTCGGTATCTACAGTTAAGGCCGACCAGACAAACAAGGGTCTTGCTACATCACCCACTGACCTTCTTCGTGGTAAGTCAGCCGGTGTTGTTGTAACATCAGGCGACGGTGCTCCAGGTTCTGGTGCTTCAGTACGTATCCGTGGTGGTGCGTCACTCTCTGCATCTAACGAGCCTATGATCGTCATCGATGGTCTTCCTGTATCTAACGATGGCGTTAGCGGTATGGGTAATGCCCTTACATCTATCAACCCATCTGATATCGAGTCATTCACAGTGTTGAAGGATGCCTCTGCAACCGCTATCTATGGTTCACGTGCGTCAAACGGTGTCATCATCATCACTACAAAGAAGGGTTCGAAGTATGATTCAGGTGCTCCTCACGTATCTGCTGACTTCACAGCATCATTGAGCCAGAACTCACGTTTTGTTGACGTTTTGACAGGCGATGAGATGCGTCAGGTTATGGCTTGGTACATGGGCGGTACAGATAACGATGCTTATCGTGCTTTGGGCGAGGCTAACACTGATTGGCAGCGCGAGATCTACCAGCTTGCACAGTCTTATGAGGCTAACCTCTCACTCACAGGTAATGTGAAGATGGGTGACAAGAACTACCTTCCATATCGTATCTCTGGTGGTTACATCAACCAGGATGGTACTTTGAAGACATCTAACATGGAACGTGGTACTTTGTCTGTTAACCTTAATCCTGTATTGTTGGACAACCACCTCACTATTAGCCTTAACGGTAAGGGTACTATCACTAACAACCGTTTCGCTAACCAGTCAGCTGTAGGTGAGGCAGTACGTTTTGATCCTACACAGCCTGTATACGATGAGAATGGTAACAACGGCTACTTCTGGTGGGGTAAGAACATCAACGCCACAAGCAACCCTGTTGCATCTCTTAACGACAAGGTAGACCTCTCTAACGCTAACCGTTTCATCGGTAACGCGCAGATCGACTACCGTATCCACGGTCTTGAGGATCTTCGTCTTAACTTGAACCTCGGTTTGGACTTCGCAAAGTCAAGCGGTACTGTAGATATCCCTACAGGTGCGGAGATGGTATCAAAGGATGGTAGCCCAGAGGGTAACCACACAGACTACTCATACCTCCGTCGTGACCAGACTTTGGAGTTCTATGGTGCTTATGCAAAGACTTTGGGTGACCACTCATTCGACATCACTGCAGGTTACTCATGGCAGCACTTCTACAATCAGTCATTCAACCAGACTTATGCACTCGACACAGATCCTACAAGTGAGAATTACTGGTTGAACGAGCCAAAGACATCTATGTCAGAGTACTTCCTCGTATCGTTCTTCGGTCGTGTTAACTACTCTTACGCTAACCGTTACTCTATCACTGCTACTTTCCGTGCCGATGGTACATCACGTTTCCAGAACAACAAGTGGGGTTACTTCCCATCTGTAGCGTTGGCTTGGAACATTAAGAATGAGTCATTCATGGAGTCTGTAGATGCTGTATCTGCATTGAAGCTCCGCGCTAGCTACGGTCAGACAGGTCAGCAGGCTGTAGGTTCACTCTACGGTACTATCCCTACTTATAAGAACAACCAGCAGGGTTCTTACTACCCATTCGGTGAAACATGGATCGAGCCATTGACACCTAACGGTTACAATGCCGACCTTAAGTGGGAGACTACTACTACATATAACGTGGGTATCGACCTCGGTTTCCTTGACAACCGTATCACTGCAAGCGCAGAGTTCTACCACCGTTATACAACCGACTTGTTGAACTGGACACCAGTTGCTGCAGGTTCTAACCTTACTAACTACCTCGATGCTAACATCGGTGAGGTACGTAACATCGGTGCCGAGTTCGAGATTAACGCTGTTGCTATCCAGACACAGGATTGGTACTGGAACATTGGTGCTAACGTAGCATGGAACCAGAACCGCATCATGAAGCTTACATCTGACGATGAGAGAGCTGACTACCAGGGTGTGACAACAGGTGGTATCTCTGGTGGTGTTGGTAACACTGTTCAGATTCACCAGACAGGTCAGCCAATGAGCTCATTCTTCGTTTACCAGCAGGTATACGACGTTGATGGTAAGCCTATCGAGGGCTTGTATGTAGACCGCAACGATGATGGTAAGATCGACCAGTTCGATAAGTACTGCTTCCACGATCCAGCACCAAAGGTGACATTGGGCTTCAATACACAGCTCCAGTGGAAGGACCTTACACTTGCTGTATCTGCTCATGCTAACTTTGGTAACTACGTATACGATAACGTATCATCAAACGGTGAGTTGCTCACAGACCTTTGGACTAACAGCTTCGTGTCAAACCGTGTAAGCTCATGTGTTGAGACAGTATTTGATGAGTCGGCACAGTACCTCTCTGACTACTATGTACGCAACGCATCGTTCTTGAAGCTCGACAACATCACATTGAGCTATCGTATCGACCTCGGTCAGGCATGTGGTCGTGACATGGACCTCAATGTATTTGCTACAGTACAGAACGTAGCTACTATCACAGGTTACAAGGGTATTGACCCAGAGATCACGGGTGGTATTGACAACAATATGTACCCACGTCCTCGTACTTACATCCTTGGTGTGAAGTTTAATTTCTAAAACACGATTGTAAATTATGAAAAAGTTAAAGATATTTTTGATGTCGGCGGCAATGGTTTGCACGTTGGGTTTTGCATCGTGTATCAATGACCTTGATGTAGAGCCTATCGACCCAAATATTACCTTGCCAGAGGATGTCCTCAACACAGAGGCGGCTTTTGAGCAGCTCTTGGCAAAGTGTTACACAGGTCTTGCTGCCAGCGGTAGCTCTGGCCAGAATGGCGACTGTGACCTTTCAGGTATCGATGGCGGTTTCAGCCAGTATATCCGTTTGTTGTTCGTTATGCAGTGTTTGACTACTGATGAGGCAACATGCTGCTGGAACGATGTTGGTTTGCCTGATATGCACAACCTTTCATGGAACTCAACAAACACATTCGTAAATGGTGCTTACTACCGTTTCTACACACAGATTGGTTTCTGCAATGAGTTCATCCGTAAGGCTAACGAGACAGAGTTGACAGACGAGGAGTTCCCATCAAAGGGTCGTCTCATCGCTGAGGCTCGTGCTCTTCGCGCCTTGACTTACTACCACGTTATCGACCTCTTTGGTAACGCATCATTCGTTAACGAGAATAGCGTTGTGGGTGCCAACCCAGGCTATATCTCTCGTGCGGACCTCTTCACCTTTATCGAGAATGAGTGTAAGGCGTTGCTCGAGGGTAATGATATCCCAGAGGCTGGTCAGTCGGAGTATGCTCGTTTGGACAAGAGCTTCGTTCGCATGGTGCTTGCCAAGTTGTACCTCAATGCAGAGGTATACGTAGGTAAGGCTATGTGGAGTGAGTGTGCTGCTATTGCAGAGCAGATCATGAACGATCACCCATTGCACACTACAGCTGTAAACGCAGATAACACACCATACCAGGAGTTGTTCATGGCTGATAACCACCAGTTCTTCGGCGGTGAGCTTATCTTCCTTGTTCCACAGGAGGCTATCAAGCTTAACTCATATGGTGCTACTAACTACCTCATCCGTGCTGCTATCGGTGGCGATATGGATCCTGCAGCTCTTGGTGTAGGTGGTGGTTGGGGTGGTTTGTCACTCACTGCAAACTTCTCTGATAAGTTCGATCTTGAGCTCGATAACCGTGCTATGTTCTATACAAAGTATGGTAAGAACATCGACGACATGTACTCATTCGACTCAACTGATGTTGCTGCAAAGCAGACAGGTTATAAGTCAATGAAGTATAGCAATATGTGCAGCGATGGTAGCAAGGGTAACGAGTCTGATGCTGGTAGCGTTGACACTGATTTCCCATTGTTCCGTTCTGCAGATGCATTCTTGATGTATGCAGAGTGTGTTAAGCGTGGTGCTGGTGATGCTACAAAGGGTCTCAATGCTCTTAACGCGGTACGTCAGCGTTCAGGTCTTGCTGCTTTGACTACATATTCGTTGGAGGGCGTTTTGGATGAACGTGCTCGCGAGATGTGGTGGGAGTGCGGTCGTCGTACTGACCTTATACGCTTCGGTATGTTCACTTCAGGTTACAACTGGCAGTGGAAGGGTGGCGAGAAGGATGGTGCTGACACAGATGCTTTCCGTACCGTTATGCCTATCCCTGCTTCAGAGTTGAACTCTAACTCTAACCTCAAGCAGAACGCTGGTTATTAGTAGTTTGTCGTTTACGAAAAAAACTAATTGAGAAATGAAAAAGTTATTATATAGCATTTTGGCTCTTGCGGGTGTGGTTGCCACATCATGTACACAGGAGCATATAGATGTTACATACGACCCTCAGGCAGTTGATGCACCTGTCATCAATAGTGTTACAGGTGGCGACTTGTCTACGGGTGTTGATGTAGCAATCAACTATTCGGAGGTTAATTACAATCAGCCTATTAGCGATCCCGTATACTCTTTGTATGCTGCGAAGTCAGGTTCAGAGATGGCTGATAAGGTTAAGATCTCTTCTGTAGACTTCTCGAAGGCTACAGAGGGCGAGAATGGTTCAAAGGTTATCACTATTCCTGCCAAGACTCTCAACAACCTTCTCGTTAAGACTTTCAAGGCCGCTTATGGCGAGGAGTTCGGTCTCGACTTCCAGATTGAGGCTGCTGTGAAGAATGAGAAGGGTACAGCTGTTTCAGGTACAGAGGTTTACTCTAACACTGTAGCTGCTACCTTTGTTCCATTCGAGGCGAAGGAGGCACAGCCAGATAAGGATGAGTTCGCACACGTCTGGGTCATCGGAGACTACTGCGGTTGGGATCATGGCAAGACACAGTTCTTGTATGACTACGCTAACGATGCTACAACATTCTCTGGTGTCGTAGACTTCGCTGGTAAGGCTGCTAACGGCTTTAAGATTACAGGCGCAGCAAATTGGGATGATGCGACTAACTGGGGTTGCGATGAGAATAACATGCCTACAGAGCAGGAGCCTGCATCTATCCAACTTATCGTAGGTGGTGGTTCAAAGGATATCAAGGCTTACTCAAAGCGTTACTACCACTTCTCATTCGATAAGTCAAGCCTTCTTCTTACAATGAACTACGGTTTTGACTCACTCGGTATCATCGGTGTTGGTGGTGATTGGGATAACGATAAGGTACAGATGGAGTACAATCCTCTCTACTGCCGCTTCTATGCTGACGTAACATTTGCTGAGGGTGATACGTTCAAGGTACGTGCTGATGGCGCTTGGAATATTAACTGGGGTGTTGATGCTGTGGTTAATGGCGACAACTACACTGTTAGCGCAGCTGGTAACTACCGAGTATACTTGAGCCTCAATAAGGGTACTCTCGAGATCAATGCTGATATGTACGGTAAGGATGAGCCAGGTGCTGGCGCAGTTGTTACTCCAGAGCCAGATCCAGAGCCAACAGAGACTACTTATGGTCTTATCGGTGAGTTCAATGGTTGGGGTGAGCCAGACGTAGACCTCGTAGCACGTGGCGATGGCTGGTATGTTGTTAAGGATGTAGTTATTCCTGCTGCTGAAGAGAATAAGTTCCTTATCCGTTTGAACGATAAGTGGGACGAGAAGTTTGGTTTCGCTGAGGATAATACTTTCGTAACTATCGACGGTAAGAATACTCTTACTGCTGGGGGTAAGGATATGTGGATTAAAGAGGGTACCTTCGACTTCTACTTCAACCCAACAACTGCAGAGTTGTATGTTATGACTGCAGGTGCTGCAGACCCAACAATCCCAGCAGATGCAAAGCCAGTTAAGTTACTTGTTGACGTATCTGCTACAGGTTGGACAAACTGCAATGCTTGGATTTGGGATGATGGCGGTGCTAACTACACAGGCGGTACTTGGCCAGGTCAGGCTCTTGAGACCGAGCAGGTAGGCGACAAGACTTACTATGTATTTAATGCGGATGCTTCAATGTATGGTAAGACTGTTAACGTAATCTTTAACAATAAGGTTGGTAATGAAGGTCAGCAGACTGCCGACATCAAGGGTATTGTCCTTGATAAGGATCACTACTTCGTAATCAACGAAGATTTGTCGTACACTATTGATGGTGAGGTTCCAGCGCCTCCAACTCCATCAGATATAAAGATTACAGTTGATGTGTCTGCTACAGGTTGGTCTCATTGCAATATCTATGCTTGGGGTGACGGCGATTATGCTGGTAGCTGGCCTGGTACGGCAATGACATTGGAGAATGGTCTGTACGTGTGGACAGCTCCAGCAGGTGTTGTTGGCAAGACTATCAACATTATCTTCAATAACAAGGTTGGTGAAGAAGGTCAGCAGACTGCCGACATCAAGGGCGTTGTGATGGATAAGAGTCACCACTTCGTATTAAATGCCGATATGACCTATACTATGGATGGCGAGAATAAGGCTATCGTCCTAGGTGAGCATACATGGGGCGTTGCTGGCGATCACAATGGCTGGAGTGATACTGCAATGACAGCTGAGGATGGCTGGGTTGTAGCTAAGGGCTTGGCTTTGGAGGCTGGCAAGAAGTTCAAGATTCGCGCTGATGGCGCTTGGAGCATCAACTATGGTCACCAAGATGAAGGTCAGAATGCTAAGGTAGGCCAGGAGTATGAACTTACTTTCAATGGTAAGGATATGTTCGTTGAGGCTTCTGGTACTTACGATGTTTACTTCACCATCGTAGATAATGTAGCTAAATTGAAGCTTATCGCTAAGTAGTAAAATCTACAATATACTACCGCGCGTATGTGCGCGCGGTAGTATAAATTGTTGGCATCAGTGCTGACAACCTTTGGTCGGGTGACTTTGACCGGTTCCCCGACCCCTATGTTAAGAGTGAAGAGTATGATAAAAGGGCTTTTTAAGCTGTTACCTATGTTGTTGCTTGCTGTGGCATGTGACGACAGCACAGATGTGCAGCTACCTGATGTGCCAGGTGGCGAGGAGACTGGCGACCAGGAGGAGGTGTATGATAAGTTCTATAAGGGTACTACTATCTCCTTTGCAAACTATGTCATGGACCTTGGTTTGACATACCGCGAGAATGGCGAGGTGGCAGATCCCTACAAGTCGATTAAGGCACATGGTGCAAATATCGTACGCCTACAACTCGACCGTGTGGCATTCCCCGAGTATGAGGGAGTGACTATCGACTGGCAGCAGTGGGATAGGGTGGTTGAGGATGCAAAGTGCGCAAAGTCTAACGACCTGGATATAATGCTCACTTTGAAACCCGACTACGACATCTTCACAGCTACTGATGCTTCGCATAACAACCTCCCCGAGGATTGGACATCGTTAGATGAGTATAACATCGGAGTGGCGTTGTATGAGTGGGTATATTCGAGCCTCGAGGCTCTATATGACAAGGGTGTTGTGCCAGCTATCGTTGCTGTGGGCAATGAGGTTAATCTCGGGTTTATGCAGAGTGGTAGTTATGATGCTGTGCGTTCAGCACGCCTTCTTGTGAAGGGCTACGATGCTGTGCGTAAGTTCTCGGAGGATAAGGATGTTAAGATCATCAAGGCGTTGCATATCGCTGACCCATCGAAGGTGGGTATCCTTGATACTTATAAGAATAATGGCTTCATGGGTTACGATGTCGTGGCGCTATCATGGTACCCTGGTAAGAACATAGGCCATAGCCTCGGCTCATATAATAGCTTCGAGTCTCTGGGTAAGGATATGCTGAAGAGATACAATAAGAGGATTATGGTGTTAGAGACTGCCCACTCGTTTACCACGGGAAGTGTTGACGGCAAGTGGATGGGTGACTGGTGTGATAACTCGTACAACTATCCCGATTGGGATGATGCGAAGAATGAGGTAAATTATACCCCTGCGCGTCAGCGAGCATGGCTACGTGCCTTGGCCGAGGATGTTAAAGCGGGCGGTGGCATAGGTCTTATAACATGGGGTACAGAGTCGCTGCCCGACCTGCTTGAGGGCGAGGTTCAAGGTCATGGCTTGGGACTATACACATACCCCGCAGCATGGGGCTATGGCTCAACGTGGGAGAATAACTCATATTGGGACTTTACAGATGATAATAACCTTCATGAGGGTATCGACTGGATGCTCGATGTGGAGTAAGAGGCTGAAATAATTATTAACACACAAACATATGAGAGTAAAAACTACAATCTTTACACTATGTGCGCTTCTCGTCTCGCTTTTCGCTATGAGCTGCGCCTCGCAGAGTGCTGATGGTACATTTGCGCGTGGCAATAGCGCCGCTGTTGTGCCTATGACAATTAAGACAGGTGTTACTTCGCACTTCGTCACTGATTACTACCCACAGTGGGAGGGCGCTGACAACGTGACAACTACAGATGCACGCCTTGCGCTTACTGCCAAGAGTGACAATTGGTCGGAGTTCGACATCACTACCGAGGCTGGTACGTTGGTATCCACTATCGAGGTGTGGCACGATGGCGAGGCACTCTCTGTTGTAGTGCTCGGTGGTGTTCGTGATACTGCCGACAGCTATATGTCATCTATGGCTGTCGAGGATGGTCGTATCGTTGTTGAGGCAACACAGCCTGTTGTTGAGGCTATCGCTTTGTGGCAGAATGTGCGTATTGAAGATGTTGCCATCGATGGCAATATCATTAGTGTCGCTATCCCCGAGGTTGCTAACGACTTTGGTCGTTCTGTGATTCGCATCTTTGCGGCCTCTGCATCTGGTCGTTTCAACGATGTGCTCCTTCCTTTGGAGTATGGTGCTGTTGTGACAGATGCTGCGCAGATCTCTCGTCACGACAACCAGTCGCAGATTCTCTACTCGTTGATGATCGACCGCTTCAACAATGGCAATGCGGAGAATGATTGGAAGATTAACTCACCAGAGGTTCTTGATAAGGTTGACTATCAGGGTGGCGATATTGCCGGTATCACAGAGAAGATTAACGATGGTTTCTTCACCGACCTCGGCATTACAACAATCTGGATTTCGCCTATCACGCAGAACCCATACGATGCATGGGGTCAGAATGTAAATCCTGATACCAAGTTCTCGGGATATCATGGCTACTGGCCTATCTATAGCACTGTTGTAGATAAGCGCTTTGGTACAGATGAGGAGTTGCGCGAGATGCTTGCTACGGCGCATGATAACCAGAAGAATGTCATCCTCGACTATGTGGCTAACCACCTACATATCAACTCGCCAGTGCTCCAGGAGCATCCTGATTGGACAACCGAGTTGATGCTTCCTGACGGTAGAAAGAATATAGGTCAGTGGGATGGTGAGACACGTCTTACAACATGGTTTGATGAGCATATCCCAACGCTTGACTTGGAACGTGTTGAGGTGTGCGATCCTATGACTGACTCGGCACTCCATTGGGTACGTAACTTCGACTTCGATGGCTACCGTCACGATGCTTGTAAGCATATTCCGTTGGACTATTGGCGTATGCTCACTCATAAGATGAAGAGTGAGATGCCTGACCGTAATCTATGGCAGATTGGCGAGACATATGGCGATGTAGAACTTATTGGCTCGTATGTTAAGACAGGTATGATCGACTCGCAGTTCGATTTCAACCTATATCACAACTCGCGTGACGTTATCGTTGATGAGAATCGATCTATGCGCCTCATCGCTGCTACCGTTGAGGAGTCGGAGGCTGCATATGGCTCGCACCATACTATGGGTAACATCACTGGTAACCATGATAAGCCACGCTTCATCTCGTTGGCTGGTGGCGATATGTCGTTGTGGTGTCCAGATGATAAGGCCGAGGGTTGGCACCGTGAGGTCGTAGTGGGCGATATGGATAAGGGTCATGCCGGCTTGCAGCTCCTTAAGGCCATCATCACTACCGTGCCAGGTGTTCCATGCATCTATCAGGGTGATGAGTATGGTGTTCCTGGTGCTAACGATCCTGATAACCGCGATATGATGACCTTTGAGGGCTATAATGAGTACCAGCAGCGTGAGTACGCACAGACACAGGCGTTGTTGAAGAATCGTCGAGGCTCTATGCCATTGATGTATGGCGACTTGCGCACACTCTATGTTGACGATGCCGCTTGGGTCTTCATCCGTCACTACATGGGTCAGTGGAGTGTCGTAGGTATTAATGTTCGTGGCGAGGCAAAGAACATTGATGTTGAGCTCCCAACCTTTGCCAAGTGCGCAGATACAGCTATTGCCGTAGCTACAGATGGTGCGGCTGTTGAGTGCCAGGGCTGCGGTAAACTTACCATCACATTGCCAGCATATGGTTATGCGATAATCAATAAGTAGAGATAACACAAATAAATATTACACAAATGAAGAAGTTTTTTGCAATTATTGCTGCGGCTCTCGCCTTTGTTAGCTGCTGCAACTGTGGCTCTGATGCTGTAGCCACTACTAACGATTTCGACAAGTACAACTCTGTTGTCTATGAGTTGAACATCCGTCAGGCTACCGTTGAGGGTACCTTCGCTGCTGCCGAGAAGTACCTCCCCGAGCTTAAGGCTATGGGCGTAGATATCGTATGGCTTATGCCTATCAGTCCTATTGGTGTTGATGGTCGTAAGGGCACACTCGGTTCATACTACTCAATCATCGACTATAAGGCTATCAACCCCGAGTTTGGTACTATGGAGGACTTCGATCACTTCCTTGCTACAGCTCACGACCTCGGTCTTAAGGTTATTCTTGACTGGGTTGCTAACCACACATCACGTGATGCTAACTGGTGGAGAGAGGGCAAGAAGGATTGGTACGTTATTGATGAGACCACAGGTCTGCCTATCGTAGAGTACGACTGGACAGATATCGCAAAGTTGAACTACAAGAACCAGGAGATGCGTGCTGCTATGCTTGACGCCTTGAAGTTCTGGGTAGAGAAGGGTGTTGATGGCTACCGTTGTGACGTTGCTATGAATGTCCCTGGTGACTTCTGGAAGATGGCATGGGAGGAGATTCGTGCTATCAACCCAGATGTATACCTCTTGGCCGAGGGCGAGGAGACATGGTTGCATGAGAGTGGTTTCGATGCTACATACGCATGGGAGTTGCACCACATCTTCAACGCTATGGCAAAGGGTGGTAGCGAGACAAAGAATGTTGCTGGTGATGGCACAATCAAGACCGATGCCAAGAGTGTTGCCGACCTTAAGGAGTACCTCGCACGTGACGATGAGAAGTATCCAGCTCCTGCAATGCGCCTCATGTTTACATCTAACCACGACGAGAACTCATGGGCAGGTACAGAGTTCGAACGTATGGGCGATGCATACCGCACCTTCGCAGCTCTCACCTTTGTGTTGCCAAAGAGCCAGCCACTCATCTATACAGGCCAGGAGATTGGTCTCAACCGTCGTCTCGCCTTCTTCGAGAAGGACTCTGTAGAGGAGCTTGTTGATGTTAACTATGGCCAGGATTTCCGCGACTTCTACCGTCGTCTCACATCATTCCGTCACAATAATTCTGTATTGGCTGCTGGTGCTAACGTAGCTCCTATGGTATACCTTGAGGGTGCTCCAGAGACAGTGTTGGCATTCTCACGCGAGAACGACAACAACAAGGTATTCTGCGTCTTCAACTTCTCTAACGAGCCACAGGTTGTTACTGTTACCGAGGAGTTCGCTGGCGACTATACACGTGCTTGCGGTCAGGAGAGAAGCCTCCAGGCAGGTGATGTCATCGAGCTTGGCGCATGGGGCTTCGAACTTCTTGCCAAGTAGTCTCTTGAGAGATACCTATCCGTAGTATTGTGCGGATACTATAATTGAGGGGTTGTCTGATGGACATGTTGGACAACCCCTGTTATACACTTTCATGGTCTTTGTGACTATCGACGTTGAGTTGTCGATGGTCTTGTAATAATGTGTAGGGTTAATGATGTATACAAATCCCGAGTGGAGCTACAATGCTGTGCTCTACGAATTAAATGTTAGGCAGTTTACGCCCGAGGGAACATTCGTTGCCGCTATCGAACGTCTTTCATTCTTGCGTTCTTTGGGTGTCGATGCCATATGGCTTATGCCGATATATCCTATCGGTCAGGAGGGGCGTAAGGGCACTCTTGGCTCGTACTACTCCATCCGCGACTATATGGCCGTAAATGAGGAGTTTGGTACGGAGGATGAGTTTCGTGCATTCGTAACGGCGGCTCATGCATTGGGCATGAAGGTGCTCCTGGACTGGGTTGCTAACCATACGGCACGCGATGCACGTTGGATTACGGAACGTCCCGCAGAGTGGTATGAACGCGATGCGGAGGGTGTTGCTGTTGTGCCATGGGACTGGACAGATACTGCGAAGCTGAACTATGCTAATCACGACGTGTGGCGTGGTCAGATTGATGCCATGCGCTATTGGGTCGAGAAGTTCGGTGTGGACGGCTATCGCTGTGATATGGCTATGCTTGTGCCTATTGAGTTCTGGCAGGAGGCATCGGAGGAGCTACACCGCATTAAGTCGGATATATTTATGCTTGCCGAGGCCGAGGAGGATAACCTCTTCGATAGAGCCTTTAACATGAGCTACCAGTGGAATATACATCATATAATGTGTGATATAGCCAAGGGCGCACGTAGGGTTTGGGATTTGCGTAATGCTATACATGCTGAACGTGCGAGGTATCCACGTGAGGCTATGCGCATGAGCTTTACCTCAAACCACGATGAGAATTCGTGGAGTGGCTCCGAGCAGTCGCGCTTTGGTCGTGCCCTGGAGGTTATGACTGCGATGACCTTCCTTATGCCATCCACTATGCCCCTTATCTATACTGGTCAGGAGGTGGGTTATGACCACTCTTTCGAGTTCTTTGAACGTGATGCCATACCCACATCGGCATATGTTGAGAATCGCACAACGGAGTTGTACCGACGTCTTACGGCACTTAAGCATGGCGAGGCAGCACTCGCTGCGGGAGAACGAGGCGGCGAGATGATAGAGATAGATAATAATGCCAAAGACTGCATTATGACCTTTGTGCGTGAGGTTAATGGTAGCCGTGTTGTTGCCATTATGAACCTCTCGCCCTATGTTATTCATGCAGACTTCAACACGGGTATATATGCTGGTGTCTATCGTGATGCCTTGTCGGGCGAACGTGTAAGGCTTGATGAGCATGTGGAACGTGACCTTCAGCCATGGAGTTATCAGATTTTAGTAAAATAGAGAGTTTGAGATGAAGAGATTTATTGTTTTGGTGCTTGCACTTGTAGCTGTGACCTCGGCCTTTGGCACAAAACCACAAGTGCGCGTGTCGCATGTAGAGCCACTGTCGTGGTGGGTGGGCATGAATATGCCTTTGCAGCTTATGGTTAACGGTGAGGGTATCGGTGCTTGCGATGTCGAGATCCTACCTGCGGAGTGTGGTGTCGTTGTTACGGCCGTGCATAAGGCTGATAGCCCCAACTACATCTTCGTAGATGTGGCTATTGCGGATGATGCTATGCCTGGCGACTATACGTTGCGCTTCACATGTGGTAAGAGAAGCCTCGATGTGCCATATACCATCTCGGCACGTAGGGAGGGCTCACGCTACCGTGAGAGCTTCACTAATGCCGACTTTGTATACCTTATCATGCCTGACCGCTTTGCTAATGGTGATGTGACGAATGACAATAGTGATGATACAAGGGAGAAGGTAGATAGAGGTAATCCAGGTCGTCGTCATGGTGGTGACCTACGTGGTATCATGAACCATCTTGACTATATTGCTGACCTCGGTGCTACTGCCGTGTGGTGCACGCCGCTGTTGCTCGATGATGAGGATGGTGCCTCGTACCACGGTTACTCATGTAGCGACTACTATCGTATTGACCCCCGCTATGGCACTAACGAACTCTTTAGGGAGTATGTCGAGGAGTGCCATAATCATGGCTTGAAGGTTATCATGGATATCGTTCCTAACCATAGTTCTACGACACATTGGTGGTATGACGATCAGCCATTTACAGACTGGACACACCAGTGGGATAGCTATACGCAGTCTAACTGGACCTTCTCAACAAATATGGACTTCAATGCCTCGCAGGCCGACCTATATCAGATGGAGAGTGGTTGGTTTGACCGTAGTATGGCCGATATGAACTTGGATAACCCCTATCTATTGCGTTATTTCCAGCAGTGGGCTATATGGTGGATTGAGTACTCTGATCTCGATGGTTTCCGTGTAGATACATACCCATACAATGAGAAGAACCCTATGAGCTTGTGGTGTGAGGCTGTCATGGATGAGTATCCTAACTTCAACATTGTAGGTGAGGTGTGGACATCTTCAATCCCGCAGTTGGCATATTGGCAGGGCGGTAATGCAAATAAGGATGGCTTCGACTCGCACCTTAAGTCGATTATGGACTTCCCATTGCACGACGCCATACGTGCTGCTATGACGGAGAGTGGAGATGGTGGCTGGGGTATCGGTATGACACGCATCTACGATGTGTTGTCTCACGACTTCGTGTACCACGACCTCGATAATATGATGATTATGGCTGCTAATCACGATACTGATCGTATTGGTGATGTGTGTGTGGGTGATGCACGTAGGATGAAGATTGTCGCAGCGCTTATAACCACACTACGCGGTATGCCCCAGATGTTGTACGGCGATGAGCATATGTTCCGTTCTACGGACCGTTCAAAGGGACATCCTACATTGCGTATTGACTTCCCTGGTGGCTGGGAGGGTGATGCTGTAAACCTCTTCGACGCATCGCAGCATAGCGGCGACCAGAAGGATGTATACGACTATACCCGCCATCTGATGAATTGGCGTAAGGATAAGGGTGTCATCCATAGTGGTAGAACTATGCACTTTATCGATAGAGATAATACGTATGCCTACTTCCGTTATAATGATGAGGAGGTTGTCTTTGTATATATAAACAATACGAATGATGCACGTTGTGTGCCTTGGTCGCGCTATAGCGAGATAGGCGCCTCGCTGCATGATGGTATAGATGTTGTCAGTGGCGCTACTGTAGATATGAATGATGTTACGGTAGAGCCAATGTCTGCCCTCATCGTTGAGTTTAAGCGTTAATATCCCTGCATGATTGCGTGTGAGGTCACGCTGACTATTTATAGGGTGTTGTGTCTTTTAGATGCGACACCCTCTTTTTATCTATTTTGTGTTGTTGTGATGATAAAATGTTTGGTGTGAAGGTACATCGTCACGACTTTTGTACTAACTTTGTGTATAGTTTTAATCGATAGGGTATGGCTGGGCAAGATAGACTCTGGACACGAGACTATGTCTTTGTGTGTATTGCGGCATTTATGATGTCGTTTTCATTCTTTATCCTTGTACCCACGTTGCCACTATACCTCAAGGATACATTCAACATAGGCCCTACTATGGTCGGTGTAGTGCTGTCGTGCTATGTCGTTGCTGTGTTGAGTGTGCGCCCTATGGCGGGCTTTGTTGCCGACCTTCTACCGCGCAAACTGGTATATATCGTTTCGTATGCAGTCTTTGTAGCATCATTCCTCGGCTACTTCTTCATCACGGCATCTCTCGCTATGTTTATCCTGCTACGCATCTTCCATGGTTTTAGCTTTGGCATGCTTACTACGGCGGGCAATACCCTCGTTATCGATGTCATGCCCTCCTCGCGTCGTGGTGAGGGTCTCGGCTACTATGGCGTTACTAATAACCTTGCCATGGCCTTTGGTCCTATGGTGGGACTCTTTGTCATCTCCTCGGGTAACTATCAGTTGCTATTCCTTACGTCACTTGTTACGGGCGGCGTAGGACTGCTTCTTGGTGCTCTTGTGCGCACGTCACGCCGCGATGTGTCACAGCGTGTGGAGTTTAAGCTGTCGGCAGATAGGTTCTTCCTCAAGGAGGGTATATGGGCATGTATCGCCTTCTTTATGCTCGCAATACCCTATGGCATGACCACGAGTTACATCGCCCTATATGCCAAGCAGGTGGGCATCACTCATAATGCAGGACTCTTTTTTACTGTTATGGCAGCGGGTCTCATCACCTCGCGCCTACACTCTGGTAAGAGGGTAGATAGGGGATATATAACAGAGACTATACGCGCAGGCATTGTGATAGCCTTCGTTGGTGCTGTGGGCGAGGCACTCCTCTCCTCTGCAGCAGATGTAAGCATCGCTGTAGGATATGTAGCCTACTTCCTCACAGCCTTTCTCTTTGGCTTCGGTTATGGCACCATGTTCCCTGCGTATAACACGCTATTTATCAATCTCGCCCCTAATTCGCGCCGTGCGACGGCAAATGCCACATATCTTACAGGCTGGGATGTCGGTATCGGTGGTGGTATGCTCATCGGTGGCACCGTCTCGGAGTATGGCTATACATATTGCTACATTCTTGGTGCTGTGCTCGTGCTCATAGCCCTGCTTTTCTTTATACGCATCGTCACACCTCACTTCCATGCTCATAGATTGAGGTAGTGGTTGAGGATATCTCTTGGCATCGATACTCTGCGGTAGGTGTAATTATGCTTAATTGGTGGCTGTGGATTGTACTCTGTGGTTGGCGATGCGTAGGGCAATAGCACCATCATGCCAATCGACAATTGCCGTAATACGAAGAGGACCTTGTGGTAGTGACTCCGCAGCGTAGCGGCACTCGCCATTGACGATGACGGGGATTGTATCTACACCGTCGGTGATGTGATGCACCGTGGTTATGCGACGCTGCCTCTCGTCGTCGTACTCCGCCCAGCATGCTCCCTTCTCCTCATCGACAAAGTGTACGCCATCAATCGATATGCTACGTAGCATGTGCCACGCATCTATATCACCTATGCGCACAACTTCGGGTGTGAGAGGACCGCAATCTGTATCATGTAGCGTGATATAGTTAAATACCCTATCCGATGGAATCCTATCTACGACATACTGTGCTGTGGGGTGCTCGCCAACGACAATCTTGCTGCCCTCGCGGCCTACGCTTAATCCCGAGAGGTGGAGTGTCACCTCGGAGTATATAGGTATTATATCATTGATGTTGTCGAGGTCAATCTTTATCTCCGCACCGCCACTATCATCTGCTACGATGATGCTGCGTGATATCTCGCCCAGCTTGTCTGTTAACACCACACGACCGCGTATGAATATGTCACTCTTTATCTTCGTTGACCGTTCATGTGCCAACGACCATACATATGCCACCGACACCTCTCCACTACGCATCTCTAACTCGGGAGGTGAGCACGACACAAGGAGCAAGGCTATAAGGCTAATTAGTGCAACAATCCCTCTCATAACGCATCTTTAGATGATAACACTCCTTTGTGCCGTTATACTTCGCCCACTGCAATACGCCTGTCAATGTGAGGCTTTTATATGGCAGTCTGCTGTCGGCATAGCGGGCGTAGTCACTCGTGTATACCGCTATGCTGTCGCCATGGGCATCCTTGAAGAGAAGATGTCCGCGCCACACAGCATCCTCGAGGCTCTCACCGGCAAGTGTATCTACCGACGAGGCAGCAACAAGGTGTAGGTCATCCACAGATATTAGCATGCCGCACTCCTCGCGTCGTAGCTCCGCTATGTCGCGCTTTAGCGGCTCCAATACGCGTATATCTGTGCTACGCACCACAACCCTGTCGAGCATCTCGAAGGATGCAAGGTCGCCAACAGCGAAGTTGTCGTACGAGTGTGCCTCGACACCTACCTGTAGTATGCCATTACCATATCCTGCGTAGCAGTTGCGTAGACGTAGAGCTACATTTAGTCCCTCGGGATATAACGCCTCGAGGGAGTATAATCCCGCCTTAACCTCCACGGCACCATCGTCACCCATGACGACCAGCGAGCCGTAGAAGTTATCCTCAATGTCGGAGCTTATAATACGCCCGTGCACCACAACATCCTCACGTATGTAGACATCACCACGTCCCACGATATCGCTGCGCAACCTACCCATTGTTGTTGTGGGCAGTGGTAGGTCACCCTCAATAAGAGGCTTGTCGGCGCTGTTATAGCAGCCGACAAGCATGATGAGGAGTATGGTGATTGTCACACGTAGCATATCACTACTTCTTTGCCTCTACCCACGAGTCCTTAAGACCGAGGAAGTATAGTATGCCGTCGAGGCCTACGGTAGATATCGACTGACGTGCAGTCTCGCGCACCTTTGGCTTGGCATGGAAGGCGATGCCGAGGCCTGCGATGTTGAGCATGGGCAGGTCGTTGGCACCATCACCTACAGCCACAGACTGCTGTATGTCGATATTCTCGAACTGACACAATAGGCGTAGTAGCTCGGCCTTGCGGGCGCCATCTACAATCTCACCCTTGTATCGGCCTGTGAGCTTGCCATCTTCAACCTCGAGGTCGTTGGCATAGACGTAGTCGAATCCGAAGCGACGCTTTAGGTAGTTGCCGAAATACATGAAACCACCCGAGAGTATAGCAGTCTTGTAGCCCACACGCTTGAGGATTGTCATCATGCGATCTACACCCTCGGTGATTGGTAGGTTGATGGCAATATCCTCCATCACATCTACGTCGAGACCCTTGAGGAGTGCCACACGCTGCTCGAAGCTCTCGCGGAAGTCTATCTCGCCACGCATAGCTCGTTCTGTGATGTCGCGCACCTGCTCACCTACACCTGCCCTGTCGGCAAGCTCGTCGATAACCTCTGTTGTGATGAGTGTAGAGTCCATATCGAAGCATATGAGGCGGCGTGAACGACGGAATATACCATCCTTTTGGAATGATATGTCTACCTCGCCATCGTTGCCTATCTGCATTAGCTCGTTCTGGAAGTGACCCTTATCCTTGAGTGTACCACGCACCGAGAACTCAATGCTTGTCTTGGGGGCACGTGCATCCTCCTCCAGGGGCATGCGGCCTGTTAGGCGGTTGATGTCGTCGATGTTGAGGCCCTCGTCGTATATGGCCTGTGTGACGCGCGATATGTGCTCTGCGGTGATCATGCGACCTACCATGGTGATGATGTAGCGGTGCTTACCCTGTCCTGTCACCCAGTTGCTGTAGCCCTCCTCGGTGATAGGCTCAAAGCGAATTGTTATGTTCATCTCCGAGGCTTTGAAGAGCAGCTCCTTCATTATCTGTCCTGAACGATCTGGTGTGGTCATGAAGAGGATGCCGAGTGTTAGCGACTGGTGAATGTTTGACTGTCCAATGTCGAGGATGAAGGCATCGTGTCTTGCGAGGATGCCTGTGAGAGAGGATGTAAGGCCTGGCTTATCCTCACCCGATATGTTTATCTGTATAATCTCTATATTATCATGTGCCATACTAAAACAATATTTACATAAGACATGCACAAATATACAAAATTTTGTAAAATTTAATTAACTTTGTGCCGTTAATTTTATATCTGGCAATCTACTTTTTGAAGAATAACATATTAAGAAATAACCACAGAAGAAAAACAACTATGGAATTGAAGGATATTTTGGCTATCTCTGGACAGCCCGGTCTCTACAAGTTTGTTGCGCAGTCTATGCGTGGTGTTATCGTTGAGTCACTCGTTGATGGCAAGCGCATGAATGCTGCTGCAACATCTCGAGTGAGTGCCCTTACCGAGATCTCAATGTTCACTGAAGGTGAGGATATTGCCCTTGCAGACGTATTTACAAACATATGGAACTACACAGAGGGTAAGGAGGCGATCTCTCATAAGGAGTCTGCAGATAAGATTAAGGAGGAGTTCGCAAAGGTTCTTCCAGAGTACGACCGTGAGAGAGTACACGTGTCAGATATGAAGAAGTGCTTCGCATGGTACAACCTTCTCGTGCAGGCTGGCTTTACAGAGTTTAAGCTCCCAGAGGCAGAGGAGTAGTCTTAAGATTACCATAACAAGAAAGAGGGTGAATAAGAAGTCTATTTTGTCGTTCTTTGTTGATATAACAGCGCATCTACTTCTGCTAACGAATTATCTCATCAATGGGCAGTACGCCAAAGTACAGCCCATCGCCTCGAAATTCGCCGAGAGAAAGTATCTGCACTATTCTCTCAACAAATTGACTTGCTCTCAAATGCTCATTTACGCACAGTAAACTCCGCTTTTTCGGGCTTCGCAAGCCTAAAACTACATCTTTTTATTCTCTCTCTTATGTTATGGGGGCTGGCTATGTTACTTTTAGTCAGCTCCTTTCTTTCGTCGTTGGGGCTGATAGGCGGCATAGCAACCACAACTAAAGATGTTGGAGCATGGCAGAGTACTCTATATATTTTCTTAATATGTCTGCGTAGAGAGTGTCGTCGCAAGCCCAGATTATTGCAGAATATGTGAGCCTGGTGTGTATATAGATTCTTCGATATTGCCATTTCGATGTTGTTTATTTGGACCATACGAGTCAAATATTATGCCTTCATATTGCTGTAAAACAGACGATTGTGATGGTTGGACTGGGTGCGCTGTGGAATTGGTATATATTTTGTTTATGGTAGCATAAGAATATATGATTAAATGTTTTGCCTAAAAATGCTTGTATTTAATTTATTTGTTCTACTTTTGTACTCGATAAGATTTGGTTATGATAAACATAAATATGATAACTAAATATTTATAATAGGCTAAACGAAAATATTAACAATTAAAAAAAATTACAATTATGACATCTATTATTAACTCTCAGCTTCCAGAGTTCAAGGTTCAGGCATATCACAATGGCAATTTCACATCAGTATCGAGTGATGATGTAAAGGGTAAGTGGGCTATATTCTTCTTCTATCCTGCTGACTTTACCTTTGTTTGTCCAACAGAGTTGGTTGACCTTGCAGAGAAGTATGAGAAGCTAAAGAGCTTGGGCGTAGAGGTTTACTCGGTAAGTACTGACTCACACTTTGTTCATAAGGCTTGGCACGATGCCTCTGAGAGCATCCGCAAGATTAACTATCCAATGTTGGCAGACCCAACAGGCGTGCTCAGCCGAGGCTTTGGCGTGATGATTGAGGAGGATGGCATGGCATATCGTGGTACATTCCTCGTAAATCCAGAGGGTAAGATTAAGATTGCAGAGATCCAGGATAATAGCATAGGCCGTAATGCTGATGAGTTGGTGCGTAAGGTTGAGGCGGCTATCTTCGTGGCTAACCACCCAGGTGAGGTATGCCCCGCAAAGTGGAAGCAGGGTGCCGAGACTCTAAAGCCAAGTATCGACCTTGTAGGAAAGATCTAATATAAACAGTTGGAGTGCTCGAGGAATGCTCCTCGAGGCACTCCAAAACCTAAAACGATAGCCACTATGATAGACTCATCTATTATCCAGCAAGTAACAGATATATTCGCCAATTTGGACTCTCGTTATACACTCTCCGCATATATCTCTTCGGAGCATGAGAGTAGTGTTGAAATGGTTGAGTTCCTCAACGATTTTGCAACGACATCCTCGCATATTAGCATTGAGCACCATGAGGCGACTGGCAAGACCCTATATTTTGATCTTCTCAAAGATGATGTGCCCACGGGTATCACTTTTCGAGGTATCCCCAACGGTCATGAGTTTAGCTCGTTGTTGTTAGCAATACTTAATGCTGATGGCAAGGGTAAGAATCTCCCTGATGAGGGTATCTCTCGCCGTGTAAGAGCCTTGCAGGGTGATATACGCCTGCAGACATATATATCGTTGAGTTGTACCAACTGCCCCGACGTGGTGCAGATACTCAACATCTTTGCGCTGCTTAACCCCAACATCAGCCACGAGATGGTTGACGGAGCATTGTTCCAGGATGAGGTGGAGGCAAAGGGCGTTCAGGCCGTGCCAAGTGTGTTTGCTGATGGCGAGTTGTTGCATGTGGGACGTGGCTCGCTTGGTGAGCTACTCGAGAAGCTTGAGGCGAAGTACCCAGCAACGAGTGATGCTACAAACGCTACGGGTGAGCCTACTCTTCGTAGTTATGATGTGGTGGTAGTGGGTGGTGGCCCTGCGGGTGCTTCTGCAGCTATTTACTCGGCACGTAAGGGTCTCAAGGTGGCAATCGTGGCTGAACGTATCGGAGGTCAGGTCAAGGAGACTGTGGGTATCGAGAACCTTATATCTATACCTTATACCACTGGAAGCGAACTTGCTGATAACCTGCGTACACACCTTACGCACTATCCCATAGAGTTGTTCGAGAATCGTCGTATTGTGCGCACAGAGCTCGAGGGCAAGCAGAAGCTTATCGAGGTGGTCGGTGGCGAACTCTTTAGTGCTCCTGCTGTTATCATAGCTACGGGTGCTGGCTGGCGTCGCCTGAATGTTGAGGGAGAGGCGGAGTATATAGGACGTGGTGTCGCCTTTTGCCCACATTGTGATGGTCCATTCTATGCCGGTAAGAGGGTCGCTGTGATAGGTGGCGGAAATTCGGGTATTGAGGCTGCTATCGACCTTGCGGGCATATGCCAAAAGGTTACAGTTGTTGAGTTTATGGATAGCCTAAAGGCTGATAAGGTGCTTCAGGATAAGGCTCACAGCCTACCAAATGTCGAGATATTGACATCGACGCAAACCACAAAGGTTGAGGGCAATGGCGAGAAACTAACAGCCCTGCATCTCAAAAATCGTCAGACCGACGAGGAGTATACACTTGAGCTTGATGGTGTCTTTGTGCAGATAGGATTAAGCGCTAATAGCCAACCCTTTGCCGAGTTAGAAAAGACACGTATCGGTGAGATTGTTATCGATGCCCACTGTAGAACAAATATCCCGGGAGTATATGCTGCGGGCGATGTGTCGTCTGTTCCATATAAGCAGATTATAATCGCTATGGGCGAGGGTGCCAAGGCAGCACTTACAGCCTTTGACGATAGAACCCGAGGAGTGATATAACCCCACGCCGAGCAGACTGCAGAGAGACAGCTGTTGCGTTACATACATAGTATAAATAAGAGAGGTAACTTCAATTCTATTTGAGAGTTATCTCTCTTGTTATTGCTTGAACCTCTCCACAACCAAACAATACTTGTAATATGTACTCTCTTGGATTTCGTGCCCGATTTTGCTCTTCATCGCCTTTTGAAATTCCGGAGGTGCTGCATGAAGATTCATAATGGTTGTGGCACGCTTTCCATCTACATTTACCCACAACTGAATTGGGCTTTGTCCTACGTTGATTGACGGCTTTTCAGGTAGGTGAAACTGATGCTTAACATAACGGTTTGGTTTGTAATGGTTTACAAATTGTTTGCAAACATTATTACCACACCCTAACTGTTTGCAGATATGTTTGCATCCGTAGTCCAGTTGAATATAGTAACAGCATAAAAAAATCAGCCAGCTTGCTATTTTAAATAATCTAACTGACTGATTTCAGTATTTTGGTGATTCCGACGGTTAAAGCGGAGTTTCAAGTTTAGTGCAAAGTGCCAAGAGTTACCTTGCTATCTATTTCGGCACTCACACAACACTTACATAAAGACAGATTGGTGAGAATAACAGCCTTATAAGCTGTAGGTCGTGGGTATAGAACAAAAAAGTGAGGTCGCCCCCACTTTGAATGTTTTCACAACGGAATAATCCTTATTGTGATTTGCTTTTAAATTTGCACTACAAAATTAGACAATAATTCTTTATTTTGCAAATGTTTTCGTAAATTTGTAGAAACTAACACCACTTTTAAATTTGTCTATATATGAAACGCATACTCGGTTTGGACCTTGGTTCAACAAGCATCGGTTGGGCTATTATTGATGAGAATAGCGAAGAGATCACAACTGCGGATTCGACAGTGCAGAATCAAGATAAAATTGTTGCTATCGGTAGTCGAATCATTCCGCTAAATCCAGATGAAAGCACACAGTTTTCGAAGGGTCAAGCGTTGACAAAAAATGCAGATCGTACAGCCAAGAGAACTCAACGAAAAGGATATGATCGCTATCAGTTGCGTAGAGCCTTATTGTTGGACGAACTGAAGCGTCTTGGAATGCACAATGGCACGACGCTAAAGTTGTCTACTCTCGATTTATGGGGATTGAGAGCCAAAGCCCCTTACGAAAAGGTTTCATTACTAGAACTAGGTAGAGTTCTTTTACACATAAATCAGAAGCGTGGTTACCGCACAGTTAAAGCGGACTTTGGCGATAAGAAAACAGGCGAATATGTAAGCCAGGTGGTGGGTCGATATAATGAACTTCATTCACTTGGATTGACCATTGGTCAATATATGCATAAGAACTTGATGGCGGATAGCGCTTTCCGATGCAAGGAGAGAGTCTATCCACGAGATGCGTATGTCGAGGAGTTTGATGCAATAATGTCCTGCCAGCAACAATTCTACCCAGAGATTCTAACCAATGAGGCCGTATCTCATATTCGCAACTATATTATCTTCCATCAGCGACCTCTCAAATCGTGCAAACATCTAGTGGCTCATTGCCAATTAGAGAGTATCGATGAGAATGGCAATCCACGCAAGTATGCACCAAAGGTTGCGCCTCGCACATCGCCATTGTTTCAAATGTGCAAAATATGGGAAGCAATCAACAATCTCAAAATTAAGAACAAGGTTAACGACGAACTCTTCATATCTCTTGAACAGAAGCGGACAATCTTTGACTTTATGAACACCCATGATAAATTAAAGGCGACAGACCTCAAAAATATTTTGGGCATAAAGTCAAAGGATTGGTTATTTAGTAAAGCTGTTGGTACAGGTTTACAAGGTAATACTACCTATTGTGCAATTGCAAAGGCCCTCGATGGCTATGTAGGTAAAGGAGATTTATTAAAGTTCGAATTAGCGATAAAAGATGGAAGTATTGTAAATACTGAAACAGGAGAGTTGTCGAAGGTGATAGATATTTCTTGCGAAGAACAACCTCTTTATAAGTTGTGGCACACCCTATATTCCATCTCTAATATAGACGAATTACATTCAGTGCTCCATAAGAATTTTAATATAGAAGACGAATCGGTTATTGAAGAGTTGTGTAAGATAGATTTTGTAAAGGCTGGTTATGGCAATAAGTCTACCCGCGCTATTCGCAAGATTTTACCTTACCTTCAGGATGGATTCCAATACTATGAAGCGAAATTGAAAGCAGGTTATAATGATACCTCTCTTACCGCCGAGCAAAATAAAGCTCGCACGCTTGCCGAGAAACTTCTGCCGATTGGAAAGGGCGAATTGCGCCAACCCGTTGTGGAGAAGATTCTTAATCAGTTGGTAAATCTTGTCAATGCATTGATGAATGAGTATGGTCGCTTCGACGAGATTAGAGTCGAACTTGCTCGCGAGTTGAAACAGAGCCGAGAAGAACGCGAGTCGGCGACAAAGGCGATGAGTAGCAATCAACGTGAAAACGAAAGAGTAGCAGAGTTGATAGAGGAGTACGAATTAACGCCAACACGTTCTCGCATTCAGAAATATAGAATGTGGGAGGAGACGGAACAAACCTGTATGTACTGTGGCGAAACGGTTAATGTCAAAGAGTTCCTACTCGGTTCTGGTGTTGAGGTAGAGCATATAATTCCTCGTTCGGTGCTTTTTGATGATAGTTTTTCGAATAAGGTATGCGCTTGCCGCCGATGCAATAAAGAGAAGAATAATCGAGTTGCCTACGACTTTATGTCAAGCCGAGGAGAGGGTGAACTCCAGGCTTATATAGAACGTGTAAACGATTTGGCTGATCGCAAAAAAATCTCTAATACCAAGCGCAACAAACTATTGATGAAGGGCTGTGATGTACCATCCGACTTTATCGATCGCCAGTTGCGAGAGAGCCAATATATCGCCAAGAAAGCAAAGGAGATGTTGCAGACCGTGTGCTACAATGTCTATTCGACAAGTGGTAGCATCACTGATTTTATCCGCCACATTTGGGGCTGGGACGAAGTATTACATTCGCTAAATTTCCAACGCTACAAAGAGGCTGGCCTTACCGAAATGGTTGAACGAGATGTAAATGGAGAGAAGATTGAGGTTGAACGCATCAAAGATTGGTCGAAGCGTATGGATCATCGCCATCACGCGGTTGACGCCTTGACTATTGCTTGCACAAAGCAAGGTTATATACAACGCATTAATAACTTAAGTTCTCTCAAAGAGGTATCGTTCCGTTCGTTGGACAATGAAGAACAGGGTGTAGCAACAAAACAACGCTTAATAAGTCTACAACGCTATATTCAAATGCAGCCGCACATCCCAACAGTAGAAGTTGAAAAGGCGATAGAGGGTATCGCAGTATCGTTCAAGGGCGGAAAGCGAGCAGCAACTCTCGGTAAACGATATATCCACAAGGGTGGAAAGCGAGTATGTGTTCAAGAGGGTATTGTAATCCCTCGTGGGGCGTTGAGTGAGGAGAGTGTTTATGGTCGTATACACAGTATTGCAACAGGCAAGGACGAGATTGTTATTAAATATAAAATTGGCAGCATTGATCTTAAAAAAGCAAAAGATATTGTTGATAGACGAATTCGCGATATCGTTACCGAGCGACTGAAACAATATGGCGGCAAACCGGAAAAGGCTTTTGCTGAGCCTCTGCTTGACCACCAAGGAAGAGAGATTCGTAGCGTGAGGTGTTATACTGGTCTCAGTTCTACCGTCCCCGTGCGCTACAACAAACAAGGCGAAGCAATCTCTTTCGTTAAGCCCGGAAACAACCACCATGTTGCAATCTATGTGGACGAAAGCGGTAACTGGCAAGAGCATATTGCAACCTTTTGGCACGCTGTAGAGCGCAAGAAGTATGGTGTTCCGACAATCATTACCAACCCGGGTGAGGTATGGGAAAATATCTCTTCTGTTATGCCCGAATCTTTCCAAGAGCAACTACCGGCATCGGCCAATTGGCAGTTTGCATTCTCAATGCAACAGAACGAGATGTTTATTCTCGGCATGGAGGAGGTACTATATCAAGATGCGATGCGGAATAAGGATTATGCTTTGTTAAGCAAGTATTTGTATAGGGTGCAGAAGTTAGCGCAAAGTTATTATGTGTTTAGGCATCATTTAGAGACAACCGTTGATGATAAATACAATGGTGTTAAAAATGAAGCCTTGTCCATCAATATGAGGAAAATGATTAGAATTCAAAGCGTTAAGAGTTTGATAGAGAACAACCCTCACAAAGTTCATATTAGCATAACCGGCAAAATTACAGAGGTATGATAAAGCGAACGCTATATTTCGGTAACCCTGCTTATTTGAGTGCCAAGTTTGCGCAATTGGAAATACGCTTACCGCAAGTTGAGAATAACGAAACTTTATCCGACCATTTTAAGGAGTCAGTTGTCAAGCATGTGCCAATAGAGGATATCGGCGTTGTGGTACTCGACCATAAGCAGATAACCATAACGCAAGGGGCGATGAGTGCTTTGTTGGATAATAATGTGGCTGTCATAACTTGTGATGAGCATCGTATGCCGTCAGGGTTGATGTTGCCTCTTGATGGTAATACAACCCAATCAGAGAGATTTCGCGACCAGATTGAAGCGTCATTACCATTGAAAAAGCAGTTGTGGCAGCAGACTATTCAGGCAAAGATTCTTAATCAGTCAGCTGTATTATATCGTCAGCGAGGTATGGAGTGTGGCAATATGGAGGCTTGGGCAAAGCAGGTCAAAAGCGGAGATTCCGACAATCTTGAAGGACGAGCAGCAGCCTTCTATTGGCAAAATTTGTTCGGGCATATTAAGGGCTTTCGTCGCGATAGGGAGGGTGTTCCGCCTAACAATCTGCTGAATTATGGATATGCGATATTGCGTGCTGTGGTGGCACGTTCGTTAGTGGGAAGTGGATTGTTGCCAACATTGGGAATCCATCACCACAATCGCTATAACGCATATTGTCTTGCCGATGATATTATGGAGCCATATCGTCCTTATGTCGATAAATTGGTATCAGAAATTGTTGATAGTGGAGCAGACATAACAAATTTAACCAAAGAGATTAAAGGGCAATTGCTCTCTATTCCAGTTTTGGATGTTGTGATAAACGGTAGGCGAAGTCCATTGATGATTGGAGTGGGAATGACTACCGCTTCGTTATATAAATGTTATAGTGGAGAGATTCGTAAAATAGCATATCCATCTATGGAATGATAGAACGATTTAGCGAATATCAGATTATGTGGATTTTCATCTTCTTTGATTTGCCCACCGAGACAAAGAAGGATCGCAAAATTTATGCTCAATTCCGCAAGAATCTTCTACGGGACGGCTTCACTATGTTTCAATTTTCGATATATCTGCGCCATTGTCCAAGTCGAGAAAATGCAGATGTTCATATTAAACGAGTCAAAAGCTGGTTGCCCAATGAGGGATACATCGGTATTCTAACAGTTACTGATAAACAATTTGGGCAGATGGAACTTTTTCGTGGATGCCAGCAAGTCAAACAAGATACTCCGACGCAACAATTGGAACTATTCTAAAAGCATAGCCGATATAAATAGAAAAGGATTTGCACTATTACAGCGCAAATCCTTTTATCAAACACTGTGATTTTTTATTTTCTAATTATCCTTATAAACTCTTGCAATCCAGTATCTTGCGGCGATTGTAGTGTGTTTGATGTGTCAAATATACAAATTTAAAAGCAAATCACAACATACATCAATCTATTACGCCAATACGTCATAGTGTGTTTGATGTGTCAAATATACAAATTTAAAAGCAAATCACAACTAATGGTCTCATTTGTCCAATCCATTTCATAGTGTGTTTGATGTGTCAAATATACAAATTTAAAAGCAAATCACAACAACCTGTTAGGTTTATTGGTGGTCCAAACAAGTGTGTTTGATGTGTCAAATATACAAATTTAAAAGCAAATCACAACTATAGGCGAGTATCGACCAAACGCCAGCAAAGTGTGTTTGATGTGTCAAATATACAAATTTAAAAGCAAATCACAACATATGAAGGCTTTAAGATGGAGAAGCAACTAGTGTGTTTGATGTGTCAAATATACAAATTTAAAAGCAAATCACAACAGAGGATTTGTATTTATTAACGCAGTTAACAGTGTGTTTGATGTGTCAAATATACAAATTTAAAAGCAAATCACAACTTGTCATTTACTCGGTTAAACTTGTCTTAAAGTGTGTTTGATGTGTCAAATATACAAATTTAAAAGCAAATCACAACAACATATATAACCGACTGCAGCGAGGAGGAAGTGTGTTTGATGTGTCAAATATACAAATTTAAAAGCAAATCACAACCTCGGGTGTTATAGTAGTTGTATACTTATAGTGTGTTTGATGTGTCAAATATACAAATTTAAAAGCAAATCACAACGATGATTGTTGAAGTAATTAACAGCGTCTAAGTGTGTTTGATGTGTCAAATATACAAATTTAAAAGCAAATCACAACATTGTTGCGTTTGTATCTCCAACCCATACCAGTGTGTTTGATGTGTCAAATATACAAATTTAAAAGCAAATCACAACAAATAGTGTGCAAATTGTTTGGAGGTTAGAAGTGTGTTTGATGTGTCAAATATACAAATTTAAAAGCAAATCACAACTGCAGGCCGATGATGATCTGCTGCGATATCAGTGTGTTTGATGTGTCAAATATACAAATTTAAAAGCAAATCACAACAAACCATATTGGCACCTTAAATGGCGCAATAGTGTGTTTGATGTGTCAAATATACAAATTTAAAAGCAAATCACAACTTGGACAGAAGCATATTAATTACTATATTTAGTGTGTTTGATGTGTCAAATATACAAATTTAAAAGCAAATCACAACAGTTCTCTCGCCAGTTGGCAGACAGCATTAGTGTGTTTGGTATGTCAAAGATACAAATTTAAAAGCAAATCACAACACTGAAGATGAAAGAGAGGATATGACTTTAAGTGTGTTTGGTATGTCAAAGATACAAATTTAAAAGCAAATCACAACCCCTCGTCGGAGTACACAGCGAACAATGGAGTGTGTTTGGTATGTCAAAGATACAAATTTAAAAGCAAATCACAGCAATATAGTTGTGGTTTGATGTAGAAATAGAATAAGACACAACGGATAAAGATCTTCTAAGATCATTTCAACAGTTGTGGTTTGATGTAGAAATAGAATAAGACACAACGCAGCGTTCTTGTTTACGGTGTCATAAGCCCCACTATGCTTGTCTTTCATTATGTCGGCTCGGCATCTAAAATTTGTATCGGTGGGATTGGCTACTACGCAGACCAAGGTCTGCTTCGCTTAACGCCTTTCCCGCACGGAACCTCGGCAAAGCGCAACAATAAAACCGTATCCGATACGGTATCTTTTGTTATATTAGTGACTATCTGTGAGCAAGCTCCCATAGTCACTAATACAACAAAAGCCACTCATAATGAGTGGCTTTCTTGTTGCGCATTGCGCTCGTGATTCCGGCGGGATTCGAACCCACGACCCACAGCTTAGAAGGCTGTTGCTCTATCCAGCTGAGCTACGGAACCATCACATAATCTACTCAATTAGTTGCGCCTTACAGGCATGACATTCACATATGTAGACCACATTCGCAACCATTGGGTCGTTTTGCGCTGCAAAAGTAAGTAAAATATATCGATTTACAAAATTTTTAGGCTATGCATTCAGAATTTTATCTATAACGCTGACGCAGACATCATACTCATATCCCAGGCCCAGGGCATAACGGAGCAATTTGCCCTTGAGTTCGTAGTCGGTTGCTGCCTTTGTGCTACGTAACTTGCGGTGCAGTTTATCTTTTAGCTTTGACTCCATCTCATCGGTGTCGAGGTGGGCGAGTGTTGTGGTAATAATATTCGATGCTACGCCTTTCTGTCGTAGGTGCATGGCGATCTTTCGTGCTCCCCATCCCGCGAGCTGTGACTTCTCGCGTGTGTAGGCCTCGGCATATCGAGTGTCGTCTATATATCGCTGCTCTATTAGTCTTTTGAGTACCCCCTGGCGTTCTGTCTCGGGTACTCCCCATGTGCGCATTAGGCGCATGGCATCGCCGGATGACTTTTCGGCACGTGCACATAGGCGCATGAGTGACTGTAGTGCCTCGGAGCCACTCTTTGTTTTACGTTCGTGAGGTGTGCCCACGCCATCTCTCTCTGTTACACACTTGCGCATATCATTCTCTGCTTACCTCTAAAGTCCTCATGTATAAGCACCTCACTATATCCCTCCTCGTGGAGCATGGTACACATCTCTTCGCCATATTGCTCGTATATCTCGAAGTATAGTTCACCTGCGGGGTTTAGTATCTCACGTGCCTGCCGTGCTATGGCGCGATAGAAGAGTAGGGGGTCGTCATTGGGTACGAAGAGGGCTATTGCTGGTTCATATTTGGTGACATTATGGCGCATTGCCGATTTGTCTGCCTCGGGGATATATGGTGGGTTGGATACTACAACGTCTACTTTACCTCTAATGCAGCGTGCTATGTCGCAAAGAGCATCTCCCTCGATGAACTCTACATCGGGTGCGTAGCGTGCGCCATTACGACGTGCTATGGCGAGTGCTTCGGGTGATATATCTATGCCGCAGACCCTACTATGCTTAATGTTTCGTGATAGTGCTATAGCTATACATCCGCTGCCACAGCATACGTCTACTATTGACTTGGCATGCGGCATGCGTTGCGCCACCCACTCTACAAGCTCTTCTGTCTCGGGGCGAGGTATGAGTACCCCCTCTTTAACTTCGAGCTCCATATCTGCAAAGTAGGCATGCCCGATGATATATTGCACTGGTCGCCAGGCACGTATCTCGGCCGTTATGGTGTCTAAATTATCTATTACGAGCTCCTTGTTGGGCTCTATGATGAGGTCATTGCGCGTTATGCCGCCCAACGATGTTGTTATCATTTCGGCAATCTGTCGTGCCTCGGCTGTGGGGTATACCTCCTCGGCGGTGCGGCGCAGCCTATCGAATATCTCGCGTCGTGATGCCATGCTAACGTAGTTTAAGTTCCGCAAGAGCAAGTGCCACCATCGCCTCGACGACCACCACGGCACGGCGTGCTATGCATGCGTCGTGGCGACCACCAATGACCAAAGGTTCCAGCTCTCCACTCTCAAAATTGTATGTAGACTGCACCTTTGATATGCTAGGTGTAGGCTTTATCGCAACACGAACTACAATGTCGTTGCCATTTGTTATGCCACCATTTATACCACCCTCATTGTTTGTCGCTGTGGTGCCAGTATTGTCTATAATAGCGTCGTTACGTTCCGAACCTCGCTTTGTGCTCCCCGCAAAGCCATCTCCAAATTCAACGCCCTTGACCCCAGGTATTGAGAATAGTAGATGTGATATTATGCTCTCTGCCGAGTCGAAGAATGGCTCACCAAGGGATGTGGGCACTGATGAGACGCGACACTCAATGATGCCACCTACGGAGTCGCCATCACGTGCTGCCGAGGCTATTATCGCCTCCATGGCCTCGCTGTCGCTGCATCCACCCACCTCAACGAGTGATGTTAAGAACGATGCCTCTGGTATTATGCTCTTTGCCACAACGCCCGCGGCAACGAGTGCTACAGTCATGCGCCCTGATGCCATGCCGCCACCCGATATGTCATAGTCGGCGCCATACTTACGACGCTGCACAAGGTCAGCATGCGAGGGTCGTGGGTGAGTCTCGAATTGAGAGTAGTCGGTAGAACGTATGTTGTTATTCTTAAATTCAATGGTTATGGCATTGCCCGTCGTTGTGTTATGGGCATCAAGACCCTTGATTATTGGCATGTCGCACTCTTTGCGTGGCGTCTCGCCATGTAGTGATGGGCGGCGACGGTCTATGTCGTGGGCAAAGAGTTCTGCACGGAGGGTTATACCTGCGGGGACACCCTCCATGACAATACCTATAGCCTCGGCATGTGAGGCTCCGAAGATGGTCGTGCGTAGACTCTTGCCAAATATATTATTCACGTCCTAATCTCTTGAGTAGTTCCAGATCTTCGAAGAATGATGGATAGCTCTTCGATACGCAGTCACGGTTACGGATATCTATATTTTCTGCCATTCGTAACTCTGTTATTGCCAGAGACATCGCTATGCGGTGGTCGTCGTGTGAGTCTACCGCTGCAGGTGTTGGTGTGCCACCTACGATGCGCATCACATCCTCCTCCTCGTCGAGTTCTATGTCGATACCCAACTTGTCGTATTCACTCTTTAAAACCTCTCCGCGGTCACTCTCCTTGCCACGTAGGCGGCCGATACCACGTATTGTTGATACACCCTCGGCTGCGGCAGCGAGTGCTACAAGCACAGGGAAGAGGTCTGGGCAGTTTGTGGCGTCGAACTCGAAGGCCTCAAGGCTACGATGTGCCACGGTTATGGCACTCTCCTCGATGATTATGGAGGCGCCGGCACGTTCTAGTGCGCGACATATAGCAGTGTCGGCCTGACGTGATAGGGTAGATATGTTCTTTACTGTCACCTCGCCAGCTATGGCTGCTGCAACCATGATGGCTGCTGCAGAGCTCCAGTCACTCTCTATGGTGTAGTCCACTGGTTTGTACCTCTGTCCGCCCTCGATGTAGAACTGCGTGTAGTCACCCTCGTTGTACATGACCTCTACGCCGAAGCGTTCTACGGTCTCTATGGTCATATCTATGTATGGTGTGGATACAGCGCCATGCACCTCAATAGAGGTATCTCGCATTGCAAGGGGTAGGGCTATGAGGAGTCCTGTGATAAACTGTGACGACATGCGTCCATCTACCGTCACTCTGCCACCGCGTATAGGTCCGAGGACCTCAATGGGTAGTTTGCCACCACCATCCCGCACCTCTACGCCGAGTTCGCGTAGTGGCTCGACCATCATAGACATGGGTCTGTGTGTGAGTGTGCCCTCGCCCTCGATTGTTATTGCTCTGTTTGCGAGTGATGCTATGGGCGTGAAGAGGCGTGCCGAGAGTCCTGACTCACCAATATTTAGTCTGTCGGTACGAGGCTTAAGACCACCCTCTATTACGAGGGTGTTATCATCTATAATCTCTACGCTGGCACCCAAAGCTGTTATTGCGGCGATTGCAGATCGTGTGTCGCGGCATAGCTCTATGCCACGCAGTGTTGTGCGGCCCTCGGCAAGAAGTGCTGCGGCAAGAGCACGCTGTGCATAACTTTTTGAACATGGTGGAGTTATCTCTCCACGCAAACGATTCCCACGAGGGACGGTACTATCATCCATATGAAAAAAATAAAGCTTTATGCTATGCGAACCTTGGGGGCTACTCATCTTCATCGACTACCTCGTGCACATGACCTAATGCGAGCAGTGCCTCTTCGCGTTCACGTTCCTCGCGTTCTTTGCGTTCGCGGAGCATCTGTGGCGATGTGCGCAACTCGAAGTTGCTGCCGAGGTATACCTTACGCACCATCTCGTCGTTAGCAAGATCCTCGGCGGTACCCGTCTTAAGAATCTTACCCTCATAGAGGAGGTATGTGCGGTCGGTGATGGCGAGTGTCTCATCGACATTATGGTCGGTGATTATCACTCCGATATCCTTATCTTTGAGTGTGCGCACGATGCTCTGAATATCCTCTACGGCGATAGGGTCAACGCCCGCAAATGGCTCATCCAAGAGTATGAATGCAGGGTTTATGGCCACGGCACGCGCTATCTCTGTACGGCGACGTTCGCCACCAGATAGCTGATTACCGTAACTTTTACGCACCTTCTGTAGTCGGAACTCCTCGATGAGGTTCTCCACACGTTCTCTCTGGTACTCGCGCGAGTGTTTAGTCATCTCCAGTACGGCACGTATGTTGTCCTCAACGGTTAGGTGACGGAATACTGATGCCTCCTGTGCGAGATATCCCACGCCCATCTGTGCACGCTTGTATACGGGTAGTGCGGTGATGTCGCTAACATGACCCTCATCATTTTCGAGGAATATACGACCCTCGTTGGGTTTGATTAGTCCCACGATCATGTAGAATGTGGTGGTCTTGCCGGCGCCGTTAGGGCCCAGCAGACCTACGATCTCACCCTGATTAACGTCGATGGTGACATGATTCACGACAGTGCGTGATTTATAGGATTTTACTAACTCGCTTGTGAAAAGTCGCATCTTCGTGTTGCAAAATTTTTGTAAGTTTTTTGCAAAGTTATCACATTTTTACAAAAAAATATACTATATTTGGGTAAATTTTGTTTCAACAATAAAAATTATGGACACCGAACAAGGAGTATTATTACACGATAAGTTACGCGAGTACTTTGGATTCACCTCGTTCAAGGGCAATCAGGAGGCGGTAATTAGTAATGTGCTTGCAGGCAAAGATACCTTTGTGCTTATGCCTACAGGCGGCGGTAAATCGCTATGCTACCAGCTCCCTGCGCTGATAATGGATGGTGTGGCAATTGTCATATCACCCCTCATTGCTCTTATGAAGAACCAGGTGGACGCTATGCGTACCTTCTCTACAGAGTCGGGCATTGCACACTTCCTGAACTCATCACTCAATAAGTCGGCTGTGGCACAGGTAAGACAAGATGTTTTAGAGGGTCGTACAAAGTTGCTATACTTTGCTCCCGAGTCCTTGACCAAGGAGGATAACATCGCCTTCCTGCGCAAGATTAAGATATCGTTCTACGCTATCGACGAGGCACACTGTATCTCGGAGTGGGGTCATGACTTCCGTCCCGAGTATCGCCGAATACGTCCTATTATAAACGACATTGGCACTGCGCCGCTTATTGCCCTTACGGCAACAGCAACTCCCAAGGTGCAGATGGATATACAGAAGAACCTCGGTATGACGGATGCTACGGTATTCCGTTCATCATTCAACCGTCCAAACCTTTACTACGAGTTGCGCCCCAAGCATAACGTAGACCACGACATTATTCGTTTCATCAAGCAGCGCGAGGGTAAGAGTGGTATTATATACTGCTTAAGCCGCAAGAAGGTCGAAGAGCTCGCCGAGTTGCTCGTGGCAAATGGCATAAAGGCGTTGGCATACCATGCTGGTATGGATGCGCAGACACGTGCCGACAACCAGGATGCATTCCTGCATGAGAGGGTAGATGTCATCGTTGCAACCATAGCCTTTGGTATGGGTATCGACAAGCCAGATGTACGATATGTTATCCACTACGACATCCCCAAGTCGCTGGAGGGATACTACCAGGAGACGGGTCGTGCCGGCCGCGATGGTGGCGAGGGCTACTGCCTGACATACTATAGTTATAAAGATATACAGAAGCTCGAGAAGTTTATGCAGGGTAAGCCTGTCGCCGAGCAGGAGATTGGTAAGCTACTGCTTCTCGAGACGGTATCATATGCCGAGAGCTCTATGTGTCGTCGTAAGTCGCTACTGCACTACTTCGGCGAGGAGTATGCGGAGGGCAATTGTGGTAGCTGTGATAACTGTTGTAACCCAAAGCCAAAGGTTGAGGCCAAGGGTGAGATGCAATTGGCACTCGAGGCACTTAATAGCATTGGCGATAAGTTTAAGATTGACCACCTTGTGGCAGTGCTCATGGGTAAGGTTACGGCGTTGGTTAAGAGCTACGGACATAATAAGTCGGAGTTCTTTGGTGCAGGCCAGGATAAGGATGTGCGTTTCTGGAATGCTGTTATACGCCAGGCTCTTATCATGGGTTTTGTGGATAAGAATATCGAGAACTATGGTCTCATATCAGTAAATAGTCGCGGTCTGGAGTTTATAGATAAGCCTAGGTCGGTGACTGTTACTCTGGATCATGACTACGACTCGGAGGATGAGAATGTCATGGCTGGCCCTATGAAGGGTGGTGGTGCTGCCGATGAGGAGCTCTTTGCCATGCTCAAGGATTTGCGCCGTAAGGTTGCCAAGCAGAACGACCTTCCTCCATATGTCATCTTCCAGGACCCATCACTTGAGGATATGTCTATACAGTACCCCATCACCATTGAGGAGCTGCAGACTATATCGGGCGTAGGTGCTGGTAAGGCGCAGAAGTTTGGTGCAGAGTTTATCAAGCTTATCAAGGCGTATGTCGACGAGAAGGAGATTATCCGTCCCCAGGACCTTGTGGTTAAGGGTGTGGCTAATAAGTCGAATAATAAGATCTTCATCATACAGTCTATTGACCGAAAGATGGATTTCGAGGATATAGCACGTGCCAAGAATCTCGATATGGACGAGTTGTTGGGCGAGATTGAGACTATCGTTAACTCTGGTACACGTCTCGATATTCAGTACTACCTCAATACCATCATGGATGAGGATAAGGTTGAGGATATATACCTATATTTTAAGGAGGATGCCGAGACTGACTCGTTGGAGGATGCTATCGAGGAGCTTGGCTCGGAGTATAGCGAGGAGGAGATACGCCTTGTGCGCATCAAGTTCATCTCGGAGGTGGCCAACTAATATAATGTGTAGCGCATGGCAGAGGTAAGAGCAAAAAAGGCCCTCGGACAGCACTTTCTGACCGACCTGAATATAGCACGTAAGATTGCTACGTCGCTGTCGGGAGGCAGCGTGGAGAATCCAGATAAGGTCCTTGAGGTGGGCTGTGGCATGGGTGTGCTTACGCAGTTCCTTCTTCAGCGTGACGATATAGTGACCTATGGTGCCGAGATTGATGGTGAGTCGGTGGAGTATCTCCACGCCCACTATCCCGAATTTAGTGCAAGGCTTACCGAGGGTGACTTCTTAAAGATGGATCTTAAGGAGGTGTATGGTGATAGGCTCAAGATTATTGGTAACTTCCCATATAATATATCGTCGCAGATATTCTTCAAGGTGCTGGAGAATAGAGATATTGTTCCCGAGTGCGTGGGTATGATTCAGCGCGAGGTGGCTGTGCGTCTTGCGGAGCCTCCAGGCTCAAAGGAGTATGGCATCTTGAGTGTATTGCTGCAGGCATGGTACGATATAGAGTATCTCTTTACCGTTGGTGAGAAGGTCTTTAACCCGCCACCAAAGGTTAAGAGTGCTGTTGTGCGCCTCGTGCGTAATAATGTTACACAACTAGATTGCGATGAGCAGCTCTTCATTAAGGTTGTCAAGGCCTCTTTTGGTCAGCGTCGTAAGATGTTGCGTAACTCGCTGAAGGCGGTGTTTGGTAACTTCGGCGGTCTTGAGCATCGTTTCTTCACTATGCGTGCCGAGCAACTCTCTGTTGCCGACTTTGTGGAGCTCACGCAGTGGGTGGCAGAGAATAGGTAGTGTGCGATATATGTATGAATATATGCGATAAACAAGAGGCTGTCTAATAATACTGCATTTATAGTGAGGGGATGTCTATGGTAGATAACCCCTTTATTGTTTGATGCTGTGCGGTGTGAAGTAGCAAATATTTTGTTATCTTGTTTTGGATGGTTTATTGAAAATTTACTAATTTTGTGATATGTAATATCTAAAAATATTCGTATATGATAACATTTGTTACATGTCTTGTGGTGCTTGTTGCTTCGTACTTCATATATGGTAGGCTCCTTGATCGAGTTGCTGGCGTAGACCCTACGGCAGATGTGCCATCGAAGAGTTGTTATGATGGTGTAGACTATATGCCTCTACCTCGTTGGCGCATTTTCCTTGTACAGCTCCTTAATATTGCTGGTACTGGTCCAATCTTCGGCGCTATACTTGGTGCATGCTATGGCCCTGTAGCCTTCTTGTGGATTACGCTTGGTGGCATCTTCATGGGTGCCATGCACGACTATTTCTCGGGTGTTATATCGTTGCGCAACAATGGTTGTAGTCTCACCGAGATTATCGGTAAGTATCTCGGTCGTGGCATGCATCGTTTTGCGTTGGTTATGATACCTATTCTCATGGTACTTGTTGGCGGTGTCTTTATCGTCACTCCTGCCAAGGTGCTCACAAGTATGACACATATGCCTTACCTTGTATGGGTTGGTATCATCATCATATACTACTTCATTGCCACGATACTCCCCATAGATAAGATTATAGGTAAGGTATATCCACTCTTTGGCGCTGCCTTTATTATCATGGCGTTGAGTATGTTTGGATTGCTTCTCTTTGGCGATTACTCTATACCGGAGCTAACGTCGTTTGATAATATGCACTTCAATGCCGAGAGTCTACCTATAATACCGACACTCTTCATCAGTATTGCTTGTGGTGCCATCTCGGGTTTTCATGCCACGCAGTCGCCACTCATGGCTCGCTGCATGACAAACGAGAAGCAGTCGCGCCCTGTGTTTTTTGGTGCAATGATTAGCGAGTCTATTATAGCGCTTATATGGGCAGCTATAGCTATGGCCTTTTGGGGTGGTATTGAGGGTCTTAATGATTTTATGGTGAAGAATAGTAGCGATGCGGGTCTTGCTGTCTCTACTATTAGTGTTACTGCGTTGGGTGTTGTGGGTAGTATCCTTACACTCATTGGCGTTGTTGCTGCGCCCATTACCTCTGGCGACACCGCCTTCCGTTCGGCTCGACTTATTGTTGCCGATATGCTTGGCATAGAGCAGCGTTCCGTCGTTAAGCGCCTGCTTGTGAGCCTCCCACTCTTTGCACTGGGTATCGGCATTGCCTTTATCGATTTCGATGTCATTTGGCGCTATTTCGCGTGGTCTAATCAGGCGCTATCGGTGATTACGTTGTGGATGATTACTGCGTGGTTGAGTCGTAAGCATAGCAATTATGTCATGCTATCCCTCATCCCAGCAATGTTCATGACCTATGTATGCTCTGCCTTCGTCTTTGTGTCAAATCAGTTTGTGGGCATGGGGGCATGCAATGAGGCGTATGTATATGCCGCAGCACTTACGGCCATTATTGCGGGTTTGATGATGCTTAAGATACGCAAAGATGTGAAGAGTGGTTTAGGGGTGTAGGCCCTAACGCCATACCTGTACTATCATGTCAGCGAGGATTAACCGTTCTCGCTGCTTTTGTCTATATTAGGGTAAATATTATGAGTCATAATGTGGCTATTGATAAATAATTTTCGTATCTTTACATAAATAATTCTGTCATATATAAATCGTGGCGGTATGATGCGTGCTTTTGAACTTATTAAACCTCTTTATTATACTCTTATTATTGGTGTTGCGTTGGTGTTTAGTGTCGTCACTTCATCAGCACAGCAGTCCAATTGGCATATTGCGTCGCATCCCGAGGAGTGTGAGATGTGTTCTCGTGCTGCAGAGCTCTTGAATGAGGCTGTGCAGGCCCCCGATGATAGGGAGTGTAATGAGGCGATACGCGAGTATGTTAGGTCGGTGGATATTGAGCATATCGTTTTCTTTGCGCGTGTCTATCTTGAAAGTGTTATAGATGAGAATAATAATGCAAATATATCGGGTATAGGTGTCGCTGATAAGATAGAGATTGGTTGCACATTGTTTGATATATTTGACAGTATGATATCATCGTCGGAGTTGATAACATCCATGGCCGATGGTAGACCGTATAACCTATTTGCTAATTGGAATGAGGACTACTCCTTCAAGGATAGTTTTAGCCTATTGCCAGGTATCATAATTGACACTATCGCTATGCTTGATGAGTATACCTATAATATTAAGAACGGCGTTAGGTCGAATGGTTATTTCCATAATGCTCAACGTGCTTATATCGAGGAGTACGCCTATGGCGATACAAGGTATATGAATAGGTATATGCCCGACCATGATGCTACCATCAACCGTCTCATTGATGCATTTGGCAGCTATATGACCTTCTCTGATGACTTCACTCGCGAGGATATGCTTGCTTGTGGTTGGAGTGCATGGCAGCACTTTATAGATATGATGTCGCCAAATGATCTTACCAATATCTGCCATGTTGATGTGGAGTTGGCGAATCTGATTATCGACAACATATACGATGTTGAGATGTTGTTGGTGTTCAATGTCCCAGAGTCGTTGATGCCTGATTATGGGGCCCAGCTTATGCGTATTGCTAAATATCTCGGTAGGGAGGCGGACTTTATCGAGGCGATGAAACGTGGTAATGAGGTTGTGTATGGCGCGCAGGGAGTGTTGTATAACGCAATGTACGATGCTGATGCTGTTAGTGCGGATAATCTCCTTAAGGAGTATGAAGAGTATAGGGAGACCCTTAAGAGACGAGGATATGATTTTGCAAGATATGCTCCCTACTACTATCCCGAAGAGATACGAGATAGGGATAAGGATGCGTATGCGGAGTATTGTTATAATACAAGCCTCTTTCTTTGTGAAGTATTTAAGATATTCGGTGGTCGGGGAGGAGGTGTGCATGCTGTACAGAGTAATATGCAGTATCTGGCGCAGTTCATCGGTGTCGATGATGTTATTCTCTACACCTTATATGTAGGCTGCTCCATCTACGATGTTGATCCACGTGTTGGTCTCGCTACTATCGAGTCCTGTCTCCCTACGGCAAGCCGTTTTGGGATGTTGATATCTTCCTCTGATACCCCCTATATCGTTAGTATATACCAAAGACTTGGCAACGACGATATGGCAGAGAGTATCATTGAGAGTGCGCTGTTACCCTTTGTGCAGGCTGTCATAGATATGCCTGCTAACTCGTATGTGTTTAGTGATAACGATATTGTTGGTTCGGTCAGGATGCTTGATGCGTTGTGTAACTCGAGTGTAGATCGCAGAGATTTTATCCTGGAGTTTATAGATGTATTGTTGGAGCAGATTGAAAAGCATAATAGAGTATACCGCAGCAGTGAATCTCCCTATTTTACAGTTTTATACTACATTAGCATTGCAGAGGCATTGATAGAGATGTCACAGGTGGATAGGGCGGAGGAGCTTGTCGCGCAAGCTATTGATATCTACAATAGGAATAGCTTTAGTAAAGAGCAGAGAGATGTTCTAAATGCATCTATAAGCTCATTCAATGCATCTGTGTGCATGGAGAGAGAGGATTATGAGGGTCTCATTCGTCACTTTCTTGAGATAGAGCCCTACTATGGTACCTTCATGGCGTTGAAGGATGATACATATGCACAAATAGCATATGCAGCCTCGTGTGTTGGCAATTATAAGCTTATGGGTAGGACTGCGCAGCAGTGCATAGAGCATATAAGGTCAGCCGTGCATGGCACAATGTTCAACCTGAATGGTGGTGCACGCGAGATGTTTTGGGATAAGTGGTCGAAGAGTGGAGAGAGGCTTGTCGGTGCCTATCTCAATGCTGGTGACCTTGAGAATAACCCTCTCATTGGCGCCATCTACGATTGGAATCTTATAAGTAAGGGTCTGCTTCTAACGGCAAATAATATCATAGACTATCGACTAAAACATAGTGATGATGCCTCTGTGCGAGAGTTGTATGAGCTATACCAGATACTCGCTATGGAACTCGAGAGGAGTAGTGCGCAGAGCCCTGATTCAGATGCGACGCTTACGTTGCAGCGGCAGGTCAGAGCTGCAGAGGAGACGCTTGTAGGTATTCTTCGTGGTGAGTACGATGAGGGGGTGTACGACAAACTATCGGTGTCATGGAGTGATATTCGTCGTGCGTTGCCCAAGCATGGTGTCGCCATAGAGTTCATGCGCATAGATAGCGAGGCGAGTGGTGGTGCGAAGTATGTGGCCCTTGTGCTACGTAAGGAGTGGCAGAGTCCAAGGCTTGTTGAGGTGTGCAGCGAGGAGGCACTTGCTCCATACATATCACTCGATAGACGCACAAACCTAACCCTATATAATAGCGTAAAGTCGAAAAGATTGTATGAGATAGTATGGGGCAATGTAGATGAATATCTAACGCCTAACGACATCGTCTACTACTCTACAGATGGCCTTCTACATCAGACTAACCCCGAGTCTATGCGTGTGGCAGATAGCGATGCTAAACTATATGCTGATGACCTCTACGACCTGCGTCGTGTGTCGTCAACACGCGAGATAGCCCTCGAGCATCGCGATGCAGACTATACTCGT
>JAGCMF010000037.1 GCA_017646625.1 Alistipes sp. | reverse complement strand
CAAGTAGTTAAAGAGTATATTGTAGATTATTATCGGCATTACTGCTTATCATAGGCAGTAGTGCCGATATTTTGTTTTAACTGAAAAACGTACGCAAGAGATAGGGAATTTAAGGAGATTAGGGAATATAGCGAGTTTAGCTATTGCGTCAACCACTAAATTCATTAAACTCACTAAACTCACTAAAACAAACAAAAACTTTTACTTTATTATAAACAATTAAAAACAACAATTATGAAAAAACTATTACTTATGTTTGCAGCGGTGGGTGTGCTCTTCACCGCTTGTAACAAGGAGGCCGACTGCGGTCACGAATTTATCGAGCACGATTACACCCAGGAACTTGTTGGTACTTGGACTTGCTTGGATATGGATTATGCAGAGGCTTTGGTTATCAAGGCTGATGGCTCGGTAGAGGTAACTGGTGTAGTAGATGGCGAGTTCTTTGAGACAACAGGTACTATCCAGGTGAAGAACAACAAGATGATTTACAAACTCGACAATGGCGATGAGTGGGAAGGTCGCTTTGAGATGACTGCTGGCGAATCTTTCACTATGGTTTGGGATGAAGAGTTTGATATCTGTTACACTTATCGTTATTGCGAGAATGACCTCGCAGATGAGATTGTAGGTATGTGGGTATGCAATGATGGTCTGCCTGGAGTAGAGAATGATATGGGTATTAAGACTTTTACTGAAAATGGTAAAATGACTTTGACAACGCAAACTTCTGCATTTGTTGATAAAGACCTTGTAGGTGTGGAGTCTGATTATAAAGTTATTGGTGACCTTTTGTTCATGATGCTCCCAAAGCAGAATGTTACAGAGGGTAAAACTCCATATCTTGCAAGTCTATTGACCTATACACCAGATGGAACATCGTTGGGTGATATCTTGACAGAAAAGTCATATGTGGCATTTAATAATGGAGATGTTATATATTCAACAGCATCCTTCGTTCGCGTAAAGCAGTCACTTAACTTTGATGGTAAGGTATATGCTTATAATACGGCCTATGTTACCAACGCAAAGGGTAAGGATGAGGATGTCTCGATGTTGGGTCACACTTTTAATATGGCAAACATTGGAGCTGCAGACTTTGATATAGTATTTGGTGCAGACCTCTACCTTGTAGAGCTAAATGGTAACTCAATTAAGCATACATTCCGCCCTAATGGTCAGGATGTGGAAGTTGTAACCCCTGTCACTGTAGATGGCAACAAGGTTACGCTTGACATGAGTGCTGTAAGCCCTATTTGCCGTAAGGTGGAGATGTATATGTTCCAGGACAAGGATAATACACAGTTGCATATGTATATGCCAACAGATTCGTTCGTAAACTACTTTGCTAACTTGATGATTCCTGATTTGATTGCAGAGGGTAAACTTGACGTAACAGACGCTACTGCTGTAGAGAAGGTATATACAGATATGGAGGCACGTATTGAGAGTATCAATGTAAGTTTCGTATTTAAGGCACGCAAGTAGGCGGTTAATAATACAACACAAATGGTGCGTGTAGAACTCCACACGCACCATTTTTATTTTGAGTATTACTTCTTACCTCACTATATAGTTTTGTTGTAACCGTTATTTATTGGCTCCATTATCTTGGAAGAAGGATGCCCAATTCGCATATTGCCGTGGCAGACTTTCCATCTATCTCATAGAGTGGCACTATACGAAGGTAGCGTGCCGAGTAGGTTGTGCCAAAGTTAACATAGTAGGGTATAGGGTTATTTTTTATATTGCTAAATTCCCCGTTTGATATGCACTCTTGCCACTCGTTACCATCCTTACTTACGTAGAGATTATATAGATATATAGTTCCCGTTGGATCGTCTGTTGGAGGAACGTAGCAGAAGCCTGCGATATCGGTCATTGCTCCAAGGTCGATAGTTAGAGGTGTGATACCCTCGCTACGCCACGCAGTCTCTACATCTCCATCTATGGCGGTGTATGCATCATCATCCATAGTCTGCCATCCTTCGTTAGAGAGGTCGCTTACTATAACACTACGACCATCATCCTCTAAATGTGGCGCATAGTATGCACCTATATTATTAATATGTGCTGTAGAACGACAACTCTTTATTGTTATTCTTACACGTTCTGCACGACAATCAGAGAAGCGTAGTAGTCGCTTATATCCAATTGTTGTGCCCTCGGTCAGGTGCTGCCATCTACCATTTGTATATGCCTCAATGGTGAAGTGCTCGACACGCTGTCCTCGTGTTATATCCTCTGATAGTTGCACGGTATTGATTATAGAGCCTCTCTTTATCTTGAGCTCTATGCTTTCTCCCTCCGAGGCGTGCCACTCTCTCACTTTCCCATCTATAAAGTTATTGGCAAATGTTGTTGTGATGTAGTTATGTAGTGCCTCTATGCATGCTGCGTCTATCTCGTGTATTAGGCCGCGCCTATCTGGTGGTATGTTTAGCAGGAGGACAGAGTTACGGCCTACGGAGTTGAAATATATATCTACGAGGTTGGCAATGGAACGTACCTCGTCATCTTGAGAGGCATGATAGAACCATCCTGGGCGTATTGACACATCTACTTCCGAAGGATACCAGTATATGCCCTCGGCCCTTGCTACAAGCTCTCTGCTGCCTAAATCTGTAGACATCTCCTCAATGCCGAGTTTAGAATTTGTTGCTCGACCAAGGCTATATGATTGTGGGGTGAATGGTGTGGCACTCCACTCTGTCGTTCTGCCGCGCCCACCTTCATTGCCCACCCAGCGCACATCATCACCCATGATTGCAGTTACGGCATGGGGTTGTAGATGCTCTATGGTTGCGAGTATGCTCTCCCAGTCGTATACCTGTTGTTTTCCGTTAGGTCCTTCACCACAGGCACCATCAAACCACACCTCGTCAACTCTGCCGTAGTTGGTGAGGAGCTCTGTTAGTTGCGCTATGAAAAACTCATTGTAAGCAGGTGAGTCGCCGTAGCACTCCGCATTTCTATCCCACGGAGATAGGTATACGCCGAATTTCATGCCGTGCTTATGACATGCGTCGCTTAACTCGCGTACGACATCACCCTTACCATCGCGCCATGGTGAGCTTGCCACGGAGTGGTCTGTAGTCTCTGTCTGCCACAGACAGAAGCCATCGTGGTGCTTGGCTGTGAGTATCACCATCTTAAATCCTCCCTTCTGCAGTGTATGCACCCATTGCTCGCAGTCTAAAGCTGTGGGGTTAAAGAGGGTAGGAGTCTCGCGGCCATTGCCCCATTCGCTATCGGTGAATGTGTTCATGCCGAAGTGTATGAAGGCTGTAAGCTCGAGTTGTTGCCATGCAAGTTGTTCATCTGTAGGCACAACACGTGCTGCAATATCTATCTTCTGCTCTGTTGTAGCATCCTCTGGAAACGCAGCATACTTGGTATACAGCACCTCGCGCGTATGCGTGCAGCCAACTAACAATAGAAGAGTGGAAATGGTGGTTATGAGTTTCATGTACTGCTATTTAAATAATGCCCCTAAAGAGCTGTGAGCCTTTAGGGGCATTACGCATTAATTTATCTCAATTACTTCATCTCTGCGAAATACTTGTAGAAGTATGGCAGAGTCTCAAGACCCTTGTCGAACTGGTCGAGACCATAGCTCTCGTTAGGAGAGTGGATGGCATCCTTCGATAGACCAAAACCGAGGAGTATCGACTTGATGCCGAGGATGTTCTCGAAGCCCGAGATGATAGGAATTGAACCGCCAGAGTAGAATGGGAGTGGCTTGATGCCGAATGTTGTCTCCACAGCCTTCTCTGCAGCCTTATATGCTGGTAGGTCGGTAGGAGATACGTATGGAGCACCACCATGCAAGAACTCTACGTTCACCTTAACACTCTTTGGCGCTATGCGGCGGAAGTGCTTCTCAAAGAGTTTCGCAATCTTCTTGAAGTCCTGGTTAGGCACAAGACGCATAGATATCTTTGCGTATGCCTTTGATGGGATTACGGTCTTTGTACCCTCGCCTGTATAGCCACTCCATATGCCATTTACATCGAGTGATGGACGTATGCCTGTACGTTCCATTGTTGTGTAGTCTATTTCGCCCGCCACGTCGCCAAGGTCGAGAGCCTTCTTATACTCATCGAGTGAGAAGGGAGCCTTGTTAAGAGCCTTACGTTCAGCATCTGTGAGTATACGCACGTCGTCATAGAAGCCAGGTATTGTCACACGGCCGAACTCGTCAGTGAGTGATGCAACGAGCTTTGCAAGTACGTTTGCGGGGTTGGCAACAGCACCACCAAAGAGTCCAGAGTGCAAATCCTTATCTGGGCCAGTAACCTCCACCTGCATGTATGTGAGACCACGTAGACCTGCTGTGATTGTAGGAGTATCGAGGCCAATCATTGATGTGTCAGATACGAGGATGATATCGGCCTTAAGGAGCTTCTTATTCTCTGCGCAGAACTTGTAGAGGCTTGGTGAACCAATCTCCTCCTCGCCCTCAAGCATGAACTTAACGTTACATGGAAGGGTGTCTGTAGCGACCATCGCCTCGAAAGCCTTGGCGTGCATGAATAGCTGACCCTTGTCGTCGTCAGCGCCACGGCACCATATGCGGCCATCCTTAATCTCTGGCTCGAATGGGTTTGTCTTCCACTCATCGATAGGATCCTCGGGCATCACGTCGTAGTGGCCATATACAAGGACTGTCTTTGCCTTTGGGTCGATTATCTTCTCGGCATAAACCACAGGGTTGCCCTCTGTTGGCATCACCTCAGCACGGTCGGCACCCGCCTTAACGAGTGATGCTGCGAGCCACTCTGCACAGCGTACCATATCCTGTTTGTGGAGTGATGGCTGCGCACTGATTGATGGTATACGAAGTAGGTCGAAAAGCTCCTCCAAGAAGCGTTCTCTGTTCTGCTTGATGTAGTCGTTTGCAAGTTTCATGGTTATATGTTTTAAGGTTAATTATGCTTTGTAAATTTGTTCTATTTCGGAAATGAAGCGCTTCGCCAATGTGTCTGCTTCCTCCATGGTTTTAGCCTCGGTGTAGATACGTATTATTGGCTCTGTGTTAGACTTGCGTAGGTGTACCCAGTTCTCTGCAAAGTCAATCTTCACACCATCTATGTCATTCACCTTTTCGCTTGAGTATCTTTCCTTTATGGTTGCAAGAATCTTGTCAACATCTATCTCTGGCGTAAGCTCAATCTTGTTCTTTGATGCGTAGTATGCGGGGTACGACTTACGTAGCTCTGACATGGTCATATCGAGACCTGCAAAATAGGTCAAAAAGAGAGCAACGCCAACAAGAGCATCGCGGCCGTAGTGTAGTTCTGGATAGATGACACCACCGTTACCCTCGCCGCCTATAACAGCCCCTGTATCCTTCATCTTCTTAACGACGTTTACCTCGCCCACGGCCGCAGCGTTGTATGTGCAACCCTCGTAGCGTGCTGTGATGTCACTCAAGGCGCGTGATGACGATAGGTTAGAGACTGTGTTACCCTTTGTGTGACGAAGGACATAGTCCGCTACCGCAACGAGAGTATACTCCTCGACAAACATCTCGCCATTCTCCATTACGAAGGCAAGACGGTCTACGTCAGGGTCAACAACTACGCCGAGGTCGGCACCCTCCTTACGTATAACCTCCGAGATGGCTGTTAGGTTCTCTGGTAGTGGCTCGGGGTTGTGTGCAAACTCGCCTGTAGGCTCGCAGTTGAGCTCAACAACCTCGCAACCGAGCTGGCGCAGTAGCTCTGGTATCACAATGCCGCCGACGGAGTTTACGGCGTCTACCACAACCTTAAATTTACGCTTGCGTACAGCCTCCACGTCGACAAGAGGAAGTGCGAGTACCTGCTCTATGTGCTTGGCATTGAAGTCCTCACGAAGAATGACCTTGCCTATGTTGTCGATTGTGGGGTAGTGCCACATCTCATCTTCAGCCATCTCGAGTACGAGCTTACCCTCTTTGTCATCGAGGAACTCACCACGTTCATTTAGGAGCTTAAGGGCATTCCATTGTCGTGGGTTGTGGGATGCAGTGATGATGATGCCACCGTCGGCCTTATGTGTTATCACGGCCATCTCCGTGCCAGGTGTTGTGCAAAGCCCAACATTTATTACGTCAACGCCGCAGCCGAGGAGTGTTCCCTCGACAAGTGAGTCGACCATAGAGCCTGATATGCGGGCATCACGACCCACAACTATTGTGATGCGTTTATCGGGATTCTTATCTTTGATAAGACGTGTATATGCTGTTGTGAATTTAACAACATCTATGGGTGTGAGGTTATCTGCAGGGCGACCACCTATGGTGCCGCGGATGCCTGAAATAGATTTTATAAGCGTCATTACTCTATCTAAATTTTATGTTGTTACTTAAAAAACGATGTAAAAGTTTTGTTATTTCTCACAAAATTATTATTTTTACACGAATATTAAAAATAAATTGTATATAAATTGTCAAAATATATGAGAACGATACCATCTTCTGAATTGATAATCAATGGTGATGGATCAATTTTCCACCTTCACCTTAAGCCCGAGCAACTCGCTGATATCGTTATTCTGGTTGGCGATCCAGGCCGTGTGGCTATGATAGCGGAGTATTTTGATGATGTAGAGTGTGAGGTCTCAAACCGTGAGTTTAAGACCGTAACAGGTAGATATAAGGGCCGTCGCATGACAGTGCTATCAACGGGTATTGGCATCGGAAATATTGACATCTGTGTTACCGAGCTTGATGCCTTGGCCAACATAGACTTTGCAACACGCCAGGTTAAGGAAGAGTTCCGTCAGCTCACTTTGGTGCGCCTCGGCACATCGGGTGCCATACAGCGCGACATAGAGTTTGGCGATGTCATCTTCTCGCGTACGTCGTTAGGCTTCGATGGTCTGCTATCGTACTATGAGGGTCGTGATGATGTTTGTGACTTGGCGCTGGAGAGTGCCTTTGTGGAGCACACTAATTGGTACTCAAAGCTCCCAGCTCCATACTTTGTGAATGCTCATGCGGAGCTCTTCGAGCACTTCAAGGATGTAACCAAGGAGGGTATCACAATTGCGGCGCCTGGATTCTATGCGCCACAGGGTCGCTGGGTGCGCTTGCGTCCTCATGATGTAACCCTCAATGAGAAGATTGAGAGTTTCAACTTTGAGGGTCGTCGCATCACTAACTTCGAGATGGAGGGCTCGGCACTTGCGGGTCTTGCCTCTCTTATGGGTCATCGTGCAGCAACAATGTGTACTATCATCGCGCAGCGTGTGGCAAAGGATGCATGTACCGACTATAAACCCTTCGTGCGTCGCATGATTGAGATTGCTCTTGATAAGCTTGCAGTAATCTAATGTGGAGAAAAATTGAATAAAATAAATAAAAACAGAAAGACTATGAAATTTACAGTATCAAGTTCAGCGCTTTTGTCGTTGCTCGCAACAACAGGTAAGGTCATCAGCAATAAGAACACACTTCCTATCCTCGACTACTTCCTCCTCGAGCTTCGTGGCGAGGAGCTCACAGTTACAACTTCCGACCTCGAGACTACACTTATCGGCCGCCTAAAGGTTGATGTTGTAGAACGTGAGGGTGTCATCGCTGCTCCCGCAAAGCTCATGCTCGACTCACTTAAGGAGTTCCCAGAGATGCCTTTGGAGTTCGATGTTAACGACACTACATGGGAGATTAAGGTGCGCTGGTCGAGTGGTTCACTCTCTATCCCTGGTGCGAGTGCTGTGAGCTACCCCGCGATGCAGACTATCGGTGCCGAGCATAAGGAGATACTCATGGATGTAGATATGCTTATCGCTGGTATCAACAAGACTATCTTCGCCACAGCAGATGATGAGCTACGTCCTGTGATGAATGGTGTATACTTCAACTTTGAGGAGGGTAAGCTCACATTCGTTGCTACGGATGCTCACAAGCTCGTGCGTTCTATGGTTGAGTGCCCAGATGTTGACTTCAATGCCTCATTCATCCTGCCAAAGAAGCCTGCAAACCTCCTCAAGGGTGTGCTTCTTAAGGAGGAGGAGCCTATTCGTATCACCTTCGATGCGAAGAATGTGACTTTCGACTTGAAGAATCATAAGTTCGTGTGCCGTCTTATAGAGGGTAACTATCCAAACTACAATGCTGTTATCCCTACGGCTAACCCCAATAAGGTGCTTGTTGACCGTGTTGCCCTTGTTAACGGTATCAAGCGTGTTGCGGTATGTTCTAACCCTACAACAAACCTTATTCGCATGGATATTGGTGCTAATAAGATTAGCCTTGCAGCCCAGGATATCGACTTCTCTGTATCGGCAAATGAGACTATCTCATGTAGCTACGATGGTCAGCCTGTGACTATTGGCTTCAAGTCAACATTCCTTGTTGAGATTCTCTCTAACATCGACACTCCAACCGTCATGATTGAGCTTGCTGACTCAACACGTGCAGGTGTATTCAAGCCTGTATACGATGACAAGCACGCCGCAGAGGTGTTGATGTTGTTGATGCCTATGATGATCAACGCATAACCCTTTTGGCGCAGGGTAGAGCCTATATCCTTGACCATGGGTGGTACCTACAGAGTGCTGCCCATCGTCTTAAGGGCTTGGTTGTTTGCCCATTCAGAAAATGGTGTTATAATGTCACGCATGATGTGATGTTGAACGGAGGATACCGAAAAGAGTGATACTATGAACTTAAAACTAAAAAGACCAATAATATTCTTCGATCTCGAGACTACGGGTGTTGATAATGCCACTGACCGTATTGTTGAGATATCTATGGTTAAGGTGTTTCCTGATGGCACGAAGCAGGTTAAGACACGTCGTGTTAATCCAGAGATGCATATTCCACAGGAGGCAACAGCTGTGCATGGTATTTCCGATGCAGATGTTGCTGGGGAGCCCACATTCAAGCAGCTGGCAAAGTCGTTGGCACAGTACATTGAGGGTTGCGACTTCGGTGGTTTCAACTCTAATCGCTTTGACTTGCCATTGTTGGTCGAGGAGTTTATGCGTGCGGGTGTCGATGTAGATTTCCGCAAGCGTAAGTTTATAGATGTGCAGAACATCTTTCATAAGAAGGAGCAGCGCACACTCGTTGCTGCCTACAAATTCTACTGCGATAAGGATTTGGAGAATGCACACTCTGCCGAGGCCGATACGTTGGCTACATACGAGGTTCTCGAGGCGCAGATTGCCCGTTATAGCGATATTGGAGATAGCGTTGAGCAGCTCGCCGAGTTCTCTACACATGGTGCTACTGCCGATTTCGCGGGCCGCATAGGCTTTAACGATAAGGGGGAGGAGATATTCACCTTCGGTAAGTATAGAGGTGAGAAGGTGGAGGATATCTTCCGTAAGGAGCCCAGCTACTACAATTGGATTATGGATAGTAACTTCCCCCTCTACACAAAGAAGATAATCACCGAGATACGTCTACGCATGAAGTAGCTTCTGGTGTGAACAAACGACGATTTATGAAAGGACTTCGCATTCTGCTTGTTGTGCTGTCGCTATTCTGTGCTACGACACTCATGGCCACCAAACCCTCTAATATTGTTGTTACTATAGAGGGTAAGGCCTACTACAAACATATGGTTGAGAAGGGTGATACGCTTTACTCCCTGTCGAAGACCTATGGTGTCTCGGAGCAGGATATCATCGACAGCAATGCGTCACTATCTGCTGCTACGTTGCGTGCCGGAGAGTATATCTTCGTACCACATAGGGCCGATGGTGCTCGAGATGTGGTGCGAGGTGGTGGCCTGAAGGAGGGTGAACATCGTGTTGTGGCGGGCGAGACGTTATACTCGTTATCGCGCCGATACGGCATCACCGAGGATGAGTTGTTGGCACTTAATGGCTTGTCGGACTATACACAACTTAAGGCCGGCATGGTCATCAGGGTGTGTGGCGATGTTGCTGCGACAGCAGATATTGTGACGGGGGAGGCTGTTGCGGCAGATGTAGAGGCTGACGAGGTTCGTTCATCACGTCGTTCACGTGGTCGCGATGGCCGTGGCAGGGAGTCGGCGGCTATTGCCGAGGAGCAGGATACGGTGACGGTGCTCGATAAGATGCTATACGCCTTGGGCTTCGGCGAGGATGTCGACGATGCTGATATCGCGCAGGTGGATGTCGCCTTTCCTCCGTTGAGCCGTCATCACACGTTGAAGATGGCCCTGATGTTACCTTTCCACATGAACAATAGGGTCAATCCCAACTATGTTGACTTCTATCGTGGTGTTCTTGTTGCTCTTGAGGATATTAAGACCGAGGGCTACGATGTTGCTCTGTCGGTGTTGGATACCCAGGGTAGTGGTGAACGTATCAAGGATATTATGGACTTTGAGTCGGGGGTACTCGATGCACAGCTCATCATAGGTCCTGTCTATGAGAATGAGTTGAGGTTTGTTGTGGGCTTTGCCGAGGATAATGAGATTCCTGTTGTCTCGCCCTTGGCGGATATAGAGACTCTTGAGAGCCCTGTATTGTTCCAGATGCAGGCGGAGAGTGACCATAAGTACGATAAGCTCGCAGATATCTTTGATGGCAGCAGGGAGATAATCACCATCTACGCCTCTACCATAGATGCAGGCTTTGCACAAGAGATGCGATCGTTGTCCACCATGGCTCCTGGTCGCGATATAAACTTTGTCTTCGACCGTGAGTCGTTCTTCTATCGCCGAAATGCTGATGGCTCGAATGGTGAGCAGATAGATATCATGGAGCTCATGCAGAGCAAGTCGAGCAAGGCATATGTTATTGTTGCGCAGAATGAGACAGAGGTGGACCGTATACTCACTACGCTGTCATCCACAAAGTCTAACATTGTGGCACGTAGCATAAGTTATGGCGACTATGTTGTTGTTGGTAACCGTCGTTGGACACAGAGTGCTAACATCGACCACCAGTCGTTCTTCCGCAATAATGTGCTCTTTGTCATGCCCTACTATGCAAATCGTAGCAGTGAGAATATACGTCTCTTCGATAGCCGATATGTGGAGATGTATGGCATCTTACCATCCATGTATGCCTACCGTGGTTATGATGCGGTGATGATCTTCTGCCGTAAGATGTTTAGTGGCATAGATGAAGGTTTCATCAATGAGCAGTTCACCCCATTGGCTACGACATATCACTTTGTCAATGAGGATGGCATATATGTTAATAACAACTGGATGAGGGTGCAGTATAATGGTGACTTCACGATAGATGTGCAGTAGTGTAAAAAGAGATAATAATGGCAAATAATATATCATCCCCGATACCTGAAAAGACCATAGAACGCTTGAGTGAGTACCGTCGTACGTTGCTTAAGTGTCACGCCCAGGGTATCACGCATATATTCTCTCATGTGCTGGCCGGCATGCATGGCATCACGGCTGTGCAGGTGCGTCGTGACCTTATGCTTATCGGCTTCTCATCAGATACGAAGAAGGGTTACGATGTTAAGGTGCTCATCGACTTCATCGATAGCATCCTCTATAGTGAGCAGACCATGAATATGGCAGTCATAGGCATGGGTCATCTCGGTAGGGCTGTCACTCGTTACTTCAATGGCAAGGGCTTGAAGCTACGCATCACTGCCGCCTTCGATGTCGATGAGAGCAAGGTGGGTACGACCATCGATAACATTCCATGCTACCATATAGATAGCTTCGAGGAGTGTGTCGAGCAGCTCGATATAAGCATCGTTATCGTCTCATCACCCACGTCTGTTGCCTCCACGCTTGTGTTGCCTATAATCAACGCAGGTATTAAGGGTGTGCTTAACTTCACCTCTGCACCTCTTAACTTTCCCCAGGGTATTGTCGTTGAGAACTATGATATAACAACACTCCTCGAGAAGGTTGCCTACTTCGTTAAGGTCGGAGAGGAGAGTAATAGCTAATTATGAGGCTTCACTTTGGTTTTGATGATATGCCGTGTGGCGTGCGTACCGTCGTCACCGTAGGCTCTTTCGATGGTGTCCATGCTGGACATCGTCTCCTCATCTCGCATCTTGAGGCCATGGCATCGAGACTCGATGCCGAGAGTGTTGTCGTCACGTTCGACCCACATCCGCGCATAGCCATGGGACGTGCCGAGGGCATGCAACTTCTTACCACCATAGATGAACGTGCCTCGCTGTTAGCATCTATGGGTGTCGATCACCTCGTCGTTGCGCGCTTCGATGATGCTTTCCGCGCGCAGTCATATGAGAGCTTTGTCCGCGATATGCTTGTTGCAAAGCTCGGCATGGTGGGCATGATTGTAGGCTATAACCATCGTCTTGGTCGCGGTAGTGAGGGTAACCACGAACGCCTTGTCCCTATTGCTCGTGAGTGTGGCTTTGCCCTGGAGTGTGTGGCGCAGCACACCGATGATGGGGATAAGATTAGCTCCACTGTTATTCGCGGTGTTATAGCCGAGGGTGATATGTCGCGTGCATCACAGCTTCTTGGCGCTTGCTATAGTGTCATTGCCGAGGCTTGTGATGGTGTAGTGACGGTTGTCGATGAGTATAAGATGCTACCTCCAGATGGGGAGTATGTCGCTGTTGTTCATACGTCACGGACCGCAACGGAGGAGCATGTAGTGATAAAAAATAGGCGCATCACTCTTGGTGGCGCCTATAGTGGTGGTGTAACCATCCTATTTAAGTAGCTATCTATCTCTTTAAACTCTTCTCAACCCACTCTCTATTCTTTAGATACCACTGCACTGTTTTGCGTAGTCCCTCGTCGAAGGGTGTCTCGGCGTGCCATCCGAGGTCATGCTGTAGGTGTGTTGAGTCTATGGCATAACGTAGGTCGTGACCTGCGCGGTCCTCAACGTGCGATATTAGGCTCAAGCTCTCTCCCTTCTGGCGACCAAGCTCTTCGTCTACAATCTCAATCATACGCTTTATAAGGTCTATGTTAGACCACTCGTTGTCGCCACCTATGTTGTATGTGGCACCATCTTCTGCGTTGTGAAATACCATGTCGAGTGCTCGCGCGTGATCACCCACGTATAGCCAGTCACGCACATTTAGTCCGCTACCATAGACTGGCAGTTGTCGGCGGTTTAGTATGTTGTATATGAATAGGGGTATCAGCTTCTCGGGATACTGCCTCTCGCCATAGTTGTTCGAGCAGTTTGTTATCACTGTGGGTAGTCCGTATGTGTCGTGGTAGGCGCGTACAAAGTGGTCAGATGACGCCTTCGATGCGGAGTATGGCGAGTGTGGTGCATATGGCGTTGCCTCGGTGAACTTGCCGCCGTCGAGCTCGAGTGCTCCATATACCTCGTCTGTCGATATATGGTGGAAACGCTTTCCTGTGTAGTTGCCATGCCACGCCTTACGTGCCGCCTCAAGGAGTGTTATGGTGCCTATGATGTTGTTGTGAGCAAATACCATAGGTGCGCTTATGGAACGGTCTACGTGGCTCTCTGCTGCGAGGTGTAGTACACCATCAATGTTGTGGCGTGTGAATATATCCTCCACGAGTGCTGCATCTGTTATGTCACCCTGTATGAAGGTGTGGTTATCGAGACTCATAACACCCTCGAGGTTGTCGATGTCTCCTGCATACGTGAGCTTGTCGAGGGTTATTATGTGGTAGTGTGGATACTCTCTGCAAAATAGCTCCACCACGTGGCTTCCTATGAATCCTGCTCCACCTGTTATAAGAATTTTTCTTGCCTTCATACCTATTCATTTATTATCTCCATCACACGCTTTAGCTCCTCATGCCATGTGTGGCGTGTGATGCCAATATCATCTATTCTGCGGTTTGATAGCACCGAGTATGCTGGACGTTGCGCCTTGAGACCTCTGTCGTGACTCTTGCAACTTGCCACCTTGCAGGTCGTTATACCCGCCTGTGCTACTATCTCTGTGGCAAAGTCACACCATGTAGCCTCTCCTTTGTCCGTATAGTGGTATATGCCCTTCATGTCGACATACTCTCCACTATCTATTATCGTTGTTATGGCGCGTGCCAAGCTTATTGCAGATGTGGGTGTGCCACGCTGATCATCTACAACCTCTATTAGCCTCTTCTCCTTTGCTATGCGCAATATCGTGAGTAGAAAGTTCTTGCACCATGGCGAGTATAGCCATGCTGTGCGGATGACTATGCCACCGTTCTTTAGTGCCATATCCTCGCCCATGGCCTTGCTTTTGCCATATATATTTAAGGGTGCAGTGGCATCATCTTCACGGTATGGTGTTTTGCGTATGCCATCGCCACCAAATACGTAGTCTGTAGATATGTGTATCAGTTGGATATCGTGTCGCTGGCACGCCTCGGCTAATATTGCTACGCCCTCTGCGTTTACAAGCATAGCTCCCACCTCGTCACTCTCGGCACCCTCAACATTGGTGTATGCTGCGCAGTTTACGAGGATGTCTATGTCGTTATTGTTGAGGTACTCCTCTACTTGCTCCCTGCTGCATATGTCGAGTCTATCGCGCGTGGTTAGCATATAGCTATTCATGCTATTACGAGACATCAAGGCTATGGCCCTGCCTAACTGACCATCTCCACCCGTTACAACTATCTTAAGCATAGTAGTCTATGTTGTAGTCAAATAGCCTTTCACACTCGTCAAACGGCTTGCTTGCACTATCCTTCGACGATACTATAGCCTTGCCATGCGGTATGTGCCAATCTATGGCCAGTGTGCTGTCATCCCAGCATATAGCACCCTCGGCAGTGGGGGTATATAGGTTGTCGCACTTGTACTGCACTATAGCTTCGCCCTTGAGCACCGAGAAGCCGTGAGCAAAGCCTCGGGGTATGAATAGCTGTCGGCGGTTGTCACCGTTGAGCACTACGCTTACGTGTTTGCCATATGTGGGTGAGCCGTGGCGTAGGTCTACAGCCACGTCGAGAATCTCGCCACTTATCACACGTATAAGCTTCGATTGTGCATATGGCGCAAGCTGAAAGTGTAGACCACGTATCACGCCACTCTTCGAGCACGACTCGTTATCCTGTACAAAGGTCGTCTTTATGCCTGTCAACGCCTCGAACTTGTCGCTGTTGAACGACTCGTAGAAGTATCCACGGTCATCCCTGAAGAGCTGTGGCTCGATTATCACCACACCCTCTATGTCGGTCTTTATAACTCTCATAGCCCGAGTAGGTATTTGCCATATTGATTAGCCTTCATCGGCTCGGCAAGCCTATGTAGCTCCTCGCGTGTTATCCATCCATTGCGCCATGCTATCTCCTCGAGACATGCTATCTTCTGTCCCTGGCGCTTCTCTATCACCTCCACAAATATTGATGCTTCAGCCAGTGAGTCGTGTGTTCCTGTGTCGAGCCAAGCATATCCTCGGTCAAGGATGTCGACATGTAGCTCTCGGCGGTCGAGGTACTCCTGATTTACTGTTGTTATCTCCAACTCACCGCGTGCCGAGGGTGTCACGCCACGTGCTATGTCGAGCACGCTGTTGGGGTAGAAGTATAGTCCAGTTACGGCATAGTTCGATCGTGGTGCTGTGGGCTTCTCCTCAATCGATAGCGCCTCACCCTTGTCGTTGAACTCCACCACGCCATATCGTTCGGGGTTGTTCACGCGGTAGCCAAACACCGTTGCACGTCTCTCACTCTCTACTCTCTCTCGGGCACTACGCAGCCTCTGCTCGAAGCCTGCGCCATGGAAGATGTTGTCGCCCAATACCAGACACACACTCTCCTCGCCCACAAACTCTCTACCTATGATGAATGCCTCTGCAAGGCCATTTGGTTGTGGTTGCTCGGCATATGAGAACTCCATGCCCAGCTCACTACCTGTGCCTAAAAGACGTCTAAAGGATGGTAGGTCCTGGGGTGTAGATATAATCAGCACCTCGCGTATCCCTGCCATCATGAGTACAGATATAGGGTAGTATATCATCGGCTTGTCAAATACGGGGAGCAGCTGCTTGCTTACACCCTTTGTTATTGGATAGAGGCGTGTGCCACTACCACCCGCAAGTACGATACCCTTCATAACAATCAACTTTTTACTTATCAACGTCTCTTTTCTCTTGGCAGTATGTTGCCCCTGCCCTTAACTCTACAAAGTTAACATTTTTACCGTGATGATGCAAATATAATCTCTGTGTAGCCCAATTTTGTGTCGAAGCATGTTACTATTACCACTCTGTGAACTTGCCCTGACCCTTGAATGTGCCATATATTTTGTTACCCTTGTCATCAACGGTGTCTATAGTGAAGGTGTATATGTCAGCATCATCCTTCTCTACTGTTACGGTGCCGCTTACCAGTGGTGCAAAGGCTGTATATCCAGCTGTCATATACCAGCTATTCACCTGCATGTACTGACCTCCCATATCCTCTGCTGTGCCTGGGATGAAGTGTCCTGCGGTTGTGCCAGCAGTGTATGTGCCACATATATCTGTCTCGTTCTGTGGTAGCTGAAGGTCAATCTCAAACTGGTCGCCACGTTCCTCACCCGTCTCATAGTCGAGGTACTCGAATAGGAATACTTGGCATGTGTTGCAACCGTTATATAGGAGGTCGCCAACATATGCACCTACGAATACACCACCTGTAATGTTGAATGTGTGGTCGGAGGTTAGTGTGCTTAAGCCTTCTGTCGTATCCTCGCCACCATCACCACCACCACCATTGTCATTAGGGTCGTATACAGGTATCTCGAGAGAGCCTGTATACTTGACAATGTGCTTATCTCCATTTTCAAGTGTTATGGTTGCCACTATTGAGCCGTCAGAGACAACCACATTACACTCCTTGTAGAAGTACTCCACATAGTCGCTATCTGTCGATACGGTGTAGTTGCTCCACTCGTAGTCTACGATGCCATCACGTATATTGCCATCTGTAGATAGGGTGTATGTGCCGTTGGGTATTGCAGTTGTCGAAGAGTTCGTTGCTGCCACTGAAGAGTATATGTCGAAGTAGTAGTACTCGGCATTTGGCTGTAGGTATCCCGACTCCGTAGTGCCTACCGTAGAGAGTACCACATAGTAGTTGTGTATGCCGTTGCTGCCAGCAATATACTCACTGCCGAATGTTGTTAATGCAGTGTAAACGGTGACATCTGATACATGCTGCAAGATGTTTACCGTTGCCAAGCTATTGCCATAGGTGATCGTTATATGGCCTGTGCGTTCCTCATAACCATCATTTGCATCTACCGTGTAGCATATCACCTCACCAATGCTCTCTATGGTAATCCACGCATCTGCACTCTCCGCCAAGAGTTCGATACTCTTGTTCACATTCTCAATGGTGAAGCTAATCTCACCCTTGCCACCCTCGGCCTCGAAGAATACGTTAGTATTGGAGTTAACTATCACGGTAGGTTCACCCTGTGTACTCTCCGTGGTTGGTGCGTCACAGGCAATGGCCATCGCTGCAACGGCAAGCATAAGTAAAAATCTTTTCATCCTCATTATGGTTGTTAGTTTATCGTTCTGCTGGTATCTCATCACACAAAGATAGTAAATTATCCCATATAATTACAGATTATGCACTAATTATTAGCACCTGTTGTTGCTCTATATATAAATAGCCCCACGGTATCCGTAGGGCTTGATTGTTCACGTTTATATCTCGTTATCTTCGTCTCGCTGTTACTGCTTTGCGAGTAGTTGGTCGGGGGTAAGTCGCACGACCTCACCGTCGCGCATGACCACAAGGTCGCCATTATCCTTGCGTGTGCGTTCGATAAGGCGACGCTGCGCAAGAAGAATGCCCGCATCAATACGTTCTTGTAGTTCTCTAATCTCAAAATCACTCATAGCTCAATATCTTCTGGTAGGCTAACGGGTCAACAATCTCTTTTATTTCGCCCTTTGCTCCATATGCTATCTTTTTCACGCCCTCGGCAGTGGAGTTATCATATATAACCCAATAGTCGCATATTGGAACATAGAGTTTTGTGAGATTACGCATGCTACTCTCATATCGTCGTCTAATGGTGTTTGTCGGGATGTTATGTCCACCGAGGCTAACACGCTTTGCCACACGTTCTATCGCCTGCTCGGGTGATGGAAGCCAGAAGTATAGTAGCGATACGAAGTAACCACGTTCGTGTGCGCGATCTATAAACTTCTGGTATGTACGTGTTGACAATGTTGTCTCGAATGCAAAGTCTGTGCCCTCCTCTAATAGGTCGTTTATGCGGCGTAGCATAAGACGTCCCGCCTCAATCGCCATGCTATCTGGATTGAAGGGTGATAGTCCACGTGCGATCTCATCAGCATTTACAAACTCATGGCAGTGTAACAACTCGGGCAACATTGTGTACGATGCCGTTGTCTTACCTGCTCCGTTGCATCCTGCTATGATATAGAGTTTCTGCATAGTATATCTCTGCCACCGTCTCTTATGTCGTGGCTTTGTGCAAAGATAATAATTTTTAATTTAATAGCAAAATTTCTCTTCGTTAAGCATCGCCATAGTATCAACGCCATCAGCATAGTCATGCAGTGTGGGGTGCTGCGCCTGCCCGAAGGGCACGCTGTTGGCAATCTCTGTGTGGGATACTATACATTGTATCCTCTCCGCGTGTTCCGCTATCCAGGTCTTAACTTCGCCTATGTCGTCGTAGCGGTAGAGTGTAACTGTCGCAAGTGATACGGGGAACTCGTAACCCTCGGTCATGATGAATGCTCCACAGTCTATGTGCGAAGTCTCCTTCATGGCATAGAGAGCACGTGTGGTCGATAGTATGCCCTTAAGTTTTGGGTTTATAGGCTCTCCGTGCATCTTGGGCACTACGCCGTTGCGAGGTATGAAGAGCATGGATATGGAACGGCAACCGAGACCCGAATATGCAGTTATGTCGTGCCACAACCCCTCTATCTCTGTAGCACTCTCCGTGCCATCGAGCACCGCCACAGAGTGTCGACTGCCACGAAGGAGACAGCGTGTATTGGCAAAGTGCCTCTTGAAGTAGCGGTTAGCATCATCACCACCCGTAGCTATCGCCATGTCGTACTTCTCATCTGCGTTGTAGTCGTAGATGGCTATTCGCGGCTCAATATCGCGGAGTATGTCGACGACATGATGCATAAGGATACTATCCTTGCTTGACGGCTTTATGTGCGCCTCATGACCGCTGCAGAGCACACATAGCAGGTCGAAGAAGCCCACAAGAGGTATGTTGCCCGCCATGATGATTGCAACACGTTGTGGTGTTGTGCTCTTTGGGTATTCTCTTATCCACCCCTTGAGTCTTGTCTCGTCGAGCATATCACTACAAATGGCATCTATGGCACATGTTATGTCATGCTCTGTAAACCATGGGTTGTCGGCTATGGCGCGAGCATATAACTCCTCTATTGCGGGGGGCTCTATCTCGCTACGCAGTCTCTCGCCGAGTTGAACAAATATATCTATAATATCAAGCATGGCTATAGTATTCGTAGTGCTATTGCGGCACAGGCATCTGCGTCGGCAAGTGCATGATGATGATTTGCGAGGTTGTAGCCACATGCTGCCGCCACTGTTGGCAGACGATGATTAGGCAACTCCTTGCCGAATACGCGTCGTGCAGTCTGACATGTGCAGTGAAATGTGTAGTTGGGGTATGGCATGTTGTACGCCTCGTGTACAGCCTTTAGGCATCGTTCATCAAACGATGCGTTATGTGCCACGAAGGGTAGCCCAGCAAATAGTGGCTGTAGTTCACGCCATACAAGCGGAAAGCCTACACAGAAGTCGGTATCGCGTCGCGTCATCCCATGCACACGTGTGTTGTGGTAGGCGTAGAAGTTGGGTACTGGGCGTATCAGCTTGTGTATGCGGTGCAACACCTTACCTTCGCGTACGATGACGATACCCACGGAGCATACGCTTGAGGGGTCGTTGTTTGCTGTCTCGAAGTCTATGGCTGCAAAGTCTGTCATCTTACATCTGTTCAAAGTACATGATTACACCCTCGATGTTGGCAACCGAGTAACCATCCTTTATCAATACACGCTTCTGGTCATCGAGAAGATATAGTGAGGGTATGGCGGCAAGGTTATATGTGCGATTCTGGGTAATATTCATGCCCTTGTCATAGGCATTTATCCAACTCGTGGGGATGTCGCTATGGTGGTTGTGCCACGCCTCGAGGTCAGCATCAGGGTATATGCATAGTATTGTGAGGCGCTTGCTTGCGAGCATCTGGCTTATGAGTGGCGATGATGACATCTCGGCAGTTATCTGACCACACATTGGGCATCCGGGGTTTGAGAACATCACTATCGTGTAGTCGCTATCTATGGCGTGTAGTCTACCTTGTCTGCCGTTCGCCAGGGTATATACTATATCCTCTGCAACCTCTCCTATGCGATTCTTAAGGGCCAACTCAAGGTCGTAGGCTGGCACTATGCGGTCATACTCATCCAAGAGGGGTGAAGCAACCATCACCTCGAGGATAGGAATATACATCTCGTCGTTGTGTAGTGGAGAGTTTGGGTCGTGAAGCACGCCCTCGGCAATATGCGTGAAGAAGTCAAATACGGGGCGGCTATGCTCGGCACGGTGCATAAGATTGCGAAGTAACGAGTCTCGGCGTTCTGCACTCATGCCAGCACCAAGGTATGATGCATATTGGGCAAATGCGCTCATCACCTGCATGGTGTCATATGCAACCACCTGCTCGCCACACTCAAAGTCGAAGTCGTCCCAATAGTGCTCTATAGCATGGTTATACTCCTCCCATGATGCTATGCGCTGTAGGTCCATGGTTATCTTCACCTGGCGTGTGCCAGGTGCATATTGCTCCGTGGTAGCCTCCGCCTCACTCTCCTCGCGGCTTACTCTTGTGTTGTTGCACGAAACAAGTGCAAGTGTTACTATAATAATATATAGGTACTTCATCGTATAAATGGATGAATAGGCTTTAGTTATATACCCTCTAAAAAATAAGGGGTTGTCCATCTCTCTTGCTGGACAACCCCTTGTTATGCGGATAATTACATTCTCTCGGGGACATTGATGCCCAATAGTGCCATCGCTGAACGAATTGTGCGTGCCACCTCCGAGGCGAGTGTTAGTCGTAGTGCACGTACCACTGCATTCTCCTCCTTAAGGATTGAGTGATCGTGGTAGTAGCCGTTGAACTGCTTTGCAAGGTCGTAGGCATATGCCGCAATCACCGATGGTGCAAACTGCTGACCCGCTGTGCGTACCACTGCTGGGTACTCCGAGAGAGCCTTGATAAGCTCAATCTCCTCGGGTAGAAGGGTAGCATCGCTATAGCCCTCTGTTGTGATGCCTGCCTCGGCAGCCTTACGCAGTATTGAACGTATACGTGCGTGTGTATACTGGATGAATGGACCGGTGTTACCGTTGAAGTCGATAGACTCGCGTGGGTCGAAGAGCATGGTCTTCTTGGGGTCTACCTTGAGGATAAAGTACTTCAAGGCGCCGAGACCCACCATCTCCGAGATCTTGTATGCCTCCTCCTCTGTGCAGCCGTCGAGCTTGCCGAGTTCGTCAGACATCTCGCGTGCTGTGCCAATCATGTCGGCGATGAGGTCATCGGCATCTACCACAGTACCCTCACGAGACTTCATCTTACCCTCGGGCAACTCAACCATGCCGTATGAGAGGTGGAAGATGTTGTCACTCCACTCGTAACCGAGCTTCTTAAGTACAAGCTTAAGCACCTGGAAGTGGTAGTTCTGCTCGTTACCCACAACATATATCATGTCGTCGAGGCTGTTCTCCTCGAAGCGGCTCAATGCTGTGCCGAGATCCTGTGTCATATATACAGATGTGCCATCACCACGTAGGAGTAGCTTCTGGTCGAGACCATCAGCCTCGAGGTCGATCCATACAGAGTTATCCTCCTTACGGAAGAATACACCCTTCTTAAGACCATCCTCCACGAGGCTCTTACCCAAGAGGTATGTCTGTGACTCGTAGTATACCTTGTCGAAGTCAACGCCCATAGCCTTATATGTCACGTCGAAGCCCTCGTATACCCAGCCATTCATTCTCTCCCACAATGAGTATATCTCTGGATCCTTTGCCTCCCACTTGCGGAGCATCTCCTGTGCTGCAAGCATGATTGGTGCCTGCTTCTTTGCCTCATCCTCTGTGATGCCCTTCTCTGCTACCAGCTCCTTGACCTGCTGCTTGTAGTGCTTATCAAATTCCACGTAGTACTTACCTACGAGGTGGTCACCCTTCATGCCTGATGATTCTGGAGTCTCGCCACCACCATATAGCTGCCATGCGAGCATCGACTTGCAGATGTGAATACCGCGGTCGTTCACGAGGTTTACCTTTATCACGTTGTGGCCATTAGCCTTGAGGATAGTGGCAACAGAGTAACCGAGAAGGTTATTACGTATGTGGCCGAGGTGAAGTGGCTTATTGGTATTTGGTGATGAATACTCAATCATTATTGTACGTCCCGACTGTGGCGCCATGCCATAGTTCTCTGTCTCCACTATCTCGCGGAAGCGTGCTGCCCAGAATGAGGCGTCAACAACAAGGTTAAGGAAACCCTTGATGACGTTGAAACTCTTAATCTCGGGTGTTGAAGCAACAATCTTCTCGCCGAGTTCTGTGGCTGTAGCCTCGGGAGACTTGCGTGAAGCACGAAGAAGAGGGAATACTACCACTGTGTAGTCGCCCTCAAACTCCTTACGGGTCTTCTGTATCTGTAGGTTCTCGCTGGCACCATAGAGCTCCTCTGCGGCACGTGCAACAACATTTGAAATAAACTCTTCGATATTTACCATACTTACATATATTTATTCAGACTGCAAAGGTACGTTTTCTTTACCAAACTTACACCATTTACTGCGAAAATTTCATACCTTTGCACCATAATTTGTTTATTTATGAAGATTGCCGATATAGAACTTGGCTCACAGCCGCTATTTCTTGCTCCGATGGAAGATGTCACAGACCCATCGTTCCGCTACATGTGTAAGCGTTTCGGTGCAGATGTCGTGTATACAGAGTTCATCTCCTCTGACGGGCTTATCCGTGACGCTTGGAAGTCGCGTGCGAAGCTCAATATTGCGGAGTATGAACGTCCTGTGGGTATACAGATATATGGCCACCTCATAGAGCCTATGGTAGAGGCTGCGCGCATCGCCGAGAGTGCCAATCCTGATATCATAGATATCAATTTCGGCTGCCCTGTTAAGAAGATTGCTAACCGCGGTGCTGGCTCGGGCATGATGCGTGACCCTGACCTCATGGTTGAGATGACACGTCAGATTGTCAAGGCTGTGAATAAGCCTGTGACTGTTAAGACACGCCTTGGCTGGAGTGATGAGATGAAGAATATAGAGGAGATAGCTCTCCGCCTGCAGGATGTAGGTATTGCTGCACTCACCATCCATGGCCGCACGCGTTCGCAGATGTATCGTGGTGAGGCCGACTGGACACTCATCGGCAAGATTAAGAATGACCCACGCATAACAATCCCGATTATCGGTAATGGAGATGTCGACTCTGCCGAGAAGTGTAAGCAGATGTTCGATCGTTATGGTGTTGATGGCGTGATGATAGGTCGTGCCACATATGGTCGCCCATGGATATTTAAGGAGTGTCGCCACTATCTTGAGACTGGCGAGTTGTTGCCACAACCATCCGTCGTGGAACGTGTTGCTATAGCCAAGGAGCACCTTGGTAAGTCACTCGAGATTAAGGGCGATAGGGTAGGCATCCTTGAGATGCGTCGTCATCTGACTAACTACTTCAAGGGTCTCCCGGACTTCAAGCAGACACGCCTGAAGCTCGTTACATCGTTCGATGTTGCGGAGATAGAGTCTACACTTGATTATATTGCTGAACGTTGGGGCGATTTTGATATGCGCAATAGTGTCCCTGCACCCTTGTCTCACGAACTATAGTGAAGAGGTTGAGGTAGCCTAACAAAAATGTGGATGACTAATGAGTAAATTAGTTATCCACATTTTTTTACTATTCTATTCATTCTTCTCTATAAAGACCTGGAAGATGAGTGGCGCGAATGATGGTATCTCGGTGGATGTTGTTGTTATAGTCACCGTGCTATCACTATCATACGTATAGTCGTAGCCGTAGTAGTATGGATTATAACCATAGTATCCAGAGTTGTACATGCCGCCATAGTTATAACCATAGTAACTATTCATATAGTTCATATAGTTATAGTAGTTCATCATGTCGTACTGGGCATTTGTATTTGTTGTTGTTGAGGTGTGGCTACCCACCTGACCATCATAGCCGTATGCATATGTCGATGCGGTGAGAATTGTTGCCCACTGTCCGTAGCGGAGTGTTGGCAACGCATAGTTCCATGCCAATATATAATCGTTATCGAGTGGCTCGGATGTGGCAAATGTCAATGCCGAGCCAGGTGTCACAACCTCTCCATATATTATCTCCTTCACCTCGTCAATGTTGGTGTCGAAGATGTATCCATCAAGGAAACGACCTATGTACCATACCTTTGCTGATGAGTTCGCATTAAGCGAGTCTGCCTCAAGCACCTCGTCATATGTTATGCCTCTGCCGAAACGTTCTACGAGAGCCTCGTTTATGCGACGGTCAATCTCCGAGAGGTTATTGTTGCCATAAATCTTGCCAGCATCGTAGATGTTCTCCTGTGGGTACATCAGCGTGTCTGTGCCAATTACGTTGAAGTCAAATGTTGTTGTTGCTGGCGAGTATGCGTAGTTGACATAAAGGTGCTCCAGCGAGTCGGTAGGCTGGTGCCAGCGACCGTCGAAGAACTCCAATGGGCGAGTGTCGATCTCCTCCTCTTGCTCATCGGCACGTGTTACATGTCTGCGACGAGCACTGCTTGTTGTTGTCTCCTCCTCTCTCTCTGCCTTATGCTCTGCGCATAGACCTCCATTTGTCTTTGCGAAGGCATCTACGCGGTTGCCCTCATATGCCACAGGGTTGCTTACATGACCATAGAGGAGCATATCTACGATTATTGGCCTACTATTATCCATGGTGAACTCACCCTCGTAGCCACCATCGCCTGTTGATGTATCGCTTGTTGTGACAGATGATGGGAGGTATAGGCGCAACTCTGTGCCGTAGCGCACCTCCATCTCTACCATCTGGCCACTCTCCGTATCACGCACTGTGAGTTTGTTGAATGTGGCGAGGTATGTGCCCTCCATCATCGAGTGGCTGTCAGCGCCACTAAAGCGGAATGCTGGCACATAGTGTGTGTAGTTGGTGTATGAGTTAAGCTGGTTTGCCAGCTCCCAGTTGCGTGTCTCAACGACATTTCCATGTAGGTCGCGTGCCGTGAAGTCGTACCACACCCACACATCCTTGCCTGTGACGGGTAGGGAGTCGAGAATACCCTTGTTGAGAACCTCCACATAGTATCCTCCCTCCTGCTGGTAGTTATCCTTAATTTCGGGGTGATACTTTTCAATCCAAGCCTTCAGCGACTGCTGCTCAATATCGTTTATGCTTATCTGTGGCTCCTTAACGCATGCAAATAGTGTTGCTGCGAGGAGAAGTGTTAATATGATATACGCCTTTTTCATCTTCTGTTATTACCCTTATTCGATGATGTCTGTAATCTGAATAAACCACACTACCGAGGAGTTGCTTGGCACCTTGCCGATGTAGTTGTTGCCATATGCCTCATTGTATGTTAGATATATCTCTACGGTGTCACCCTCGTGGCACCCCTCCAGTGCTGTCTCGAGGCCTGAAATTAGGCTGTCACTGCCGAGAGTTATGCGCATAGGGTCTGTTGTCCACTCATACGAGGTGTTGAGTCCTGCATTCTCAAGCTGTGATAGAGACTCTTTGTCGTTTGTAGCATACATGTTAGCCACCGAAGGCGCACCATTCGTGAAGATATATGCTGTGTATATCATCTCGAATGTCGTGCCACGCGCTATCTCGGGTAGTGTGTCGCGACCCTCGGCATAGTATGTGGCAATGTAGCGATAAATGTCGAGTCCCCAACGAGTGTAGAATTGAGGCTCCTCCTCTACCGAGTTTGCTATTTCGGCCTCTGGTATGAGGCGTGGCTGATGTGAACCCTTGAGGTATGTCTCAATCGCTGTTTGCTGCTGTGTGAGTTTTGTGTCTGTGTCGTTTTTGCACGCCACGACAAAAAGCGCCACGCAGAGTGTCGCAAAGAGATGTCCTATTTTTTGCACAATATTCATATACATATAATCGCACAAAGTTAATAATTATTTTGCAACATTCCATATTTTACGGCAAAAAGTTAGGGAATGCCTCGCGGTATCCCCTAATACTATCCATTTATAGTCGCTTGAGTGCGGCTCTAATTGCCTCCTCTACGGATATATCGGCTTGCTCCTTGAATATGCCCTTGAGCACCTTCTCTGATGCCGCCTTCTGGAAGCCAAGCATGGCGAGTGCAGCAAGTGCCTCGTCGAAGGCTGCAGGGTTGGTTGCTGCGGGTGTCTGTGCGGTGAATGCCTCGCTGGCACCCAGCTCGAGCATCTTACCCGATAGCTCCACTATAATCTTCTGTGCCGTCTTTAGGCCGAGGCCCTTTACATTCTTAAGTAGCACAGCATTCTCCGTGGCTATGATGTTCTGTAACTCGCTTGTGGAGTATGTCGAGAGTATCATTCGTGCGGTGTTACCTCCCACGCCTGATACGCTTATTAGTTGTCTGAATAGCTCCCTCTCCATCTTTGTGGCAAAGCCAAAGAGTGTCTGTTGGTCCTCGCGCACGATGAAGTGCACATATAGGCGTGCGTTCTCGGCATGCTCAATGCTCGAGAATGTTTTCAATGATATGTTGATGAAGTAGCCAATGCCAGCTGCCTCAATCACTGCGTAGGTGGGTGTTGCCTCTATCACTCTGCCCGATATATATTCATACATAGTAGGTGTGGTAGATTAAAAATAATTATAAATTTTCTACAAAAGTAAATAAATTTTCGTACCTTTGTGTTTTGAATCCGAAAATTAACTAAAATAAGGTATAAAAAATTATGAAAAAGAGTGTTCTATTCACTTTGGCTGCAGCTGCAATGATGGTTTCATGTGGTGGCTCGGGCGCTGACAATAAGCCCGCAACAGCAAGTGACTCCCTCGAGGTACGTACAGTAGAGTGTGTAGCTTCGGGTGATGTTGTATATCTTGACCTCGACTATGTTATGATGTCAAGTAAGTTCTATGCTGCCGAGGGTAAGGCTCTTGAGGCGAAGATGGAGGCCTTCCAGCAAAAGGCTGCTACAGCACAGCAGGGTTGGGCAAGCCAGGAGCAGGCGCTTGCTAACGAGTATTCAAAGTTGCAGAGTGATGCCGCAAAACTTGAGTCTGACTACAGCAGAGGTCTTATCACCACTCTCAATGCACAGCAGAAGCAGGAGGAGTTGCAGACAAAGGGTAACTCTATTCAGTCACGCATGACAGCTTTGCAGAACACAGTGCAGACAGAGGGTGCTTCACTTCAGGCAGAGGAGCAGGCGTTGGCAGAGGAGCAGGTTGTTCTGATGAATCGTTTCCAGACTATCACACGTCAGGCTCTCGATGATATCAATGCTGATAAGCGTTACAAGATGATTGTAAATGCAGTGTCAGTAATAGATGCTGATCCTACACTCAACATCTCTGACCTCATCCTTCGTAAGGTTGATGAGTTGTACGAGGCAGGTGCTCTCGAGTAATATATCTACGACAGCACTTGGGGGCTTAAGGTAGAGTCCTCGTAGGCTGATTAATAAAAGAGAGTGCCGTAACGCGTCAGTTGCTCACTCTCTTTTTTAACTAATTTAGCGCCCAGAGATTTTTTCGGGCATAGAAACCTTTGAAACATGGGATTTATACCAATTAAGTTCATAGACTTAATAGATATATTCTTGGTGGCATCGCTGCTTTATGGTGCTTATCGTGCTATGCGCGGTACAAGTGCCCCATATATCATGGTTGGCATCTTCGTGATATATCTTGTTTGGATTTTGGTTAAGACCTTCAACCTTGTGCTCTTCTCCACTATCCTCGGTCAGATTATCTCTGTCGGTGTCCTCGCCATACTTATTATCTTCCAGCCCGAGATACGTCACTTCCTACAGGTCATAGGTCGACAGCGAGGTCGTTTTGAGTGGTTGTCACGTATCTTCAACCTGCGTGCTCGTAAGTCGGAGAATGATATTGATCTTAAGCCTATCGTCGTGGCGTGTCAGGAGATGGGTGAGCAGAAGGTGGGAGCACTCATCATCATACGCCAGCTCAATGACTTGGGTGTGGTTGAGGAGAGTGGCATCTCTATCGATGCCAAGGTGTCAACGGCATTGCTCGAGAATATCTTCTTTAAGAATGCGCCCTTGCACGATGGAGGCGTTGTGATACATGGTAATAGGGTTGTAGCAGCAAAGTGTGTGCTTCCCTCAACACAGCAGGAGGTGCCCAAGTCATATGGTATGCGTCATCGTGCAGCCCTCGGCATGAGTGAGGTGTCGGATGCTATCGTCATTGCCGTATCCGAGGAGACAGGAGGCATATCTCTTGCACACGACTCTGTCATCAAGCGTAACATAGAGCCACAGCGTCTCGAGGTTGCTATTCGTGCTCTCATGCGCAAAAACGATAGGCGTCGCGAGGAGCAGGAGTCATAAGATTAAATATATAGGGCTGACTAAAAAGTAAATTAGTCAGCCCTTCAATATGTTGGGAGAGTGAATAAAAAGATGTAGTTTTAGGCTTGCGAAGCCCGAAAAAGCGGAGTTTACTGTGCGTAAATGAGCATTTTGAGGGCAAGCGTAACGACAAAATACACTTTTTATTCACTCTCAATTGTTTGTATGTGTATGGTGACTACTATCGGCGGCGCATACCTCCGCGCTGCATGCGCTGCATCTGCTGCTGGAAGCCACCGCCAGCAACTGTCTTCATCATCTTGCGTGTATCCTCAAACTGCTTGAGAAGACGATTGACGTCAGCCACGGTAGTACCAGAACCCTTGGCGATACGTTCACGACGGCGTGCGTTGATAATCTCTGGCTGCTCGCGTTCTGCAGGTGTCATTGAGTCGATGATGGCCTCTGTCTGCTTGAATGCGTCATCTGGGATATCTACATTCTTAAGCATCTTGCCCATGCCTGGAATCATCGATGCCAAGTCCTTGAGGTTGCCCATCTTCTTTATCTGTGCAATCTGATCACGGAAGTCGTTGAAGTTAAACTGATCCTTGATGAGCTTCTTCTTTAGCTTTCGTGCCTGCTCCTCATCGAACTGCTCCTGTGCGCGTTCCACGAGTGATACTACGTCACCCATGCCGAGGATACGATCTGCCATACGTTCTGGGTGGAATACCTGTAGGGCATCCATCTTCTCGCCTGCAGAGATGAACTTCAAAGGCTTGTCTACAACAGAACGTATAGATATGGCAGCACCACCACGTGTGTCACCATCGAGCTTTGTGAGTACCACACCGTCGAAGTCGAGGCGGTCGTTAAACTCCTTGGCGGTATTTACAGCATCCTGACCCGTCATTGAGTCAACAACGAAGAGTGTCTCCGATGGTTTCACGGCGGCCTTAATGGCTGTAATCTCCACCATCATCGCCTCATCCACAGCAAGACGACCCGCTGTATCGATGATAACGGTATTGAAGGACTTCTGTCGAGCATACTTGATGGCGTTCTCTGCAATCTCCACAGGATTGTTGTTTCCTGGCTCGGTATATACCTCTACGCCTACTGTCTGGCCGAGGATCTTGAGCTGGTCGATGGCTGCAGGGCGGTATACGTCGCCAGCAACGAGGAGCACCTGGCGACCCTTCTTGCTCTTGATGTGTCCTGCGAGCTTACCCGAGAATGTTGTCTTACCAGAGCCCTGAAGACCTGCGATAAGTATTATGGCAGGGTTACCCTCAAGGCGGATGTCTGTGGCTGTGCCACCCATCAGTGCAGCAAGCTCGTCGCGTACAATCTTGGTCATCATCTGGCCAGGCTTCACTGAACGAAGCACATCCTGACCCAAGGCCTTCTGCTTCACCTCATCGGTGAATGTCTTTGCAACCTTATAGTTGACATCGGCGTCGATAAGAGCACGACGTATCTCCTTGAGTGTTTCAGCGACGTTAATCTCTGATATGCGACCCTCGCCCTTAAGAATCTTAAACGATCGTTCGAGTTTCTCGGTTAGATTTTCAAACATGATGGGTATCTTATTAAGTTATTATAAACAAATTAGTGTTGTTAAATTGGCTGCAAAGATAGCAAAATATATTTAATTTCCTATTCCCATACCTCTTTATACCACGATGTCTTGTGCCATGCCTCTGGATAGGCTGTGCTTGGTGCCGATGTGGTAATGCCTGTGTACTGCTCTACATCTATCTTATGTGTGCCAAACGAGCCATATGCCGAGTAGAATGTGGGCAGCGTATACTTTGCTATGATAGTGCGCGATAGTTGCTCGTTGAAGGCATCGAGTGTAACTGGGTCTGTTGCTATAGTTCTTACCCACTGACCAAAGTCATAGAATATATGTACATTCTTTCCCTCGTATGTCTGTAGTTTGCTCCTATCATAGTTGTCAGTCGCCGTGGTGAGAATCTGTGCCGTTATCTCGGTGAGGGCATCTATCTCTCTACAGTCGTATAGGGCAACAGATCCGCAGCGTGAGTTGCTGGCATATTCGTCACGATAGTATAGGTAGTAGCTCTCCGCAGCACTCTTTAGGTCACTTCTTGTGCCACCCTCCACAAAGAGGTGGGGTAGTGTGCGATGGTATGGGAAGCCTCTACCCATAATCTCGCATGGCGAGGCTATGATGTAGTTGGCAGTGTTGCGTAGATCGTATATAGCCTCTATGTTGGACATGAAGCAGGCGTCAAAGAGTATGTAGTCGAGTTCCACCTCTGACGACTCTATTCCCTCGGCAAGTTCAGGTATGTTCATGCATACGTTCGATTCACCAAAGGCACGTGTTATCTCTGCTCCAAAAGCCGGTGCCCATGTATCCTCGCCATACATGCTGAATACCGATGCTCCACTCTCTCCGTTTACTATATCACGTGTCAACCACCCCTGGCCATGACCCGCCATAATCATACCGTAGCGGTCGGCAGGAGCCTCTGCGGCCATGGATGCTATGTGCTGACCTATCTGCTCGGGCGTGAGGTGTGAGCCCTCAATGGTGATATCTTTGATGTGTCGTTCAATACAACTCTTGTTTATAGGGTCGTAGCATAGCTCACCTATGTAGCCCGTAGTGCTGCTATTCTGTCGTAGGTATAGCACGCGGTTGTTGTTGCCGAGGATACCTGTGGATATAGCACTCTTGGCATCCGATATGTTGTCGTTGAAGAAGCGACCGAGGCTTGTGCCAAAGAAGTAGTACATCAGCGTGTGTGATGTCTCTGTGGGTACAGCAAGCTGTGTGAGTGTGATTGTGGTGCTCATATGGCCCTCCGCGCCTACCTCTATGGTGGCACTGCGCATATCGCCCTCGTTATCCATCACCTCTATGGCTAACACTCCCGCCTTTGAGTTGTCGATGTTAATAATCCAGTCGGCTGTCGTTGAGGCTGTGGCAATGTGCTCATCTCCAGTAAGACTGTCGCCCATGAGTTGATACTTAATCTGGCATATGTGGTGGTCAAAAGCGCAGCTTACATGTTGGTTTATGCTGATATTGTAGTATCGTGAAGGAGTCTGCTCGCAGCCTGTTAGCATGACCACTGCTGACAAGATGATGTATGTTATGTATGTAGTAATCTTCTTCATATTCTTGTATAATTGAGAGTGCAAAGGTATAAAAAAACATTTACTTATACTCTTGAGGCTTCAAGTTATTAAACTGCCATGTTCTGTCGCGACGTATTGTCACATCGTCTGGCTTGTTGCGATATACGCGGCTATAGTCGAAGTAGAAACCCTTTATGTTGTCGTGTGTCTTGCGTAGTAGAGGTACATACTCCACGCTGCGACTTATTATGCGACTCTCATTGTAGGCATATCCCTTTGCTGCCAGCACGTCGTAGGCGTGTGAGAACATGAGTATGTGCCATGGTGACTCCTCCTTACGTCCTGTGCCCGACGACTCTATGGCCTTGAGTATGCCGTTTAGGTGGTCGAAGTATAGCTTCTCGCGCTGTGGGTCGTCGAGACATCCGTAGGCGAAGGCCATCATGTTGAGCATCTTCGGGTTGAAGGGATCTAAATCCATAGACTCTATGCCCGCCTCTATGAGGTCCTCAAGGTCGCCTACCTTGGGGCGTTCGGGGTCTATGCGCGACATGATGTCGAGCATATTATCCAGTGCCCTATTCTCAACAAACGGACGGTAGCGTTCCTGGTATAAAAAGCCATAGTATAGATAGTAGTACTCGAGGTCTGTGAGGGGCTCATTACCCATCGTATACTTAAGCATCAGGTTTGTGTAGTAGTAGGGCGATGTTGTAGATAGCGTCTGATGGATAATGTCATCCTCATCAGGCACGCGTATCGTCGTCTCCTCCTGTGCTATTGATGTGCCGCAAAGTGTTACTATGGCCGAAATAATAAGTATTAATCGCTTAATATATTTTGTCATACTCTTTTTTATAGAACAACGTAAATGTTAGCGTAGTTCGTATTTCGTGATGGCACTTTTGATGTCGTGGTATAGCGTGTCGCTGCCCTCAACAAGGGGTAGACGCACCTCGGCACGTGTTATGCCCATCGCTGCCGTCATGCTCTTTATGCCTGTGGGGTTACCCTCACGGAAGAGTAGCGATATTGGCTCTGTCAAATCTGCCATTATGGTCTCTGCCTCGGCGATGTTACCCTCCATTGCTTTGTGCACACAGTCGCAGAAGCGCTTGGGGAAGGCATTTGCAGCAACTGATATTACGCCATTGCCGCCACGCTTTACGAGCTCAACGGTGATGCCATCGTCGCCCGATAGAACAAGAAAGTCTGCAGGTCTGCCATCTATGATGCGCTGCATCTGCTCGATGTTGCCCGAGGCCTCCTTTACTGCCACGATGTTGCGTGAGGCATTAGCCAGGCGTAGTGTTGTTTCAGCTGTCATGTTAACACCCGTGCGGCCTGGTACATTGTATAATATTACAGGCACAGGTGATGCCTCGGCAACGGCCATGTAGTGGCGGTATATGCCCTCTTGTGAAGGTTTATTGTAGTATGGCACTACGCTTAATATGGCCACTGCACCCGATAGGTCGTAGCTACGTAGCTCGGATACGAGGGCGTAGGTGTCATTACCCCCCATGCCCACCACTACGGGCACGCGACCCTTGGTGTGCTCTATGATGAAGCGCAATACGCGCTGTCTCTCGGATTGTGATAGTGTTGCCGTCTCTGCTGTCGAGCCGAGGGCCACGATGTAGTCTACGCCGCCGTTAATGACATGCTCCACCATGCGTTCCAGCGCCTTGTAGTCTACCTTGTAGTTGTCAAATGGGGTTATCAGCGCCACGCCTACACCCTTTATCATATCTTGTATCATGTGTGTAAAAAGTTTGTCTCTAAATATATGTTTGCAACTAAAAGAGTGTGCCCTGTATAGCCTTGCCATCATCCAGATGTTGCTGTGTCGTCTGCTGTGTCACCTCGGTTTTTGTGCTTTCACTCTTGTTGTTTGCCTCCTGGTTGTCTATTATCGCCATGAACTCCTCCTCCGAGAGAATCGTTATGCCGAGTTTTTCTGCCTTCTGCCTCTTGGCGGGTCCCATATTCTCGCCAGCTACGATGAAGTCTACATTGGCTGATACCGCAGCGAGGTTACGACCGCCATGCTCCTCGACGAGTGCCTTCATGTCGTCGCGTGAACGACCTACGAACTTGCCCGATATGACAACACTCTTACCCTCGAGAAGGCTTGATGTCTGCACCTTCTCCTCTATCTCAAACTTTAACCCTGCGTGGCGTAGCCTCTCGATGATGTCTCTATTATCCTCTGCGGCGAAATACTCAACGATGGCTACGGCAATCTTTGCTCCCACCTCCTCGGCCTCTGCAAGCTCCTCTGTTGTTGCTGCAGCAATGGCATCTAAAGTGCGGAAGTGTGAGGCGAGATATTTAGCTGTTGTCTCACCCACGAAGCGTATGCCCAAAGCGAAGAGTACTCTTTCAAAGGGTACATCCTTCGATAGGCGCACTCCCTCAAGTATGTTTGCTGCCGACTTCTCGCCGAGGCGTGGTAGGGCAGCAAGCTGTACGGCGTCAAGGTCGTATATGTCGGCAATGTTCTTTATGAGTCCACTATGCCATAATAGCTCTATCGTCTCACCGCCGAGACCCTCAATATCCATCGCCTTGCGACCTACAAAGTGTGTTATGCGGCCGATGATTTGGGGCTTGCAGTCAGTGCTGTTGGGGCAGTAGTGCTTTGCTTCGCCCTCGTAGCGCACCAGTGCCGAGCCACACTCTGGACAATGGGTGATGTACTCGAAGGGTAGGCTGTTGCTTGGGCGTTCCGAGAGCTCTACCTCCGTAATCTTGGGGATAATCTCTCCGCCCTTCTCGACGTATACCATGTCGCCTATGCGTATGTCGAGAGCTGCTATCTGGTCAGCATTGTGTATCGATGCACGCTTTACAATGGTGCCCGCAAGTTGCACAGGCTCGAGGTTCGCAACGGGGGTTATGGCACCTGTGCGACCCACCTGAAAGTCTACGCTTATGAGGCGTGTTAGGGCCCTTTCGGCTTGGAACTTATATGCCACAGCCCAGCGTGGCGCCTTGGCTGTTGAGCCGAGTGTGCGCTGATGTGTGTAGCTGTTTACCTTTATTACGATGCCATCTGTTGCAAATGGCAGGTTCTTGCGCTCCGTGTCCCAATATGCAATGAATGCCTCTATCTGCTCACGTGTGCTACACAGCTTCATGTGCTCCGATATCTTAAATCCCCAGCTACGTGCCGCTGTGAGCATCTCCCAGTGTGTTGCAAATGGAAGGTTGTCACCCGCAATGTTATATAGTGTGCAGTCGAGACCTCGCTGTGCTACCACCTGCGATGACTGCTGCTTGAGTGTTCCTGCTGCGGCATTGCGAGGGTTGGCCATAAGGGGCTCACCTGCTGCCTCACGTTCGCTGTTGAGTCTATCGAAGGAGGCGTAGGGCATATATATCTCGCCTCGTATGTCAAACGAATGAGGGTATCCCTCGCTATGAAGCTTAAGTGGCACCGAGCCTATGGTGCGCACATTGTTTGATACGTCGTCACCGCGGCGGCCATCACCACGTGTCACAGCGCGTGACAATACACCATCCTCGTAGCTTAACGATATTGCTGTGCCGTCAAACTTAAGCTCGCATACAAACTCCACCTCGCCAATCTCGCGCACTATACGATCTATCCACTCGCCGAGCTCCTCTGATGAGTATGTGTTTGACAACGACTGCATGGGGTATCTGTGCTCCACACTCTCGAACTCTGCCGTAAGGTCGCTACCCACACGCTTTGTTGGTGAGTTAGGGTCAACCTCCTCGGGATATCTATCCTCGAGGTCTTGAAGCTCGCGCAACAATATGTCGAAGTCGCGATCAGATATCTCTGGCGCATTTTCGACATAGTATTTGTGGCTGTGATACTCGAGAGTCTTCTCAAGTTCGCGCATTCGTTGTATATCGTCGTGACGGCTCATACTCTCTATATAATTATAATCGTGTAAAGTTACACATTTTGTTTGGAATGGCGAATAAAAATCGAAAAAATAAAAAAAATATTACGCAATGCTTGCACATTATCAAATTGTAGTTACATTTGCGGAAAATTTCGTGACAATAGTATTTGGTGCGAAATATATATTGAGAATTTTCGAAGTTAAACGTTAAAATAATTTTATGGCTACTAATAGTACGAAGAGACGTCTTATCACAAGTTTTCACAATCTAACACCCGAGCAGCAGGCAGAAGTAAAGGCACTCTATCCTCTTGGTTTTAGCGAGGTTATGATGCGCTACGACAAGCCCGATGGCTCATTCTTCTATACCGTACCTTACGAGACAGAGGATACTTACTACATGGTCAAGATTGATGTTAAGGTAGATGATGGTCAGGATGATGACAACGATGGATACTACGATGATGACGACTTGAAGGGTGCTGACGAGTTGGCTGATTCACCATCAGATGATGTTGCTGACGACGAGTTCTAAAAAAAATATACATCGCATGGAGGCTATTCCGCTTTGGAGTAGCCTCTTTTTTTTATCTATGTATACGTTGGCGTGATTTATGTATGTTGTACCACGAACAATAAAATTACGAAATATTATGAATGGGATAATGAAAAAATTACTATTAGGAGTCGCTGCGATATGTGGCGGCACACACGCCTCAATCGCCTGCACAGGAATATCACTCACGGCAGCGGATAATAGTTACGTGCAGGCTCGCACCATAGAGTGGGCATATGGCGCACTTAAGAGTGAATATGTCGTCATTCCGCGAGGCGAGAAGCTTCAGTCGTATACGCCCACAGGGATGAATGGCATGCTATATACTGCGCGCTATGGCACCGTGGGTCTCGCGGTTGTGGAGAGGGAGTTTATAGCCGAGGGCATCAACGAGGCAGGCCTCTCTGCGGGTCTCTTCTTCTTCCCGCGTTATGGTAGCTATGCACCATATGATGCTGCCAAGGATGATCTTACGATTGCCGATTTACAGGTCGTGCAGTGGATGCTCACACAGTTTGCCTCGATAGATGAGATTAAGGCTGCAGTGCGCAAGGTGCGTATCGTAGGCCTTGAACGTAGTGCTGTTGTACATTGGCGCATTGGTGAGCCGTCGGGTCGTCAGGTTGTCATGGAGATTGTGGATGGCAAGGTGCACTTCTACGAGAATGCTGTTGGAGTGCTCACTAATGCTCCTGGCTACGAGTGGCAGATAGCCAACCTTGAGAATTACGTAAACCTTCGCCCTGGTAGTGCATCTAATTACACCCTTGGTGGTCTTACCCTTGAGCCGCTGGGTGGCAGTTCTGCGATGCTCGGCCTGCCTGGTGACTTCACGCCGCCCTCACGCTTTGTGCGTGCCGCCTTCTTCCGCAATAGTGCGCCCCAGCGCAGCGATGGTCTGCAGACGGTGTTGCAGTGCTTCCATATACTAAATAACTTCGACGTGCCTATCGCTATCGAGAACCCGTCGGAGAGGAGCCTGCCAAGTGCCACACAGTGGACATCGGCTATAGATTTAACAGCACGTAAGATATACTATAAGACGGCGTACAACAATAGCATCCGCTGTATAGATCTCTCGACCATAGACTTTACCACGGTCACGTATCACTCGTCACCCCTCGATAGCGATGCTTCGCAACCTATCGTAAGTGTGAAAATTTAGGATCCATAAAATAGATATGCGCGGTATTTGCCGCGCATATACTCTATTCAGCCTCTTCAGCTTGTTCCATCCATCCTCCGCCCAGAGATTTGTATAGTTGTATGAGTGCTGTATACTCATCTCTCACGGCATTCGACAATCCTATCTGTGCATCAAAGTAGCGACGCTGGGCATCGAGCACATCTATATATCGAGTGTCGCCATAACGATACTGGAATGTTGCAAGCTCTACATATTTAAGTGCTGCCTCACGTAGTGCGTTCTTTAGCTCTGTAGCCTTGCGGGCATTGTTATAGCGTACAATGGCGTCGTTAACCTCACGGAATGCACCTATGACCCTCTCCTCATAGTTAAGACGCGCAATGTCGTATGCGTGTATGGCTGCCTGGTACTTCGCCTTTCTGCGTCCGAACTCAAATAGTGGAGCTACTATCTCGCCTACTGCAAGACCATATGGTGCTCTTAAGAAGTTTGCAAGGGCGCCATTCTCCCAGCCTCCTGTCAAGCCTATCTCTAATTTTGGAAAACGGTCTGTGTATGCCACGCCCACTGCCGCCGATGCAGCCTTTAGGTTCTGCTCCGACTCACGGAGGTCTGGGCGTCGTGTGAGTAGGTCGGAGGGTAGTCCCAGGGGTAGTTCAGAGGGAATCTCTCTATCTAACACCCTCATCCTTGCATACTCAAGCTCGAAGCTGGGATATTCGCCCATGAGCATCTTTAGAGCATTCTTTGTCACCTCAATCTTTGTCTCTATGGCTGGTATGAGTGATGCTGTTGTGGCATATTCCACCTGTGCCTGCTGATAGACCGTCTCCGATGTCAAGCCACCCTCGTAGCGCAGACGAGCAAGCTCAACGCCCTCGCTGCGCGTCTGCAGTGTTCTGTTTACGATAAGTAGCTCATTCTCCAAGGCCATGAGTTCGTAGTATGCCGTAGCCACCTCGGCGATTATTGTCATGCGCATGGCTCTCTCCGCCTCGACGGTAGCGAGGTACTCGGCAGCCGCCTTACGCGTAGACCAACGAATATTTCCCCATAGGTCAATCTCCCAGCTTAAGTTAGCCTTAAGGTCTAACTGTAGATCCTCCGTATGTCCCTCGTCGGTGTAATTCTCCACTTCATATTCCGCCGCTACCGAGGCGCCAATCTTTGGGAAGAGCTCCGATTTGCTGGCGCGTGTTAGGAGGCGCATCTGCTCAACACGTTCTGCTGCAGCAAGTATATCTTTGTTATTATTCAGCGCATGCTCTATGAAGCCCTTGAGCACCTCGTCGCCATAAAACTCCCACCAGTTGAGGTCGGCGATAGTAAGACTATCAAGTTCTCCCGCAACAATCTCTGTGGGCATGTTTAGCTGCGGCTCCTTACACATTTTAACCGCGACGCCACATGACGAAAGTGCGACAAGAGATAGTAGTATGATGCAAATATAATGTGTTATTCTCATTGCTTGCGATATTTTCTTTTTAGACGATCAATCCACACGAAGAAGAATGGTACGTAGACAATGCCAATGGTTATGGCTACGCACATTCCAAAGAATACTCCTGTGCCTATGCCCTGGCGGCTTGCTGAACCTGGACCAGATGACATTACAAGGGGTAGCAGGCCGAGGATAAATGCTAATGAGGTCATCACAATAGGCCTGAAGCGTAGCTTTGAGGCTGTTATCGCTGCTGTCATGGCATCTACACCTTTGTCCATCTCAACCTTTGCAAACTCAACGATGAGGATGGCATTCTTCGCTACGAGGCCTATCAGCATGACAAGGCCAATCTGGAAGTATATGTTGTTCTCCAGGCCGCATACGAAGATGCCTATGTATGCACCTAACATAGATACGGGTAGTGATAGTAGCACGGCAATAGGTATCGACCAACTCTCATACTGCGCAGCAAGGAACAGGAAGACGAAGAGGAATGCGAGTGCCAATATCATGCCCGTTTTGCCGCCCTCCTTTTTCTCCTGATACGACATGCCACTCCACTCTACGGCTATGTCGTCGGGTAGGTGCTTCTCTGCTATCTCCTCTAATATTGCCATCGCCTCACCAGAGCTATAGCCGTCGCTTGGCTCGCCCGTGATGGTTGCCGATTGGAACATGTTAAATCGCTTTATTGTGCCAGAACCCGTTGTATACTCCGTGTTGCCCAGGGCTGTGATTGGTATCATTGCACCATCAGCACCCTTGACAGAGAATAGGTTAAGGTTGTCTCTATATGCGCGATATGGTGCTTCGGCCTGTATGTATACGCGGTATACGCGGTTGTACATATTAAAGTCGTTTACGTACAACGAACCAGTGAAGGCCTTCAGCGTGGAGAATATCTCGGCCATCTGTACGCCATGCAGACGCGCCTTGTCTCTATCCACGTCGAAGTATAGTTGTGGGATGTCACTCTGTATCGAGGCGGAGAGTCCAGATAGCTCTCTTGCTTTGCTTGCGTGTGTCATCAGACTGTCGACAGCCATCTGCAAATCATTATAGGTGGCATTGCCTCGTGCCTCGAGTACCATCTCGAAGCCTCCCGATGTTCCGAGACCTGGTATGACAGGAGGTGTTGATATGAAGGCTTTTGCCTCGGGATAGCTGGCAAACTCGCGTCGTGCTCTATCCATTATCTCGTTCATATCTTCAGACTCTCGTTCATTCCACGGCTTAAGTATCACAGTCAGCTGACTACGTGCTTGGTTTGTGCCTACACGTGGACTTGAACCTACCACATCGAGTATGTGGTCGACATCGGGGTCCTGCATGAGGAAGTTCATTGCACGTCGTGTCACCTCGCGTGTTCTCTCTATGGTGGCACCCTCTGGGAGCTCAAGCTCCACTGTGAAGTATCCCTGGTCCTCCTTGGGCATGAAGCTCTGTGGCGTGAGAGCATTGAGCACGTATATGCCCACGAGGATGATGCCAAAGCCCGCAAATACGCGCTTTGAGTTCTTTATTGCCGATGCCACCTTTGTGCAGTAGAAGTTGTTGCCTCGTTCCAACCAGCGGTTGATAAATCTGAATATGGCATGCTTGTCGCCCTCCTTCTCTGGTTTAAGAATGAGTGAGCACATCACGGGCGTTAGCGTAAGAGCCACAATCGTAGATATCACCACGGATACAGCAATTGTGATGGTGAATTGCCTGTATAGCAGGCCGGTGATGCCTCCAAGGAAGCTCACGGGAACAAACACGGCGCATAGTACAAGCGACGTTGCGATAAGCGCACTTGTCATGTTTGACATAGCCTTCTGTGTCGCTTTATATGGCGATAATCCCTCATCCCTCATTATCTTATCGACACTCTCCACCACGACTATGGCATCGTCAACGACAATACCTATGGCGAGGATAAGACCCAGCAATGTCATCAGGTTAAGGGAGAATCCAAAGATGAGCATTATGCCGAATGTGCCTATCAGCGATATAGGCACCGCAACAACAGGTATTATCGTAGACCTCCAATTTTGCAGCGATAGGAACACAACTAAAATTACGAGTACTAATGCCTCGAATAGTGTCTTGTATACCTCGTTTATAGACTGCGATATGTATGTTGTCATGTCGAAAGGTATCGAGTAGGTGATGCCTTCGGGGAGGTTGCGACCTATCTCCTCCATCGCCTCTTTGACATTTTCTGCAACCTCCATGGCATTTGAGCCAGGGAGCATGTTTACATTCATCACCGCTGCATTGCCTCCATCTATGCCACTCTCTGTTGAGTAGGATTGCGCCTCAAGAGATATGCGTGCTACATCTTTGAGTCGTATTATAGATCCATCAGGGTTTGCGCGTACCACAATCTGCTCAAACTCCTCTACGGATGATAGTCTACCATGTGCAGCAATTGGGATTGTTACATCTATGCCCTCTATGGGTGCCTGACCAAGGATGCCGGCTGCCGACTCACGGTTCTGGTCCTTGATGGCACTCTGCAAATCCTTCACGGTGAGTCCCATGTCTGTGAGCTTGTCGGGCATTACCCATATGCGCATCGCATAATACCTACTGCCGACATTCGATATGCTACCTACGCCTGGCACACGACGAAGCATATCTATGACATTCAGTGTGGCGTAGTTTGATAGGTACACCTCGTCGTACTTCGGGTCGTTAGATAGCAGTGTGATGGTCATCAGTTTGCTTGACGCCTGCTTCTCTACGCCGATGCCATTCTGTACCACCTCTGCTGGTAGGCGCGACTCCGCCTGCTTTATTCTATTCTGAATATCTACGGCAGCAATATCAGGGTTTGTATCTATGTCGAATGTTATTGTTGCCGAGAAACTACCAGAGTTAGAGCACACAGACTCCATGTATGTCATGCCTGGTGTGCCGTTTAGCACCTGCTCGATGGGTGTCGCTACGGCCTGCGTTGTTGTCATGGCGTCGGCACCTGGGTATGATGCTGTCACTTTAACCACAGGTGGTACTATCTGTGGATACTGATCTATGGGCAGTAGGAATAGACCTATGATACCCACGATGGTGATGACAATAGATATCACCATCGAGAATACGGGGTGGTCGATAAAGAAGTTCCTCTTCATAGCTACTCCTCAACGTTTGTTACAGGTTCAACCTTTATGCCGTGTGTGAGCTTGTGATAGCCCTCCACAACGATGTGCTCACCCGCAATTATGCCTCGTTCCACCACTGTGTTATTCTTAATCTCTGGACCGAGCTCAACAAATCTCTTCTCAACAATAGAGTCGGGGCGTACCACATAAATAAAGGCACCGCCACTCTCAATGACTATTGACTTTGTGGGCACGACGATGGCATCCTCACGTACGTCCATAAGAAGCTTTACTCTGGTAAACTGTCCGGGGAGTAGTATCTGGTCGGGGTTGGGCATCTCCGCACGTACCGAGAAGGTGCCTGTCTTGGGGTCTATCTGTGGGTCTGCGAAGTTGACAAGACCCTGGTAGGGGTATACCGTGCCATCGGCCATTGTGACGGTGACATAGGGGTTCCATGTTCGTGTGGTGTCCGTTTGACCTAAATTCACGTTGCGCGACTTGGAGTTTAGGTATTCAAGCGATGTCATGCTGAAGTCTATGAGTACCGTGTCACTCTTCACGATTGTTGCAAGCAACGACTGCGAGCCCGGGCCAACGAGTGCACCAATGTCGGCATTACGTTCGGATATATATCCAGCTATGGGCGACTTTACTGTGGTATAGTCAAGTGTCATCTGTGCCTGTACCATGTCGGCCTCGCAAACTGCTACATCGGCATTTGCGCCTTCGTAGTTCGCAATGGCATTATCAAGGTCAAGGAGGCTGGCGGCGTTTAGCTCGAAGAGAGGACGTATACGGTTGAGGTCGCGTTCGGCCTTTAGTGCTTGTGCTTTGGCCTTATTTAGCTGTGCCTCGGCACGCTTCATACGTGCCCTGTATAGCGTAGGGTCTATCTGGAAGAGTGTTTGACCCTTGCTTACATATGTACCCTCGTCGAAGAACATCTTCTCGAGGTAGCCCTCCACTCTGGCATGAATCTCAACGAACTGCTGTGCTCTGATACGACCCACATATTCGCCATATATGTTTACATCCTCTACGCCAACGGGTTGTGTGGCCACTACGGGATATACCACAGGTATAGGCTTCTTTCTGTTGAATATAAAGATGGTGACTATAATAATTAGAAAGACCACCAATGCACTCATTAACCACTTGCTTTTCAAGTTGCGCATAACTAAAATCTCATTATTTTATAAATATAGCGCAAATATAATATTTTTATCTTGTCATGTGGTAAAAAACTAATAAAAATAACCATAAAAAATAGAATATTATGTAATGCAGGGTGTATAGATGTGTTTTTATGTTGACGGTTATTGTCATAATTGAGAAATTATATATATCTTTACATAGTTAAAATCGCAACACTATGGATCAGCCTAAACTTGAACGTATGCTTCGTCTGATGAAGCTTATGACGGGAAATGTAAATTATACTGTTAACGATCTTGCTGAACGTCTCGATACCTCCTATCGTTCGATATACCGATACATCGAGACATTTAAGGATGCTGGTTTTGTTGTGCATAAACTCGATGGCGGCGTCTATAAACTTGGCAAGGAGAGTCGATACTTTAAGGATATCTCGCAACTTGTGCACTTCACGGATGAGGAGGCGCATATTGTGAATCAACTTATTGAGGGCCTTGATGATACTAATATGCTCAAGAATAACCTCCGTAAGAAACTATCTACGGTTTATAACTGTACATCTATGGCTACGAGCATCGTGCGTGGTAAGCATGCCGCGAATGTTAATCGACTGCTTGAGGCCATTACGGAGCATCGTCAGGTGGTGCTTGTCGATTACGCCTCATCGAACACTGGTGTTGTGCGTAATAGGGTAGTGGAGCCCTTTGGCTTTACGACGAACTATGTCCAGGCGTGGTGCTTCGAGCCCGAGAGTGGTCTAAATAAGCTCTTTAAGACATCGCGTATCGGCTCTGTTGAGGTTCTTGATACACCGTGGCAACATGAAGAGTGCCATGAGATGGGATATATAGATATCTTCCGCCTTAAGGGTTTTAATCAGATGAGAGTGCGTTTGGAGTTGGGCATGCGTTCGCGCAACCTCCTCGTTGAGGAGTACCCTCTTGCAGAACGTGATATCGTGCCTTGTGGTGCGGGAAAGTGGATGCTTGATACTATGGTGTGCGACTATGCGGGTGTTGGTCGTTTTGTGATAGGACTAATGGATGATATCCGCATTGTCGATACACCAGATCTTGAAGCATATATTTGCAATAAGGCGAAGGCTGTTTTGGAAAAAGTTGGTGATTGACATCACTTGTCAAATTATAGCACGACATTTGCCATAGAAAATAACTGAAAATTTAGTACTATGGGTATTATTTATGAGATGTGTTGCGAACGCTGTGGTACGCGCTTCGAGCATCAGGCAGGTGTCGGCTTCTTCTGCTCATGTCCTACGTGTGGCGATGCTGTTGATGAGTCATCGCCATTCTTCTGTCCAGTGTGTAATCGTCGCTACGACCCCTCATCCTCGGGTTTTGAGAATAGTGTCGTAGATACCATCGAGTGGGACTAATAGGCTAAACTACTTTGTGGTTGTTGCTACATCTGCTCTATGTGCACGAAGGTGTCGTTGGGGAGGTGTAGTGTTGGCATATGCTTGAAGATGCCAAATACTGCAGCACCCGAGCCAGACATCGCAGCATATGTAGCACCCGCCTCAAGCATAGATTGTTTGAGTGTAGCTATGGCTGGGTGTGCAGCAAAGATGTGGGGCTCGAAGTCGTTAGCCACACTCTGTTGCCATGTTGTTATATCACCAGCGAGGAGCTCTCGAAGGCCTCTTGCTGGCATCTTGGGTACTATTCCGGAGTATGCCTCGGCGGTAGAGACACCCTCGTTGATGGGCTTTGCTACAGCAAGCCAATAGCCTCGTAGGTTTATCTCTATGGGCTCCATTATCTCGCCACGACCTGTGCATAGTTGAGGCGTGTCGTATACGAAAAATGGTGTGTCGCTGCCAAGTTCTGCGGCCAGACTTGCAAGGTCAGGCTTCGATATGCGGAGGTTGAAGATGTCGTTAATGGCAACAATAACGGCTGTGGCATCAGATGATCCACCACCCAGGCCAGCACCAAAGGGTACTCGCTTATCGAGTGTTATGGCAACGCCGCCAATGTTATATCGCTGCTGCATGAGTCGTGCTGCACGAACACATAGATTCTTCTCTGCGGGACAATCTACGACTATGCCATGTGAGGTGAATATTATGTCGTTGCCATCTATTGGCTCCACCTCTACAGTGTCGTATAGGCCCTTCACGCCGAGCATGACGGTCTCCAACTCGTGGTAACCATCCTCACGCTTACGAACCACGTGCAATCCTATATTTATCTTGCAATATGCCTTAAGTATCATTGGTTACATATAGAAATTATTATTGCTAAATTTACACTTTATTAATGACATATTCGATTGTTTGTATCTACATCATACAAAGGTAGTAAAAAAAATCTTTTCGGTATAGTTGTTGGAGCAGTTTGTATGAACAAATATTTTACAACTATGAAAGATAATACTTCTATTTATGTTCTGTCTCTCTTGCTCGCTATGACCTTTGTTGGTAGTGTCAGTGCGCAGCGTCGTCAGGTTGCCGAGTGGCGTGATGGTGACTATGTTGTGCGTCGTTATATCATTCCCGATGATAAGCAGCATAGTGAGGTGTATGAGATACACTATGCTGTGAACTCATCTGCGGCAGATGATAGTGGCGTGAATGGTGACGTCATGGTTAGTCTCGATAGGTTTTTTGAAGAGCTTAAGAGTGACACATTGCGCCATGTCAAGAGCATCGCTATTGCCGGATATGCCTCGCCCGATGGCACTGTATCATTCAATACGGAACTTGCACGTCGCCGTGCCCAGCAGTTGAGCACCATGCTTGCGCATCGTTATAATCTTCGTGGCACAGATATCGTGATTACATCATATGTAGAGCCCTGGAGTGCCACCACAGATGCTATAGAGCACTCTACACTCTCCAATAGAGGTGCTTTGGTCAATATTGTTAATGCCAAGGAGGCGCCTATGGTTGTTGATGGTAGGCTCAAGCGAGATGGTGCGGCATGGCAGTATCTCAAGAGTGATGTGCTGCCAGATATGCGTCGTGCTGTGGTGACGGTATCCTATACCGAGGATGTGATGCAGGAGGATATGGAATACTCGCCTATGGAGCTCTTTGTCGAGGAGCTTGTTGTCGTCGAGGAGCCGCAGAAGGGTAAAGATAGACGTGAGCACCATGATAACGATGCGCACCACAAGCATAAGCGTGATGATAGGCGTAAGGTTATAATTCTTAATGAGTGGGAGGGTGTTATTTATGATGCTGGTGCCTCGGGCGATTGTTGTGCTGTGGAGTATTGCTATATGAATAATGATAAATCAAAGAGAAAAAATTTGCATAAATAAATACATTTTCTTATCTTTGCATAATAGCAAATGTTTAAAACCAAAATATTATGGCAAATTTAAGAGATTTGAAGAAGGAGATTGACTATCGTCTCGAGGAGTTCGCTTTCGACTGCCACATGGCTATCTTTGTTCAGCCAAACAAGGAGGAGCAGGTTGTAGAGTTGATGCAGAAGGGTGTTGAGTTGCGTAACGTGCTCTATGTAAAGGCTAATAACCCTGTAGAGCCAAAGAATCGTTCACTCGTTAAGAAGCACTATGCTGCATTGCGTCGTGACATGGTTGAGAGCTTCGCTGGTTTGTTCGCTGACTTGAGCGCAGTTTGCAACAACTAATACTACGATAGTATTTATACGTGAGGTTGTCCGAAAAGGGACTATGCTTTTATTTTTAACTAATTGATTTTCAGTGTTAGTTTTTACGAAAATTGCGAAAATCCTACATAGAAGACTACATGGAGGTCGTAATTAAGCCAACTAACTGCGAGTATTAAGGTATATGAAACTTTTGAAAGTAAAGCACTGAAATCAAGTCCCTTCCAAAGATGCATTGTGAATAGACAACGGTGGCTTATGAAGAAACTACACAGTTTCTTACATACGCCACTTTTGTTTATAATTGGTCGGACTGCTTGAAAATTGGGTAACGAGATAGTAACCGTTCGTATTTCTGAGTTCTTCGTTGCTTTGCCACAATGTGGTAACTCTTATGCTACAAAGGCACAAAAATATTGCTGACGAAAAGAGAAGTTGCAATGATTTCTTTTTTCGCCAGCATATTTCACGCAGTCAACGGACGGATAGGTTTAGTCCGTTTTGGGCATATAGCCAATAAGATAAACTAAACCGACCTCGTAGAGAGATTACTTCTTTCCGCTCTCACGCCACGAATGCGGAACAACTACGGGCGGGTGTGTCGGCACAAAAACATCTACACTATCTGTCTGTGGCTGTTTGTCAATCTCCTTTTTCATCTTTCTGCTTGCTACACACGAACAAAGATATGCCAGCGATAGCAGTATCGCTGCTACCGCCAACATATTGCGTGTTATTTGTCGTTTACTTTGCATCTTTCCACGATTTGTTTATGATTACAGGTGGGTACGTAGGCTTGTAGTTCGTAGGCTTATATACCATCGCACGTATTGCGGCAGCAGCTCGGTTGCGGGCATCCCACTCCACGAAATCTTCGTAATCATACTCCCAACTATCACCATAGGCAAGTTTGTGGATGCGGTAATAAATCGCCTCGCGCGAGGGAGCGTTGAAACCTCCTGTATTGTGTCTCATAATAGAGTTCTCGGTTGGTCGCCATACGCCTGTCCAATAGGTCAAACCGCCCTCGTAAGCACCCAAGCCCTCGTTGGCATAGCGAGTGTCGTTTATGAAGTGACTCCAGTGTGTTGCTGTTGGGTCGTTTGTGAAATCGACATTCTTCCACCAGCCCCAACTGTTCTGCTGAGACTGAATCTGCGAAACATAGTCGCTTGGAACTGCTCCCATACCCTCGTAAGCATACTCATCGGCAAGTTTTGCAAAGCCGTGACCGCACGCCTCGTGGTGGAGCAGTTGAGCAAATGTCTCGGCATCGCCTCCCTTGGGGAAGTATGCCACCGACACACCACTACCATAAGAGCCTGCTGCGTATGTTGGATAGTACATATAGCATGTGCCTGCATAGTTGTCGGAGTTCATTGCTACGATTAACAATGCTTCGTCCATTTCCTCCTCAGAAATTGCATTGAGAGCATAGTTAAATACTGTATTATCATTTCCTCCAACCAATGTGCCACTACCAAAATATCCACCTAAGGCAGCTCCACTGTATTCATATCCTTCTGTTGCAGAAACTACATTTACATAATACACATTAAAGTGGTCCTTAAATGATTTGTATGGCTCTTCTATAAATAGATTATTATATAGATTCTCCATATCCGTTTTATAAGTACCATCCGCAATCTGACGGTCACTATAAGCGTCACCCATCAGCACTATATCAATACCATTACCCTTTGTGGCGGTTTGCAAAGTGGTAACTTTGCCATCATTAGAGTAGTCAGATGAAATATATGTATCAATATTAGGCAAATCAGTATAATTATAACCAATAAAATATTTTCTAAATGGAACCCAATCAGCATGATTTTGATATAAAGCTAATGATTGTTTTGGTACATAAAATTTCAAATTTGGGAATTCAGACATTTGGTAATCACCGCATGAAGGAGGAATCAATGCTCTACAATATATTATTTCCAAATTCGGGCTGTGAATAAAAGCATTATAACCACTAATATCTTTTAATCCAGCAGATAATGTGATGGATTTCAAGTTTGGACAATAACTGAAAGCATAACCTTCAATGTGTGAGATTTGGTCGCCCATTGTTATTGTTTCTATTTCAGGGCTATCGTCAAAAGCGCCATATCCAATGCTTGTAATATCATCAGGTATAGTGTAACTGGTCACATCCTTTGTTACAACGAGTTTCCTAAACTGTGTATCAAAAACAATCGCTTTGTGGTCATCTGATACACATTCACCATATAAAGCTTCAAGATTATCACAATGATTAAACGCATATGCTCCGACTTCTGCTAATGAAGACGGCAGAGTGACTGTTTTAAGATTAGGCATTTGATCGAATGAATAGTTTTCAATACCAACAATACCTTCAGGAATAGAATAATCTGTTATGTCATATCCGACAAAACGATTTATCCACTTTCCATTCTTTTCAGGTTCACTAAAAGCTGTTTGTTCAAATATCAAGCATAAATGATCTGAAGTGTGGAATTTCTCATTACCATAGAAGCCTTTAATACCTGAACAGGCATGGAAAGCATATGGGTCAAGGTTTTCAAGAGTAGACGGAAGAATTATTTCGCAATCTAAGTGTGATTGATAAAAACAGTCTCCCATTATTGTCTTAAGTCCTTCATTGAAAATAATCTTTGGCAATTCAGGACACCTAGCAAAAGCATACCATCCAAGAATCTCCACATTGTCAGGAAGAGTATATTCAGTAATTCCAGCGGGAGCAAAGGCTGCTAAGTAATTTTTAACAGGAGTTAGTGTGTTGCCATAATTTGGCATAAAACCATCTTCAATGATAACACATCTTCCGTCTTCTGTTATGTGAGAGCCTGTAAATGACTTTAAATTAGGGTTATTTAAGCCATAAGATCCTACCACTTTTAGGCTTTTAGGAATCCTCAAGGTTGTTAAATGCGCATTTCCGCAAATGCCACCAGTTTCAATTATTTCTATAGTTTCTGGCAAATACAATTCCAAGAGCTTACGTCCCCATCCATTTCCAAAGGCATGATCATTAATTTTAGTTATAACTTTATCACAAATAATTTTACCAATACCATTTTCGTATGTATGAGATATTATTTGGGCATCAAATGGCTGATGACCGTATAAATTGGTACAATCATATATATCGTATTTCTGATTATCAGTTGTTCTATACCAAATCTCATTATCGGGAATGGCTGTAGGGTCAATTTGGACGCCCAAGTTGCCATCTTGTTCAACAATATACTCCAATTTTAGTGAGCCGTCCGATGATTGAACGGTAACGGTTGCACTACGATAGTAACCCTCGTTGGGCTCAAGTTTCAGTGTAATTGTCTGCTTTTCCATTGCGCGAGTGGCAGGAACTACTGAAATCCAACTCTGCGCATCTTCGGGAATAACAGCCTCACACTCCATATTCGACAAGAATTCGAGAGTTATCTCTCCTCCCTCGGCAGCAGCAAACTTTTTCGCATTCTCCTCGACAATCAAGCCCGCCTCCTCGAATGTGATACTACGCATAATAACCTTAGTGCCATTGGACACAAATACAACAACCTTACTGTACTCATCAATCACTGTACCTGTTGTGATATTGATTTTACCAGTTAAGCTGCTTGCATCATCAGCAACCACTTTTGCTTTGATATCAGCCGAAGAGATTACCTCCACCTTTACACTCTCGGTTGCGCTTGTTACTGTGTAACCTATTTGACGAGTGGAATTAGGAGACATCACCACCAAATCGGCCTCATCAAACGAGATACTCAATGCCAAGCTCTTTGGAAGGGTGATAACAGTACCATCAGCGAGTGTGAAATATACATACTGCTCATCCTGTGTTACGCTTTGGAAGAATGAGTCACCATCCTTACCGTCTGCACCATCACTACCGTTAGCACCGTCTTTTCCATCCTCGCCTGTTGCCTTACCGAGCTGCGACCATGTTGAACCGTTGTCATACGAGATATACCAGTAGTCATTCTCGATTTTGAGCTGTGGGGTGATGCCATCAACGCCATCCTTACCATCTGCGCCGTTCTCACCATCAACTCCATCGGTGCCATCTGCGCCGTTCTCACCATCAACTCCATCGGTGCCATCTTGACCATCTTTGCCGTCCTCACCATCTTGACCATCCTTGCCATCGATACCGACTGCCTTAATCTTGTTTCCAGCGTCATCAAGCAACCATTCGCCATCCAAAGTCCAGTAGTAGATACCGTCGCTATCCTGACGAACGCCAACTATTGGCGAGTGTCCATCCTTACCATCAGTTCCGTTTTGACCGTCTTTGCCATCCTCACCGTGATAAATTGTAATCGGTTGCGATTTAGTGAATGCAATGGTGTAACCGATAGTTTCGCCATCTTTGGTGATGGGCGTAACGCCTGTAACATAGTCATTGTTCTGCAAAGCCTCTACAATCGTCTTCAATGATGAAATATTGGTATTCATCTGTTGGCAGAGCTCTTCGAGTTTGGCGATGCGGTTCTCGTGGTCGTCGAGTTTGTCCCAAATTGCCGAATCATCAAACGATTCGCTACATCCTGCGATAATCAGCGTTATTGCAACGAGCAAATAGGTAAATAGTTTTTTCATAGTAATATGATTTTGGTTTAATATTCTTTTCCAATTCAAATTACCATTCTGCCCCTTGATGGTGTGTGTCGGTCGGGTATGTACAAAAAGAAAGTGTGGAGCAGCTCTCTGTTTATTCGAATAGAGATTCTGGAATGCCCAACTGAAAATAAACAATACAAGACCCCACACCCGTATTGCATGAGTAAGAATACACATACCAATACAGATGATGAGTGCTGTCGTTCACCCTCAGCAATGAATTTTCCAGATTCCTATTCGGGGTAAAAGCGAAACACTTTCATCAAATATGTAATGCCGAGGGTACAATGCCCCACGTCACTACAAAGTTAGAATTTTTTTCGCAAATGACAACACTCTTTGGGATCTTGTTTGGGTATTATACAAATTTTCGCCTCTCGCAAGAGGCGAAAATAAAGGGCCCTATTTGGTTGCATTTAATTTATACTACATAGAAGACTACACACAAAGGGCAAAATCAGCTCTTAATACATTTTCACAAAAAATGTTTCACAACTCAATAAGATAATTTATTGATTATCAATAAAATCGGCGGTGAAATTTAATTCACCGCCGATGAAGGGTAACCCTCTGGGCAACCTCATTTTTTTTATTCCCTGATTCTCGGTATGTGGTGGTGTTTAAGTTCGGCAATTAATAGGCGTTCATTGCCGCCCACAAGACTGTTTAGCAGTGAGTGAAATGCTGCGGAGTGGTTGTGGTGGCGTGTGTGACAGAGTTCATGTAGGAGTATAAATTCACGTAGATGCTCTGGTAGCAGCATCACAAATAGTGATATGCTTATGCCGTTATGACCGCTACATGAGCCCCATCGTGTCTGCGCTTTGGATATGCGTAGCGAGGTGTATGTGAAGCCGTGTTTGGTGGCAAGGTGCGCAATGGTGGTGGGTATGTAGGTGCGTGCTGCACGGCGTAGCTGCTCGACCTCTGCACTGCTTATCGTTGGTAGGAGTGCTGCGCGTTGCGATATGCGCCTTCGTGTGCGTTCTATCCACGATGCCTTGCTCTCTGCAAAGACTATAGCCTTGCTACTGCTCGAGAAGAGTGGGTATGTGAGGCGAAGTGTGCCATCAGGGCGTACGACGAGGCGAATAGAGTGTGCACGCATGCTGCGTACACACTCTATCTTGCCAAGCATATTATGCTCTATAATCTTCATTACTCGCCTATGCGCTGGCGTACAACCTCAAAGAGCATGATGGCTGCCGCAGCAGATACGTTGAGTGACTCGGTGTGACCGATTAGTGGAATGGCGAGTTGCTCGTCGCATAGCTTTAGCACCTCCTTTGATATACCCTTATCCTCGGCACCCATGACTATCGCTGTGGGCTTGCGGAAGTCGGCATCGTAGAGTAGCTTACGGCTCTTCTCTGTCGCTGCTACAATCTGGAATCCCTCGGTCTGCAGTGTCTTTAGCGTGTTGCGTATAGAACCTACACGGCACACGGGGATGTTCTGTAGTGCACCCGCAGAGGAACGTATAGCATCGCCATTTACTGGCGCAGAGTTCTTCAGAGGAGTGATTAGTCCGTGGGCACCTGCGCACTCTGCGGAACGGGCTATGCCACCGAAGTTACGTACGTCGGTAACGCCGTCGAATACTACAATCAGTGGCGTCTCATCCTCGGGGACACGTTCAAGGATGTCGTTGAGCTCTACATACTCTATGGCTGCAATCTGCGCCACGACACCCTGGTGGTTGCCGCGAGTAAGACGGTTGAGCTTCTCAACGGGCACCTCCTGATAGCGTATGTGGTGGCGTGCCATGAGGTCCTTGAGGTCGTTCATGAGCTGACCATCTGCACCCTTGCGCACGTAGATACGTTCAATCTGCTTGCGTGCCTCGATAGCCTCGGCAACGGGGCGTATACCAAAAATGATGTTTTCCATATAATCTCTGTTTCTTAATTTTGCTCTGTTATCTCCAGCTCGTATGATGCCTTCTCCCACTCGTGCATTAGGCTATCGTAGCGCTGCTTTAGGGCGTCATACTTGGCGTAGTCATCAGCATTATACTCTGTGGCTGTGGCGAAGCGTGCATCGTAGGCTGCAATCTCTGCCTCGACATTTGCCAGCTCCTCCTCGACACTCTCTACCGCCTTTCGTAGCCTGCGTAGAAGCTTCTCCTGCTCCTTCTTCTGCTCATATGATAGCTTGCCGTTGGTGTTGTCTATGCTCTTCACTGTCGTAGGACTATCCTTACGTTCAATCTCTTGTAGTGACTCCACCTTACGCTTCTCAAGGAAGTACCATATGTCGCCAAGATACTCCCTTACGCCACCATCACGGAACTCGTAGATGCGGTCAACAAGACCATCGAGGAACTCTCGGTCGTGAGATACGACCACCACTGTGCCATCAAACTTCTGGAGTGCATCCTTTAGGATATCCTTTGAACGCATGTCCATATGGTTTGTGGGCTCGTCGAGGATTAGTAGGTTGTAGGGCTCGAGCATTAGGCGTGCCATGGCCAGGCGTGATCGTTCGCCTCCCGAGAGCACCTTAACCTTCTTCTCTATATCCTCACCACGGAATAGGAAGGCGCCAAGGATGTCGCGTAGACGTGTGCGTATGTCACATACGGCCACACGGTCGAGGGTGTCGAAGACTGTGAACTCGCCATCCATGAGGTCGTCTTGATTCTGCGCATAGTAGCCTATGTTTACGTTCGCGCCAATCTTTATCTCTCCCTCTGTTGCCTCAAGCTCGCCAATGAGCATGCGGGCAAATGTTGTCTTACCCTCACCATTACGACCTACGAGGGCAATCTTCTGACCTCTCTCTATTGTGAACTCTGCACCTGCGAATATGCGCTTCTGGTCGAATGCCTTACCTACGCCCTTTATGTCTGCGACAATCTGTCCCGAACGTGGTGCTGGTGGGAACTTGATGTTTAGGCGTGATAGGTCCTCCTCATCAATCTCTATACGGTCGAGCTTCTCGAGTTGCTTGACGCGTGACTGTACCTGGTTGCTCTTCGTGGGCTTATAGCGGAACTTCTCGATGAACTCCTCGGTCTTCTCAATCATGCGTTGCTGATTCTCGTATGCTGCCATCTGCTGTGCACGACGTTCAGCGCGTAGCTCCACAAACTTCGAGTATGGCACCTTGTAGTCGTATGCCTTGCCCAGTGATATCTCTACTGTGCGTGTTGTTACATTGTCAAGGAAGGCGCGGTCGTGAGATATGAGTAGTACTGCACCGTTGTAGTTCTTGAGGTACTCCTCGAGCCACTGTATGCTCTCGATGTCGAGGTGGTTGGTGGGCTCATCGAGGAGGAAGATTGATGGGCGGCGTAGTAGTAGCTTTGCGAGCTCAATGCGCATGCGCCATCCTCCCGAGAACTCGCGCGTTGGGCGTTCGAAGTCGGTGCGCTTAAATCCAAGGCCGAGCAGTGTGCGTTCTATGTCGGCCTCGCGGGTGTCGCCACCGAGTATGTGGTAGCGGTCATTTGCCTCGTTAAGCTTGTGTATAAGGTCGGCATATGCTGTCGACTCATAATCTGTGCGTGAGGCTATCTCGTTTGTCAGATGCTCGATATCTGCCTCTATGCGAAGCACCTCATCGAAGGCCTTTGCTGTCTCGGCCATAAGCGATGTAGTATCTGCCACGCGCATCTGCTGTGGCAGGTAGCCTATAGTACACTCGCCATTAATGGTCACTGCACCATCTGTAGGTTGCTGTTCTCCTGTGATGACACGCAGTAGCGTTGTCTTGCCGGCGCCATTCTTACCCACAAGGCCTATGCGGTCTTTGGGGTTTATCATGAACGAAATGCCGTCGAAGAGTGTCCAGCCGCCGTAGCTTATCGTGAGGTTATCGAGGGATATCATCTCTGAACTATGAGTTTATCATGTCAATAATTGCCTGTTCGGGGTCTGCGGCACCAAATACGGAGCTGCCGGCAACGAGTGCCTCGGCACCAGCGTCGAAGAGTAGGCGTGAGTTTGCTGCCGAGATGCCGCCATCAACCTCAATGATTAGGTTCTCGAGGCCGAGCTCCTGCTTCTTGCGGTTTAGATACTCGCACTTGGCGATAGATGATGGCATGAACTTCTGGCCGCCGAAGCCTGGCTCTACACTCATCACGAGTATAAGGTCGAGCTGTGGGAGCCACTTGTCGAGTACCTCGGGCTCAGTGCCTGGCTTGATTGATATGCCCACCTTTGCACCAGCCTTGCGTATTAGCTCTATGCACTCGTCGATATTCTCTGTTGCCTCATAGTGGAATGTCACATAGTCGGCGCCCGCCTCCACGAAGCGTGTTACATACTTCTCGGGAGCTGTGATCATGAGGTGCACGTCAAGCACCTTTGTTGTGCCCTTGCGAAGTGGCTTCATTAGGGGAAATCCGAATGATATGTTTGGCACAAATACGCCATCCATAACATCCACATGTACCCATTCGGCCTGTGAACGTTGAAGCATCTCCATGTCGCGGTTGAGGTTTCCAAAGTCGGCAGATAGAACCGACGGAGCAATGATACGTTTCATAGTCTATTTGGTTGTTTAAGGCTTTGAGTCTATATATTCGCACAAAGGTAGCAATAAATATGTTAAAATACAACTTAAAAGTTGAGGGTGTCACGACATTACTCGTTGGACACCCTCAATGTGACTGTTATATAGTGGTTTATATGTTACTATCTGATTTTGATGTTTGTAATAGAGCATGACCCACCAAGGTACTTAACCCTAATGCTGTCGGAGTTTATATATGACATCTCAACATTGTATGTGTGGGTGTCATTATATGTCACATCCATAGCGCCATCGTAGAAACCCCTGTAGCCATTCTTGTAGTAGCTTGTGTAGTTATTGTTGGGTTCTGTGCTGAAGCATAGTGTGTCGGTGGTTACCATGTATAGACTTGCATTACCACTGTAGTATGTTAGGTCCATGAAGCCATCCATGTTGTAGCTTAATCCCTTCACTATGTCGAATGAGATGTTGCTAATTAGGAACTCATACTTGCCATGTATGGGATAATCCTCTGGGATGTTTGCTGTTACCATGACGCCTTCGTCTGTGGCTGTGAATATCTGGTTGTGGCCATTTGTTGTAGTTGTTGTCCATGTGCCACCCTCGGATAGTGGTGTGCCTCCTGTATGGAATATTATATACACCCAACCCTGACTACCACTTGTAATTGTTATATCGCCAGACTCGCTATTGTAGACTATCTGATACCCATAGAGGCCTATGAAGTCGCGGTATATTATGGCGCGTGTCGTCTCATCCTCGGTTGTGATGTACCTATCGCACATCAGCGCAAGGCGTATGTCGAAGTTGTGATAAGATAGTTGCTCGTGTGCGTCATGGGCAATAGCCTTGCCTATATCCATTGGGATGTAATTCTCTCCATCGCTTACTTTGCATGATGTCGCAAGTGTGGCAATGGCGACCATTATAATTGTCATATATCGTCTCATGATGTGCTATTTTTTACCGTTAAACCTATAACCTATGCCTACTCGTGCTGAACCACCTATGCCACCACCTATCTCCACAAAACCATATAGTGCACGGCCGAAGCTAAAACCGAAGAGTGTGGTGTCAAATATTGGTGCAATGCCTCCATTCATACGTTCTATGCGTGCCACGATGCCCAATGCGATAGATGAGTATAGCTCGACCTTCTCGCGACGTAGCCAGCTGAAGCGACTCTCGAGCATTATGGATGTTAAGTAGCAGTTGTTGTCATACAGCTTCTCGTTTGTGAAGGTGTCGTATGTATTCTGCCATGTTGCAGCAAAGGTGCCCTTTGCTCCAAGTGCAAACCAAGGTCTCAATTGCTTGCTATAACTTAAGCCTATGTTAGCGAGCATATATGTGGGACCATCGTATCTGCGAAGATTTTGTATCTGTGATGGTAAATCTTGAGGCCCTATGTCGCAGCCGCAGCCAAAGGATAGACGGTCAAGAAGTCCCATTGATATTAGTCCTGGCGCACCATAAGATAGGCGTATGTCGTGCTCAAATCGCACTCTCTGTATATTCTTGCTTGGCGTTACGATATACTCTTCGTTGTGACCATTAGTCTCCATGAATCCTGTCACGCGGTTATATATAAGCTGGTCGCTTACCACCTCTTGTGCGTGCGCTGTGCCCACTACGAGTGTTGCAAGTAGCAACGCTAAAAATCTATATCTTCTCATAACTATTTTGTTTTAGAGTTAAAACGATGGCCGACACCAACATTCACTATGCCTCGCGATCCATAGCCCACCTCGGCGAAGCCAAACCATTTGCGACCTACGGCAATGCCGAGAGGCTTAATGTCAAAGGCGCAGTATGTGCTGTATAGACTCTCTATGCCATCCCAGTATCGTAGGTAGCGTTCTATGCCGAGTCCAATGCCAAAACTCGAGTATAGCTGTACGCGGCCGTTGCGATACCATGCGAAGCGCGCTATGGGCATTACGGCTATGTAGTCCTTACGCAATGTCAGTGCTCGCTTCTGCGTGTTGCTATTATATATGTTGCGTACGCCCGCTGTCCATGTTGCAGTGCCACCAATGCTACACCACTCTGTTATCCAATAGCCGTAGTCTATCGTTGCTGAATACCAGTGTTGAGGGCCCCAGGCGCTGTTTTGTGGAAGTAGGTCGCCATTAACTGTCCCTAAATCATTCGTGAATGCTGGTGAGTACCAATCGTTAGTACCTCCCCATGTTATACCGAGGCGAAGTTCATGTGTCTTTGGGTTGAGGGGTTTGGCTACGGGGTTGGTAAATTGTGTGGCCTTGTCTGCTGGGGTAAACACTACCTTGTATGTGCCCAGTTCATCACTAAACTTGTATGTGTATTGCGCATGTGCCACACCTATGCACGCCATGCACAATGCTATACAAGCAACCATCCGTACTATTACTTTTTGTCTACTCATAACGTGGTGTTTTTTTTGTTGTTTTCGTTAGTGCAAAGGTATTGCAACGTATGGTTCTTTGCAAATATTTGGCGCGTTATTATTTCCGCGGTGGCATTTGTAACATATAGATAATCAGTGTGTTATAATGTTGTAATTTTCCTAATTTTTCATAGTGCTGATAATCAGCGAGTTACACGTTTGACGCTTAAGGTATTGAATTATAGTGTTTTAGGTAGAAATAGGGGTTTGTGGTGTGAAAATAGAGTTTGGTGTTGTAATTGAAAAAATTATTCGTATATTTGCGCCATATAAGGGGTGCTATCCTCTGCATTATGGTTCGAGTTCCGGATAGAGCTGTGGTGTGGCGGGAGGCTGAGATTAGACCCATTGAACCGGATACGGGTAATGCCGAGACCGGGAAGAAGGAAATATCTTAATAGCCCCTTTTCAACTTAATTAACTTAAAGTATGAAAAGGTTTTTTTATTTTATTGTCGCAACGTTTATCTTTAGTTCGGCATTGAGGGCACAGGATGCCTATCACTCTATCGACACACTACGCAACTACGACATCGAGGTTATCGAGGTTACAACGACAGATGCCAAGCGCACTACGCCTGTGGCACAAGATAACCTTTCGGAGGAGAATTTGGTGCGTGCAACGTATGGTTCTGATATGCCATCTGTGCTTGCTCTAACCCCATCTATGATTGCTACCAATGAGACGGGTATAGGCATCGGCGCTACATCTATTCGCCTTCGTGGTACGGATGCCACACGTATCAACGTCACGATAAATGGTGTGGCGATGAATAATCCCGACTCACACTCTATGTATTGGTACGACACGCCAGACCTTATATCCTCTGTGGGTAGTGTGCAAGTGCAGCGTGGCGCTGGTGTCTCGACAAATGGTACAGGAGCCTTCGGTGGCTCTGTCTCTATGACAACTGATGCTCTCACTACCGACTTTCGAGGCTCGGCATCGTTGTCTTATGGCTCGTACAACACCAATAAGCAGGCACTGCATATATCGTCTGGTCTGATGGCGGACCATTGGGTTGTCGATGCACGTCTGACGCACATTGGCTCGGATGGCTACATAGATCGTGGTGCTACGGATTTGAAGTCATACATGCTACAGGCGGGTTATTATGGCTCAAGGACAAAGGTTAAGCTGCTGTCGTTTGGTGGTTCTGCAAAGACATACCTTACATATGATGGTGTATCGCGCGAGGATATGGCCCTCTATGGTCGTAGGTATCATACATCGGGTCAGTATGAGACCTCTAAAGGCCCCTATGTATTGGCTGATGGTACGCACGTAGACTACTATGACGATCAGACGGATAACTATCTGCAGCTAAATAATCAGCTTGTCATAAATCACCGTTTTGATGGTGGCTGGCAACTTAATGCGACGTTATTCTATACTTATGGTTATGGCTACTATAACCAGTATAAGGGTGATGCCTGGTTGGCTGGATATACCAACTTGTCTACAGATGTGGAGCAGGCGGACCTCATACGTCATAAGATTATGCGTAATCATCTTGCGGGTGTTAATGCTGCTGCTACATATCACTCATCTTCCCTCGATGTTACTATGGGTGGCTCGTGGAGTTACTATACTTGCCCTCATTGGGGTGAGATAAGCTGGGTAGATGGTCTGTCGAGTGGCGATGTTGCGGGTAGATGGTACGATAACGATGTGATGAAGCAGGATGCTAATATCTTTGCCCGTGCTGATTGGGCTGTGTTGCGTGGTCTGCAAGATAACGAACTACACCTCTTTGGTGACTTGCAGTATCGCTATGTGCACTATAAGGCGTGGGGTACGAACGACAATTCTATATGGGCAGATGATGGTGTCTACATGCAGCCTATAGATGTTAATCAGCAGTATAACTTTTTTAATCCTCGAGCAGGAATTAGTTATATTCATCATCGACATAATATCTTTGCTTCTGCGGCTGTTGCGCACCGCGAACCTACACGTTCCGACTTTACGGATAGGTATATGTTTGCAGCAGATGATAGCTATCCAAAGCCCGAGAGATTGATAGATTTTGAGGTTGGGTATACCTATACAGCACCTCGCGTAGTGGTTGGGGTTAACCTGTATTATATGCTATATCACAATCAGTTGGTTGCTACGGGTATGGTTAATGACGGTGATGATGCTCTTAATACTAATGTTGATAGGAGTTTCCGCCGTGGCGTGGAACTTATGGCCTCGTGGAAGGTGGCAAAGTGGCTCACGCTGTCGGCAAATGCTACGCTGTCGCAGAATAAGATTTTGGACTATGTCGATATGTTGAAGGATAGTCCAACCTTTGGTGAAAATCTCGGCACGATGACCATCTCATATTCGCCCTCTGTTATGGGCTCTGTCATGGCAGATTTTCATGTCGGCGGATTTAGTGCTTTGTGGCATACGCAATATGTTGGCAAGCAGTATTTCACAAATAACGAGATCGAGGCGTTGTCGTTGGATGCATACTGTGTTACGAACCTTAATCTTGGCTATACGTTGACAACAAATAAGGGGTGCGATGTTCGCTTTGGCTTGGCCATTAACAACCTCTTCTCTACACTCTATGAGTCGAATGGTTACGGATACTCGTATATGTGGGATGGAGAACGCTATGACGATGCATTCTACTTCCCGCAGGCACCTATTAACTTCCTCGCTAATGTCACTGTAAGTTTCTAAACTAAAGATAATTATGGACTTAACACTTATCCTTCAAATTGTTGGTGTCGCACTCGGCCTTCTTTATCTGTGGCTCGAGTATAAGGTTAATATCTGGGTGTGGGTTGTCGGTGCTGTCATGCCTCTTGTGCATGGTGTCCTCTACCTATCAAAGGGTATTTATGCCGATGCGGCGATGCAGTTATACTACGTGCTTGCCGGCATCTATGGCCTTGTGGTATGGTTGCGTAAGCCGGTAGACAAGGAGGAGGGTAGGGTTGTGCATACCCCCATGAGGCATGTATTGCCTCTTGTCGTTGCGTATGCAGTACTTCATGTAGCAATGTATTATCTTCTCACTGAATTTACTGATAGTCGTGTGCCGCTACTCGACTCTATGTCTACGGCATTGAGTATCGTGGCTATGTGGATGCTGTCGCGAAAGTATATCGAGCAGTGGCTTGTGTGGTTGGTTGTCGATATGATAAGCGTTGGTTTGTATGTCTATAAGGGTATTCCGCTGACGGCTGCTCTATATACCCTCTACTGCATCTTGGCAGTTGTGGGATATAGGCGCTGGTGCGATAGATATCGTGAAGGTAGATAGTGTCGCGAAGAGGCATACTTGCGATTGTTAAAAAAAAGTTGAAAAAAGTGCGTAGCACATTTTTATAATCGCAAAATAAATGCTATCTTTGTTGCATGAATGTAATGAGAGTATGCCCCCAGCGAAATATGTCGTTTTATGGTTGTGTGACGACGATACAAGGGATGATGCCGCAAGACATCATTTCTGTGGCTCATCGAAAGCAGATGGGCGTGGCGTCGGGTGCATATGCTGTGGCCATTCAGAGAGAGCAAAATATTGAAATATAGGATATAGACCGCTGATACTTAATGTGTTGGCGGTCGTTTGTTTTGAAATAGTGTAAATTTAAAATATCAAAATTATGAAAGTAGCAGTTATCATGGGTTCTACCAGCGACTGGGATGTTATGAAGGCCGCAGTCGAGACTTTAGAGGAGTTGGGTATCGAGTACGAGAAGCGAGTTATCAGCGCACATCGCACTCCACACCTCATGTTTGAGTATGCCACAACAGCTCGCGAGCGCGGCATCGGTGCTATCATCGCTGGTGCTGGTGGTGCGGCTCACGTTGCGGGTGTCACTGCGGCTCTAACAACTGTGCCAGTCATCGGCGTGCCAATCAAGACATCGGCTCTCGGCGGCTTGGATTCATTGCTCTCTATCGTTCAGATGCCTGGTGGCATCCCCGTCTCTACTACAGCAATCAATGGTGCGAAGAATGCAGCGCTTATCGCAGCATCAATCTTTGCACTCACAGATAAGGCTTTGGAGGCGCGTCTTGAGGCCTTCCGTAAGGCACAGACAGAGAAGGTGCTCGAAGCAGAGTTGTAATAATTAACGACAAACGACAAACTGACGATTATGAAGAACCGCCGTATATTTGTTGAGAAATACTCACGTTTTCAGGTTGAGGCCGAGACGTTGCGCAAGGAGTTGAACACAAACCTCGGTCTAAATATCGAGCACTTGCGTTTCGTTAATGTGTACGACCTCTTCGGTTTCTCGGATGAGCTTCTCGAGAAGAGCCGTTATAGCGTATTTGGTGAGATTGTTACAGATGCTGTTACTGATGAGTGTGACACAGAGGGCATGCCATGTCTCGCTGTCGAGTTCCTCCCTGGTCAGTTCGACCAGCGTGCTGCCTCGGCTGTTGACTGCGTACACCTCATCGAGCCTAATGCCGAGGTTAAGATTAAGTCATCACGTCTCTACATCTTCGATAAGAGTGTCGATGCCGAGGCGATGCAGCGCATCGAGAAGTACTTGGTGAATGCTGTGGAGTCGCGCAAGAAGAACCTTGAGGTGTTGTCAGATAATGAGAGTGCCGAGGTTAAGCCTGTTGCTGTGCTCGATGGCTTCCGTAATATGAACGACGAGGAGCTCGTGGCATACTGCAAGGAGAATGGTTTGGCTATGAATGCTGATGACCTCCGTGAGGTCGTTAACTACTTCCGTGAGGAGGGTCGCGATCCTGTGGAGACGGAGTTGCGCATCTTGGATACATACTGGAGTGACCACTGCCGTCACACTACCTTCACTACCGAGATTGAGGAGATAACCCTCGATGAGTCGTTCATGAAGGAGGAGTTCGAGAGCTCATTGGAGCTCATGCGTAACATACGTGCGGAGCTCGGTCGCGAGAATAAGAGCCTCTGCCTTATGGAGCTTGCTACGATAGGTGCTCGCTACCTTCGTAAGCATGGTAAGCTCGACGATATGGAGCAGAGTGAGGAGAACAACGCTTGTAGCATCTTCGTCAACGTAGATGTAGATGGCGTTATGGAGAAGTGGTTGTTGCAGTTCAAGAATGAGACACACAACCACCCAACAGAGATTGAGCCTTTCGGTGGTGCATCTACATGTCTCGGTGGCGCTATCCGTGACCCATTGTCAGGTCGTAGCTACGTATACCAGGCTATGCGAGTTACTGGTGCTGGTGATATCTATAAGCCAGTGGATCAGACCATGGAGGGTAAGTTGCCACAGCGCATCATCTCTACAAAGGCTGCTGCTGGTTACTCAAGCTACGGTAATCAGATTGGTTTGGCTACAACGCATGTTCGTGAGGTGTATCACCCTGACTATGTTGCAAAGCGCCTTGAGGTAGGTGCTGTTGTGGGTGCTGTTAAGGCTGATAACGTTCGCCGCGAGAGCCCTGCACCTGGCGATGTAGTCCTCTTGCTTGGTGGTCGCACGGGTCGTGATGGTGTAGGTGGTGCTACAGGCTCATCAAAGGAGCACACGTTGAGCTCACTTGAGGAGTGTAGCTCGGAGGTGCAGAAGGGTAATGCCCCCGAGGAACGTAAGCTCGCACGCCTGTTCCGTCGTGGCGATGTTACTCGACTAATCAAGAAGTCTAATGACTTTGGTGCTGGTGGTGTTAGTGTCGCTATCGGTGAGCTCACTGATGGCTTGGATATCTACCTCGATCGTGTGCCAACAAAGTATAATGGTCTTAACTTCTCGGAGCTTGCCATTAGTGAGTCGCAGGAACGTATGTCTGTGGTCATCGAACGCAAGGATATGGAGCAGTTTATGGCGCTATGCGGTGAGGAGAATGTTGAGGTTACCTATGTTGCTGATGTTACTGACACCCGCCGTATGCGCATGTATTGGGGCGATAAGGTTGTCGTTGACCTGTCGCGCGACTTTATCGACTCGGCAGGTGCAAAGCACTACACCAAGGTGCGCCTCGGTGAGGTCGAGAACCGCAATCCTTTTGTTCGTAACATCGAGGGCGCTACAACAACAAAGCGCATGAAGACAAACCTCTCTGATGACAATGTAGTATCACAGAAGGGTCTTATCGAGATGTTTGACTCTACAATCGGTGCTTCAACAGTCTTGATGCCTTATGGTGGTAAGACGCAGTGCACAGAGACACAGGTCTCTGTACAGAAGTTGCCTGTAGGTGGTGGCTTCACTAATACAGCAAGTATCATGGCCTATGGTTATAACCCATATATTGCAAAGTGGAGTCCATATCATGGTGCTGCATATGCTGTTGTTGATGCTTGTGCCAAGGTTGTTGCTGCTGGTGCCCGCTACGACAATATGCGCTTCTCATATCAGGAGTACTTCGAACGTATGACTGACGATAAGTCATGGGGTAAGCCTATGGCGGCGTTGCTCGGTGCGTTGAAGATGCAGGTGGAACTTGGCTTGCCTTCTATTGGTGGTAAGGACTCTATGAGTGGTACATTCCGCGATATCAACGTGCCTCCAATGCTTATGGCCTTTGGTATCACTACGGTAGATGCCCGCACGGTCATCAGCCCAGAGTTCAAGGAGGCAGCTAATAAGATATATGTAATACGTCACACTCCAGAGTCTAACTACATGCCATCTACCGAGTGCTTGAAGTCTAACTTCGACTTCGTGTCGAAGAAGATTGCCGAGGGCGATATCGTTGCTGCATGGGCAGTAGGTAATGGCGGTGTTGCCGAGGCTATCGCGAAGATGTCGTTCGGTAATAGAGTGGGTGCTGCTGTTGAGTGCGACGAGCAGATGCTCTACGACTACTCGTATGGCTCTATCGTAGTTGAGAGCCGCCGCACGCTTAACCATCCTAATGCCGAGCTTATTGGCTGCACCGTAGATGAGGAGGCTATCTTCGTAAATGGTACACGACTGCCTCTTGATGAGTTGCTTGAGGCAAATACCGAGAAGTATACGTCGGTATATGCAGACAAGGGTAAGAGTGGTGAGCCTACACGTGTAAGCGACGGTAAGGGTCTTGTCAAGAAGTATGAGGGTGAGAAGGTTGATAAGGTGCGTGTTTATTTGCCAGTATTCCCAGGTACTAACTGCGACTACGATACAGCGCGTGCTTTCCAGCGTGCCGGTGCCGAGGTCGTTATCTCGGTGTTCAAAAACCTTACAGGTGCCGATGTATTGGCATCTATCAAGGAGATGGTTGAGAATATCTCGCAGTGCCATATCATGGCGTTGAGTGGTGGCTTCTCGGCAGGTGATGAGCCCGATGGTAGCGGTAAGTTTATCGCAAATGTGCTTAATAATAAGGATGTGGCAGATGCTATCCATGCGTTGCTTGATCGTGGTGGCTTGATGCTCGGTATATGTAATGGCTTCCAGGCGTTGGTTAAGTCCGGACTCTTGCCATATGGTCGTCTCGGCATGGTTACCAGCGAGTCGCCCACATTGTTCCGTAACGACATCAACCGTCATATCTCACAGATTGTCTCAACACGTGTGGGCACAACGGCGTCGCCATGGTTGAAGTCATTTGAGGTGGGTGATATACACTCTATCGCTGTTAGTCACGGTGAGGGTAAGTTCGTTGTTAGCGATGTTATGGCCGAGCAGCTCTTCCGCAATGGTCAGGTGGCATTCCAGTATGTTGACGCGGAGAATCGTCCTACCACAGACTCGCCATATAACCCTAACGGCTCAAGCTTCGGTATCGAGGGTATCGTAGACCCATCTGGTCAGATCCTCGGTAAGATGGGTCATACGGAGCGCTACGAACGTGACCTTATGAAGAATATCCATGGTCAGAAGGTTCAGGATATCTTCTCTAATGCAGTAAACTACTTTCTTAACCGATAAAGAGTATGAATCAGTTGGAATTACTCTACGAGGGTAGGAGTAAGCAGATATATAAGACGGATAGCGATGATCGTGTCATCGTGCGCTTTAAGGATGATATCTCTGCATTCTATAATATTAAGCGTGCGATTATCGAGAATAAGGGTCGTTTGACCTGCGATATATCATCTATGATTCTTGGCTATCTAAATAGCAAAGGCATCAGCACCCACTTTGTTGAACGAGTGGGTGATGATGGCCAGTTATGCCGCGTTGTTGACCATGTGCCTGTTGAGGTTATTGTGCGCAATGTCGTGGCTGGTTCTATGGCCAAGCGTCTCGGTCTTGATGAGGGTATAGTCCCCGAGAATACAATCTTTGACCTATGCTTGCGTCGTAGCGACCTTGGTGATCCACTCATCAACGATCACCATGCTGTGGCTCTCGGTCTGTTGAGTTATGAGGAGCTTGCCAAGATGTACGAGATGTCGGCAAGCATCAATAACTATCTTGTTGAGTTGTTCGAGAGTGTTGGCATCACTGTCGTAGACTTTAAGATTGAGTTCGGTCGTGCTGCTGATGGTTCACTCGTCTTGGCCGATGAGCTCTCGCCCGACACTTGCCGCCTCTGGGATAAGGCAACAGGCGAACGTATGGATAAGGATCGCTTCCGTCGTGACCTCGGTCGTGTACGTGAGACTTATGAGGAGGTTGCAGAACGCCTCCGCAACGCACTTAAATAAATAATAGGTATGCTTAAGGATTCATTGGATATATATGGCGATGACCTGCACGAGGAGTGCGGTGTGTTTGGTGTTTTTGGCGTTAATGATGCCCCCAATCTTGCTTACTATGGTCTGCATGCTTTGCAGCACCGTGGTCAGGAGGCGTGTGGTATCTCGGCCTTCGATGGCGATAAGCTAAATACTGTTAAGGGTGAGGGCCTTGTTACCGAGGTGTTCAACCAGCAGAAGCTATCAAAGCTCAAGGGTCATATCGCTATCGGTCATGTGCGCTACTCAACAACGGGTGGTGGCGGTGCAAACAATGTGCAGCCCTTCTCGTTCAGCCACCATACAGGTGACTTTGCTCTTGCGCATAATGGTAATCTTGTTAACTCACGTGAGTTGGCGCAGTATCTCGAGGTTCGTGGTAGCCTCTTCCACTCATCATCCGATAGTGAGCTCTTGGCTCACCTTGTAAAGAAGGATAACCGCGAGGATAAGCGTATTGATAACATCATCGAGGCATTGAATATGCTCGAGGGAGCCTTTGCCTTCCTTATCATGACAAAGAACCGTATCTACGCTTGTCGTGATAAGCACGGTTTGCGCCCCTTGGCTATCGGTAAGCTTGGTGATGGTTATGTCATAAGTTCGGAGACGTGTGCCTTGGATATCGTTGGTGCGGAGTATATACGCGATGTTGAGCCAGGTGAGATTATCACCATCGACCACCACGGCATCCGTTCTAACTACTACTCACGCTACCAGCGACACCTGATGTGTGCTATGGAGTATATCTACTTTGCACGCCCTGATAGCGATATTGAGGGTTGCAACGTACACTCATTCCGTAAGCTTTCGGGTCGTTACCTCTATGAGCAGTGTCCAACGAAGGCAGATGTCGTTATCGGCGTTCCTGACTCAAGTATAAGTGCTGCTATCGGTTACTCGGAGGCGAGTGGCATCCCTTATGAGATGGGACTTATCAAGAATAAGTATATCGCACGTACCTTCATTCAGCCATCGCAGGAGATGCGCGAGAAGGGTGTGCGCATGAAGCTCTCGGCGGTACGTTCCCTTGTTAAGGATAAGTCGGTAGTGCTCATCGATGACTCTATCGTGCGTGGTACTACATCGTTGCGTATCGTGCGATTGTTGAAGGAGGCGGGTGCCAAGGAGGTGCATGTGCGTATCGCCAGCCCCGCAATCACCAATCCATGCTTCTATGGTATCGACATGTCTACGCGAGATGAGCTTCTCTGTGCGCGTATGTCGAAGGATGAGGCATGTAAGGCTATCGAGGCTGACTCGTTGGAGTTCCTCTCGGAGGAGTCGTTGCTCAAGTCTGGTAATCGTTCGGAGTTGTGCATGGCTTGCTTCAATGGTTGCTACCCAACATCGTTGTACCATAATAAGTTGAATAATAAATAATAAAAATATATAGATATGGCAAAAAGTTATGAAGCTGCTGGCGTAAATCTCGAGGCTGGCTACGAAGTTGTACGACGCATCAAGTCGCACGTATCATCTACAAAGCGTGTTGGTTCTATGGGTAACATTGGTGCCTTTGGCGGTATGTTCGACCTTGCGGCTCTCAATATCAAGGAGCCTGTGTTGGTTAGTGGTACCGATGGTGTAGGCACAAAGCTTAAGCTCGCCTTTGAGATGGATAAGCACGATACTATAGGTATCGATGCTGTGGCGATGTGTGTTAACGACGTCTTGGCACAGGGTGCCGAGCCTTTGGTATTCTTGGACTACGTTGCTGTAGGCCACAATGAGCCTGCGAAGGTCGAGGCTATCGTTGCTGGTGTTGCCGAGGGTTGTCGTCAGGCTGGTTGTGCTCTTGTTGGCGGTGAGACTGCCGAGATGCCAGGTATGTATCAGGATGGCGAGTATGACATTGCTGGTTTTACGGTGGGTGTTGTAGAACGTTCAAAGCTCATCGATGCAGGTGAGAGAGTTAAGGTTGGTGACGTGTTGGTGGGTATCGCCTCAAGTGGTGTTCACTCTAATGGTTTCAGCCTTGTTCGTAAGGTCGTTAGCGATAACGGTCTTAAGCTCGACGAGACATATCCAGAGATTGAGGGCCGTAAGCTCGGTGATGTGCTCTTGACCCCTACACGCATCTATGTTAAGCAGGTGTTGAAGGTCATTGCAGAGTGTGACGTTCACGGCATCAGTCATATCACAGGTGGTGGTTTCGATGAGAATATCCCACGTATCCTCAAGGATGGTCAGGGTGTTGAGGTTAAGGAGGGCTCATGGGAGATTCTTCCTGTATTCCGCCTCTTGGAGAAGTATGGTAATGTAGGTCACCGTGAGATGTTCAACATCTTCAATATGGGTATCGGTATGGTTATCGCCCTTCCAGAGGCAGATGCCCAGAAGGCAATTGATATCTTGGCGGAGTGTGGCGAACGTGCTTCAGTCATCGGCCGTGTTGTTGAGGGTGAGGGCGTAACAATCCTATAGTATTATGAGAAAGACACGTTTGGCTGTTTTTGCAAGTGGCAGTGGCAGTAACTACGAGGCTATTGCCGAGGCGTGCCGTGATGGACGCCTCGATGCCGAGGTTGTGCTGTTGGTGTGCGATAAGCCAGGGGCAAAGGTCCTCGAACGTGCCAAGCGTTATGGCACAGAGAGTTTTGCCTTTACGCCCAAGGACTATGAGTCGCGTGAGGCCTATGAGACAGTTCTCGCTACGATGCTTGATGAACGTGGTGTGGACTATGTATGCCTTGCTGGATATATGCGCATTGTGGGTAAGGTACTCTTGGAACGCTATGAGCAGCGTATTGTGAACATTCATCCATCGTTGTTACCTTCGTTCAAGGGTGCTCATGCCATCCAGGATGCTGTGGAGTATGGTGTCAAGATATTTGGTGCTACTACACACTTCGTTGACGAGACTCTTGATGGTGGTCGCATCATCGACCAGGGAGCTATAGTATATGAGGGTAACGACATCGAGGAGCTCACAAACCTTATACATGCCATAGAGCACAAACTCTATGTTAAGACCATAAATAAACTGATAAATAAGAAATTCTAAATATGAGAGCATTAGTTAGTGTAAGCGACAAGGCGGGTGTTGTTGAGTTCTGCAGCAATCTTCGTCGTTTGGGTTGGGAGATTATCGCTACAGGAGGCACGCAGAAGCTTTTGGAGGATAGTGGTGTTGAGACTATAGGTATTAGCGATGTTACAGGTTTTCCAGAGATTTGTGATGGCCGTGTTAAGACGCTTCACCCCAAGGTTCATGGTGGTCTTTTGGCGCGCCGTGATGATGAGAGTCACCTTGCTGCGTTGCGTGAGAACTCTATCGAGTTTATCGATATGGTATGCGTTAACCTCTATCCTTTCCGTCAGACTATCGCCAAGCCAGATGTTAAGATGGAGGATGCCATCGAGAATATCGATATTGGTGGTCCATCAATGTTGCGTTCTGCAGCAAAGAACTATCGCGACGTAACCGTGGTATGTGACCCTACAGACTATGCTCGCATCATTGCCGAGATTGAGGAGGGTGGTAATACTACTCTTGCTACACGTCTCGAGCTTTCAGCGAAGGCATATACGCACACTGCAGAGTATGATATGTGCATTGCAACGTATATGCGTAAGCAGGCCGAGCTCAACGAGAAACTCTTTGCGTCGTTCGACCTTGTTCAGACATTGCGCTATGGCGAGAATCCACACCAGTCGGCAAAGTTCTACGCAGCATCGGAGAGTGTTCCATACTCTTTGGCTACAGCGAAGCAGCTCAACGGCAAGGAGATGTCGTATAACAATATCCAGGATGCAAATGCTGCACTTAATATCGTTCGTGAGTTCAGTGAGCCATTTGCTGTAGGCCTCAAGCATATGAATCCTTGTGGTGCCGCTATCGGTAAGGATATCAAGGAGGCATGGCAGAAGGCATATGAGGCTGACACGGTGAGCATCTTCGGTGGTATTGTGGCTGTTAATAGAGAGATTACAAAGGAGGTGGCAGAGCTTATGAAGCCTATCTTCTTGGAGATTATCATGGCGCCATCATTCTCTGATGAGGCTCTTGAGGTTCTATGCACAAAGAAGAATCTACGCCTCTTGCAGGTGGATATGTCGTCAACAGATATGGAGCAGACACAGTATGTGACCGTAAATGGTGGTCTTCTTGTTCAGAAACTCGATACAGACACCAAGGAGGTTGTCGCTGATATGTGTGTGACACAGCGTAAGCCTACCGCTACGGAGATTGAGGATATGAACTTCGGCTGGCGTATCGTCAAGCATGTTAAGTCTAATGCTATCGTTGTTGTTAAGGATGGTCATACCGTAGGTGTTGGTGCTGGTCAGATGAACCGTGTTGGCTCTGCGGAGATAGCGTTGAAGCAGGCGCAGGCAGCAGGCTTCACAGAGGGCCTCGTATTGGCCTCTGACGGCTTCTTCCCATTTGATGATACCGTAACGTTGGCACAGCAGTATGGCGTTACGGCTCTTGTGCAGCCTGGTGGCAGTGTGCGTGATGAGGACTCTGTGAAGAAGGCTGACGAGTTTGATATGACCATGCTCGTAACAGGCATGCGTCACTTTAAGCACTAATTTATTATGGTAAGGGCTTCTTACCATGACGAATTGTGATGCGCATGGTGAGTGGTTATCCCTTAAATATTGAATTTAAGAGTATATTATGAAAGTATTAGTTGTTGGTTCTGGTGGTCGTTGTCATGCTATCGTTGAGGCTATCGCGCGTTCACCCAAGGCCTCAAAGATATATGCAGCACCCGGTAATGCGGGTATTGCTGCGCTTGCCGAGTGTGTCGCTATCAAGGATACAGATGTTGATAAGCTTCTTGCCTTTGCCCAGGAGAAGGGTGTAGACCTCACTGTCGTAGGCCCCGAGGCTGCGTTGGCTGTAGGCATTGTTGATAGATTCCGAGCTGCTGGTCTTAAGATATTTGGTCCTACGAAGGCTGCTGCGGAGATTGAGGCAAGCAAGGACTTTGCAAAGCGACTCATGGTTAAGTATGATGTGCCTACTGCGGCATATGCTACATTTAGCGACTTTGAGGAGGCTATGGCCTATGTGCGTAAGGGTACGTTGCCCACAGTGTTGAAGTATGACGGTCTTGCTGCTGGTAAGGGTGTTGTCATCGCCACCACTATGGAGGAGGCGGAGGCTACGCTTCGCGATATGCTCCTCGATACGAAGTTCGGCGAGGGTAGAGTCGTTATTGAGGAGTTCCTCACAGGTGAGGAGTTCTCGTTGATGTGCTTTGTTGCCGGTCGTAAGATATGTGCTATGCCTGTTGCGCAGGACCATAAGCGTGCATATGATAATGATGAGGGTCCCAATACAGGTGGTATGGGTGCATATACAGAGTTGCCATTTATCACTGCCGAGGATCACGAGTATGCCATGACTAACATTATGCAGCGTGTTGCTGATGCTATGGTTGAGGAGGGTACGCCATTTACAGGTGTCCTCTATGGTGGTCTTATGAAGACCCCTAATGGCATCAAGGTTATAGAGTTTAACGCACGCTTTGGTGACCCCGAGACAGAGGTTGTGTTGCCACGCTTGAAGAGTGACGCCATAGATGTATTTATGGCTGTTGCCAGCGATGAGCAGCCTACTGCCGAGTGGTCGGAGGGCGCTACATTGGGTATAGTACTTGCATCGAAGGGTTATCCTGGTGACTATGCCAAGGGTTTTGCTATCCGTGGCACCGAAAATGTAGAGTCGAAGATTTACCACATGGGCACTGCCATGAAGGATGGCGAGCTTGTCACAGCGGGTGGTCGTGTGATGATTGTTGTTGCGGAGGCACCAACCCTCCGTGAGGCACAGCAGAAGGCCGAGGCGGATGTTGCACGCATAGAGTGCGACAACCTATTCCATCGTACGGATATAGGTGCCAAGGCATTTCGCTAATTGTTTAATTTAAAAAGGTTAATGTATGATTATAAACGGTAAAGAGTTATCGAAGTCGATAAAGGAGGGTCTTGCAGAGAGGGTCGTGGCTCTGGAGAAGGAGCATGGCCGTACACCCAACCTTATCGTGGTGCTCGTTGGCGATGATCCCGGTAGCGTATCGTACGTCACAGGTAAGGCGAAGGCCGCTACCGAGGTGGGCATACGTAATACTACGTTGCGTCGCGATGTAAGCATCACACAGGAGGAGTTGTTGGACATCATTGCGGAGTTGAATAACGATGCAGATGTAGATGGTATCCTTGTGCAGTTGCCTCTCCCCAAGCATATCGACGAGCAGAAGGTTATAGCAGCCATCTCACCCGAGAAGGATGTTGATGCCTTCCATCCATTGAATGTCGCAAGCCTATGGCTCAAGCAGCCCTGCATCTTGCCATGCACACCCAAGGGTATCATCAAGTTGTTGAAGTTCGCGGGTGTTGATATTGCTGGTAAGGAGGCTGTGGTTGTAGGTCGTAGTAACATCGTAGGCCAGCCTGTTGCCAAGTTGTTGCTCGAGGAGAATGCTACGGTGACCGTGGCACACTCCAAGACTGTTAATCTCGCGGAGGTTACGCGCCGTGCCGACATCCTTGTTGTGGCAATAGGTCGTGAACGTTTGGTTACTGCAGATATGATTAAGCCTGGTGCCGTGGTTATCGATGTGGGTGTAAACCGTGATAGCCGTACAGGTAAGCTCTGTGGTGATGTCGACTTCGAGGCGGCACAGCATGTAGCATCAGCCATCACACCTGTGCCTGGCGGTGTTGGTCCTATGACCATCGCGTGTCTCATGGAGAATACGGTGGAGGCATTTGAGAAGAGAGTCACAAACAAATAATTATTATAAACACTAACTAACCTGCCTTATGATTGAAAGATATAGCAGAGAGATAATGCGCAAGGTGTGGACAGAGCAGAATAAGTTCGATGCATATTTGCGTGTTGAGATTTTGGCTTCAGAGGCTTGGAGCCAGCTTGGCGTTGTTCCCAAGGAGGATGTAGAGAAGTTGTGGAGAGATGCCAAGTTCGATGTTAACCGCATCTACGAGATTGAGCAGCAGACACGCCACGATATTGTTGCCTTTACACGTGCTGTGAGTGAGAGCCTTGGTGAGGAGCGCAAGTGGGTGCACTATGGTCTTACAAGTACTGACGTTGTAGATACTGCAAACGGTTATCTTCTCCGTCAGGCTAACTCTATCTTGCTTGATGATATCGAGAAGATGCTCGAGGTGTTGCGTCAGCGTGCCATTGAGTTCAAGGATACACCATGCATTGGCCGTACACACGGTATCCATGCCGACATCACATGCTTCGGTCTTAAGTGGGCATTGTGGTACGAGGAGATGAAGCGTAACCTCAACCGCTTTGTTGCTGCTGCACGTGGCGTAGAGGTTGGTAAGATCTCTGGTGCTGTGGGCAACTTCGCAAACATTCCTCCTTTCATTCAGGACTATGTGTGCGAGAAGCTCGGTATCGACAGTGCAAACATATCAACGCAGGTTATCCAGCGTGACCGTCACGCATACTATATGGCCACTCTTGCAGTTATCGCATCAAGCATCGAGCAGATGGCTATGGAGATACGCAACTTGCAGCGTACAGAGGTGCATGAGGTTGAGGAGTCATTCGGCAAGGGACAGAAGGGCTCAAGCGCGATGCCTCATAAGCGTAATCCTATCTCAAGCGAGAATATGTGTGGTTGTGCACGTGTTATGCGTGGCTATATGGCAGCTTTCTATGAGAATGTTGCTTTGTGGCACGAACGTGATATCTCACACTCATCATCAGAACGTATCATCCTTCCTGATGCAACAATGCTCCTTGACTATATGTTGAACCGCTTCCGTGGTATCCTCGAGAATCTTGTTGTATTCAAGGATGTTATGCAGGAGAATATCTATCGCACACGTAAGGTTATCTTTGCGCAGCGTGTTATGAATGCACTTATCGAGAAGGGCTTCTCTCGCGAGAAGGCATACGATACAGTTCAGCCTGTTGCCATGCGTGCTATGAGTGAGAGAGCCGACTATCAGGAGCTTCTTGCCGAGACTCCAGAGGTTATGTCTGTCCTTACTCGCGAGGAGCTTGATAGCTGCTTCACTCTTGAGTACTACCTCAAGAATGTAGACTTTATCTTTGATAGGGTAGGCATCAAGGAGTAGCTATGAGAGTGAATAAAAAGTGTATTTTGTCGTTACGCTTGCCCTCAAAATGCTCATTTACGCACAGTAAACTCCGCTTTTTCGGGCTTCGCAAGCCTAAAACTACATCTTTTTATTCACTCTCCGAACATATGAAGGGCTGACTATGTTATTTTTTAGTCAGCCCCTTTTCGTATATGTCAGTGATGTAGCTTACTCGATGTCGTTGTACAGCTCCTCGATCTTGTCGCACATCGCCTGCCATGAGAAGCGCTTACGTTCCTCTGTCATGCCCTGTTGTAGACGTGCTATGGTGCCATCTTCGTATATTCTCTCCATGGCACTCTTAACGCCATCCTTCGATGCCTCGCATACGTAACCTACAACATCGTTGGGAACAATCTCGGCAAGGCCTCCGACATTTGTTACGATGACGGGAGTGCAGAAGTTGTAGCATATCTGTGTCACGCCACTCTGTGTTGCCGTCTTGTATGGTAATACCACACAATCGGCGGCGGAGAAGTAGTGTTTTACCTCGTCGTCAGGGATGAAGAAGTCGTGCATGATTATGTCGTCCTCAATGCCGAGACGCTTTATTTGCTCCATGTACTTATCTTTCGCAGTGTAGAACTCGCCGGCTATTAGCAGCTTATGACCCTCGCGGCGGAACTCTGCCCATGCATCAAGAAGTGTGTCGAGACCCTTGTAGTCGCGTATGAGTCCGAAAAACATGGTATATCGTAGTGCTGGGTCGAGGTTAAGGTGCTTGCACGCCTCATCTCTATTTACGCGCTTGCCGAAGTTTTCGAACATGGGGTGCGGAGAGAAGAGTGCTGGGGCAGAGGTGTACTCCTTAAGTTCGCTATGCACCTGCTCGGACATATAAATGAAACCATCTACTGAATGTAGGTAGTAGCGGTTGAAGATGCCATCTGTCATGTGGTGCTCATGTGGCTTCACATTATCAATCTGACATATCACCTTTGTGTGCCTATTCTTTCTTGCTATGCGCGCAATTGTGCCGAAGCATGGTGCCATGAATGGTGTCCAATACTTCATCAGTATGATGTCTGGTTTAGCGCGTCGCAATTCACGACCTACGCGCCACCACGATATCGGGTTTATGGTAGATACACAACGACGAATGTTAAGGTCTGTTGGTGGTGGTGTCTCTACTGTCTGGCTCTTTCCGGGGAATAGTAACTTGGGGTATTGCAGCGTGAAGGTGAGTATGTTAACGGTGTAGCCGCGCGACTGAAACTCACGTGCCATGGTCTCCATGATGGATGCCAAACCTCCGCGATAGGGGTGTGCGGGGCCTACTACGGCTATGTTAAGACTCCTCCTCTCTGTCATATTACTTAAACTCTATCATTGCACGACATAGTGTCTTACCGCTATCAGATGATATCTCGAACTGCCATTTATCACCATCACATACAGAGCCTACGGATATAACCTCACCATAGCGAGCCTCGGCGAGGAAGTTAATATCCATGCGTAGTGAGTCATGTCTCTCGATAACTTCGAGTGGTAGAGAGTCGAATATCATGTCAACATATCGCAACGTGTTCACGTGGCGATTAAAGTCTATGTCGCTATATACCACGGGGCGAGATACTGTTGTCGATGCCTCTATGGCACGTAGACGTGCTGGTGCAGCAATGGGTGAAGCCTCTGGTACGATAAACTTGTCGTGTGCCTCCTTCATCATCGACATATCTACCGACTGGCGTGTCTCCATGTTTAGTACGCACCACTGCGACACTCCCGATGCTATGGTCTCATTGTTGTGCTGCATGCGGAAGTTACGTGTTGAGGATAGACGGTTGAAGTCGTTAATCCATGTCTCTATGTTGATGTTGTCATACTGCGCTGGGCGTGTTGAAATCTCGATGCTAAAACGTAGCAATACCCATGTGAACGAGTTATCTTGAAGTACCTCTACACCAAATCCCTTGTTGTGAGCATCTGTACCGGCAACATTGAGCATATAGTTTATTAGGGATGAGACAGATGCACGTAGTGTGAAGTCTACATCTTGTGGCTCTATGCGGTAGTTGTATGATGTTATCTCTGCCATTTGAAAAATATTATTTATTGCAAAGATAAGAAAACTATAATAATAATGTATTTACTACGTTAAATTATTGTGCCTACAGATAAAAAATAGTCTGTATATGTAAAAAATAGGTTAAAATAGTCGTGATTTGAGCAAAAATAATTATCTTTGCTTGAATTATTGACTTTAGTTACTTAAAGAGATAGAAAATTATTTATATAACTTATTAACCATTAGATCTATGAGAAAAGTGTTTCTTTCACTCGTAGCGCTTGTTATTAGCGTAGCGAGTATCAGCGCACAGGATCCTACGGCACAGTTGCCACTCGATCCAGAAGTGCGTGTAGGTCAGCTCGAAAACGGTATGACCTACTACATTCGCCACAATGAGAAGCCAAAGGGTCAGGCGAGCTTCTACATCTATCACGATGTGGGTGCTATCCAGGAGGAGGATGACCAGCAGGGCTTGGCTCACTTCCTTGAGCACATGGCCTTCAATGGCACAAAGAACCTCCCAGGCAAGATGATGATCGAGAGCCTCGAGTCTAGGGGTGTTCAGTTCGGTTATAACCTCAATGCCTTCACATCATGGGACTGCACAGAGTACATGATTAAGGATTGCCCTGTTACAGAGGAGAATGTTGACCTGGCACTTCTTATCCTTCACGACTGGTCACAGTTCATCGCCCTCCAGCCAGCAGAGATTGACTCTGAACGTGGTGTTATCATGGAGGAGTTGCGTACACGTGATGGTGCAAGTTTGCGTGCACAGAATGACATGATTCGTAACATCTTCAAGGGTTCGTTGTATGAGCACCGTAACCTTATCGGTTACCTTGATGGTCTTCAGTCATTCGACCACACAGCGTTGGAGGCATTCTATAAGAAGTGGTATCGTCCAGAGTATCAGGCACTCGTTATCGTAGGTGATATCGATGTTGACCAGATTGAGGCGAAGATTAAGACTCTCATGGCTGATATCCCAGCGTCACCAGCTGATGCAGCACAGAAGGAGGTTATCGTAGTTCCTGCTACAGAGGAGCCTATCATCTCTATCTTCACTGACCCAGAGATGACACGTTCAAGCGTTATGATGTTCGCACGTCGTGAGGCCCTTCCAAAGGAGCTTAAGAATACTATCGTAGGTTACTCATTTGACCTTGTACAGACATTCGTTACTGTGATGATGGATGCTCGCTTCGAGGAGATTACACAGGCGGCTGATGCTCCTATCCTTGGTGGTGGTATGAGTGAGGGTGGCTTCGGCATCTGTCCTACTATGGAGACTACAACGTTCTCTGCAACAGCTCACGATGGTCGCACAGACGAGGCGTTCCGCACTATCTATACAGAGATGGAACGTATGCGTCGCTATGGCTTCACAGCTGGTGAGTTCGAACGCGCAAAGCAGGAGATTCTCCGTTGGGCAGAGCGCGCCTATACAAACCGCAACGACGTTACAAATGACGCTTATGCACAGCGCTACCTCGACCACTATGCACAGGGTACATCTATGATGGATGCCGAGACAGAGTGGCAGCTCGATCAGATGTTCCTTAACAGCCTCACTGTTGATGATGTAAATACTGCTTATGCAAGTATGGCGAAGCCTAACGAGAACCTCGTTATCCTCGTTCGTTCACCAAAGAAGGAGGGTGTTGTAGTTCCTACAGAGGAGGATATCCTCGCTATCAAGGCGGAGGTTGAGGCTGCAGAGCTTGAGCCATATGAGGATAACACAGTTATTCGTCCTTTGATTGATCCTTCAGTGAAGCTTAAGGGTTCAAAGGTTAAGTCTACAGTTGAGAACGAGTCTCTCGGTTATACAGAGTGGACTTTGAAGAATGGTATCCAGGTTGTAGTACGTCCATCTACACTCAAGGCTGATGAGGTTACCATCAATGCAGTATCTGATGGTGGTTGCTCATTGCTCTCTGATGCAGAGTACCAGCACGGCGCATTCCTATCTATGGTTATGGGTCAGTCAGGTATCGCAGACTTCTCTAATACGGAGCTTGCTCGCCAGCTCTCTGGCAAGTCAGCATACGCAGGCCTTGGCGTTGATGACTATGAGCACTCTGCATATGCAGGTGGCTCACCAAAGGATCTTGAGACTATCCTTCAGCTCCTCTACTTGAACTTCACTTCTCCACGTTTCGACGAGACAGACCTCGATAACCTGAAGAGAATGTATGTTCCTTACTACATGAACATGGAGTCTGATCCTAACTATATCATGGGTCGTGAGTTCCAGAATACACTCTTCGGTGGTCATGTACGTCGCCAGATTACTTCAGCTGCAGATATCGAGGCTCTCAACATCCCTATGTTGCAGTCTGTACACTCACAGCTCTTCAGCTATGCTGATGACTTCCGCTTCATTATCGTAGGTAATGTTGATCTTGAGACTTTGCGTCCATTGGTTGAGAAGTATATCGGTTCATTGCCTACATCTAATAAGGTAGAGTATGCAGTCGTTGATGATGGTGTTCGTTTCGCTACAGGTGAGGTTACTAACGACTTCCGTGTTGCTATGCAGCAGCCAAAGGTCTCTGTACGTCTTATCTACAGCGGTCCTATGGAGTACAATGCGAAGAACCGTCTTATCGTAGACCTTTTGAGCCGTGCTCTCGATATGCGTTATATGGTATCTATCCGCGAGGAGAAGGGTGGTACTTATGGCGTATCTGTTCAGGGTGGTAACATCGACGAGCCTGTTGAGAACTATATGCTTGGTATCATATTCGATACTAACGAGGCGCTTGCTGACGAGTTGGTGGCTATTTGTGACGCCGAGATTCGTAAGATTGCCGAGGAGGGTCCTTTGGCGGACGATGTTGCAAAGGCGAAGGAGTTCTTGCAGAAGAATTATGCTAACGTGTTGGAGAACAACAGCGGTTGGATCTCTGCTATCACACGTTGGTACGATGAGGGTTACAACTACAAGGAGGAGTACCTCGATATCCTTGCAAGCATCACACTTGACGATATCAAGGCATTCGCTGCACAGTTGTTGGAGGATAACAACCGCACATTGGTTGTTATGCGCCCCGAGGCACAGTAATGCATGTGTAACCGTCGGTTACAAGAAGGGAGGTTGTTAAGCACGCTTAACAACCTCTTTTTATTTGTCGTGTTTGGGGTGTGTCGCATCTCTGTGTTGAGGCTATTGTCTAAATATCCGCATAGCGGATGGTGTTTAGCAAGGGGTGTATCTCTGTGCCCCTCTATTGCATATATGTTTTATGAGTTATTTATTGGCGTAGGAGAGTATATTTTAGGTGGCGAGATTACTCATTTAACAAATTTTTAAGTATCTTTGTCGCATCTAAATAAATGATCAGTATGCGAAAGTTACGCAACATTGCAATTATCGCCCACGTAGACCACGGCAAGACAACACTCGTTGATAAGATGATTATGCAGGGTAACCTGATACGCGAGAGTGAGCATAGTGGTGGCGACCTTATCATGGATAATAACGACATCGAGAGAGAACGTGGTATCACCATCCTCTCAAAGAACGTGTCGGTAATATATCAGGACTATAAGATTAACATCATTGACACTCCAGGTCATGCCGACTTTGGTGGTGAGGTGGAACGTGTGTTGAACATGTGCGATGGTGTAATCCTTTTGGTAGATGCCTTTGAGGGTACTATGCCACAGACACGCTTCGTGTTGCAGAAGGCATTGGCACTGGGTAAGAAGCCAATTGTCGTTATCAATAAGGTGGATAAGGAGAACTGCCGTCCCGATGTGGTTAACGAGCAGGTGTTCGACCTCATGTTTACACTCGGTGCTACAGAGGAGCAGCTCGACTATAAGACTATCTATGGCTCGGCAAAGCAGGGCTGGATGTCGCATGTGCTTACTGAACGCACTGACTCTATATGTCCATTGCTCGATACTATCATCGACGAGATTCCTGAGCCCGAGGTTGTTGATGGCACCGTGCAGATGCTCGTTACGTCATTGGAGTACTCTCCATATGTCGGTCGTATCGCTGTAGGTAAGGTTACACGTGGCGCACTCACAGCAGGTCAGAATGTGACTCTTGCCAAGCGTGACGGTACGCTTGTGAAGACCAAGATTAAGGATTTAATGGTGTTTGAGGGTCTTGGTAAGGCGAAGGCAGAACGTGTTGAGTGCGGTGAGATATGTGCCATTGTAGGTATCGAGGGCTTCGAGATTGGTGATACTATATGTGATTTTGCAGATCCCGAGCCACTACCTCCTATTGCCATCGATGAGCCTACTATGTCTATGCTCTTCACCATTAACAACTCACCATTCTTTGGTAAGGATGGTAAGTTTGTGACATCGCGCCATATTAAGGATCGTCTCGATCGTGAGTTGGAGAAGAACCTTGCATTGCGTGTCGAGCCAGGTCAGAATGCCGACTCGTTTATGGTCTTTGGCCGTGGCGTGCTTCACCTCTCTGTTCTCATCGAGACTATGCGTCGCGAGGGTTATGAGCTTCAGGTTGGTCAGCCAAAGGTTATCACGAAGATGATTGATGGCGTTAAGTGCGAACCTGTCGAGGAAATGACAGTAGACTGCCCAGACGATTGCGCCGGTACTGTTATTGAGCTTACAACACGTCGTAAGGGTCAGCTTGTTAATATGGAGTCGGCGAATGAACGTACACGCCTTGAGTTTGTTATTCCATCGCGAGGCATCATAGGTCTTCGTTCGACGATGATTACAGCAACTGCTGGCGAGGCTATTATGACACACCGCCTCCGTGACTTCGAGCCATGGATGGGTGATATTGAGAATCGTACCTCGGGTGCTATCATTGCCTCGGAGACAGGTACTGCCTATGCATACTCTATAGATAAACTTCAGGATAGAGGTAAGTTCTTTATCTCTCCTATGGAGCAGGTGTACTGCGGTCAGGTTATCGGTGAGCATACACGATCTAATGACATCACGGTGAATGTGACAAAGGCAAAGCAGCTCACCAATATGCGTGCATCGGGATCTGATGAGAAGACCTCTATTGCACCTCCTGTCATCTTCTCGTTGGAGGAGGCGTTGGAGTATATCCGCGAGGATGAGTATGTGGAGATTACACCAAAGTCTATGCGTTTGCGCAAGATTTTGCTCTCGGAGGTTGATCGTAAGCGTGCATCAAAGGAGTAATAAACCAACTAAAACTATAGGATAATGGAAAAGAAAATCGGTATTGCGTGTGATCACGCGGCCTACGACCTTAAGGAGTTTCTCGTAGGTTACCTCTCAACAAAGGGTTTCGAGGTTAAGGACTTCGGTTGCTACTCGGAGGAGTCTGTTGACTATCCAGACTTTGCACACCCATTGGCTGATGCTATTGAGGCTGGTGAGCTTGAAAGAGGTATCGGCCTTTGTGGCTCGGGTGAGGGTATCTCAATGACTCTTAACAAGCACCAGGGTATCCGTGCAGCTCTCTGCTGGATTCCAGAGATTGCAAAGCTCTCACGTCAGCATAACAACTCTAATGTGTTGTGTATGCCTGCTCGCTTCATCTCTAACGATGAGGCTTTGGAGATGCTCAATATCTGGCTTGAGACAGAGTATGAGGGTGGTCGCCACCAGCGTCGTCTCGATAAGATGCCTTTGGCAAAGTAGTGGGGGTGTCTCTTATGTTATGGGGGCTGGCTATGTTACTTTTAGTCAGCCCCCATATTCTATTTCTCAATAAATCCTATTATTGACTCTATGTCGTTAGGCGAGAACCATCCCGTAGCCGTGTCACGGCGAAACCATGTTAGCTGACGCTTTGCATAGCGACGCGAGTTACGCTTAATAAGCTCTATCGCCTCCTCTAGTGAACATTTGCCATCGAAGTAGTCGAACATCTCGCGGTAACCCACCGTCTGCAGCGAGTTGAGGTGACGCTTGGGATACATGGCGCGTGCCTCCTCAACAAGACCCTCACCAATCATAATATCTACACGGCGGTTTATGCGGTCGTAGAGTACGTCGCGAGGCATGTCTGTGCCAATCTTGACGATGTTGAATGGACGTTTAGCCTGTGTGCCACAACGCTGCTCGGAGTATGTACGCCCCGTCATTATACACACCTCGAGGGCACGCATAACACGTGCAGGATTTTGTCTGTCCACGACCTCGGCATATGAGGGGTCAAGGTTGCGTAACTCTGCCACAAGGGCTTCAATACCTTCACTCTCGAGGCGTGCCTTCAATGCGTCGCGTATTGCAGGGTCTGCCTCTGGGAGGTCGTCCATGCCTTCGCATAGTGCTTGAACGTAGAGCCCCGAGCCACCTACGGCAACAACATAGTCATTCTCGGTGAATAGCCTCTCAAGTAGCTCGAGTGCCTCAACCTCGAACTTTCCGCAGTTGAAGTCCTCCTCCACCTCGCGGTCAGCTATGAAGTAGTGCTTCGCTGCTGCGAGTTCTTCGGCTGTTGGCTGCGCTGTGCCTATGGCAAGGCCTCTATATAACTGGCGCGAGTCGGTGGATATCACTGGAGCATGGTAGTGCTGTGCAAGCTTCACCGCTAGTGCACTCTTGCCCGAGCCTGTGGGGCCCACAACAACAATCAGCGTACCTCGTTTAGAACTCATCGTCGTAGCTGTCGTCGCCATCAAACTCATTATAGTCACTCATCATCTCATCGAAGATGGAGCCACACTCCTCATTCGCCTCTGGGTCGTACTGGTCGGGCACAGGGGCGTGCTCGAAGGCTACACGTGGATATGTGAGGTTGCTCTGTGGGCGCTGCATGTCGAGTAGTTCGAGGTAGAACGAACGGTTGTTCATCATGTCGAAGGTGTATATGAGGCGATCGTGGAAGTCGCTATTTACCTCCATGAGCATAACCTTATCCATGCAACGAGGTGCACCAGGTATATCGTCGCCCATATCTATGTCGGCAAACTCCTCTACGGGGCGCCACTCGGCATCAGACTTAAATATCGATACCATGCAGTCGTCGTAGTGTAATGCACCAAGTATGAAGTTTGAAAACTCACGAAGTGTCATGTTAGGATATACCTCGAAGTCGCGCACGAAGTTATCACTCTCATCGCTTAACATGCGATATTTAAAAACTATATTCATTGTTGTAGTGTTTTATACTAGACACAAATGTAGCAATAATTTGTTAAATCGCCATATTTCCACGACAAAAATTGAGCTAATAGTAAAAGGTCCGATAGGGTAGTTGAAGCGGCAAGAGTAGCAATATTCTGCACTTTCTACACTACGCACCCAAAGCATATCTGCCGAGTAGTCGAAACCACTCGGCAGATATCAAGAGAGATAAATCATTAGTCGAGAGCAAAGCATTACTCTACAACCACGCCATTCTAAAAGTCATAGCCGACAATAGAGTCATCATAATCCTCCCAACCATCTGCACTCTTATATGCCTCTACCGACTCTACAGGTACATAAATCTTGCGACCACTGCCGTTTTTGTAGAAAATGTCATAACCCAGTACCGGGGGTGTAGTAGCCTTGCAATATACACTTTTGAGGCTATTGCAAGAAGCAAATGCAGAGTTTCCAATCGTTGTTACACTATCGGGGATAGTTACACTTGTGAGGCTATCGCAAGAATAGAATGCATCCTCTCCAATCGTTGTTACACTATCGGGGATAGTTACACTTGTGAGGCTAGAGCAATGAGCAAATGCCATATCTCCAATCGTTGTTACACTATCGGGGATAGTATACTCAGTAAGACCTGCAAGAGCAAAGGCTACCAATGTACCATCAACAACTAATATTCTACCATTGTCCTCTGCAAACTTGCCATTAAACTCAGCAAGGCTAGAGCAATATTGGAATGCACCATTTCCAATCGTTGTTACACTATCACCAATAGTTACACTTGTGAGGCTACCGCAATTATAGAATGCTTGCTCTTCAATCGTCGTTACACTATCGGGGATAGTTACACTTGTGAGGCCAGAGCAATGAGCAAATGCCATATCTCCAATCGTTGTTACACTATCGGGGATAGTTACACTTGTGAGGCTAGAGCAATAACAGAATGCATAAATTCCAATCGTTATTACACTATCGGGGATAGTTACACTTGTGAGGCTGGTGCAAGAATCGAATGCAGAATTTCCAATCGTTGTTGCACTATCGGGGATAGTTACACTTGTGAGGCTGGTGCAAGAATCGAATGCATCATCTCCAATCATAGTTACATCATCATCAAAAGTCATAACACCAACGCCATCCTTATAAATATTTGATATTAGGATAGCACCAAATGTTGCTCCACCACTCTCGTAAGGGAACATCTTTTTTCCATCAGTAGTGGTATAGTAAATCTTATTATTCTCGTTCGATGGAAGATTGGGATTTGCTGGGTTTTCGGGTTCAGTTGGGACATCTGTTGTGCCAGTGGTAGCAAACTCAAAAGCCGCCATAGGCTGGATATGGTTACGTTCGATAGTTAGTTTCTTATCCGAAGATTTAGCCATCATCGTGCCATCAGTGCAGATGACATCTACAGTGAAACCCTCTTCAAATGTTTGTGGAGGCAATGCGATATAGAAGGCTGTAGCCTCGTTCGAGAGTGTAACACCTTCATCGCAATATAACATTACCTCCGTAGCCATTGCGCCATCGATAACAAGGCTGCCATTGGCATTGCCATTGTCATCGGGAGTAACCTCCTCGGAGTAGAGTGTAGCCTCGGCACTCTTGGTATCCACGTGGATGAGACCTGCGACCTGCTCGCCATTATTACCTCTGAACTTAATGCCTTTAACAACCTCGCCATTGCCCGTAAGCTGCAACTTAAGCCAACCGCAAACGTTCTTCAATGAGAACTGCGTAAACTCCCCACATGAGACCATAAGGTTGTCACCAACGCCATAACTATCAACAGCGTAGTGCTGCACAGCGGGTAACATAGTCTCAAGATTGCCAGTTGCGGGCGAGATGATGTACTCCTCGTTATAGGGGTATGCCACAACGACATATCCCATCTTAGTGGTTGAACTGCCAGCACTTACTCTGTGCAGCTCTGCGGTACGTGCGCCAGTCTCGCCTCTGTACTCATACTTCTGATTTGCATCGTTCTTGTAGAACACAGAGACCTCGTCACCGCTGTTCCATACGGTCTTCTGCGCCTCGTTGAGCTGAATACGGGTCTCGTCATTACCTTCGAAGCCGACGGTGATAGTCTCGGGAACCTCCTGGCAAATAACTGACTGCTCCTCAATAGGAGCTTGTTCGCACGCCGCGAATGCCACGACAGCGAACATGAAAAGTAAATGTTTTCTCATAGTGTTTAATTATAAATGTTTGTAAATGTTACCACTCCTGTTCTGTATCCTCAAAGGGATCTTCAACATTTGATGAAACCGAAAAGCCCTGCTCTACGGCAATGGTTACAACCTCGACATCGGGTGCGAGGTAGGGTAGATAGAATTTTTTGCCCATAGTTTATATGTTTTGAGTTAATAATCTTTCAAAACTACCCAGCGCCATGATAGTGATTTATACAAACAAAGAAAGCGTGGCACTGAAGACTTATTTTAGGATTACAGGTGTAGGAGACCTTAGCAATAAATAAGCAACAGCCCACGCCATACCTAATATGTAGGTATGACGCGGGAAGATGTCTGCTCATTCTCTTGCTTGTCGAATTTCCTACGTTCGTAATCCGAGAATAAACTTACACTTTCCGCGTAATTAATATGTCACTACAAAGATAGCTAATTTTTCTCAACAAACAAGTTCGAGAGTATAAAAACAGAGACTATAATATGCTACATGCATGCAAATAAAATTAAAAAACATTTTTGCATTTCCGAAAAAAGCATTAAATTTGCAGTACGTATGTATTCACATGCGCCGTGATTGCCACGGATTACTACGAAAATCAATTACAGACATATGCAAGATATTACAGCATTAGAGAGTAAAACCATTCTCGAGTTGCGCGAAATAGCGAAGGTGCTTGGTGTTACTCCATCCAATATGAAGAAGCGTGAGTTGCTCGATAGGATTATCGCGGTTACAACAGACGGCGCACAACAGGAGAGTGCGGAGGAGGTTAGATATGAGTCTGTCGAGGCTCCCGCAAAGCGAGGCCGTCGCCCACGCATGAGTAGTGTCAAGGTAAAGGATAATAGGTCGGCACAGCAGGATCCAGTGATGGTGGATGCTTCAGTACAGGTGGATGAACAGGAGGTTAAGCAGGCAACAGATGCCGAGCAGACTGCAGTGAAGGAGCCATCTGTTCAGCATGCTCCAAAGCGTCGTGGCAGACGTCCCAAGCATATGGCGCATAACAATCATGAGGAGGTGATTGCCGAGGAGGTGATTGCCGAGGAGGAGACTGTATCGCAGAGTGGTTATAGTGAAGATGTTGATGATAAGTCGGTAGAGGAGGAGTCTTATAGCTCTGGCGAGGAGGATCTCATTTATGGTGAGGAGCTCTTTGATGGCGATGACGACTACGAAGGCATAGGTGAGGAGGATGCAGAGACTATAACCAAGGATGACTTCACCGCGGTGATTGAGGGTGAGGGTGTTCTCGAGGTCATGCCTGATGGCTTTGGTTTCTTGCGTTCTGCAGACTATAACTACCTCAACTCGCCAGATGATGTATATGTATCACCATCGCAGATTAAGCTCTTCGGTCTTAAGGCGGGTGATACGGTGAGTGGTACTATACGCCCACCAAAGGAGGGCGAGAAGTACTTCCCGCTGGTACATGTAGACCTTATCAATGGCCTTAAGCCAGATATTATACGTGACCGTCAGCAGTTTGAGTATCTTACACCACTATTCCCATCGGAGAAGTTTAACCTCACGGGTAATGGCCACAACACAAAGTCTAACCGTATAATCGACCTCTTTGCTCCTATAGGCAAGGGTCAGCGTGCATTGATTGTGGCACAACCAAAAACGGGTAAGACAATGCTCTTACAGTCTATTGCTAATGCTATTGCCGATAACCATCCCGAGGCTTACATGATTGTATTGCTCATCGACGAACGTCCCGAGGAGGTTACCGAGATGGCGCGCCACGTGAAGGCCGAGGTTGTAGCATCTACATTTGATGAGCAGGCATCGCGCCATGTGAAGGTCGCAGAGATGGTGCTTGAGAAGGCAAAGAGAATGGTGGAGAGTGGCCACGATGTGATTATCTTCCTCGACTCTATTACACGTCTTGCACGTGCCTATAACTCTGTGCAGCCAGCATCAGGTAAGGTGCTATCTGGTGGTGTTGATGCTAACGCACTACATAAACCAAAGCGCTTCTTTGGTGCTGCACGTAACACCGAGGAGAAGGGCTCTCTTACAATCATCGCCACTGCCCTTATAGATACAGGCTCGAAGATGGATGAGGTTATCTTCGAGGAGTTCAAGGGTACTGGTAACATGGAGCTTCAGCTCGATAGAAAGCTTGCCAACAAACGTATATACCCAGCTGTTGATGTTGTAGCATCTGGCACTCGTCGCGAGGACTTGCTCCTCTCGCAGAGTGTCATGCAGCGCACATGGATAATGCGTAAGCACCTTGCCGATATGACGCCTGTCGAGGCAATGGAGTTCTTGCAGAAGCAGATGAACCTAACACGCGATAATGATGAACTCCTGGCAACTATGAATCAGTAGTTGTACAAATTGTCGCAGTAGCAAATATCCTACTCCCCGAATGGCGATATTCAACCTATATCACATTCGGGGAGTAACTTTTTTGATAGAAAATCATATTTGATATTAGAGATAAAATGAGTATATTTGCAAAAGTATAACCTTAATATTAAAAAAAATGCGCAGAATACTATTTATAATTGCAGCACTCATCCCCGCAATGACATTTGCTTGGGGTCCCAAGGGTCATGATACCGTGGCGTATATCGCCGAGCAGAATCTGTCGAAGAGCACCCTAAAGAGGGTGATGGAGGTGCTCGAAGGTCACTCTTTGGTATATGTAGCTAACTGGATGGATAATGCGAGTCATACGGATGAGTATGCCTACACCAAGACATGGCACTATGTGAATGTTGACCCTGATGAGGGTACATATGCTGCCTCGCAGAAGGATCCCAAGGGCGATATTGTAACTGCTATAAATAGCATTATTGAACGTCTGAAGAGTGGTGAGCTCACAATAGAGGAGGAACGAGCAGATTTGATGATGCTCATTCACCTTGTGGGTGATATGCACTGCCCTATGCATGCGGGATATAAGAGTGATAGAGGTGGTAACGGCACAAAAGTTAAGTACTTCAACTCGCAGAAGAGGCTTCACTCGGTGTGGGATAGTGAGATTGTTGAGTCGGCACACCGCTGGAGTCACACAGAGTGGGCTTATCAAGTAGATAGGGTGTCGAAACGTGATAAGAAGGCTATGGCACAGGGAACGCCTAATGATTGGATTGAGGAGACCGTAGCACTTGCACGCGATATATACGAGTCGTCTACTACGGGTCAGAATCTATCGTACGACTATGTGGCACACTATGCTCCTGTAATCGAGAATCAGTTCCTTAAGGGCGGTGTGCGCCTTGCAGCAATACTTGAGGAGATATACTAACTAAAGTAGAGATACGCAGAGGTTAGCCATGCTATTTGCATTGTGCTAACCTTTTGTCGTAAACACTAACACCTTACAATTATGATAGGCGATTCAGAGTTGAATAATGATCAGATTGACAAGATGACTGATGTAGTGGAGGTTGAAGATTTTTCAGACGAGGTGGACGAGGAACCGAAATGCGATGATGACGATGATGTAAGTGGTGGCGGAGAATCGGATACTGGTCGTGAGCCACGCACCAGGGGTCGTCATACCTATATACCTCAAGAGGAGGATGATGACAATGGTGTGTATGATGAAGAGGAGGAACCTCAATATCCGCAGCATCCTATCGATTCAGATGCCTTCGATGAGGATGATGAAGAGGAGGAAGAGGATAAAAAGACTCCCCACATAACCGATGAGATTAAGGAGGTGTTTGGTGATGATGAGGAGGAAGAGGAGAGAATAGCCGAAGAGGAGAGATTGGAAGAGGAGAAGAGGCAGCGCGAGGAAGAGGATGAAGAGAATGAGAGAAGGCGCGAAGAGGAAGAGGAGGATCAGAAACGTCGTGCAGAGGAGGAAGAGAAAGTGAGACAACGCGAGGAAGAGGAGAATGAGAGAAGGCGTGAGGAAGAGGAGGAAGAGATAAGGCGTGCAGAGGAAGAGGAGGCTGCTAAACGACGTGAGGAGGAGAGTGAAGAGACTCGCCGTGCAGAAGAGGAGGCTGACAAGAGAACGGAAGAGGAGCATCAGGATACCCATGAGGAACTGCAGGAGGGTAGCGTTGATGAGATCACGGATGGCGCGCAACCCGATGCTCAAGTAGAGGAGAGAGGGGAGGATGAGTCTCCAACTATGGATGATGAAGAACATGATGATAAGGCTAACGAGGAGGTCGATAGTGATGGTGTTGATGACCAAAATAATGAGGTATACCCTGATACAGAACCTGATACTCGTGATGATGTAGATAAGTCGGATAACGAGACGCAAGAGGGTGGTGTAGATAGTAAAGAGGTGCAGCCAGAGGATGAGACCCCAACGGAGAGTGCCGAAGAGGCTTCTATAGAGACCGCCGATGAGAGTGTAGAGAATACTCCTGATGTCAATACCGATGAGGAGCCTGTAGCGGAGATTGCCGATGTAGAGGATGAGGTGTTAGAGGAGCAGGTAGATGGCGAGACGTCGGAGTCTACTACAGAGGTGTCTGAAGAAGAGGCGAAGCCCACCGAAGAGGATGTTGTCGAGGAGGATGATAGATATGCCGAGAGGGTGCTTGCGGATGAGTATATAGCAGACTATGCGCAAGAGTGTGCAGATAGCAATATAGATGATGCGTCGCAGGATGCTGCTGCGGAGTTCTATGCTGATGGAGAGTTGGTAGAGGAGGATTTCATGCCTTCAGAGGATGATGGCCTTGTAATGGATGCTGGTGTAGACACAGACGTTACCGATGGAGATATCCGCGAGATAACACTATATAGAGCTACCAAGGATGGTGCTGTGGGTGCTTTCTGGAGTGATAGTAAGCCTCTTGACCGTCTGGCTGCAAAAACCGACTATCAGTTACCCATATTCTATGAGGGAGATACGCCTGATAAGTCTACGTATAATAATCGTGATAGCGTAGTTACTGGTAAAATAAAGGTCGATGGCGAGGGCTATGTACTAAACTATGATACCGAGGAGCCAATTACAATTCCTCGATACTCTGATGATGGTGAAAAGGTTGGATATGAGAGGGTGCGATATGATGATAGACTTAAGGATATTGAGGTTATACCATCGAATGGCATGAATGAGGCTAATGTTACCCCTTCGGCTCTTAATGACACATGTGTTGCTGACCGTAATATTCTTGCGCCTGCTAACCGTAGAGACTTGATAGATATTGATGGTCGACTTGTTACAGGTAAGCATGAGATATCGTTTGCCAATAAGGGTATGTCGAAGGCCGAGAGTGATGCTGTTGTAAGCCAGGTTGTGAGGGTCGTAGAGACGGAGAGACTTGGCTACCATAGTAACTTTGCTAAACATATGGAGATAGAGAGAGCTCTTAAGAGTAAGAAGTAGTTATCTAACTATTATTAATTTTATCCCCACCCATGCTCATTGCGGTAAATAGCGGCTATCAGTAGAAATATTTACAAAATTATTGCTAAAAGTTTTGCAATATAGAAAAAAGTGTGTATATTTGCACCCGATTCAGAAAAGAATCAAATGGTGGATGTAGCTCAGTCGGTTAGAGTAGAGGATTGTGGTTCCTAAGGTCGTGGGTTCGAATCCCATCTTCCACCCTGAAACCTTGTTACAAGCAATTGTAGCAAGGTTTTTTTTTGTGTCCTGTTGCTTCTATGGTAGTTTCAAAGAGATGCGGGGTTTATTTGGAATCAGTCGTAAATTCCGGTGTGGGATTAAAAAATAAAATCGAGGAAAGGTTTTCAACTTTCCCCGCTTCAGTACCCAGAGCTGGGGTCGAAGTGCGAAGCACTAGCGCGAACACCATAAAGCGGAGACCATAAGGTCGAGTAATAAATATTATCATGTTCGCGCAACCGCATATTAAGGTGAGCACCGCGGAGATGGGTAAGGATAGAGTGGCGAGAGGAGGCGTAGCCTGTGTGTGGTTTGTTGGGCGTGGCAAGCAAGCTTACCAACACCCAACAAAGCATACACGATGTACAGCATGTTGTACTCTCTCGCCACTTAATACAGACAAAAAAAAAGAGAGAAACTCTCGTTTCTCTCTCTAGTACCCAGAGCCGTGTTTGAAATGTGAAATAGTGCCAAATTTGGCAACCTCGCTTACAGGCGTGTGTAGAGTAATTATCTAATTGGTATGTAATACTTTGTATATTAGAAAAGATATTTCAAAGTATTTCACAAAATCACATTTATTTGCAAATAGGTTGCCAAAAAGTTAGGAAAATTGGCAACCTTTTACTATCTTTGTAATGCGTTATTGATAATAAATTTAAGTTTTGCATTATGAAGATTACTACAACACTATCCGCAAAGACGGATAAACACACTCAAAAGAGTGAAATCCTGCTCCGTTTAATCGTGGGCAAGATAAACGGCAAAGCCGTTGCATTTAGAGCCAAGAGCCGTATTTTCGTTAGTCCAGAGCGATGGGATGCAAAGGAGGGTACAATTCAAACGGATATACGCACAACCAAGATTATGTCGGCTCAAAAGCGTAAAGAGGTCGAGGAAGAGAAACAAGCACTCCAAGAAACAAGCGACAACCTCTCTGCTCTCATTAGCGAGATTAAGTCTAAATTTCTCGCTACACCAGTCGAGCAAATTACAAAAGAGTGGCTCGAAGATGTGATAGACCGCTACCGCTTTCCCGAAAAGTACGAGGTTAAGGAGGAAAAACCTGCGTTCTTTGCAACTCTCGATCTATTCCTCAACAAGCACAAACTATCGGAGGTACGCAAAAAGAATTTCCGTGTAATATACCGAGCCTTGCAGCGTTTCGAGATGTGGAACAAAACCACACTCGACCTTGATACTATCACACAAGAAACGCTCCGAGATTTTGAGGAGTTCTTGCGTATGGAAAATACATTTTTCCAAAAGGATGAGCAGAGCAATAAGTGGTCGTGTATCAACGAGGATTACAAGGCGGTATATGAGGCTTACCCCGAAACTCGCACTCCACAAGCACGAGGACAAAACACCATCAACGATATATTTACCAAGTTGCGTACCTTTTACCTTTGGTGTATCGATAATGGAAAGACCACAAACAACCCTTTCCGCCACTATAAGATAGAGGAGTGTGTATATGGTACACCCTACTATATCACTATCGAGGAACGCAACCAGCTCTACAATGCCGACCTATCGGCTCGACCTCAACTTGCTATCCAACGAGATATATTTGTGCTTCAATGCCTTATCGGTTGCCGTGTGGGCGATTTATACCGATTTACAAAAGCAAATGTAATCAATGGAGCAATAGAGTATATTGCTCGTAAGACAAGGGACAATCGAGCAATAACCGTGCGTGTACCCCTTAATGCAATAGCCAAAGAGATACTCGAAAGATATGCCGACCACGGAGGCGATAAACTCCTGCCTTTTATCTCGGAGCAAAAGTATAACATAGCGATAAAAGAGGCTTTCAAGTTAGCCGGTATTACTCGCATCGTAACAGTTCGCAACCCAACTACTGGCGAGGAGGAGCAAAGACCTATCAACGAGATAGCATCCTCGCATCTTGCTCGTAGGTGTTTTGTGGGCAACCTCTACAAACAAGTGAAAGACCCTAACCTCGTGGGTGCGTTATCAGGACACAAACAAGGTAGTAAGGCATTTACTCGCTATCGTGAAATTGACGAGGAAATGAAACAAGATTTGGTAAAACTTTTAGAGTAGGAGGTGGTTATGTTTGGATTTATATTTAGCGTATTATGCTTTTTCGCATTTGCAGGCGAGGCATTTAGTACCAAAGGTAGAAGATAGGAGGGCAAGCGTATGATGAGCGAGAATTATAGAGATTTTATAAAAGCATATAGACCAGATAGCATTTTTTATCACGCTGTTAGTATGATTGTCTATTATTTGGTTAAGGATGATAAGCATAAAATTGGTGTTCCCTATGCTATCGGGAAAGATGATAGTGCATATCGTATGAGGTTACAAATGGGTGTTAATCATAAAATCGTTAATGATGAAATGCTATGCACCCATAAGGATAGCAAAGGCACTAATGAGGTTGTAATGCGTGGAGCGTGTGAGTATATAAGCGAGGAGTTGTTGCATATCCCTACGGATAACAAAGAATTGTTTATTAAGGATATTTTGCATCAGTTGTCGGGCACTTATTACAGACTTTTAGAGCCTATCTTTAAGGATAAAAAGCGATATGCAAAGGTGTATAATCTGCTAATCGATGACAACGACCATAAAGAAAAACAAAGTTATGAGTTCGTGAATTGGGCATACCAAAATTACCAATCATTTATCTCGTTTCTATATGGTATTTGTGAAAAACATAATATAGACCTTGATAGTTTGCAGGATGATAACGACCTGCGAATTACGCCATATAAGAGAAATAAGCCTAAATCAACCTCTATAACCAAGAAAAAGACTACTACACTATCGAGCGATGAAAGAGCAAAGAAGATAGAGAGAGTGGTGCAAAATCTCGATGACATTTTTAATGTGGCTACAAAAAGGAAATACGATAAACTTACTACTGATTTAGCGAAATATGCGATAGATAGGTGCAAGACTGGAAAGGATATATATGCTTTGGCAACTTTTCTATACAGATGCAAAAATATAACCATAGTTAGCAAGCCTAATACCATAACCAAGTGGATTAATGTATTTAAGAGTGCTTGCGAAAACGATTTGCAAACGGACAACTATAAACCTAATAAGGTTAATCCTCAAATCAAGGAGGTAATGAAATACTTTACATATTTGCAAATTTAGCAATACCCCAATTAGTACCCTTACAATAATACCCCTCTATAAAGTCAAGTGATTGATATAGAGGGGTTTATTATCCTTATTACAATACCCCAAATCGTTGATTTTCAAATTATTACCGACCTTTGCAATGTGGTTAAGGATATGCCGACCTTAATCAATGCAGCGAGCGGAACGGCAACCGTAAGGCTGTTTGTTTTACAATAAAATAGGTAATAATATGATGACTATTTTACAATGCAATCGGGAGGAGTTGAGAGCGGAAATAAAAGCAATTTATGCCGAGATAATTTCCGATGCTATGAAAGAGGCAGAAGCAAAAGCAAAAGAAATGCTCCTCACCCCTTCGGAGGTGTGTAAACAATTGAGTATTAGCGAAGTGACCTTGTGGCGTTGGCAAAAAGCCGAGTATCTAACCCCTTTATACATAGGAGGCAAAAGGCGTTTTAAGGCAAGCGATGTGCAGGCTATCATCGAGAAAGGAGGAGCAGGATGCTAAAAGAGAACAATGCCCCCGAAGTACAAGGTACAACGGAGGCAATAAGCGAGGCAAGTGTGATATTTCAATGCAAAGATAGTGAAAACCAAGCAGATAAGCAAGAAACCGCACGAGATTTTGCACACCGATATTTAGTCGGAACGGCTGCCGTAAGTTTTCAATATCGAAATGAGCATCACACCAAAGTAGAAACCGACTTTGAGGCGTACTTGTGCGAGATTTTCGAGTGCTACATTACGGGCAATCAAGGCGATAAAGTACCTTGCTTTTTCCTTGCCGATGGCAGAAATGCCGTAAGAGTGTATAATGGTCGCTATTTCGAGCGTATCGAGCAAGAGGAGTTCGGGTTGATAATAAAAAGGGTACTATATGAGGCAGGAACGAGCCGAGTGTACACACAAAAGTCGCATAAACCAATAGCGGATGAGGTGCTAAAAGAGTTGTATTACAACCCACAAAGGCGATGGCAACCAAATAGCCAATACCTTGTTTTTAATAACGGCGTACTGGATACCTCGACAATGCAACTAATGCCGTTTTCGGAGCAATACCAAACGAACAACATTTTCGATTTTGCCTATACCGAAAATGCAGAGTGTCCGAGATTTCGCAAAGCATTAAGCGAGGCTCTCGATGATGATACCGCAAAGGTATTGCAAGAGTTGTTCGGCTATCAACTATTTAGCGATGCACGGCACGAGCGTATAGGTATATTGGTCGGTGCAGGTCGCAATGGTAAATCGGTAATACTCAAAGCAGTAGCCTATGCACTCGGCAGGGAACGAGTAACAAACTACTCACTACCTCAAATTACCGATAAATCGGGCATCCATATCTCGGCAATGGTCGGCAAAATGGCAAATATTTGTTTCGATAGTGGCTCGGTTGTCAAGGTGGGCGATGAGGCGATATTTAAGCAATATGTATCTGGCGAGCCTATCTTGTGCAAAAGGCTTTACCAACAGCCATACCTCACAACCGACTATCCGCAGAGTATTATAGCAGTAAATGCGTTGCCACAAAGTAGCGATATGAGCGATGGATGGTTTAGGCGTATGCTAATTATAGACTTTCCGCACCAAGTACCACTCGAAAAGGTCGATACTCAACTTTTCGACAAACTCCGAACTGAAAGAGTAGGTATCTTATTGTGGGTATTGGATGGTATGAAACGCTTAATCGAGCAAGGGCATTTCTCTACAAGCGAGGCGATAGAGGAGGTTGCCAACCAGTACCGCAAGGACACCGATAGCGTTGCCGATTGGCTCGAAGAACTCGGATATTTCCCAACCGATAAAGAGAGCCTAACACTTACGGAGGTATTCGAGCGATACGATAAATGGAGGGATGCAAATCGCTTTCAGCCAATGAAACGCACTACTTTCCGAAAGAGGCTCGAAGCCTTAAAATATAAGGTGTGGAAATCGGGTACTACGGTTGTCGGAATAGGGCAAAATATCGATGAAAACACCCCTTTTTAATCCCAAATAGGGATAGGTCGAGGTAAAAATCTTTGCCGAGCCGAAAAATAGAGGGATATTTTCCACAATTAGGGATATGCAAGGGAGGTTTTACTCCTCCCTTATCCCTAAAAAATCAAGTCGAGAGGTGTGTGTGGCTACGATTAGGGCGATTGGGATGTAATTTTCTAAAAATATATTTTAAGTAAATCTATATAGCGAGAAAATAGTTTTGAAAAAAACATCCCTAATATCCCTAAGAGTTAATAACAACAAACTCGACTAAATAAAATTAAAGATTGATTAACGATTAAAAACAAAGAAAATGAGAAAAATAGACTTGATAAAACAGACCTTAACCGATGCACTGGGCTACGAGGTCGCAAAGGTTACTATCGAGGGTAGTGTGGCAGATGTTACCACTACCGAGAACGAACAATTTTCCGTAATGCTCTACGAGCGAGAAGCGGAGCAGGCGGATGAGCCTTGCTTTTCACTTTCCAGCAATGGCATCGAGGAGTGCCGAGCGTGTAAGTGTGTGTATTTCGCTTATCTCTACGGCAACAAGGCTTGTGCTATCGTGGTGGTTGATGCCCCCGACTACCAAAGCAAAGACGAGTTCGGGGATGTAGTACATACCTACGCAAACCCTTTGCAGTATGAGTAAAAAGGAGTATTATGCTCGCTATCCGTTTAGCGAACAAATTACGATGGAGGGGCGTTTGTTCGCTTGCCTGCTTGTTTGTGGTTATCCAGCGAATAGAGCCTATCAGATTGCATACCCAACCAAAGCGGATGCCAACTCTGCTGCTGCGATGGCTTCCCGTAAGGTCAATAGTTGGGAAATTCAAGCAATTTTAAGGAATTTTAAGCGGATGCACGACAACGGCTCGGTAGCATTTCCCGACCATCTAATCAAGAATTAAACGATAAAAATCAAGAAATATGCAAATAGAGAATAAAGAATTAAAGGCTTTTATTCAAGCCAAGTGTGAGGAGTTACTTGCACCCCTATATGCGGAATTAGAGGCGTTGCAAGTGCAACCCAAAGAGGAGGAAATGCCCGACTTTTCGGAGGATGTGGCGATATTAAAGAATGAAGGTTTACTAAAATAGAGAAAAATGAAAAAGCAGAATATTACTTTTGTATCGTATGCGAGCAAGATGCTTGCAGAGGCAGAGATTAGAGATTTCAATTATCGCCTAAACTCGATTAGAAAAGCACTTGCAACCAAAGGCGAGGACACCATCGAGGAGTTTATGGCATATCAGGCTAACCCCTCACACAAGCGAGATAAAGTGCTTGCCGAGTGTGAGGCGTGGATGGATGCCTCGCATTGTCCCGACTATTTGCGTGAGGAGAACCGACAACGGGCGTGGCACTCACTCGATAATGATTTTATCGCAAAAATTCAATCGCTTATCAACTCATTGCCTTTTAACCTTGACGATGGCGATATAATCGAGATAGATGGCGAATGGTTACTCTCGGAGAAAGTTGCAAATGCAATGTTCGATAAATACGCCTACACCCTCACAGATGAGGAGATGGCAGATTTTGAGTTGTACACTCAACTTGTGGCACTCGCTACGAGGTTAAGAGCGAAGAATTACTATTTTGATAGCAAAAGCCTTGTGCCTTGCGACACAACCGAGCAACTTGCCGAGCGAATGATGGCAGGAAAGAGAGCAACTATCGAGGAAATGACCGAAAGAAGTAGAAGCCTAAACCTTTAAGGTGTTATTCATATTTTTGTTGGGAGTGGCTTGTGTTTGCAGGTCACTCCTTTTATGTAAATAAGGTAAGCAATGGAAAACACAACAAAAAAAAATTTCAGCCTCCCATATACCCCTTTTACTCTATCCGAGCCGATTACCCCTCGTACCCCTTTGTAAATCAATCTGTTATATGTGTGTAAGGCGTATATCGTAGGTGTTACCTGCAACTAATTGTCGGGAAAGACTTGCTCGGAATGGAAAATTTACCTATATTTGCCTTGTAATCGAGTGCAAAACCGATTATCACTAACGCAAAAGCGGTATCAAGGAAACCTCCTCGATGCCGTTTTTTTTGTGTAGGTTGTCGCTGGGTTGCCAATAATTAGAAACACAAAAGGCTAACTACTTGAAAAATAAGTAATTAGCCTTTCATTTAGTACCCAGAGCCGGGGTCGAACCGGCACAGGGGTGAACCTACTGGTGTTTGAGACCAGCGCGTCTACCGATTCCGCCATCTGGGCATCAGATTTCTCTGAAATGGTGTGCAAATATACGACTATTTTTTATATCTGCAAAATTTTTACAAACTTTTTTGATGAATGTGTAAATATTATGCTATTTGTAGCCGTGCAGTGCAATCCGTTTAGTGGTTACCACAGTCGTGGTGGTCGCATCCCTCGCCAGAGTCCATGACGAAGCCAAGCATATAGCCCTGGATAACGGCGTTGATGTCGCCCTTACAACCGCGTACGACCTTAATATTATGGCTCTGTAACTTGCGTAGCGCACCCTCGCCCATGTTGCCAGCGAGCATAACCTCGATGCCCATAGCCTCCATCTCTGATGCTATATTAGACTTGCAGCCGCAACCCTCTGGAGAGTCGAGGCGAGATGTTGATATAATCATGCCGTCTTCAATATCGAAGATGGTGTAGTATGCGCAGTGTCCGAAGTGGTCGTCTACATGACCATCGCGTGTTGGTATAGCAATCTTCATGATCCCATCATTAAATAAAGAGCAGGAGGAAGACCTCCTGCTCCAAAACTATAGTATAGGTCTATATTACAAGTTTGGGTTGATCTTTGACCACTCCTCGATAGCTGGAACGATGCCGAGGGTAACCAACTCGTCGCGCATCTTGCAGAGGTGTGCGTAAGATGCGTCGAGCTTTGCCAACTCATCCTCTGTGCCTACAGGCATCTTGTATGAGCAACCGTTCTGGTCGAGAACAGTATCCATGGCCATCATGATGTGGTTGTATTTCTCGTTAGATACATATGTACCTGCAGGGAAACGGAAAGGCTCGCCACCCATAACTGAACGAATCATCTCTACAGAGAGGTATGATGGGCTCTGGAATGATGAACGACCGCGGAGCTTGATGATAGCGGCACCGCCCTGTGTTACATCCTTCTTCATCTGCTCCCACTCCTCTGCGGGGAACTCCTCTGTGCCGATGATGTCAGTGAGCTTGCGGCCAGCAATCTTAACTGCGCTGCCGAATACTGCCATCTGTTCGCCGTGGCCACCATATGTAGCGCAACCCTCGATCTCACTCTGCATAACGCCGAACTTCTTTGCCAAGGCACTCTTAAGACGTGTGGTGTCGAGACCTGCGAGTGTAGTAACCTGACCAGGCTTCAAACCAGAGTAGAGAAGTGTTACAAGACCAGTGAGGTCGGCAGGGTTGAAGATGATAACGACATGCTTAACATCTGGGCAGTAAGTCTTGATATTCTTACCGAGCTGCTCTGCGATCTCGCAGTTGCCCTTCAACAAGTCCTCACGTGTCATACCCTCCTTACGTGGAGCACCACCTGAAGAGATGATATACTTTGCGTTAGTGAAAGCCTCGGCAACATCAGTTGTAGATGTGATGTTAACGTTGTCGAAACCACTCTGGCGCATCTCCTCTGCTACGCCCTCTGGAGAGAATACGTCATAGAGGCAGATGTTGTTTGTAAGACCCATCATGAGGGCTGACTGAACCATGTTTGAGCCAATCATGCCGGCAGCACCGACGATAACGAGCTTGTCGTTAGTAAGGAAAGCCATAATTCTTTAATGTTTTAAATTGTTATACTTTATTAAATACTCTTTAATTCTCATAGTATGCTTATCTGCGTAGTCACATAATAGACATCGACAAGCAATCATCACGCAAAATTAGGAAACATTCGAGGATATTGCAACTTTTTTGGCGACAAAATTTCATTCCTGGAACCTTGTAGAGTGCAATGTGTAGAATTTTTGTATCTTTGTATCGACGTAGTAGGGTGGTAGTGCTCCACAGTGGAGTGGTTTTTGTCTCTGCCGTATGCTATGTAAATGCAATTCTACGATTATGGAGAGAGTATTAAACATAATGCCTGGTTCAACCCTATATGTGGGGCGTGCTGTAGATGTGCTACCCAAGGTGCTGCCCGCGGGGCGTGTGGTTGTTATCACCGATGCAAATATCGACAGGCTATATCCAGATCTTGTGCATCGTTATGAGCATATCATCATCGGCAGTGGTGAGGCTATAAAGAGTCTACGCACAGTGTCGGATATATATGATAAGCTTATGGCCATGGGTGCTGATAGATCTACCTTTATCTTGGGCATTGGTGGCGGTATTGTCACCGATATTGCTGGCTTCGTGGCAGCGACATATATGCGTGGTCTTGACTTTGGTTTTATCTCCACAACACTCCTCGGTCAGGTGGATGCCTCGGTGGGTGGTAAGAATGGTGTTAATGTTGCGGGTTATAAAAATATGGTCGGCACAATTCGTCAGCCACGCTTCGTGATTTCAGATGTTGAGATGCTCCATACGTTGCCATGTAGAGAACGACGTGCGGGCATGGCAGAGGCGGTGAAGAGTGCTATTGTGGGTGATGCTGCACTCTTTGACTATATTGAGGAGTGTGCAAATGATGATTTATATAACTCGGTGGAGTATATGCAGCATATCGTTAGCTCCTCGGTTGCCGTTAAGGCTGACATCGTTGCGAGGGATGAGATGGAGAGTGGCTGTAGGCGCGTTCTTAACCTTGGGCATACCATAGGTCATGCTATCGAGAAATGTTGTAGGGATATAAATCATGGTGAGGCTGTGGCCATGGGCTTGTCGCTTATTGCGCACGCCTCCTCGAGACGCGGTATGATGTGTTACGATGATGTTGTACGTATTGACACAACACTCATAGCTCTCGGCTTCAATATCGAGCCACCAATACCTATCTCTAATATCTTGCGAGAGGTTAAGCACGATAAGAAGCGTAAGGATAATATTTTGCGAGTAGTATTCCCCGAGAAGATTGGAGGGTGTGTTGTCGTAGAGATGACAATTGAGGAGTTTGAAAAGTTAATACTACAGATATGAGTAGGGTATATATATTAGTTGCCGAGGGCTTTGAGTGTGTCGAGATGCTTGCGCCTATAGATGTGATGCACCGTGCAGGTGTGGATGTAGTGCGTGTTGCTGTTGGCGATAGTCTCAATGTTACATCGTCGCATGGCCTTGTGACGTTGAAGTGTGACGTGTTGCTTGCAGATGCTGTTATGAGTGATGGCGACGCCATTATTCTTCCAGGCGGTAATCCAGGATATATCAATCTTGGAGCATCCACTCAAGTGTTAGATGCAGTCCGTAGATTCTATCGCGATGGTCGCCTTGTTGCTGCTATCTGTGGTGCCCCAACGGTGTTGGCACTTGCTGGTGTGGCGCACGGTTGTCGCATCACATGCCATAGTAGTGTTGTTAGCCGCATGGAGGGGTATGACTATGTCCGTGAGGGCGTTGTGGAGTGTGAAAACCTTATTACAGCGGCTGGTGCTGGCCTATCCATAGATTTTGCACTCGCTATTGCACGTCGCCTTGTTGGTGAGGATGTGATGAGGGCTGTGCGTCAAGGTATGGAGCTTTAGCCTCTATACTATATTAACTATTAAAATAAATTCGGCGGTGAATAGACTTCACCGCCGATATCGTATACTCTAAAAGGGATTATCCCAATAAATAAGGCCTATGTTACTCCTCGGTAGGCTGTGGTGTCACAGTGCCTGGTGATGGCACAATAGGCGTTGTCTTGCTGGGTGTTGGCAATGTTGTTATCTTCGCCTTGCCGGGAGTGATGATTTCTCCAGTCTCGGATGGGTCTACATTCACAACATCTGCGAGTGTCACGTGCATGATGATGCCATCGTTAGGGGCAACGGCACGATTACCACGTGATCCATAAGCGAGTGATGATGGAAGCCACATTGTCATGCTACCACCCACGCCAAGCTGCTGCATAGCGTAGCGTGCACCCTTTATAGTTGCCTGCTTCAATGGTATACGTAGGTTCTCGGATGTGTGAAGCTGCTCCTCGATTTGGTTGACGAGTAATGCACGTGTCGCAGAGTCAATCTGTGTGTTATTGCGAGTTCTCTCGAGGCTCTCCTTGAGGCTCTTGATACGTCGAGCCAATGACTCCACTGGACGACCATTACGTGCGTAAACATCATAGTCGAATGATACGGTGTCGTGAATACCTGATGGCTTGAGGTCGTTACCTGGATTCTCTATGCGGTAGTAGAGTGTGTCGCCCTCAACAACCATCATCTGCACATCCTCATGCTGTGCTACATTCTCTAACCAGCGGCGAGTACATTCTGTGTTATGCTCGAGGAATGAAGTTGATGTGTACTCATTCATGTATTTGCGAGCAGTAGCAGCATCAACCATCATGATAGAGTCGATATCATCCACTTTGGTGACGTTTTCCGAATCGTTAATACCCTTTATTACCCAATGAATATTAACTGGGAGGTCGAAGCGACGCATAAAGTATGCATACTCATAACCATAAATTCGAGAGATGCTCTCTGGAGTGAACTCATCGTTATAGAGTGTTAGAGTATCTGGCGTGTCGGAGCCGAACTGACGAGAACGCTTTGCCATATTGTATGGACGAAGGTGCTCACCCTGGAAGCGCTGCATTGTGCGTGTGTTCTCCTCCAAGAAGTCGTAGTCTACCGTCTCCTTGCTGAACTCGTCGAGGATTGCATTGGTGACGATGTCGCGGTCGAAGTCTATGTTATTATTCTGTAGGCTCATGCCAAGACCGAGGTTCATACCTACAACATACGACATTGTGTCGAACTCTGCGTTAACATCGTTATAAACTCGAACTTTTGTCTCGTCGAAAAGAAGTGGGTTTTTATCGCCACATGATATGAGGGCTACAGCAGCAGCCATCATGATTAGGATTTTCTTCATACGTTATTATCTGTTATTTAGTTTTATATTATTATCTCTTCTCAACATTTATGAGCCACAACTCATAGTAGAGCATCGTGTTTGGCTTAACGTTTAGTGAGTCGCAGCCAGCAGAGCCGAAGGCGAGGTTCGATGGTAGCCATGCCTCCATGTGTCCGCCCTCACCGATGAGCTTTGCTGCCTCTATTACTCCTCTTGAGAGGCTGCCTACAGCAAGACGCAGTGTGTCGGCGTTGAGATATGTGGTGTCTATAATATTACCCGCCTGATCCATAATGCGGTAGCGGATGTTGATAGTGTCACGGTTATTGCGTATTGTCTTCTTAAGGTTTCCAAGTTCGTGTATCTTGTATGTCAGACCAGATGTTGTTGCCACGAACTTACGGTCGCGCTTACGTAGGTCCTCCAAGAACTGATTTTCGTAGAGTTTAACACGTTCATAAATGTCGTAGTTCATATACTTGAGATATGCGGCACGTGCCTCCTCGCTGTTGAGCTTCTCTGTGTCGTTGTAGGCATCGCGCAGACCCTCGCACACCATGTCGATGTTTAGCAATGAGTCAATGCCTATGAGGTTGCGACCAATGTTCATACCTATGACATATGACATTGAGTCGGCACTTGTCTGCATGGTCGTAGGGGCTACTGTAACCTCACTCTTGCGACCACATGCCACCATTGCAAAGATGATGGCTATTAATGCTACGGATACTATTTTTTTCATATTTACTCTAAAGATCTATCTCTCTTTGTGCGCTTTGCCTCATGTATGATGAGTAGTGATCCAGCGATGGCTGCCGTTGTTGATGCCATGAGTATGGCAATCTTACCCATGTCGATAAACTCCTGCTGCGTGAGCTTGTCAAAGGCGAGGTTATCAACAAATATAGACATTGTGAAGCCTATACCTCCGAGGCACGCTACGGCGATGAGCATCTTCCATGTGGCGCCCGATGGCTTCTCGGCAATGCCCAACTTGATGGCTATGAAGCTGAAGAGGGAGATGCCGATAGGCTTGCCAAGGATTAGTCCGAAGAATATGCCCATGCCTATAGAGCCAATCTCTGGTGTATACTCAAAGATGTTGAAATACTCAACCGAGGTGATGTGTACGCCAGCATTCGCAAGGGCAAATATTGGCATGATTATAAAGTTTACATAGGGCATCAATAGATGCTCCATGCGGTGACTCATGCTCTGTGAACCGTTGGATATCTGCGTCATGCGGCGTAGGTAGTACATACGAGACTCCTCTGCCTCATTCTCATCCTTAATCTCATTTGCTCCCGAGAATCCCTTCTCGATAATGTCGGCCTTGTGTAGGAAGTATGAACGGCTGTAGCGTGGTGTTGTGGGGATGAGCATAGCCATTGCCACGCCCGATATTGTGGCATGCACGCCAGAGTAGTAGAAGAGTATCCACACGACGCAGGCGGGGATGATATATGCAATCATTCTGAACTCACCCATGCGGCGCATGAAGTATATGCCCACCATTATAGCCACAGCGATGCCGAGGAGCATCATGTTGGGGGTCTCACCATAGAATAATGCTATGACGAAGATGGCACCAAGGTCATCGGCAACAGCTGCTGCGGTAAGGAACACCTTGAGGGATAGCGGCACACGGTCGCCAAGCAATGACATGATACCGATGGCGAAGGCAATATCTGTGGCTGTGGGTATTCCCCATCCATTAGATACTTCTGTGCCGGCATTGAAGGCTGCATATATCACTGCGGGGACAATCATACCACCCAGGGCTGCAACAACGGGTAGTATCGCCTTCTTGGGTGTTGATAGCTGTCCGTGGGATATTTCGCGTCGTATCTCGAGACCTACGGAGAAGAAGAATACCACCATTAGTCCGTCGTTAATTATCTTCTCGAGATTCATCTCTTTGGGGAATAGCTCACCATCTATATAGAGGCCAAGCTTCATGTGTAGTAGGTGGTGATATATCTCTGATGTGGCAGGTAGGTTTGCTAATAGCATCGCTATACCTACGCATACGATGAGTACTATGCCGCCGGCCCATGGTGCTTGCAAAAAGTTCTTTCCGCGCTGTGAAAGAATGTGGTTGCGCTTTACTCTGCCAAATTTAGTGTATGGTAACATGTTAACTATGTTTGTTTAGATGTTTACTACTATCTGACTATTATTAGAGTACGTATGGTGCATCATGGTTCTTAAGTGCCATGCAGCACATGTTGTAGAGTAGACGTGCAGCAATCGCAGCGTTCGTCTTGTCCTCAAGGTCTGGTACCACCTCCGTAAGGTCGAAGCCTACAATCTTTCGCCCAGAGTCGACGAGTTTGTTGAGAAGGTATACAACCTCGGGGAAGCGAAGGCCACCAGCTACCATCGTGCCTGTGCGAGGTGAGCACTCAATCGTAAGGCCATTGATGTCGAGTGATACGTATACGTTGTCTGGCAGTTTTGCAATGATGTCGTCACATATAGAGGCCCAAGTGATGCCCTCAAAGTGCTTTGACCATATATCCTGACCAGTGAATAGCTCTATGCGGCTGTCTGTTGATGCACGTTCCCACTCAATGGGGCGGAAGGCGCGCACACCAACACATACGAGACGTTCTACCTCGTTTACGTCGCGTAATATGTTGTGCATGATGGAGGCATATGAGTGCTCGAAGCCTTCATGTGCCTCAAGAAGGTCACAGTTTGAGCCTATGTGTAAGACTCCTATGCTACCATGCTTCTCGCCTATGGCACGAACAAGACCGTATGCTGTCGACTGATCGCCGCCAACGAGTCCTACAATCTTATCCTTTGCTATCCACTGCCTCGCCTGTTGGTATATGTTGGCATTTATCTCTGCCGAGCCCTCGTTGACACGACGTAAGCTACGTTCGTATACGAGATGGTCAAATGGAGAGCCTGTGACATCATCATGCACCTTCTTTACGCGGTTAGCATCTGAACGCAGGCGGTGTGATGCATCCTGAATGGAGTAGTCTATTGCGGCAGTCGCTATGCCCTTACGCCAGCTATATGGCGACATGGGCTCAAAGAAGTCTATGCGGCGTGATGCCTCAATTATGGCATCGGGGGCGTATGAGCTGCCACTGCGATTAGATGTAGTGGTGTCCCATGGCGCTGATATAAGCACCAAAGCGGCATCCTCGGCCGAAAGGGGAATGCCAAAGTAGTTACCATTATCTGGTATCACTCCATTGGGGTCAAACGTCTTTCTATTCATAGCTCTCTTTTGATAGTTTCGTATGCCAAAATATCATGCAAATTTAGTAATTTTTTGTTGAAAAATACTTATATTTGCTAAAAATTACGATCCCAGACCAAATTTTTGTTCACCATGTTGCATGGCGTCGAGGAGTGGTTAATAGGTGAATAGCTATATATCTATAGTGGTGGGTGAGTAAGTTGATGAATATCGTAGAGATAGAGTATGAAAATTGTCGTAGATAAGGCCATACCATACATATGTGGTGTGCTGGAACCATATGTTGAGGTCAAGTATCTCGGAGGTGCCGATATAGGGCCTGCAGATGTTGTTGATGCCGATGCCCTCGTAATAAGAACTCGAACCCGTTGCGATAGGTCGCTTCTTGAGGGTTCGAGAGTGAAACTTATTGCCACGGCAACAATAGGTTGTGACCATATAGATATGGACTTCTGCAACACCGCTGGCATAGAGGTGTGTTCAGCGCCAGGATGCAATGCGCGTGGTGTGTTGCAGTGGGTGGCCGCAGCCTTGCGCCATATTGTAGATGGTGATGGTGGCGCTTGCGGTGACTACACGCTTGGCGTTGTGGGTGTTGGAAATGTAGGTTCGCTGGTTTCTCGTTATGCGCGTCATTGGGGCTTCAATGTCATGGAGTGCGACCCACCACGTAAGGCGCGAGAGGGGGGCGACTTCAGGGAGTTAGAGGAGCTTGCGCGTCATTGTGATATCATTACACTTCATACTCCGCTTGATGCTTCAACATATCATCTTGTAGATGATACTTTGATTGATATGATGCATGATAATGCCGTTATTATTAATGCGTCACGTGGAGGTGTTGTGGATAATATGGCTGTTATGCGTAGTGGTCATAGATACTACTTCGATGTGTGGGAGGGCGAACCTAATGTTGAGCAGTCTCTCGCCTCTGGTGCAGCATTTGCTACGCCACATATTGCTGGGTACTCGGAGCAGGGTAAGGCTAATGCCACAGCGGCAGTTGTTGGTGCGGTGGCTCGCTACTTCGACTTGCCTCTGAATGGTTGGTATCCATCGGGTGTGGAGAGTGTTGAGGCAAGGTTGATATCGTGGAACGAGATGTGTGATACAATAGATAATTATTTCGATGCTCACAGTGAGAGTGAACATTTCAAGCGCCACCTCGCAGACTTCGAGCAGCTGCGCAATAGTTATCACTATCGTAAAGAGTATTTCTAATAGAGCATAAAGAGAGAGTGAATAAAAAGTGTATTTTGTCGTTACGCTTGCCCTCAAAATGCTCATTTACGTTCAGTAAACTCCGCTTTTTCGGGCTTCGCAAGCCTAAAACTACATCTTTTTATTCACTCTCCCAACATATGAAGGGCTGACT
>JAGCMF010000036.1 GCA_017646625.1 Alistipes sp. | reverse complement strand
CTCGTTATCGTTATCTGTTGTCGCCTCAAACTCGGCAATGAAACTATTGACCGCATCGAGGGTATCGACCTTAACGATACGACCATCGTACTCTAAATAACCACTCGCTATCGCCCATATTGTTCTGTATAGTTCTTAACGTTCTACCTCCTTCTTTTTTTGTAATACAGGTAACATCAGCTCATCATATAGGCAATTAAACTATCATACACACTATCACAGTCCCCTACATTTGTAATTTCAATAGTACTATAAATATTACTTAAGAATATATTATCATTTTTTTACTATATTTCACTACATTTGCACAAAATTGATAATGATAATGAAGAGTCGTATAGATAGAGAGAAAGAGACGGTAGATAAAATGATTGGGCTTTACTGCCGGCATAAGTTAAAGATAGATACACCCACCGAGGAGTTCAAAGAGTTAATGGACTATGCACATAAACGACTTGACAGGTGTAAGTTTGGTGATGACAAGCCAGCGTGCAAACGATGTCCTATACACTGCTATAAGCCAGAGATGCGTGAGAAGATACGCATGGTGATGCGATGGACAGGACCACGAATGTTGATTTACAATCCCATGATGTTCATACGTCATCTATTTAACAAGTAAGAGATGAAAGAGATATATTTTGCAGGAGGATGCTTTTGGGGTACAGAGCACTACTTCAAGCAGGTGCGTGGTGTGGTAGCCACAGAGGTGGGATATGCCAATGGCGACACCACAGCACCAACATATGAGGAGGTATACACCGACACCACAGGACATGCCGAGACGGTACATATTAGCTACAACCCCGATGAGGTGAGCCTCGAGTTACTCATAGATCTATTCTTCCGATCAATAGACCCAACGTCAATAAATAGACAGGGTAACGACTGCGGCACACGCTACCGCACAGGCATATACTACACCGCAGAGGAGGATATAGACACCATACGCGACATGTACAACGGCATGGAACGTATCATTGGCGAGCCATTGGCCGTTGAGGTGGCGCCACTACGTTCCTTCTACATTGCCGAGGAGTATCATCAAGACTACCTCACCAAGAATCCTGCAGGCTACTGCCACATACCACGGGCACTCATGCTCATGGCGCGTGAGGCAAACAAGGAGTAGTCTATAGTTTTGGCCAGATGGTGGGTGGTTGTATAGACACCCACTCTGCGCCATTGCCACGTGACGTGGATGTTATGCGCACAGCCTTGATAGGCTGCTGGGGTGACTCGATAAAGAACATACCGCAGTATAGGTCACCTACCCTCTCGAAGTTAACACCATCATAGCTAACCTCCACATATCCATTCTCGAATGTATAACGAGGTAGCTGGAAGTTACCCGTAGCGACCTTCATACGACGGCACGACACAGGTGCATCAAAGGTAAACATCACCCAGTCGCCTACATCAGCTGCGCCGACAGTACGCGCAAGGCGACCATAACTCTCCGCCTTATCGAACGAGAACTTCTCGCTTTCGGTCATTGAGGATGTAATATCGAATGTTGGAGTTATAGTCTTAAAATGGGAAGCTACGGCAGAGATAGGCGATGTAGCAACACCCCTACGTGACATAAACGAATATAGTGCTGGTGTACTTGTCGTAATAGGCTCATTGTAGAGCACATCCTCGCATCCACCCTCCACACTATAATAGACATCACTCCCATCGTCCACCGAGGCTCGCAACACGCCCCCCTCATACTTTACACATGGAGGCATAAGTCTATATGCGACACCCATAGCATCAAGGCGCACATAATGCTCCACCATACGTCTATAAAAGGCCTCCGCATCACGAATATCATCTGCCACCCATGATATCTCGGCGAGTGAGAGCATACGAGGGAACGTCTGGTATTCGAGGTAGTCGGCACTCTCGGGATTGTGTGAGGCATATAACTCACTAAAGAATGAGCCCTCGAAGCCCACAACATTATGTTGCGCTACAGCATCAAAGCCCTGACCAGATAGAGTGAATGCATATGTCTTACTCCAATCAAATATTGCAGCCCAATCGTGACCAGGCTCACGTGACGACTGCTTCATGTCGAAATAGAAATATTGACCAGGCATGACGATAGTGCTGTAGCTCTGCGCCGCATCACGACACTCCTTTACACCCTCCCAGCCATATACCAATGTATTATCGGCAAGCATACCGCCATCTATAGCCTCATTCCACACCGCTGGCTTTTTGCCATGCTGGGCGATAATTTCCGAGACTCGCAACATGAAGTATTGCTGCAACTCCTCCGTTGCAGACATACCTCTATCTCGCATCAGTGCCTGGCAGTGCGGACATCTGCGCCATTGCGACATATCGACCTCATCACCTCCGATGTGTATATACTCCGACTCAAAGAGCATGCATACCTCACCGAGGATGTCAGCAAGCAGTTCATAGTTCTCCTCGCGCGCCACACAGAATGCAGAACGCGTATCGTAGCCGAAGGCACGCGATGTATCTGGCGTATAGTCGCAAAGTATCTCGGGGTGCATAGTAGCCATGCATAGGCTATGTCCCGGAAGATCAATCTCTGGCACGACCTCTATATTTCGCACCTTGGCATAGGCGATGATGTCGCGTATGTCATCATGCGTATAGTAGCCACCCCACCTTTCGTTCCACTTACCATAGCGAGGCCATATAGGGCTATCGCCACCACGGAAGCCACCAATACGCGCAAGTTCTGGATGCGACTCAATATCTATACGCCACGCCTCATCATCCGTCAGGTGCAGGCGCAATGAGTTTATCTTATGATATGCAAGTAGGTCGATAAAATCCTTTACAGCCTCCCTATCCATCCATGTGCGGCACACATCGAGCATGAAGCCTCGATGCTCGAATCTCGGCATATCATGTATGGCACACAATGGTACATCTACAGGATATGCGACAGCGCTACGATAAACATCCGCAGGGAAGAGTTGCATAAGTGTTACTACGCCATTGAAGACACCGCCATATCCACCACCAACAATCACAACACCACTATCCGAGATATTAAGGTCGTACTCCTCCTCTAAAAGCATAGGATCGTAAGCGAGATGGATAGCGCCACGCGCATCACAACGCTGCAGGCCAAGATGCTCTGCTAGGTAGTCGGCAGCAGGAGCAAGCTCCTCACCACCACACGATACCATTGCCACAGCCTCGAGTCTACAAGTTCCCTCACCTATCTCTACACTTCGTGGTGTAGGTATCAATGCTGGCATCTCGAGCAGCGTGTCAACAATATTATATCCAGCACTCTTTGTGGCACTCTGAACGCCATGTGCACATCCAGCAAAAACGGTTGTTGCGGCGATAAAAGCATATCCCGCAACAACCATCATAATTCTTAATGTTCGCATAAATAGTACCTAATGTCACATCACCTGCTATCTCACACGTAGACGCTGACCAATACGAAGAATAGATGTAGACTTGATGCCGTTAAGCTGACATAGGCGTGTCACCGAAGTGCCATACTTACGGGCAAGCGCACCAAGGGTGTCACCAGAACGTATCGTGTGATACTGCACAGCTGCCGCAGCCTTACGTTCCGCCTCCTCCTGACGTGCTACCTCCACCTCATCATCGAAGTCCTGCTCGAATTTCGAGTATATGCTGAAGTGACGACGCTTCAGGAGCAACTCATCACGGCGCAAATTGCCATTAGAGAAGTCAACGATACGTTCGGGGTCAAACGACTGTCCTTTGTACCTCACCTCAAAGTGGAGGTGTGGGCCTGTACTTCTACCCGTGCTACCGCCAAGGCCTATCTGCTGACCAGCAACCACCCAGTCGCCCGACTCAACATCGATCTGCGATAGGTGGGCATAGTATGTCTCAAGTCCGTTATTATGACGTATTACGATAAGGTTACCATAGTTACCCGCAGCCTTTGCAAAGCGAACCTTACCATCAAATGTTGCATATATAGGATCACCAACCTTTAGCGCTATATCAATACCCTGGTGTGCACGACCACGACGTGGACCATAGCGCGATGTTATACGACCTATATATGGATAGTGATAACTCTCCAATGAGTCTACAAGGCGTATAGGTGTCGCCTCGGCAAGAGAGTCAAGAGTTAAATCTTTATAAGCGTGTGTTGCCGACGTATCCCAGTGATCATTAAAGATCTCGGGGTCGTTCTTATAATCCTCCGACAACACATAACGCCATGTGTTATCATTGAATAGCACAATGCTAATTGCAGCACTCTCCGTAGCGAGAGTATCAATAACTGATACCTGACCAAGCGTACGTGTAGGACGCACTTGGGCAGGTCTATGAGATGCTACACTATCTAATTGTGTGGTGTCAGCCTTAACAACCGCAAGACTATCCTGTGCTGTCACATCAAACACACAAATAGACATTGCACATATGAGTGCAGTAACTAAAATATTATATTTCATCACTCAATCCTTTTTCACTACATCTCTTTCAACATATCCTCGGCGAGCTCCATCTGATGGTAAAAATCCTCGCCAAAGGCACGGATAATTGGCTCCTTCAAACCCTTGTATACTGGAAGTCCCATCTTCTTACCACACTCGCGTGCCGAGCCACATACCGCCCAGCGATGGTAGTTAAGACCAGCAGAGCCATTGCGGAAGCGTGTCACACGAATAGGATAGAGGTGACACGATATAGGCTTAATAAACGAACACTTGCCCTCGCGGTATGCCCTCTCAATAGCGCAGAAGGTTATACCATTCTCCTCGAAAGCATAGGCACATGCTGCATTGTCGACCAGGGGTGTTGTATAATCGCCATCAGCATCCACAACCATGAAACCCTGCTCCTCAACAGCAGCCCTACCCTCCTCGGTCATATAAGGCGCATAGTTCTCCCACTCCTCCTCAAGGATATCTACCTCGTCAATATCGAGAGGTGCGCCAGAGTCACCCTCAACACAGCATATACCCTTACAGGCACCTAAATCGCAGCAGAAGCACTCGCGAAGGAGATCCACGCTAACAATCTTATCATCAATCTCTATCATTGCACACCACTATTAAGGGTTATAGATATCTTTATAACGGAATGACAAAATCTCATATACCATATCGTGAAGCTGCTTCGCCTCCTCATTAGCTGGGTTTATAGCCTTTGCACGGTTGAAGTCGTTTATAGCCTTACCCCACTCGTTATGTTGGAAGTAGCACTTGCCACGTTCCACATACAACACATCACGTTCATCACCCGACTCTATCATCGAGGTGATACGCACAATGCGACCTGCGGGTGTCCACAACTGATTCTTCACGATATACTCTGCAACAGATGGCGACACCATATTGCGAATATCCTCGCCACGTTCTGCCTTGCCACGCACCTCTGTAGACGAAAACTCCACATATGGAGCATCCTCAAGAATTGTTACGCGGTCGGCAAACTTCTCAACAGCATATCCCTTACGAGGGTAGACATATATCTTATACTCGGCAAGGATACGTTTGTACTCCTTCCACTCGTCGAAGCGTTCCCATATATCGCTACCTGTGATTATCGCAAACTCCATATCGCCACCATGATTCTCCTTGAGATAGTCAAGGGTGTTTATGGTGTACGATGGCTTCTCGAGCACAAACTCCACAACAGATGGCTTAATCCTCTCTGGATACTTCGACTCTCTGCAGGCCATCTCCGCCATCTCAAATCGCGTATACTCTGGGGTCTGCAACACATCTGCCTTAAATGGATTCTGTGGCGATATGATAAGTGCCACCTCGTCCGCAAGGTCCTTATCTAAAGCATACTCGGCAAGTCCAATATGACCGCGATGAATAGGGTCAAACGAACCGAAGTATAGTAACATTCTTTTTTTCATCTCTAAACTACTTTATGAAATCTGCAATTATGGCTGCTGTAGTATCCACAGCCTCCTGCAAATCATCATTAACGACTACATGATCAAAGGCATCAGCCTTCGACAACTCAAACTCCGCCTTGGCAATACGCTTGAGGATGACATCCTCGGCATCAGTACCACGGCCACGAAGGCGACGTTCCAACTCCTCAACAGATGGAGGCATGATAAACACCGAACATGCATCCTCACCGAATAGGCGCTTAAGGTTTATGCCACCCATAACATCCACATCGAAGAGTATAACATGACCATTATCCCAGATACGATTCATCTCGGCCTTAAGCGTGCCATAACATGTACCCTGGTATACCTCTTCCCACTCCACGAAGTCATCACTCTCAACATGCGCCTTAAACTCCTCATTTGTCATGAAATAGTAGTCTACGCCATGCTGCTCCTGACCACGTGGCTTACGCGACGTAGCAGATATGGAGAACTCGAAGCAGTCGAAACGCTTGAGCAACTCTCTAACGATTGTTGTCTTACCCGAGCCACTTGGGGCAGAAAATATAACTAATTTACCCATAATAGCATAGTTATAAAATATTGAGTACCTGTTCCTTTATCTTCTCTAACTCATCCTTCATCTTAACAACAAGGCGCTGCATGTTGGCCTCGTTAGACTTCGAGCCCATAGTGTTTATCTCGCGACCGAGCTCCTGGGCTATGAAGCCGAGCTTACGGCCTGGAGCATCCTCCTCGGCAGCCACCTCTCGGAAGTAGTTGCAATGATTGTCGAGTCGCACCTTCTCCTCTGTGATATCAAGTTTCTCGATGTAGAATATCATCTCCTGCTCCAAGCGGTTGTTATCGACCTCCACAGCCAACTTCTGAAGGTTCTCACGAATACGACTCTTTATAACCTCTACGCGAGCACTCTCATATGGTTCAACATCGTGTCTGTACTGCTCTATGAGGTCTATACGCTTAAGAAGGTCAGCTATGAGTATAGCACCCTCCTGAATACGGAAGGCATCGAGTTGCGCAACAGCATCCGCAGCAGCACTCATGATTGCCTCATACTCCTCTGTTGAGGCCTCGGCATCGTCATTTGTCACAACATCTGGCATACGCATAATCGTTGCGAGCAGCGCATCACCCTCCACGGCAACACCATTATCACCACACACCTTGCGTATCTCGTCGGCATAAGCCTTGAACACGGCACCATTAATATGTGCTGTGGTATCTGCCACGGCAGCCTCATACGACACGAAGCAGTCTACCTTACCACGCTGCAGACCACGTGTCACAAGGGCACGAAGATCGGCCTCCACAGCACGATACCTACCTGGCACCTTAACACTTAAATCGAGTTGCTTTGAGTTCAGCGATCTCAACTCAACACGAAACTTTTTATCTCCACATACGGCCTCGCCTTTACCGAAACCGGTCATTGACTTTATCATATATTGAATATTATTTTAATTCCTACAGAATAACGTACAAAGATATGCAAATTATGTCAATCCGCCAAATTATATTTGGCACCTCGGCATATGCTCAATAGCATAAAAAGAGAGAACCTGCTCGACGATGCAAGCAGGTTCTCATGATATGTTAGCAACAAACTACTGTGCGCAGCGGTCACACTTAGCAGCAAGCATGTTATCAGCCAAGGTCTCAAGAGCAGGAAGATCAGAAGGCTTCATACGCGACATGATTGTCACAACATCCTCAACAACAGATGCATCCTTGAATCTATCGATTATATTACGCATAGCGCGACCTGCACTTGGTGCCCATGAGCCATTCTCAATGATACCTATACGGCGCTTGCAGTAGCCCTTGATAGCAAGGTGATGCAAGAAGTCGTGCATAGGAGGGAATACGTCAGAGTCATATGATGCGGCAGCAACTACAAGATGGCTATACTTGAAGGCATCCTCCACAACGGCAGCCATATCTGTACGAGAGAGGTCTGCTACAACAACCTTACGCGCACCCTTTGCACGTAAAATATCTGCAAACTTCTTTGCTACCTCGGCAGTGTTACCATGTATTGATGCATATGCCACAAGAACACCCTCCTCCTCTGGCTCATACTTACTCCATTTGTCATAGAGACCGATGTAGTAACCGAGGTTCTCTGTGAGCACAGGACCATGGAGAGGACATATTATGCTTATATCGAGACCTGCAGCCTTCTTTAGAAGTGCCTGTACAGGAGCTCCATACTTACCGCAGATATTGAAGTAGTAGCGACGTGCCTCGCCGGCCCACTCCTCCTCATGAGCCAAGGCACCAAACTTACCGAAGCCATCAGCTGAGAAGAGCACCTTATCAGTGCTATCATACGACACCATTACCTCTGGCCAGTGTACCATTGGGGCCATTGCGAAGTGCAATGTACGACCACCCAAAGAGAGAGTACCGCCCTCCTTAACTGCGATAGTACGACCCTCGAAGTCAACATCGAAGAAGAACTGTGGCATCATCTTAACAGCCTTATCCGACGCAACAATCTGCATGTTAGGATAGCGATCCAAAACCTTTGCTATAGAGCCTGCATGATCGGGCTCGAGGTGCTGCACAATAAGATAGTCAGGAGTTCTACCGCCCAACGCCTCGGCAAGGTTATTGAGCCACTCATCGCACTTACGCAGATCTACAGTATCCATCACCGCCACCTTTTCATCAAGAATGACATATGAGTTATACGACACACCATTTGGCACTATATACTGACTCTCAAACAAATCGATATCGGTATCGTCAACACCGATATACTTTATTTTTTCGGTTACATTCTTAATCATTTTGCACATGTTTTATATTTTCTGTGTGCAAATATCTAAAATTTTACCTTCAAAACAAAATTTACGCACACTTTTTTATAACTTTGCCAAATAATTTTTGAAACAATGAGAAAAATAGCGATATTTATACTACTCATAAGCACTCTTGTAGGGTGCACACATGAGAATCAAAGCACGAATAAAAAGACGATATTTGTAACGATAACTCCTCTCAAGAGCATCATTGCAGAGATTACTTGTAATGACTTTGAGATAGAGGTATTTGTTCCCAAGGGCGCAAGTCCCGAGACATACGACCCGACAGCCAAGCAGCTCACCGCAGCAAGCGATGCACAGATGCTCTTCTCAACAGGCCTCATTAACTTCGAGCAACAGTTAACAAGCCGCCTTGATGGCACTACAGAGATTGTAGACCTATCACAGGGCATTGAGGTACTGGCCGGATGCTGCTCACACAACCATAAGCATAAGCATAATCACAGCCACGCACACGGCATAGATCCACATATCTGGACATCGCCACGTGCATTGCAGACAATGGTGCGCACGGCACACAGCGCAATTAAGCGCCACTACCCTGACTCGGCGAAGTATGACACGGCAGCAGATAACCTAATAGCACGCCTCGAGGCGTTAGATAGATACTGTGAGCAGAGCATAACCAATGCTGGCATCAAGGAGATGATGATATACCACCCTGCATACACATACTATGCACATGACTACGGCATCGACCAGATAGCCATCGAGCAAGATGGTAAAGATCCGTCACCACGACAGCTTACAACACTTGTAGAGAGAGCCAAGAGTAACGATATTGAGGCGATACTCATACAACCGCAATACGACATAAACAAGGTGCGCGCCATAGCTGATGAGTGTGGTGCAGAGATAGTAGTGACCGACCCACTATCAGAGGATATACTACTTGAAATTAGGAGTGTGACAAACAAAATATGCAATATAAATGAGTAGGGAGGTAATAATTAACATCCGCGACCTCGGTGTCACATACGATAACACTACAGCACTCGAGCATGTAAACCTCGATATATATGCCGACGACTTCGTGGGCATCATAGGTCCTAATGGTGGCGGCAAGAGTTCTCTGGTCAAGGCTATTATGGGCGTAGTACCACATAGTGGCACCATAGCCTACGGCACATCATTGCTTCGTGGCAAGAGGAAGCATATAGGCTACCTACCACAGATATCGAGCTTCGACAAGGCCTTTCCCATATCAGTCCTCGAGGTTATAATGTCGGGTCTACAGGCCGACACAGGCCTTTTAGGTAGATATGGTAAGGAGGAACGTAGACGCGCAGACGAGGTGCTTGAACAGGCATCCCTCGCCGACCTACGCAATCGTGCCATCGGGGAGCTCTCAGGAGGTCAGCTACAGCGCGTCATGCTATGCCGAGCTATAATATCACAGCCAAAGCTCCTTGTCCTTGATGAGCCTGCCAATTTCGTCGACAACCGCTTCGAGAATGAGCTTTACAACATGCTACACCACCTATCGAGCAAGATGGCTATAATGATGGTGTCGCACGACCTGGGCACCATATCGAGTGTTGTACGCAGCATCGTATGCGTAAACCGCCACGTACACCGCCACGACTCTAATATAATAACAGAGGAGCAGTTGCTCAATTACAACTGCCCCATACAACTTATTTCGCACGGTCACGTGCCTCACACCATCCTTGCCGAGCACACATCGTGTCCCCACTGCAAGGAGTAGCCCCTCACACCCCTATCGCTTCACCACCAGGCGTACTATATCTGGGATAATGAGCACAGGAGCTGTGATAGCCACTATCAATAGCCAGTCGTTCAACGACAGCGGTGCAACACTAAATAGCTGACTTGTATAGTTCACAATCAGAACCTGACCAAAGAGTATCACCAACGCAATGATTGGGAAGTATGCGCTATATGACTCACGCACACGTGCTCTATCTCTAAACATATCAATAATATCCTCCATCAACGACCTCTTTGTACGGAAGTAGCGCGCATTGAATAGATTCCAGAACTGCATCATAACGAATACCGAGAAGAAGAGTCCCATCTCATATGGAGTAAGCTCACCTGCAGTAACGTCAATAGTTTTCACACGCTGCGCAAAGAGTGTCATGGTGTCGGATGTAAAGACGTCAGAAAGTGCAACAACATCTACACAACGTAGCATCTGCCACAATGCGGCAAGAACGACAAAGAAGAGCACACCGGTACACAATATGCGGCGTATCATTGCGCCATCGATGATATGACTATCCACGGCGCGTGGTTTATCCTCCAGCACACGTCTATCAGCAGGCAACGACGACAACGCCATCGCTGCGAAGGTATCCATGATTAGGTTTACCCACAACATCTGTGTCACCGTAAGTGGCGATTCGAAGCCCAAGAAGGCACCAAAAAGCACAATCATACATGCACATAGGTTGATAGTCATCTGGAAGATTATAAACCTACGGATGTTCAGATACAACGAACGACCCCACATTATCGCCTTATTAATGCTGGCAAATGAGTTATCAATAATGGTTATATCACTCGCCTCCTTGGCTCTTGATGTGCCATCACCCATCGAGAGGCCCACCTGCGCCTTGCTCAATGCTGGTGCATCATTCGTACCATCACCCGTCACCGCCACAACCTCACCATTTGCCTGCAGGAGCATAACAAGACGCGCCTTATCATCAGGGCGGGCACGAGATATAATCTTTAGCCTATCACCTCGCAACAGCTCACGCGCCTCCTCATCCGAGAGAGCCGCAAATGCTAGACCTGTGATAATCTGTCCCTCATCATCTGATGTAACAAGGCCAATCTGACGACCTATCTCCATAGCCGTACCAGGAGTATCGCCTGTAACGATTATCACACGCACACCAGCAGAGTTCATACATGTCTTGATGGCCGGAGGAACATCTTCGCGTATAGGGTCCGCAATGCCCACAATACCCATAAATACACCCTCATCAAGGGTACCATCATCAGCGACATTACGATATGCAAAGCCGAGAGTACGCATAGCCTTGCTCTGATATGTAGCAAGCAACGCCTCGAACTCTGCCCTGCTCTTGCCACCTGTAATTGTTCCACACATATCAAGGACAACCTCCGGAGCACCCTTGATGTAGCAAACTCTGCGACCCGAGGCATACTCAACTGTTGTTGACATATACTTTATCTCTGTTGAGAATGGCACCTGCTCGACAACCTTACACTCGTCACGCAAAGCCCCATAATTCTCACCTCTGTCACGCAACCACATGAGGAGTGCACCCTCCGTCGGATTTCCTATAGAGGATAGCTTACCATCCTCCTCTGTAAGCTCCGCCGTAGAGTTAATAGCCATGCAACGCACCATATCGTCGTGCATCGCCTCACTCTGCATCTCACACTCAACAACGGTCATACGGTTACATGTAAGCGTACCCGTCTTATCAGTACATATCACCGTTGCAGCACCCATAGTCTCACACGCATGTAGCTTGCGCACAAGACTATTCTCCTTTAGCATACGTCGCATACTCATCGCCAAGCTCACGGTGATACTCATAGGCAAACCCTCGGGTACAGCGACAACGATAAGCGTTACAGCAATCATCACTGACGCAAATATAAACTCAAGCGTCTCAACCCATGATACATCCTCCGATGTGAATCCGCCACTAAATGCAAACAGCAGCAGACGACCTACAATGATGAGTGCCGCAATAACGAAGCTTGCCGTCGATATCCACTTACCGAGGTTATCGAGTTGCATGTTTAGGGGAGTATCAACATCTGAGCCCTCGCTTGCACGCGCCACACCATGACCCTCCTCTGTATCCATGCCCACGGCAGTAACTACCATAACTCCACTACCCTCAATTATTGTAGCACCACGCAACATAAAGTTCGACTTGTATGTAGCGTCATCGTCAAACTCCGCCTCGTCAACATATTTATTAGCATATGGCTCGCCCGTGAAGTTCGATTCGTCAACACACATCTTGACAGCCTCGAGCAGCTCACCATCAGCAGGTATCTCATCACCACTCTCCAGACGCACTATATCACCCACAACTACATCCTGCTTCTCGATGAGCATCATCACAACATTACCGCCATCATCTCTACGTAGCACCTTAACAGGTCGAGAATCCTTAACACGGTTTAAAATCTCGAACTCTCTACCCGCCTTAACCTCGAAGATAAAGCCTACACCCGTGGCAAGGAGCAATGCCAGAAGTACTCCAAGAGGCTCAAACATCATTGACATAGATGCATCAAGCATGAATACCTCATATAGCGAGAGAGACACAGATAGGCAAAAGACGACAAGAAGCACGATGATTATAGGGTCACCAAACTTCTTTAGATATGCTCGCCATAATGACTCTCGTTCAGGAGGAGGTATAATATTTCGTCCCTTGCCCGCAACAACACTTTGCGAATTACTATTCAGGCACAACTGCTGATAATCCCTTGTTGCCATACTATATACATTATAATATTACTCATTAGACTTAATATACTCGGCTACGATGCGTGCCGCACACGCCACATACTCCACACATGGGCGTTTCTTGTAGTACTCCGCAGTACGCTGCGATGGCATGGGTGTCTCCGCCTGTACCTGCATAGGCTCAAGACCCAGAAGTCTACGACATACAATATCGCCATTCTCACTACGGAAGGCATTTGCAAATCTCTGCACAAGGGCATAATTATCCTTGCGCTGTTCGAGATTCGATGGATCAGTGGACGGCGCTATAGCACCAGCAACGAAGGCCATACCGCTAACCGTACCACACACCTCACGCATACGTCCCATACCGCCACCAAAGGGGGCCGTAAGACGTGCCAGCTGTTCAACCGACATCTCCATAACATCGTCATAGGCCATAACAACAGCCTGTGCACAGTTGTATCCACTCTCGAAGTAGCCCCTTGCTCGAGCCACGCGTTCTTCAATATTTACTGTCATAACATGTACAATTTAAAGACGAGCAAAGATAGTCATTTTTTTAATGAGGTGACATACTAAAAGTAATGAATTGGTAAAACTTTTGTTTCTTTGTGAAATTTTATTTAGTTTTGTACTATACAGAGTAAGAAATTAGAATAAAAGACTAATCCATGAGATGCTTCATTAGGTGTTTAATAGCACTATTACTACTATCCTTTATAACCATCACAGCAAATGCCCAAGGCTGGTATATAGTAACTGTAGATGCGCTAAACATCCGCACCGCGCCGAGCACTAACTCCGAGGTGATAGCACAGCTCTCTATGAACGATAGCGTATATTCACTCGAGGAGCCATGTGATGGTTGGATGAAGATAGACTACAACGGTATGGAGGCATATGTTAGCACAGCATATGTAACATTCGATGAGATTAACGACTCCCCAGCACCAAACGACAATAGCTGGTATACCGATTTAGATGTAAGGGTTGAGCACTTCTTGACCAACTACCGCTTCGACATACCCCGTGTGAATAACCTTGTATTCACAATAGCCATAGCATGCCTTATAGTGGCACTATTCATCTTATCACGTAAGACCTATAGATTATATACATCTAATGGCAGGTTTACCATTGCCCATCTACTTGCCATAATCATCGCCATACTCGTCATATGGCAGGCCCTATCGCCCAAGGATGGTGTGTTTATGAATAATATCATATGGTTCTTCAACGACCATAGTTGGCTCCGTAGGATTATATACTTCATATCCTTTGCCACTGCAATTTGCCTCTATGGCATATCAATCGTTCGTCTATTCCTCAATGGTAGAGTTATGCCATCAGAGGGCGGCATATTCTGGATGCTTGGTCTCGCTTCATGGCCTGTGTTCACCATAATACTCATCCTCTGCGAGATGTTTGGTGGCGGACTCGGCACCGTGACACTCGTGTTTCTCGGTCTTCAGGTGCTATTCATCATCGGCATGTTTATATATCATGCCAACACAGGACACTTCATTTCAGGCTTACTACTAATCCCATCGTACCTTATCACATCTCTTGGCTTCGCCACTCTATTCGCCATATTCATTGCTCTGGCCATTGTCATTGCCATCGTCATATTGGTAGGTTATGGCATACTATCAGCGAAGAATGGAGACATACACTTGCGTTGGTCATCATCCGACGGCTGCTATGTTGACGATGAGGGCAACCGATATAATATTAGATAGAGGTCATGCAGTATCCAACTCTCAACTACCCACCCATACATCTCCGAGCACGACGTAATGCCGATGGCCGCATTGAGGTCTTCGACAAGGTACGTGGCAGATGGTTAGTACTAACACCCGAGGAGTGGGTACGCCGACATGTTGTCGAGTTTCTAAAGTCACAATGCGGATATAATGCCGAGCAGATTGTTGAGGAGTACCCGGTAAACATAAACGGCATGGCACAGCGTGCCGACATTGTCGTCGTAGACAGATGTGGCAGACCACACATCATTGTTGAGTGTAAAGAGTCAAACATAAATATAGACCGCGAGGTATTCTACCAGGCAGTACGCTACAACACCGTACTCAAAAGTCGATATATAGTGCTCACCAACGGTTTGGAGACCCTCTGCTACGCCTATAACGAGGATGGCTCATACACGCCAATGGAGCAGTTTCCGCATAATACGACAGAGAAATAGCATAGCACAAAAGCTACACATATAGTATAAAATAGCAATAGCATATACTTTTTCGTCATCTTTTCTTGCTATCTTCATTCTATTTTGTAACTTTGCCCCATCATTCTAACATGAGTATGAAAATAGTAAACACCGTTGCTGAACTCAATGCAGCTTTAGCTAATTACCCACATGAGGGTATTGGTTTCGTGCCCACAATGGGTGCGCTTCACGCAGGACACCGTTCACTCGTTGAACGTGCACGTCGTGAGAACGACGCCGTTGTTGTCAGTGTATTCGTAAATCCTACACAGTTTAACGATAAGAACGACCTTAAGAACTACCCTCGCACACCCGAGGCAGACTGTGCTGTTCTCGAGGCTGCAGGTGCCGACGTTGTATTTATGCCATCTGTAGAGGATATCTATCCAGAGCCCGACACTCGTCAATTTGACTTTGGCATGGTAGATAAGGTCATGGAGGGTGCCACACGCCCTGGTCACTTCAATGGCGTGGCACAGGTTGTGAGCCGCCTCTTTGCCTTGGTGAACCCTGCACGCGCGTACTTTGGCGAGAAGGACTTTCAGCAGATTGCCGTAATAAAGGCTATGGTCGAGCAACTCGACATAAAGATTGAGATTGTTGAGTGCGCCATCGTTCGTGCAGAGGATGGACTTGCGCTCTCGTCACGCAATGAGCTTCTCACGCCAGAGCATCGTCAGGCAGCGCCTCACATCTATGCAACCATCAGCCAGTGTGCCGACAAGATGCAGAGCATGACACCTGCAGAGCTCACTGCATGGGTTATCGACACCATCGACTCTAACCCACTCCTCAAGACAATATACTTTGAGGCTGTAGATGCCACAACCATGCAGCGCGTAGATAACTGGAATGAGTCGTCACGCATTCAGGGCTGCTGCGCTGTACAGGCTGGCCAGATACGTCTTATCGACAACATCAAGATTAAGTAAACAAGGAAACGACCCAAGCTATGTATATTGAGAGAATGAAATCGAAGATTCACCGTGTGCGTGTCACCGAGGCGAATCTAAACTATGTAGGGAGCATCACCATCGACGAAGATTTGATGGATGCTGCTGGACTCATCGAGGGCGAGAAGGTGCAGATTGTAAACAACAACAATGGCGAACGTATCGAGACCTATGTCATCAAGGGCGAGAGAGGTAGCGGCTGCATCTGCCTAAATGGCGCTGCCGCACGCAAGACTGCCGTTGGCGACATCGTCATTATCATGGGTTACGGCTTCATGGACTTCGAGGAGGCAAAGACCTTCCAACCAAAAGTTGTGTTCCCCGACGAACGCACAAACAGACTCCTTTAATGCCAAATTAAAGGAGACATGGCACAACAGAGATAAAGACCATCAACACAGGTTGGTGGTCTTCTTTTTTTCGATTTGCATAGGTATTAGGCTGATATATCGTGCTAAATATGCTATTTTTTCACAAAATGTTTTGGCAGATAGAAAAATGTCTGTATATTTGCACGCTTAAAAACCCGAATGGGTTATGCGTATAATTATTAACCAATAAAATTTTATAGCAAAATGGCTGTTAAAATTCGTTTGGCACGTCACGGTAAGAAGGGTTATGCTTTCTACCACATCGTTGCCGCAGATAGCAGAGCGCCACGTGATGGTAAGTT